>JAZPYB010000017.1:0-61254 GCA_045543955.1 Eubacteriales bacterium
AGATGCTGCAACACTTCTAATCAATCTAACAGATACAAAGTATACAGTTCTTGAGGTTAAGATTACAGGCATAAACAAAACAACAGCGCTTTACTGCAACGCATATGCAGTAATTGGCTCAAGTGTTTCATACATTGGCGATACAGCTGACGATGAAGCCACAGAGCATAAAATTGTAATTGCTTAAAAAATAATCAAATTGAAAACCACACAAGCGTGTGGTTTTCTTTTATATATAATAATTATAAGAAATCTATTGACATCTATAATTAAAAGTATTATAATATTTTAGTACACTAAAGTGATAAAGTCCAAAAATCACATAAATCTTTTAAAGGATGGTTTGAAATGAGTAAATTGCATACAAAGGAAGTAGAGGACCTTTTTGAGGCTATACTATCATTAAAAACAATTGACGAGTGCTATAAGTTCTTTGGTGATGCTTGCACAATTAAAGAGGTCTTAGAAATTGCTCAAAGACTAAAGGCGGCAAAAATGTTAAGAGAAGGTGTAAATTATGCCGTTATCACAAAAGAAACCGGAATGAGCACAGCAACAATTAGCCGAGTTAATCGTTGCCTTGAATATGGCGACGGCGGTTATTCTATGATTTTAGATAGATTAGAAGAGGCAAAAAAGTGATTAATTATTTAAAAAACGAAGAAAAAATTATTTTGACCCTTCGTTCATTGTATTCAAAGTATGGCTATTTACCATATAAAATGAACAAGTTTGAGGAATACGACCTTTACGCAAAAAATAAAGAGTTCTTAGTAAGCGACGGAGTTATTACATTTACCGACACTCATGGTAAGCTTTTAGCACTCAAGCCCGACGTTACCTTGTCAATTATTAAAAATGCGACAGAGGAAAAGGGTACGAAGAGCAAGGTTTATTATAGTGAGAATGTTTATCGTATTTCTGGTAAAACAAGGGAATATAAAGAGATAATGCAAACAGGACTTGAATGCGTCGGCGACCTTGACCTTTATGACACATACGAGGTAATTACACTTGCAAAGAAGAGTCTTGAATCAATTTCCAATAGCTACGTGCTGGAAATTTCACATATGGGAATTTTGTCAGCTCTTTTAGATAGCATTTGCACAAATGAAGCGTATCAACAAGACGCACTTGAATGTATTAAAAAGAAGAGCAAGCACGAAATTAAATCACTATCACTAGAATATGGAATAGATGAAGAAAAAACAGAGCTTCTTTGTGATTTTATTTCTGTTTATGGCGAACCATCCAGTGTTATTTCAAGCCTTGAAAATATGAATGTGAGCGAGAGCTTTGCTAAGTATACAAGTGAGTTAAAGGAGCTTGTTTCACTTCTTACAGCCGACGAAAAATCTGACAGAATTCGTCTTGATTTTTCAATAGTGAACGATATGAATTATTATAATGGTATCGTGTTTAATGGATTTTTAAATGGCGTTTCCGAGTGTGTTCTCTTCGGTGGCAGATATGATAAAATGCTTGCAAAGATGGGCAAACGCTCACAGGGCGTTGGCTTTGCAATTTATACTGATTTGCTCGAGGGCTTCCACGAAACACATAGTGCATATGATGTAGATGTTTTGCTTTTGTATTCTGACAAAACAGAGCCAATTGCTGTAAAAAATGAAATTGAACGCTTGCACAGGGAAAACAAGACAGTAAGTGCACAAAAAAGCACACCAGTAAAACTGAGATATAAAGAAAAAATAGAAATTTAGAGGAAAAAATAATGATAAATGTAGCACTCCCAAAGGGCAGACTTGGTGAAAAGGTTTATAAAATGTTTGCACTTTGTGGCTATGATTGTCCATCTATTTTGGAAAACAATAGAAAGCTCATTTTCGAAAATGAAGAAAAGGGAGTAAGATATTTCTGGGTTAAGCCGTCCGATGTTTCAATTTACGTTGAAAGAGGCGCCGCTGATATCGGTGTTTGTGGCAAGGATATTTTGCTTGAGTATGAGCCTGACGTATATGAAATGTTAGATTTAAATATAGGAAAATGCCGCATGGCAGTAGCGGGCAAAAAGGACTTTTATGACGATAATACTCAAACGTTAAAGGTTGCAACTAAATTTGTCAATGTTGCAAAGAAGTATTATTCAAATAAGTGCCGTGATATTGACATTATAAAATTAAATGGTTCAATAGAAATCGCTCCTATTTTAGGTCTTTCCGACGTTATTGTTGATATAGTTGAAACAGGTACAACCTTAAAGGAAAACGACCTTGAGGTTAAGGAAGAGATTTTTCCAATTTCCGCACGTTTAATCGTGAACAAATCAAGCTTCAAGTTTAAAACAAAGGAAATTGTGAAAATAGCAGAGTTTTTGGCAGAGCAGGTAAAGGACAATGATTAAAATATATAAATATGGCGAGGTTTCAAATAGTGAAATCTTCGCGCGTGATAATATAGCATCAGGTGTTGAAGCTGTAGTTAGCGAAATAATTGATAACGTAAGAAAAAATGGCGACAAGGCACTTTTTGAATATGCAGAAAAGTTTGACAAAGTCGTACTTTCTAGCCTTGAGGTTAGTGAACAGGAGATAGAGAACGCATTCAAAAGCGTAGATCCTGACTTTATCGAGATAGTTAAGGAAGCAAAGGAAAACATCACACGTTTCCATAAAAATCAAGTAAGGGATGGCTTTAAAATCCAAGAGGAAAACGGCGTTATCACAGGTCAAAAGATAACTCCTATTGAAAAGGTGGGACTATATGTTCCAGGCGGTACAGCCGCGTACCCGTCAACTGTATTAATGGACAGTATTCCTGCCAAAATTGCTGGTTGCTCAGAAATTGTTATGGTAACACCTCCATCAAAGGATGGGCTTGTTAATCCAGCAATCTTAGCAGCGGCAAAAATCGCAGGAGTTGATAGAATTTTCAAGGTTGGTGGCGCACAAGCTGTGGCAGCCCTCGCTTATGGAACAGAATCTATCCCATGTGTTGATAAAATTGTAGGTCCAGGTAATGCATATGTTGCCGAGGCTAAAAAGCAGGTTTTTGGCAAGGTTTCTATCGATATGATAGCAGGGCCAAGCGAAATTTTGGTTGTTGCTGACAAGACAGCTAACCCCGTGTATGTAGCAGCCGACCTCCTTTCCCAAGCCGAGCACGACAAAATGGCAAGTGCTGTTTTGGTTACTGATTCATACGAGTTAGCTCTAGCGGTTAGCGATGAGCTTGAAAAGCAAATTCCACTTTTACCACGTGAGGAAATTGCAAGATATTCCATCGATAAAAACGGAAAAATAATAGTAGCAGAAAATGATTTGATGCTTGCTATTAATATAGCAAATGAAATAGCGCCCGAGCACCTAGAATTAGCCGTAGATAATCCGTTTGATTATCTAGATAAGGTTAAGCACGCCGGCTCGATCTTTATGGGTAAATATTGTCCAGAGGCACTTGGTGACTATTTTGCAGGGCCAAACCACACACTCCCAACAAGTGGTAGCGCAAGATTTTCGTCTCCCTTGTCGGTTGATGACTTCGTAAAAAAGACACAGTTTACTTATTATACAAGAGAAGCACTTGGCGAGGTTGCAAATAAGGTTGCCACCTTTGCCGAAAAGGAAGGCTTGCACGCACACGCAAAGAGCGCAACAATTCGCTTTGAAAAATAATGCTTTCATAGTATAAATCTATAAGGAGGAAAAATGAGTAAGTTTTTCAGCACAAAATATTCTTCACTAATTCCATATACCCCAGGCGAACAACCTAAAAATATGGAATATGTAAAGCTAAATACAAACGAATCCCCATACGCACCATCTGAAAACGTATATGAGTCGGTAAAAAAAGAGGCAGAAAAGCTCCATTTGTACTCCGACCCACAATCTACAATAATAACCGAAAAAATTGCAAAAAGATATGGTGTTTCTCCCGATATGGTGCTTGTAACCAACGGCAGTGACGAGGTTCTTAACTTCGCATTTATGGCATATGGAGACACAGAAAAGGAAATGCTTTTCCCTGAGATTACATATGGCTTTTACACCGTTTTTGCGGATTTAAATGGTGTTAAATATCGTCAAGTTCCATTGAAAGATGATTTTTCAATCGACACAAGCGATTATATAGCTAAAAATACAACAATAGTGATAGCTAATCCAAATGCACCGACAGGTATAGCGCTTTCCCGTGACCAAATCGAAGAAATTGTCAAATCCAATCCTAATAACGTGGTTGTAATAGACGAAGCATATGTTGATTTTGGAGCAGAAAGCTGTGTTGACTTAGTTCATAAGTACGATAACCTACTAGTTACTATGACCTTTTCTAAATCTCGCTCAATGGCGGGGGCAAGAATTGGCTTTGGTATTGGCTCAAAGGCTATTATTAACGATTTAAATACCATTAAGTATTCTACAAATCCATATAACGTAAATCGCATAAGTCAAGTAGCAGGCGCGTGTGCGATAGATGACGATAAGTATTATATGGATAACTGTAAAAAAATTATAGAAACACGCAATTACACCAAAAACGAGCTTGAAAAAATGGGCTTTCTGGTTCTTCCTTCAAGCGCAAATTTCCTATTTGCTAAAAACAATAAAATCGGTGGCGAGGAGCTTTACTTAAAGCTCAAGGAAAGCGGAGTTTTGGTGCGTCATTTTAAAACTGAAAAAATTAAAGACTACAATAGAATTACCATTGGCACAAAGGAGCAAATGGATATATTCTTAAATAAAACTAAAGAAATATTGGAGGCGGTAAAATGAGAGAGGCTAAAATCGAAAGAGCAACTAAAGAAACAGATATTAAGCTTTCACTCAACCTTGACGGCAAGGGCGAAAACAAAATAAACACAGGCTGCGGCTTTCTTGACCATATGCTTACCCTTTTTTCTCGCCATTCAAGAATTGATTTAAAGGTTTATTGTAAGGGCGACACTGATGTTGATTACCACCACACAGCTGAAGATATTGCAATTTGCTTAGGCAAGGCAATTAAGGAAGCTTTAGGAGAGAAAAAGGGCATAAATAGATACGACGATGTTATTTTGCCAATGGATGAATCGCTAATTTTGTGTGCAATTGACATTTCTGGCAGAGGTGGATTATATTATACACTCAACATCCCTTCATATAGAGTAGGAGATTTTGATACCGAGCTTTGCGAGGAGTTCTTTATGGCGCTCGCTAGAGAGAGTGGCATCACAATTCATTTGAAATCTCTAGCTGGAACAAACTCTCATCACATAATAGAGGGCGCGTTTAAGGCTTTTGCAAGAGCCTTAAAAACTGCCATAGCAGTTGATGAAAAATATAAGGACGAAATTCCCTCCACAAAAGGAGTAATCTAATGATAGCAATTATTGACTATGGAATAGGAAACCTTTTTTCCGTAGTATCTTCATTTAAATATATAGGACAAGAGGCTGTCGTTACAAGCGACCCCGAGGTTATAAAAAAGAGCGATAAAATTTTGCTCCCTGGTGTTGGTGCGTTTGGCGATGCCATAGAAAAATTAAGACAAACAGGACTTGATAAGGTCATAATAGATGAAGCGAACAGTGGGAAGCCGATTATGGGCATTTGCCTTGGAATGCAGCTTCTTTTTGAAAAAAGCTACGAGTATGGAGAGCACGATGGGCTAGGGCTTTTAAAGGGCTCTGTCATCGGTATGCAAGGGGTTATTGACCCTAAGCTTCAAATTCCTCATATTGGTTATAATGCATTGACCTTTAAGAAAAATCATCCTCTTTTTAAGTACATAAAAGAGGGCGACTATGTTTATTTTGTCCATTCATATTATGCAGTAGATTGTGATGACTCACTTCTTGCATATGCTGAATACGATAAGGACATTACAGCCATTGTTGGAAAGGGTAATGTGATGGGCTGCCAGTTCCACCCTGAAAAGAGTGGCGAAGTAGGGCTCAATATATTGAGAGCGTTTTCTGAAATGGAGATGACCAAATGAATATTTTCCCAGCGATAGATATATATGATAAAAAAGCAGTTCGTCTTTTCAAGGGCGACTATAATCAAATGACCATTTATAGTGATAAGCCTTGGGAAATTGCCAAAAAATTTGAGGAAGCAGGGGCAAAATTCATCCACGTGGTTGACCTTGAGGGCGCAAAAACCGGAAAAACACCTAATCTTGAAATAGTAAAAAAGATAGCTGAAAAAACTAGCTTGTTTTTAGAAATCGGCGGTGGTATTCGCGATATAAATACTGTAAAAACTTATCTTGAAAATGGTGCAAATAGAGTTATTCTTGGCACTAGTGCTGTAAATGACGAAGCATTTTTAGTTGATGCACTTTCAAAGTATGGAGACAAAATTGCAGTTGGTGCTGACGTTAAGGATGGTTTTATTGCTATTAAGGGGTGGGTTGAAAAAAGCCAATATTCACTTGACGAGTTTTTAAATAAGATGCAAAATTTAGGTGTAAAAACCATAATTTGCACAGATATTTCTAAAGACGGCGCAATGAAGGGCACAAACCTTACGCTCTA
This sequence comes from Eubacteriales bacterium, assembly GCA_045543955.1. Taxonomy (GTDB): domain Bacteria; phylum Bacillota; class Clostridia; order Oscillospirales; family CAG-272; genus RGIG2000. Next base: position 6,476 of record JAZPYB010000017.1, read on the forward strand.
TAAGGAGTTGTCAAAAAAATATACTCTCGATATAATTGCATCGGGGGGAGTGTCTAATATTGACGATATTAAAGCACTTAAGGAAATGAATCTTTACGGTGCAATAATAGGAAAAGCATACTATACCGGTGCTATTGATTTAAAGGAAGCTATTGAGGTTGCAAAATGATTACCAAAAGAATTATTCCGTGCCTAGATGTTAGGGATGGACGAGTAGTAAAGGGCGTAAATTTTGAGGGCATAAACGATGTCAACGACCCTGCTACCTTGGCTAAATATTATTCTGAAAACGGAGCAGATGAGCTTGTTTTTTATGATATTACAGCATCTCATGAGGGCAGAAAGCTCTTTACAGAAATATTGACTTTAGTTGCTCAAAACGTATTTATTCCTTTGACAGTTGGTGGGGGAATTAATACAATAGAGGACTTTGATAGAGTTTTAAAATGTGGCGCTGATAAGGTTAGTGTGAACTCTGGCGCTATTAAAAACCCCGATCTAATTACTGAAGCTGCAAAGAAATATGGTAACCAATGCGTCGTTATTTCTGCCGATGTAAAAAGGGTGGACGGTGAATTTCACGTTTTCTCTCACGGTGGCAGGTACGATACAGGAATGGAAGCAATTTCTTGGATAAAAAGATGTGTTGAAATGGGTGCTGGCGAGGTTGTTGTCAATTCCATTGATACTGATGGTGTCAAAAACGGCTTTGACATTGAGCTTTTAAGACTTGTGTGTGAGGCAGTAAATGTACCAGTTATAGCATCGGGCGGTGCTGGTTCAGTCAATGATTTTATTGACTTATTTAAGGAAATTCCGGAAATGTCAGCAGGCTTGGCAGCATCAGTTTTCCACTTTGGAGAAATTAAAATTAAAGACTTAAAAAAAGAACTAAATGATAATGGCATTAAAGCGAGGATATGATTATGTTTGATATTGAAAAACTTAAATTTGACAAGAACGGATTAATTCCTGCCGTTGTTGTAGATGCATATACAAAAAAGGTTTTGACCCTTGCATATATGAATAAGGAAAGTCTAAAAATCTCAATGGAGAAGGGTTTAACCTGCTTTTATAGTCGTTCAAGAGAAGAGCTGTGGCTAAAGGGCGAAACAAGTGGCAATTATCAGCATATCGTTTCGATTACAGCTGACTGCGATATGGATGCATTGACCATAGTTGTAGAAAAAGACGGACCTGCTTGCCACACAGGAACTGACTCGTGCTTCACAAATGAGGTTTACCAAAGCGAAGACCGTCATGAGTTTACAATGAACGGATTGTATAATTTGCTCGTTGGACGCAAAAAGGATAAGCCGGAGGGTTCTTACACAACATATCTTTTTGAGAAGGGAACTGATAAAATTCTTAAAAAGGTAGGCGAGGAGTCAACTGAGGTAATAATCGCTGGCAAGGCTGATGATAAAAACGAAACAATATACGAAATTGCTGACCTGGCATATCACGTAATGGTTCTTATGGTTCAAATGGGCATCAGTATTGAGGATATTCAAAAGGAGCTTGGCTCTCGTCATATTATTGATCATAAAGTAAAGCAAGAGAAAATGACAAAATGAGGCTAACAAATTATCACACACATACAACCTTTTGTGATGGTAAAAATACTGCTGAGGAAATGGTTCTTTCTGCCATTGACAAGGGACTGCAAGAAATAGGCTTTTCCGTACACTCCCCCCTTCCTTTTCCTGAGGTTTGGGATGCAAAAAAGGAAAAATTGCCTGAATATATTGCCATTCTTAAGGCTTTACGCGAAATGTACAAGGACAAGATAAAAATCTATATAGGAATAGAGCAGGACTACTATTCAGAGGGCTCGACTGAAGAATTTGATTATGTGCTTGGCTCTGTTCATTATATCTATAAAAATGGTGTATATTTACCACTTGATTTAAGCGCACAGGCTACAAAAGAAAACATAGATAAATATTACGATGGTGATGCAATTTCTTATTGTGAAGACTATTACAAGCTAGTAGCGGACATTTACAATCGCACAAGATGTCAAATAATAGGTCATTTTGACCTTATAACCAAGTTTAACGAGCGTTTGCCGCTTATTGATACAAATAATCCAAAATATAAAAGCGCAGTAAAAATGGCACTTAAAACGCTTCTTGAGTCGCCTGCAATTTTTGAAATAAATACAGGTGCAATATCTCGTGGATACAGAACTAGTCCATATCCTGAAAATTGGATTTTACACGAAATTGCAAAGAGTGGAAAGCCCTTTGCTGTTAATTCTGATAGCCACAATGTTGATTCGATCGACTTCGGTATTGAAAAGATGCAAAAAGAGCTTGATTTTTATGGCTACAGATATATAGAAACACTTGATGAAATCCTATAATTGAAACAAAAAGGTGTACCGTTTTGGTACACCTTTTTAATTATAATTCAAATGTTTCAGTTGTGTATTCGAGTGGGATTTGATACTCGCGTTCGTAAATTTCTTTCCAAATTTGCTCATTTTCCTTCAATAGATTTTCTGTGTTTTCTCTTGCGTTGAGCTCAGGGCTTGGATAAATGGGTTTGCAAACATGCATTTTGTATTTTTGCACATAATAGCCGTCCGGACCTAAAACCTCAGAGTCTCTCATTGAAATAAATATTGGCAAAACAGGAACATTGTTTTTTGAAGCGAAAGAGAATGCGCCTGGCTTTAGTGGCTTTGGCTTACGATAATTCCACCACATTGATTGCTCAGGATAAACAAGAACGAATTGTCCACTCTGCAAAAGCTCATTTGTTGCAGCCATAAATTTTTTCATAGTTTTATGATTAGAGGAAAGAGGTAAAGTGTAGAAATTCCTCATTAAAAAACCAAAAAATCCAGGGAATGAAGTGTAGTTGCCCTCCCTAATTATGCGATAAAGCTTTCTTTTCTTATGCTTGGATTTTAGATACAGCCAGTGCATAGCAAAGCTGTCCATAGCATTGAAGTGGTTGCAGGTAATTATCGCACCTGTGTTTAAATTTGCAAGATTTTCAAGCCCTTCAATCTCGTCATCAATCATAACCATTTTCTTCTTTTCCAGCTTGTAGAAGAATTTTTTTGCCATTTTAAGAGCAAAAGCCGCTTTTAATTTAGCAATAGGAGATTTTTTTATGTATTCGATTTCGTCGGGCATAATCATTCTGCCAGGAACGTCGTCCTCAACGTCTTGGTCAAACGTGCCATCCCTTTCAAATTTTTCAATCTTTTTGACAACCTCAACTCTATCTTGAGCTCGCTTTTCCTTGTTCCATTTGTTAAGGAAAGAGCCCTCACTTTCTGTTTCGTTAATAGCTATAGCCTCGTCAACCTCGCTATCAACCGAACCGATAACTAAAATATTATCTTTACAGGTAAGATTTAAAAGTGCCTCGGCTGGTCGAACAGAAAAAGCACAGAAATTATAATATTCCAAAAATCTTTCATAGAAAAGAGTTTTCTTTAGAACCACAGGATTTAAAATGAGCACATCGTCATTGACATAGACATAGTGAGAGATGTCAAGTACCTTTTCGGTATAGCTTGACATAGCGTCGCTGTCAAAAGCATTATCGTGATATGCGCCGATATAATAATTCTTTAAATCCGTATTCCAAATAGCTTCTATGTCGTATGAAGCCTTGGAAGATGGGTCAATATAAATAGCTTTTTCAAATGTGGAAATCATTGGAATAGCGAATTTGTAGTAATCCGATGAACCATCCTTAATAAGCTCGCTAACATCACAGAAAACAATGCTAGAATTATTAAGCCTTTCCTTTAAATCATCCACATTGTCCTTGTGCAAAACGTGAATTTTACAATTGAAGCTACTTAATTTTTCAATAGCACTAATAAGATTTTGCTCATTTTCGTTATCAAGCGCTAAAAATATTGGAATAATGTTGGTTTCCATTGGAATCTCCTTATTTATACAAGTGGAAGCTTATCTCCCCAAACATTTAAGAAATTATCATCACGTGCTATCTCATCAAGAGCCATTTGATGTAGATTAGCGGCAGAAGCTGCGTCTCTTTCACGCTCTTCGTCGGTATAAGAATCAAGCTCAGCCTTTAAATCATCGTAAACAGAGGTCTCTTTAGCATAGTTCCAGAAAATTTCAGCACCTCTACAGTTGTGATAGTGCCAAGGCTTGTTAACCATAATATAGTGGAGAATGCTTGCCTTTGAAATGTCATAGCCGTATTCAAGTCCATCAGTTAATTCTGTATTCCAAACCTGGCTTAACCAAAATACCTTATCCTTGCAAACTAGGTTCAAATAATCCTCGTCTTGAGTAACGATGAAATCGTAAACGCCGAGATAATGAATAAACTTGTCAAGAATTTTATTATCTCTAAAAGCCTTTGTGTTCAAAAGCATCATACCAGCATTGAAAAACTCGTGTCTTGAAACGCCAACAACCTTCTCAGCATATGTGCCGTATGCATCAACCTGTTCCATAGCTTGCTCGTGGCAAGCCCCCAAAAAGTAATTTGAAATATCTGTTTCGTAAAGCTTAGAAATGTCGCCAAGAACAATAATATCGCTATCAATGTAAAGAGCCTTGTCGTACTCTGGGAACATAGGAGCAATAAACAAACGATAATATGTTGTTTTAGAATAATAGTGGCGTAAAGGGAGCTTCTTGGAAATAGATTTTAAGTACTTGCCAACATGCTCAAAGCTAATTTTAAAATTTTCATTAGCAAGAGCTAATGTTTTTTTCTTCATTTCATCAGAAATATCAGTATAAAGCACGTGAATATGATATTTGTAATCCTTAGATGCATTTTTAATCATAGATGAAATGGAAACTATTGTGTACTTTACGAATGCGTCATCGCAAGCATAAAATATTGGAATTCTTTTATCAGTCATTGTTTGAAAACTCCCTATCAAATTTAGTTTTTAAGTAAATGTATTCGAATAAAACATCATCAAAGCAATAATAACCGAACTTCTTGTGCATTCGGCTTATATGCCATTGCTTAATATTGTCGGTGTGTGGAAACGGTAGCCAAAACAATCTTTTTGAGAAATGTCTAACAACCGTTTTCTTGTACAAAAATTTTTGGTCATTAAAACGTTGGGACAAAAGCTTTCTTTTTGTTGTGGAACGAATGATAGCACTTTGGTCGGCAAATGTAAGCTTTTTTGTTCTTATAAGCTCGCGCGCCTTTCCAAGCAAGTTTGTTTCCTTCATCCTTTTGAGATTGAAAAGGAGCACACCTGCGTTTATATAGTTGGGATTTATTAAAAATTTGCCATAGTGATCTCTTGCAGCTGCGTATTCATAATTATCAACATTAATGTCATAAAGCAAGTGGATATCCTTTGCAAACATAATATCGACATCAAGATAAAGCAGCTTGTCGGGCAAATCAACTAAATCTGCAAACAATCTAATCAATGTGTAAGGAGAGCAGTATGCGCTTTCATTAGGGCAACCGCCGAATTCCTTTTTGTAAATATCTGTAACATCAATTTTTACAGCCTTGTTTTCGGGATTATATTGCTTGATTACATCTTCAAAGTATTTTACCTTTGTATCACTTATCGATGTGTAATCACTTTTTAGATGTGGAACATCCATTGTGAAAATATAAAATGTAATAGGCTCGTCTGTTTTGCTTCTTTTTAAAATAGAAAGAGAACAGGTAAGCATTCCATCAAAAACCTTGTCATTTCCACAGTACAAAATATTAATCATTTGGTTTCTCGTTCTCCTCCTTTTTTATGTATTTTATATATTCAACATTTGAATTTTTTGCTCTTTCACACATACATTCGTAAACCTGATCGCGAAGATGCTTTCTTTGCTCCTTGGGCGAGAGGTCTGTGTTTGGATAAAATGGTCCATCGACGTATGTTACTACACGTGGCTTTTTTGAAAATTTTCTTTTTTGATAAGTATTGGTAAAACAGAATACAGGAACATCAAGCTTAATAGGATAAGAAAATGACACATCTGTAAATGGTCTTATCTTTGTGTAGTAAGGCCAAATGTGAGCTTCTGGGTAAATAATTACGCATTTTTTCTCTTTTATTCTTTGATCAATAGCAGAAATAAAGTTTTTGTAAGCTCCCTTTGTGTCGGGCAAGGGAAGTGCGCCAACGTGCGGTGTTATTTTACCAAGCACTGGCATAGACACATTATTTGCATGAACTATTAAATAATTGTGCTTTGGAAAATTAGTGAAGTGAGGCATTAAGGCATCACCCAAATCATTTGTGTGGTTGCCGTATAAAAAATAGCCGGTAAACTTAAACTTTTTAAGTAGCTTTTTGTTGACTATTTTTTGCCTTACAATGAATTTAGAGAAGAAGGTTGCAACCGGAGTAAAGAAAACTCTTAACCAAAACCAATGAACAATTTTGCCCCAAAGCGACTTGTCGCGGATGTATTTGTAATCGTCATCAATTGGGCGAGGAGTAATCTTAGCGGTTGAAAACTCATCATTCAATTCGTCTTGATAGTAAATAACCTTGCGCTTATCCATGAATGACCTCCTTTTGAAATTGCCATTACAAAATGGCTTTTACGCTTAAATAATATCAAAAAGTGAGAAAAGAGTAAAGGACATATATGTTATTAGAGTCTAAAGTTTTGATTCTCACATCTCGTCTTGTGAGAAAAAGCACTCCACAAAATGTAGAATTTGCAAAAAACACTTGATTTTTCTATAATATTGCGCTATAATATAAAAGTATTAATATTCTAGTATTACTTTCTTAAGGTCGATGCATTTGTATCGGCATTAGTGGAGGATTTATGAAAGATGTTAAAGCTATAGTGTCAGCCAACCTAGGTGCATTGCGCAAGCAACGCGGAATTACTCAGGCAGAGCTTGCAGAAAAGCTTAATTATTCTGATAAAGCAATATCAAGATGGGAAAAAGGCGATACCTTGCCTGACTTGAATGTTTTATATGAAATTTGCCAGTTCTACGGCATTACTATGAACGATCTTGTTAGTGAATCGTGCGTTGCACCTGAAATCCACATAACTACAAAGCATCAAAGGATGTATCGCGTGTGGATGTGCATTTTAGCTGGTGTTTCTGTATGGCTTTTTGCTACAATTTGGTTCGTTTTCAACTTGGTTAAGGAACCAAATGAGGTTTTGTGGATTACATTCATTTGGGCACTTCCGTTCTCTTGTGGAGTGGTTATATTGATTGGTAGAACAATGTTCAACTGGATTGTGCATTTTGTTTTAGGCTCGGTTTTGGTTTGGTCGGCAATCATTGCAACTATATTTCACATTTTGTTCTTTACAAGCAGCAATAATCATGCAATATGGTTCTTATTAATAATTGGAGTTCCACTTCAAGCAATGCTTTTCTTGTTCCAAAAGTTCTGGAAGTCGAGAGCAATTGTTAAAACACAGGCGGAGGTAAAGGAAAATGCAAGTAGGACAGAAGAATCAGATCAAAACGAAGATAACTGAAGCTGACACGGCAAAGGTTTTTGGCAGCGGCGAGCTTTTAGTTCTCGCAACTCCTCGTATGATTGCTCTTATGGAAGAGTGCTCTTACAAATGCATCGGTGCTGATTTGGAGCCTGGCTCATCGTCGGTCGGTACAAGCTTGAACGTGAAGCATTTGAGTGCTACTCCGGTCGGTATGGAAGTAACGGTTGAAGCTGAAATTACTGAAATTGATGGCAGACGTGTCTGTTTTTTGGTAAAAGCTTATGATGAACGTGGGCTTATTGGCGAAGGCACACACGAAAGATTTATTGTGTATTCCGAGAAGTTTACAGCTAAAACTTATGCGAAGCTAGAATCTAAATAAAATAAAGGGATAACCGAAATGGTTATCCCTTTTCTTTATTGTTTTTCGCTGTCTTCTAATGCTTTTACACCACGTAAAATTTCTTGTGTCTCAATAGGAAATCTACCTAAATGGTCTGGACCAATATTGATTAAGTAGTTTATTCCAAGGGCTGATAGCCTTTTTTTGTTTTCATAAATGGTTTGAGCGCTTTTCCAATTATGGTCCCAGGAGTTGTAACCCCATGAGTCGTTTAAAGTACAAGCAGACTCGTAAAAGCCATAAGGGGAAGGCTTAAATCCCTCGATAGAGTTATAGTCGATTTCTTTTGAAGACTCGCTTTCAAGCTCACTGGGAATTTCGTTGTCACCAAGAGAAACATAATCGTATTTGCCGTTGCCTAGTCGAGAATTTACAAGGCAATTGGGTTGATATTTTTTGACTAAATTGTAGATTTCCTCGCTTTGCTCCTTACTCAAGGTCATAGGCATATCAAACCAAGCAAGAGAAATTTCTCCATAATTAGTCATAATCTCTTTTATCTGTGGCAAAATCTTGTTTTTATATGTAATATTAAAGTCCTTTTCTTCTTTGTTCGGGAAATCCCAAGAGTTGTCCCATGAAACACCCGCGCAGCCAATAGGCTCATGCGTATAACCGCCACCGTTTTTTTCGTGCCAGTCAAGATCTTGCGAATAATAAATTCCAAATTTTAGACCGCTTTTGCGACACTCCTCGGACAATTCTTTGATAATATCACGTCCAAATATAGAAAAATCAACACAGTTGTATGAGTCAACATTTGACTTGAATAATGCAAAGCCATCGTGGTGCTTTGTAGTGATGACAATGTAGTTCATACCACACTCTTTTGCAAAATCAACCCATTCCTTCGCATCGAAATATATTGGATTAAAGGCTTTTGCCATTTTTTCCATCTCACTATTAGGAATTGCACAGGCTGATTGAATCCATTCTGCATAATTTTTAGATTTTTTTCCTTTATAAACACCGCCTAAAAGAGAATATAATCCAAAGTGAAGCATAAGTCCATATTTTGCTTCCTTAAACCATTTTATATTTTCCATTTTGTATACCTCACTTTTTTATAAAAATAACCACAGGGTCGAGTGTTTTTGCATCTGTTTCTAGTATATATTTGCCGGCTTCACAAGTAAAATCAATGCTTTTTAGCGTTCCATCAGGCATAAGCTTTTCAAAAGCAGTAGCGTTGAAGTCACAGCATAATTCAACCTTATCAATTGGGTCAAGACCAATGTTGAAAAGCGCTATAAAGGTATCACCATTTGGCATATCAGCTACCTTTAGGTAAACCTCTTCGTCATTTGGATAATATACTGGCATTTCGTTTGTCGTTTTGAGAATGTTAATGAGTTGCTCTTTTCTCGAATAATTTAAAAATGAAAATGCTTCAGAAATGTCAAATTTAGCCACAGGGGTGCCTGAAAATACAATTATTGTACCACCTAGTTCGTTTTCAAATATCGTAGTGCCAGGGAAAAGATATTCAAAATTCTCGTTGTCAACTGTATTGCAAACCCGAGAGTCAATTATAACGTCATTTGAAATAGGAACAAGCTCCTTTATTCCCATTTGAATTTTTGTGCGCTTGCCATTTGAAAAGAACTCGCTAACTGGTTGTTTTCCTTGCCATTTACGCACATCAACACCTATGTATCTTTTGTAGCCTCTTTTTACTAGATTTTCTGCCGTGTCTGACGCTAAAATAAGATTACCCTTTAACAGTTCAAGAATTTCGTTGTCGCTAAGCCTAGTGTCAACATCCCCTTCTAAGCAGGTAACACCACCGACATCGCTTGAAAAATACATAGGCAACCCTAATTTTTCGAGCACGCAATAGCTCCATCCATCCCATTCCTCTTTGACTCTGCCGTAAGTAAAATCGGGAGTGGAGGGAGTGAATATTCTGCAACCACGCCACTTAAGAGTTGGCACAATGGATGCTAATTTTTCATAAAAGCCGTGATTATTAGCAAGTACACTTCTGTATGCCTTGCCACTTTCAGGCTCATAGGTTATCAGTCGTGTAATCCAGTGCTTAGCACCATTTACGCCTTCTAAAATACTACCGACAAAATGGCTATGCAAGGACATAGCACCAGTGCTATATCTGTTCTGTGGGCAGGTGTCTGTTTCTGCCAAAAGAATATCAACCTTGTCCTTTAATTTTGCAATTTGAGTAGCACAGCGGTGGAACGCACGGCTGAAGAATCTTGCTCCCTGTGGAGTATAGTTTCCATTGTTAATTCTTACCTCAACAGGGTTGACATTCCCAGCCAGGACAGATGCAATTTCGTAAGCGAACTCTGCATTGTTTCCACAACAGCAGTATGAAACAGGAAGAGAAGGATTTATATCATCAATACCCTTTCGCATAATTTTTGCGGTTTCAATGAGTGATTCCTTTTGCACTTCAATAAATACATCTGTGTATTTTTTAGCTTTGTCGGTTTTTTGATTTACAATTTCCCAAAGCTCGCCTCTTGAAAGGTCGGTGCCGGCATACTTGTTAAATAAATTCATATGTAAAGGACATGCACATCCCTCGCCCTTATACCAAATAGTACGGAAATCATCATCAATCATAATACAAGCAGGATTATATGATGCGAGCGTTTTCATAACATTGTATATGTAATCCTTGAAGCCATCATCTAATGGACAAGCGCATCTGGTTGCGGCTCCGTCAGTGAAATTAACATGAGATTGATAGGGAAAAAGCTCACCTAAAATCCAACCATGTCCAACCGTTGCTTGAACCAAAATGCCACATTTTAGTCCCATTGAATTTAATCTGTCTTGAAACAATTTATATTTTTTGCAGAGTAAAGTTGCCTTATCAACGGGCGGATTGCCCTCTGGTACTAAGGTCATTGAAAAAAGTGCCATTTTAGCAATTCCTTTTTCATATTGTTCCTTAATATCTTGGCATATTTCGTCAATATGAGAGGTGTCAAGAGGCATAATGCTGTAAGAATGCAAATGTGTATTTTTCATAAAATCCTCCCCTGAAAATCATCTAGAAAAATTATACCACACTGAGTTCTTGCATTCAATAGAAAAGTCAAAAAGAAACAAATAAAAAATGAAAACTTATTAAAAATATGAAAAAAACTCTTGACAAAAAAAGGTCGATGGAATATAATTTATGTGTTATTATACAAAGCTAGAAAATCTAGTGAATTTAGGAGTGTAAACTTATGAGTCGTATGGTCGGTACAGTTTCACGCGGATTGCGTGCCCCAATTATCAGAAAAGGTGATGATATTGTTAAAATTGTAACAGAATCTGTACTTGAGGCATCAAAGGATGCGGATTTTGAAATTCAAAATAGAGATATAATTGCAATGACCGAGGCTATCGTTGCTCGTGCACAAGGAAACTATGCATCTGTTGACGATATAGCAGCAGATGTTAAAGCAAAGCTTGGCGGAGAGACTGTGGGTGTTATTTTACCAATCCTTAGCCGTAATCGTTTTGCTATTTGCTTACGTGGTATCGCAAAGGGCGCAAAGAAAATTGTTCTTATGCTCTCATACCCATCTGATGAGGTAGGTAACCACCTAGTTTCACTCGATGCGCTTGATGAAAAGGGCGTTGACCCATATCGTGATGTTCTTGACCTTAAGAAATATCGTGAGCTTTTTGGTTATGAAAAGCACACATTTACAGGAATCGACTATGTTGAATATTATGAAAAGCTAATTACTGATTGCGGTGCAGAGGCGGAAATCATTTTTGCTAACGACCCACGTGCAGTTCTTAAGTATACAAAGAATGTTATTACTTGTGACATTCACTCAAGAGCCCGTTCAAAGAGACTTCTAAAGGCTGCAGGTGCTGAAAAGGTATTCGGCCTTGACGAGATTATGAATGCTTCAATCAACGGCAGTGGCTATAACGCAGATTATGGACTTCTTGGTTCAAACAAGGCGACAGAGGACCAAGTTAAGTTGTTCCCACGTGATTGCCAACCAATTGTCGATGCTATTCAAAAGAACATTTTCGAAGCAACTGGTAAGGTTGTTGAGGTTATGGTTTACGGTGACGGTGCGTTTAAAGATCCTGTTGGTAAGATTTGGGAGCTTGCAGACCCAGTTGTTTCTCCTGCTTACACAGCTGGACTTGAGGGAACTCCAAATGAGCTTAAGCTTAAGTATCTAGCTGATAATGAATTTGCTAGTCTTTCCGGAGATGAGCTTAAGGAAGCTATCAAGGAAAAAATCAAAGCAAAGGATGATAACCTCGTTGGCAAAATGGCATCAGAGGGAACAACTCCAAGACGTCTTACAGACCTTATCGGTTCACTATGTGATTTAACATCTGGCTCAGGCGATAAGGGAACACCTATCGTATTTATTCAAGGTTATTTTGATAACTACACAGCAGAATAATAAAAAAGAGAATTTGCGATTTCGCAAATTCTCTTTTTGTTTAATATACCCAATTAACCTCATCAAATCCAAATAGCGTCTTGCTAGTTGATGGGGTTCCTCGCCATTGAGAATGTATAGTATGTTTGTCCCAATAGTCAACATCACCGAATATTGGACCTATGCTTGAATATTGTACTATTTTTATTTCTACTTCCTTGCCAGAAAGTTTGCTATCAATATCGAAAATGTAAGGCGAGGCAATTCTCTCATCAACAAGCTTTCCGTTGATATAGAGGAGCGTATATAGCTTAGTGCCAGAAAGCTCAATTGCCTTAACCTCTTGTGGTACGGTTATTTTCGCACTAAATTCAACCTTGCCAAAGTCACAGACTTTCTTGCCCACCTTTATAGCATTTTTTCGTTTAGTTAGTGAAATTCCACAGATATCTCCATATATGATATTGGATGAAAAATCCCCAATTATCATAGTACTTGGCATATATTTTAAGTCATATCCACCTTCAACAATGATTTTTTCGCCCTGGAGCATAATTTCTTTAGTGATATTATAATGTTCGCGTATGCCTTGTGGTAAAGGATTATAATCAAAATCAAAATCTAAATCCTTTCCGTCAATTTTTATGCTTGTGTTTTTACGTACAGCAAAACGCACATTGAATTTATCATCTATGTTAATAAAAGCACTTGAGGCATCATTCAAATACATAAGGCGAACAATATTGGGGGTATAATATTTTACTTTAAAGGATGCATTTAAGCATTCTTTTTTTATTATCAAATCGTTTTTTCCTAAGAGGGTAGCGTGTTCGTCTAAGTAAACAGCCTCACCATCAATTATATACTTTCCTTTAGGAGCAAAAAGATTAAGTATAATAGACGTTCCGTCATTAAAGCGCCTTCTAAATATGCCCTTAACAAAATTTCCGTCAATGTCGGTTATCGCATTTTTATCAAATGCTTTAATAGCGTTTTCAAGGCTAATCGCTTCGCCGTTTAAGATAAGCTCCAGTTTGTCGCTAAGCTCAATTATAGGTGCGTCGGTTGGCGCTCCGTCAGTTATATATTTCCATTGAATTCCACGGTAAGAAAGCTCGTTAATTAAAGAGAAAAGAATGGTTAAATCCAAGTTGCGGGATGCATTTTTCAGGCTAATATCAGTAGGGAATTTTATATAAATATCAGCTTTATAGTCCTTTTTGGCAAACTCACTTGCTGTTTTTGCATCCTCTGACAAAAGTCGCATTCCACTAAAATCAGGCTGAGCTACCGCAAAATCATTAAAGTAATCACAAACGTGCATATTCCCTGAAATATCCATATGAGAAATTGCCAAAAAATAGTGGTTAATCTTATGAGAAGCAGCCAAATAGAGCATACATTTTTTCTTTGCATATGACATATCGCAAGGGCCAAGAGCAAAGAGCTCTGCCATAGCGCCGTTTCCGTTAGATGCATATTCTATTGCACCAAAAAGCGCCATTTCAGACCTATCATCAAAACAAGAGGCAATTTCATCAATGCCGGGGAGTAAAAATCCGGAAAGATTACTTAAAAAATCTCCATTATGCTTAACTGCCCAAAATGGCTCATTGTCGCACATTAAATGACCAGTCATTAATATTCCGTGGCACTTGCACCAGCTTGAAAGCTTGTCTATATAGCATTCTTTAAATCGAGTCGAGGCAAGCGACATTACATTTTTGCAAAAATTCTCATTTTGATTATATAAATCGTCAAAAAAGCTTGCTTGATATTTCTCGCTGTAGTCCTTTTCCATTCCCTCATAATAAGGTAATGCGCCATCATTTGCACAGTAACCAAACGATGGCTCGTCTGTAAAAATACCTTTAATTATAGTACCAAAATAATCGCCAAATCGTTTATAGTATTCCTCGTGAGTAAGAGAAATAAAGTAGTCAACAGCTTGAGGATTTAAGAGATTAGGGAAGTGTTTTTCTCCAAAAATATCGGAGTTGTGTCCGGATTTAGAGGTTATTTGCCCTATATCCTTGCCACTTGTCTTAATTGCCTTTAAACGAAATTCTTCTTTTGAAGAAACTCTACCTTTAGCATCTCCCGATGGCCAGTTGAAGTCATCATAGAGCCAAATTGACATATCAAGCTCTTGTGCGCATTTGACAAAGCTTTCAATAGCTAAAAACCATTCATCACTTAGATATTCAATTAAGCAACCCGAGCGTGGATAAATCAGCACCTGGTCAACGCCGTTTTCTTTTAAACTATTTAAATAGCTCAATATATCATTTTTGCTCGGCTTGCCAACCAAAGCAGTCATTGTAATTAATGGGCTTTTCATAAGATTACTCCCTAAAACTAAGTTTGATAAAATTATACCATAGCAAAATAAAATATTCAATAAAAAAGCACATTTTTATTTGACATTTTAATACATAAATGATACAATAATTTTAATGATAAATTTATAAAAAACGAGGGAATTATGCCGGGATACGCAAATTATAAAACACTATATAAAGAAGAATATGACGCTTTAAGGGACGAGGGCTTTGATGTTGAAAAATATGTTCAGCCGAGTCCGGATGCTGAGGGCTTTTTGCCATTTCCAAACGAATGCGATAGCTATAACGAGGGCGAGGACAGAGAGTTTTGGAAAAAGGCTTACTATAACTTAATTAAGGTGAGAGAAACCCCAATAGTTAAGTGCTACCCATACCTTGAGCCAAATGATTTTGACGAGATTTTAAAGGAAGCAGGACCTATGCCAAGCCTAGAGCCTCTTTCAAGCGAGGAATATGAAAATAGACTAAAGGGCGCATTTTTCGGTAGGTGCGCGGCTGTAATTCTCGGCAAGCCACTTGAAATGGGTATGAATAAAGAAGATATTAGAGAATATCTTGAAAGCGTTGGCGAATACCCACTTAATGACTTTGTTTCCGCATATTCGGAAAAGCTAGATAAAAGGCTTCGTGAGGACTGTATATACTCAACTAAGGGCAATGTTAAGTTTGCTCAGCCCGACGACGATATTAACTATACACTATTAGCGCTAAATTTGGCAGAGACTCATCCGGACGGCTTTAAAAGAGCAGATGTTGGCTGGAACTGGCTCGACAATATCTCATATCACTGGTGCTGGTGTGCATCTCGCCAAGCATATTTTAATATGGTTTCTCTTGATGATACTAAAGATACCGACGAGCAAATTAATGAAATTCCATACAAGCTAAACCCTTGGAGGGAATGCATTGATGGTCAAATCCGTACAGACTTTTGGGGATATATTCACCCGTCCGACCTTATATCAGCTGCACGTGATGCACACGTTGATTGCTCATTTAGCTTAACCAAAAACGGCATTTATGGCGGTATGTTTGTGGCAGGCGCAATAGCAGGCGCTATGTCAAAAAATCCAAGTGTTGATTTAATAATTAAATCGGGTCTTTCTGTAATTCCTAAAAAATCAAGACTCTATGAGGCAGTAACTCTAGTTTGCGCGTGGTGGGAGGAATACAAGGACTGGGAAAAGGTAGCCGACAAGATTTACGAAAAATATGGTCATCTTCCATTTGCAGCAACCATAAATAATATGTCGATGGTAACCCTTGGCATTGTCGCTGGCGAGCTTGACTACACAAAGAGCATAACAATTGCTACAATGTGCGGTATAGATACTGACTGCAATGCAGGAACAGTTGGTAGTATTGTCGGCGCAGCAATTGGAATTGATAAAATTCAAGCTCGCTGGTATGAACCGCTAAATGATACAATTAAAAGCACAGTGGCAGCATTTGGAGAGTGCAAAATCTCCGATATAGTTAGTAGAATAAGTGCTATAAAAAACAAAGGCTATCACTCATAAAATCACACACTCCCTCAAGAATTTTAATAGAAAAAGCACGCATTTAGCGTGCTTTTTATTATTCATTTGCAAATTTTTTATATAGCTCTTTAATCTTAAAGAATGAAGCCTTAGGATTTCTATATTCGTCAACAATACCTTTATTATTGAAATAGCGAACACGGTTGATATCCATAGAGTGTGAGGTTCTGATGTTTGCAAACTGCCAAATATATGTGCCTCTCATATAGTCAGTTTTATGGAATAATTCAAGGCAATATTCAAGCAAATCGCGTTGATATTCCTCACTCCAACGAACAGTGTCAAAATGAGAGTGGAAGCCGGCAAGAGCAGCTGCACCAAACTCACTCATAATTACAGGCTTGTCGCCCCAGCCATTAGCTTGTCTGCGCTCGTCAAACTCTTTTACAAATCTGTCCCAGTCAGCTAAGCCACCATTCCAGCCGTGATAATTGTACCAGCCGTAATAAATGTTGATACAAATAATATCGTTGTAGTCCATGCAAAGGTCGTCAAATGGGTGGTTGGATGCGTGAGTAATTAAACGGTTACCACCAAATTTGCGTAAATGCTCATAATATTGCTTTGTTATGTCAATTGTGCAAGGAAGTGGTGTGCAAATTTCGTTGTGCATACCCCAAATTATAATTGATGGGTGATTGTAATAATCTCTTGTCATTTCCTTGTGCATTTCAAGACCACGTCCAACAACAATTGGATCCTTTAATGCTTCCTCACCAAAGCCACAGCCCCACATAGGAATCTCACTCCAGAAAAGAATACCGCGTTCATCAAGCATATCAAGGAAAATCTTTGAGTTAGGGTAGTGTGAGCCACGAACAGTGTTGCAGCCCATTTCAACCATCAAATCAATGTCTTTTTTCATGAGCTTAGCTGGGAATGCAAAGCCCCAATCTGGATGCTCCTCGTGTCTGTTTACACCTAAAAGCTCAATTGATTTGCCATTCAAAAGAATGTTGTTGTCCTTAACCTCTACAAATCTAAAGCCGATTTTGTCAATCAAATCGTCGGTAGCAGTTGTAGCTGTTACAGTATAAAGATTTGGCGTGTCCATATTCCAAAGAGAAACATTTTCAATTACCACAGGTGTTGACTTAACTGTCATTTTTTCGTATCCCTCAAGGGAAACAATGTCAGTAAAAATGGAAACATCTCCCACCTTAACTGAAACAGGGGAGGAAAGAGCACTGGAGCTTGCATTATATAGCTCAAGCTCACAGCTTACAGTAGCATTCTTTAAATCCTCTGATAATTCATAAACTATATGGTTTGTAATAATTGAAACACCATTTAATTCATGAAGTAAAACATCTCTTGCAATACCACCGTAGTTAAACCAGTCAGTATATCTTTGAGGGAATGATTTTTTGTCAATTCTATTGTCAGCGCGAACAATTAAGGTGTGCTCGCCACGAGTTACATCATTTGCGATAAATCTAAATGCAGTAAAAGCGCCATAGTGTGCGCCAAGCTCCTTGCCGTCGAGCCACACAGTAGCCGAAGTCATGACACTTTCAAACTCAAAAAGCAATGTGCCACCATTGGTTATAAATTTCTTTTCGTACCAGCCACAGCCCTCAAAGTTTAGTAAGCGAAGCTCATTATTCCAAACAGAAGGAACAATTATAGTGTCTCCGCATGGCAAGCCGTTTTGCCAGCCCTCGTTTTCGCCTACATTTTCAGTGTCAACAAGGAATTTCCAAGCGCCACCTAAATCTACAACATTTCTTTTCAAATGTTCATTGAATAATCTCTTCATAATTCATTCCCCTTTTACTTCTTGAAAACTAGCATATTCCATGAATGCTTTTTCAAAATAATATTATTTTTAATATCACAATAATGTGGTTTTATTCTTTCGTTTTCCTTGTCATTTACTACTTCAATGTCGTCATTATATAGCTCTATATGCTCACAAAGCGTATATCCCTCATAGCCATCAAGTGAAATATCAAGCTCAATATCGTCATCAAGTGAACGGTTAACTGCAAATATAACAATTTTGTCCTCATTTTCGACAACTGAGGTATATAAATATGGTATATCCCAGCCCTCTTTTGATTTGTATGAGGCAACCTCAGTTGATGCTTTAAGCGCTTTGCCGTTTCCCAACAGAGAAGCGTACATATATGGGTAAAAAATAGTTTGTCGCCAAGCCTTACCACCGTTTTCAGTCATTATAGGTGCAATAACATTGACAAGCTGTGCAAGACAAGCAACCTTAACCCTGTCGCAGTTGTTTTGCAATGTCATCAGCATACAACCCACTAGCAAAGCATCCTCAAAATTGTATTTTTCTTCAAGCAAATGAGGTGCGATTTGCCATCTTTCTGCTGTTTTTTCCTCATCCTTAGTTCTATACCAAACATTCCATTCGTCAAAGGAAAGATTTATAGTTTTGTCACTATTCTTTTTTGCCTTTATTTCGTCGCAAATCTCTGCTGTCTTTTTTATAAATCTGTCCATGTCCTCAGCGCGCGCTAAAAAGTCAGCGGCGTTTTTTGCCTTGTTTCCGTAATAGCAGTGCAAGGAGAGGTAATCAACATAGTCATATGTGTGGTCAAGCACCGTTCTTTCCCATTCACCATATGTCGGCATGTTAGGGTCAGAGCTACCACAAGCTACAAGCTCAATTGATGGGTCAACCCACTTTAAAACCTTTGCCGTTTCTGTTGCAACTCTTCCATATTCCTCGGCGGTTTTATGACAAATCTGCCAGTCTCCGTCCATTTCGTTGCCAAGACACCATAATTTGAAGCCGAAGGGCTTTTCAAAGCCATTTTTGCGTCGCAAATTGGCGTAATATGTATCTGTATCGCTGTTGCAGTATTCAATTAAATTTCTCGCCTCGTCAGGCCCACGAGTGCCAAGATTGACAGCCATCATAACGTCAGTACCAGCTAAGCGTGCCCATTTTTGAAACTCGTCAATGCCAACCTCGTTAGTTTCTATCGACAACCAAGCAAGCTCCAGCTTTTTTTTGCGCTCGCTTTTAGGACCAATTCCGTCCTCCCAGTTGTAGCCTGAAACAAAGTTTCCACCGGGGTAGCGTACAATAGGCACATTAAGCTCGCCTATAAGCTCTAAGACATCACGCCTAAAGCCATTTTCATCAGCCATATTATGCGTTGGTTCATATATTCCATTGTAAACAGCACGTCCCAAATGCTCAATAAACGAGCCGTAAATTCGTCTGTCTATCTCGCCGACAACACTGTTCTTATTAACACTAATTTTAGCTTTCATAAAATACCTCCCAAAAGGTTATTTCCATTTTAACATAGAAATAAATGATTTACAAGTAAAAAAGATGCTTAAGGGCATCTTTTTTAATATCTTAATGGAATATCGTAAACAGAAAGAATGGAAATTTCACTTAGAAGCTCTTCCGTCGAACAATCTGTCTTTGCAAAAACCTTGTATGGCTTATCGTTTACCAAATCAAAGTAGTTATCTGAAAGGGCTACATCAAAGCTCTTAAAGGAAATCTCAACATTTTTAGCAAGAACATCAGAGGAGAAGGAAAAAACAATTCCGCCTTCAATTTTTTCAGCCTCTACCTTAATTTTGGGCTTTAAGAATTTAAAATACTTTGGCTTTGTGCCAAGCTCTGTGTTTCTTGCAAGAAGCTTACCGTTTTTATCATACAATTCAGCGTAAAAATAAGCATCATTCGTTCCATCAAATTCAAGATTTGAATATTCATCAACATCAAGCGAGGAAAGAGAGTCAACAAAAATGTCCTTTTTAGCCTCAAAAACAGGTGAAAAATCATTTTTCATAATTCCCACCTTGATTCCACCTTCAAATTCCTTAGTTGTTTCATTTGCTACATTGATTGTAATTTTTCCGTTTTCATTAAACAAACCAAGAGATACCGGTTGATAGAAATTCTTTGCAAAATAGTGCAGAGCCTTATATCTGCCATAGTAATCTACGCTAGACCAAGAGGCAACAGGCCACGGGTCGTTTAGCTGCCAATAAATTGAGCCCATTGTGTAGCCACGATTTCTTCTAAAATGCTCAACCCCATATTTAATAGCATTAGCTTGATTTAATTGTGAAGCATAAACAGTAGTCTCCAAATCCTTTGGCATTTGATAAGCTTCGGCTAAATACCTCAAAAGCTTAACATTTCCGTGCCAATGCTTTTGGTGGCTCTCAATAGTGTAAGATAGCAAATTCCTTTCATCCTTTGGACAAAATGAGTCAATTGTTTTAATAGATGGTAAGCTCTCAAAGCCATATTCAGAGCAGAAACGGAATTTATGCTTTCTGTATTCGTCAAACTCGCAATCGCCATTCCATACATTCCAAAAATGCACATCTCCACGTGTATAATCCTTTGGATTATTAAATCCACCACCTGAGGTTGGGCTTGATGGAGTATATGAAATATAAGGAGCATATTCTTTACAAATTTTTGGCAAAATATCCTCGTATAGCTTTAAGTAATCACGGCGCACCTCTGGGTCGTTACCGTCTGTACCTTCCCAGTGACAAATAGCCTCTTCCATTTCATTGTTACCACAGAGAAGACCAAGAGACGCGTGATGCCTCATTCTTTTTACATTGTATATTGCCTCGGAAATAAATTCCTTTTCCATTTCGTCATTTAGCCAAATGTTAGCACAAGCAACCATAAAATCCTGCCATACAATAAGACCATATTTATCGCATAGCTCGTAAAAATAGTCAGAAGGATAATAAGCGCCACCCCAAACTCTTATGCAGTTAAAGTTAGCGAAAACGCAATCCTTTATTAGTCTTTCAAGTCGCTCGTTTGTTTCACGAGATAGTAAGTTGTCCATTGGCACATAGTTTGCACCCATGGCAAAGATTTTTATGCCGTTTACCTTAAAGCAAAATTCTTGACCGAATTCGTCATCATCTCGACTTAATTCCAATGAGCGTAAGCCTATTGATTTTTTCATTGTATCAATCAAATCATCGCCACTGTATAAGCAAAATATAACATCGTATAATTCTTGCTTTCCATAGCCATTAGGCCACCATAGTCTTGGATTTTTAATGATAATTTCGCCCTTTCCGTCTGTTAAAGCAACAGTCTGTCCATCAATTTCACAAGAGATATTTAAATTAGTTGCTCCGTGCTTTGTGTTAGCGAAAATTTCAAGTCTTACACAGCCATTTTCGTGGTGCTGAATAATAGAAAAATCGTCTAGCCTATCAGTGTTATAGCAACGAATTTCAACAGGGCGAAAAATTCCCATATTAGATAGCTTAGGTGCCCAGTCCCAGCCCGACATATAAAACGCCTTTCTTAAATGAGAAGCACCCTCAATAGTGTCGCCATTCATATATAAATGATGTTGTTTTTCCATTTTTTCAAAATAAGGAATAGGCGCTTTAAATTCAAGCCTTATCTCATTTTCATTTTTAGCTAAGTATTTAACATCATACTCATACATTCTGTGCATGTTTTTAACACTGTCTAAAAGAGTACCGTTAAAATAAATATCACAAATTGTGTCAAGCCCGTAAAATGTTAAATCTATTTTTTCGCGTCCAAGCTCGTCGTCGCTTAAATAAAAATTACTATAAAAAACAGAGTCCTGTTTTGAAAGCTCGGTTAAATTTTCCTCATTTACACCATAGTATGGGTCGTCTATATAGCCGTGCTTATATAGTACACTATACATATCACAAGGCAGAGAACAGGTAAGCCCTGAATACTTACCAAAATCCATTTTCCAATCTTTAATAATCATAAAAAACCTCGTTGATTTAATTCTAAATCAATTTTATCATAGATAAAAACAAATTGCAACGCAGAAAAAAACAAAAAAGACGCCGAGGCGTGTTTTTTATCAATTAAAGCGCTTGATATGCGTTAGCTGCCCAAGCATAGCCCTTACAGCGTAAGCCCTTACCTGTAATTGCGCTTGTGTTTTCACTAAATCCGTACTTGCAGATAGATGTCTTGTAGTTGTTTGCAATTTCGTCTGCAAGCTCAGTGTAGCCAAGGTTGCGTAGAGCATAAACAAACATAACAACGTCAGGAGCCCAAACAGCGCCACGCCAGTAGCCGTCCTCAACGAACATTGGGCTGTCAATAGCCTCGCTGGCAATACCACCCTTGCAAAGGTGATGAGCCTTGATTTGATTTACTATGTATTCTTGAATTTCCTTTGGCAGCATATCCTCAAGAACAATAACACGGAGAGGCATTAGTGCATTACAGTAATATGGCTCGCCGGTTTCAGCAAGACGAACAAAAATCTTTTCGCCATCCCAGTAGTCCTTAACAGCCTTTTCTGCTAGCTCCTTTGCTAACTGTGCATATATTTTTTTGTCAGTTGGGTAGTTGAGCGTTTCAGCAGCCTCGGCAAGGAAAGAGCATTGAACAGAAAGGAAAGCAATAAGCTCGCCTGTCTCAATGTGCTCGCTCTTGTCAAAGCAGGTTGAGTTATCTTGTCCTGAGTCATTTCCGTGGTAGTATGAAGGAACATCGCCGCGTAGATTTAACCACCAGTCAGTATTGCGCTTCATCTCAAAATACACCTCTTCAAGCGCGTGAGGAGTAGCGAACTCGGGGTTTCTCTTAATCATTTGCTTGTACATCCAGCCTTGAACAGGAGGCTTAACAAAGTTCCAAACCTTATGGTTTTGGGAAATTGCATCAGGCACTCTGCCAACACGGTTGATGTGCTTGTACATTATCATAAATTGATCCATAGCAATGCGATAGTCAATGTCAGCAAGTCCAAGAGCATTAAACGCATTGTCCCAGCTCCAAACATTACTCATACCAGCCTTACCCATAACAATTGCTTCGCATGGGAAGTTGCCAAGAGGAGCAATAGTGTTTGACCACATTATGTAAGCACATTCCTTTTCATATTTGTTTTTAGGACCATATTTCTTTTCCCAAGCAAGGTAGTCCTTTTCAGCTAAATCGGCATAATAGTCATAGCTCATATTTTGAGCAAGAGTTGCACCCTTGTCAAGGAAGTTTCCTTCAATAGCAAACTCGTATTCGCCATTTTCATCAGGTAAAATACGAACATTAACATAATCAGAGGTAACCTTACCAGGCTGACGGAGCTTTTCAATCTTGAGTGATCCCTTGTTTGGAACAAACATAAGGCTACAATTGTTATTAAAGTCGCAAAGCTCTATGATACCATTTTGAATGATTTGATAGTCAAACCTCATATTTGCTTTTGCGATTTCTACAACAATTTCCTTACCATTACCCTTGATAAATGTTCCGTCAATGCCAAACATAGTAATCTTAGTTTCGCCACCGGAATGCTTAGCAGTTGCCTCGCGTGGAACGAATGAAAACTTTGAGCCATCTCCAAAATTAATAGCCAAAACACCATTAAAAATATCTTGACCGTGATTGTGAATCATGTCCATTTTTAAAGTGGTTTTACCCTTTTTGTCCCATACAAAATATGAATCTCTAATACTATAGTGAAGTCTTTCAAAAGAATACATAAAAATCTCCTGTTCAATTAATAATTGTTGCTTCTATTATACAACTATTTTTTTAGAATATCAAGATTAAGGTGAAAATAAGTAGGCAATTAATTATAGAGAAAATATATTGAGGAGGAGCTTTATAAAGGAACGTGTTTTAGAGAACAATTCTTATAAAAATAAGAAATAAATAACTGTACGGGAAGATGCATAAGGCTCCTTTGCGCAAAGGTGACCCTTGTGGGTATGCCTTGTGTTGAGCTGTCAGTGAAACTGACATAGGGATTGATAAAAATAAATCAAAACATAATGCTTTTTGGAGAGCCAAGCCCAATGTAAATTGAAAAACGCTTTTACTTGAATTAAAAAACGATATGTAGTAAAATAAATTTAGAAAAATTTTCAAAAAATTTGAACCTTTTTTGAAGAAATGTGTTTATATAGGTGTGTACACGAGAAACTTGAAAGGAGGGGTAGGCTATCAAACGAGATTTTGAAGAGGTAATCAAGGAAAATGCAACTTGGCTACTTAGATATATAAAAAGTAAAATTTCAAACAAGAGCTTATGCGAAGATATGCTACAAGAAATTATGTTAAAGGCATATAAAGCATACGATGATTATATCGAAAATGGCACACTAAAATCTTGGCTTTTGCGTATTGCAAGCAATTACTTGAATAACTATTATTCGAGAAGCTCCGTTGAATGTTTATCTCTTGACTATGAGGACGAGGAATTTAATTCGCTTTACGGTTATCTTTCAAGCGACGAATTAAGCCCGGAGGAAAAGTTTATACACGATGAGCTTATTTCAAGTGTTATGCTACAAATATCAAAACTACCCGAAAAACAAAGGCAAATGATAACCTATCGATACTTTTATGATATGAGCATAGAGGAAATATCAACTAAAATGAATATTCCAAAAGGCACTGTAAAAAGCGCTACTCATTATGCAATAGAAACACTTAAAAAACACTTTAATGTAGATAGAAAAGGAGAAAAAATTATGGAATGTAAGGAAATTTATAAATACTTATTTATCTATGCCAACGGAACGATTCAGCCTGACCACAAAAAGCTTGTAGAGGAGCATATAAAAATCTGTCCAAAATGCAACGATATTGTAGTCGCTTTACAAAAGCTCATTCCTACTATGGTGTTCGCACAGGAGGACGAGATATCTTATTTTTGCATATCTATGCCTGAAATTGGTTTGGCATATACAGGTTTTAGAACGGAATTTCCTAATTATAAAGAGATTCAAAAAGCACTTGATAAGGTGAATGGAAACATTCCTGACTCTGATATGATTATGTCAAGTGGCTTTACTAAGGGTTGTGAAATGAGTGCAAGATTTGACAATGAAGGCAATGAAATTGTTATGAAGGTTTACGAGGAGTCAGAAACTCACCGCAGAGTAAAGGCTTCATATATGAAAAAGATGTTCAAATATTTTTGGTGCTATGATGTTTATGAAAACCATTCTATAATGGAGCATTTCATAAAACAATCTAAAGAAGCTCCAAATCTTTATTATGGCTCTTACAATAATCAATTGGGAAGCCAATCAAAGTCGGCACTTTATCAAGCAATACCAAAAAAAGCCGAAAACATTAGAATCAAGCGTGGAAATGGTGTTGTAGATTGCGACACATACAAATTTGCATATGTTGACCGATATGTAACAGAGGAAGAAACAATAAGACTTGAATATTCGTATTTGTTAAACAAATAAAAATCGCGAGTGCTGGTTTTCGGCACTCGCTTCTACTATCTTGTGTATATATTATACTACAAAAAGCTAATAAATACAAGACTTGTTTTAACAAGGCAAATTGTGTTAAAATCAATTTGTATTAGGGGGTGAAATAATGATTTTTAATGCTTTGGATGAGGTGCTATTTGGGGATGAAATAGATACTCTAAAGGTGTTTATGAAAAAGAACATTGAAAAGTATTATCCACAGGATTATGACGGATTTTACAAAAACAAAAAGGAATTTTTCAATACAAAAATTCTCAACAAAGAGGATTTTATCAAAAGACTTGAAAATTATTGTAAATATGGAAAGCCAACTTGGATTTCAGGCAAAGGCGAAATGTGTGATGATATTGATGAAAAAACATTTAAAAAAGCCTTTATACATTCAAAATTAAGTAATGGAGAAAAACTTGGTATTAAAGCTTCACAAATTTTAAATAATACGCCTTGGTTTTGGGATTTTTATGCTAACAATATTTTGCATACAGAAAACAACAAAATACTTGAATTAACAATAGGAGCAGGTTTAGGAACTACTGCTATTATGAAACATATGAAAGATACTGACCTTTATATAGGTGCTGATATTGATTTTTTGTGTACAAAAAATGCAGATGCCATTGCTCAATACTACAACATAAATGGCTTGGGCATAACAACGACTCTTTGGAACTTGCCATTTGAAGATAATATATTTACTTCGATTTGTTCTAATGTAGGGCTTGAGGAATGTAGGGAAATTCCCACTATAATAAAAGAAGCATATAGAGTTTTATCTCCCAAAGGAAGAATTGTGCTGCATTGTATAGATAGAGATAAAACTCAAAGTCGAGATTTATTTGAAAGTTATGGTTTCACAGATGATGAAATAGACTATTGGTTAAAGCAAATAAGAATGTATTCTTCTGCTGAAGAAGCAGAAAAACTGTTGTCTGCTGTTGGATTTAGTTTTGTTGAACGAAAACAAGATAATGCTTTGGGCTATGTCCTCGTATATGAAAAATAACTTCTCAGTTTTATAAAATTCAACAAATTGTTGATAGAAATTCTCAAAAAGCGATTTCAAAATGATAGGGTATTATGTTATACTATAAATAGAATTTCGAAAGGAGATATATTATGAAATTTGCAGAAATATTCAAATCATTACGAAAAGATAAGGAATTAACTCAAGAGCAATTAGCAGAGGTCTTAGGTGTATCTCCGCAAATAGTAAGCAGATGGGAAAATGGAGTGTCCCAGCCAAGCTTAGAGTTGCTACCAACAATAGCATCATATTTTGAAACATCTGTTGATACATTGTTAGGAATTGCTACACCTGTTAAAAAACAAAAAATTCTATTTTTCCAATTCAGATATGAAAAAAGCGCAGATATAATAAATGATTATCTTGATAACGGTTGGATTATAAAAGAACTGCAAACTCATCATTTAGACGACGGACAACATCCAGAGGGCGTTGTAGTAATTGAAAAAATAGTAAGATAGTATTGTTTGATATTTCCAATAAAAATCGCGAGTGCCAAATTCGGCACTCGTTTTTGCCTTATTATGTTGAAAGAATGCACATATTATGATAGAATAGATTTAGAGTAATATATTTGTGATGGTTATATTTTTAAAACTATTTAAAAAGGAGAGTCTATGAAGGTTGTAATTATTGGTGGGGTTGCTGGTGGAGCAACTGCTGCGGCAAGAATAAGAAGATTAGACGAGAATGCGGAGATTATCATTTTTGAGCGCTCTGGTTATATTTCATATGCAAACTGTGGCTTGCCATATTATATCGGAGGCGTTATTGAGGACAAAGAGGATTTGACACTGCAAACACCCGAGGGCTTTTATAGGCGATTTAGAATCAAAGCCAAGGTAAACCACGAGGTAACCGATATCGACGCAAAAAGCAAAACCATTTCCGTAACTGACCTAAAAACAGGAGAGGGCTTCACGGAAAGCTATGACAAGCTTATTTTATCCCCCGGAGCAAAGCCTATTTTGCCCGATTTCTATACTGAAAATGAAAGAACCTTCACGCTTAGAACAGTAGAGGATACGCTAAAAATCCGTGCATTTGTCGAGCAAAATCAGCCGAAGACGGCAGTTATTATCGGCGGTGGCTTTATAGGTCTTGAAATGGCGGAAAACCTTGTCGAGCTTGGAATAAAAACAACAATAGTTCAGCGTGGCAACCATCTTTTGCCACCCGTTGACTGCGATATGGCGTCGTTTGTCCACGCAAGCTTCCGTTACCACGGAGTAGAGCTGTTACTGAGCAGTAGCGCAAGTAAAATGAGCATTACAGATAACAAGGTTCAGCTTGAGCTTGATGGTGGAAAGCAAATCAGCGCCGATATGGTCGTGCTTGCAGTTGGCGTTACTCCTGAAAATACACTTGCGAAAAAGGCAGGCTTGGAGCTTGGCTTAAAGGGCACAATCAAGGTAAATAGCAAAATGGAAACCTCTGTCCCTGACATTTACGCAGTGGGTGATGCCGTGCAGGTAAAGCATTTTGTAACAGAGCAGGATGCAGTAATTTCCTTGGCAGGACCTGCAAACAAGCAGGGGCGTGTCGCTGCTGACAATATTTGTGGGCTGGAGAGCGAATATAAGGGTTCACAGGGCTCATCTGTTATAAAGCTATTTGATATGACAGTGGCAACAACGGGAATTAACGAGCAGCAAGCAAAATCAAGTGGCTACGAATACGAAAAGATTATTTTAACCCAAAATTCCCACGCAGGATATTATCCCGGTGCAAAGGCAATGACTCTAAAGCTGATTTTTGAAAGGAAGAGCCTTAAAATTTTAGGCGCACAAATTGTCGGCTACGATGGCGTTGATAAGCGCATTGATGTAATTGCAACAGCAATTCGTGCAGGCTTGAAGGCTGATTGGCTAAAGGATTTAGATTTGGCATACGCACCACCATACTCCTCAGCAAAGGACCCTGTTAATATGGCAGGCTTTGTCGCTGAAAATATCAAAAACGGTGTGGTAAAGCAGTTTTATTATGAGGATATTTCCGCCTTGCGTGAAAGAGAGGATGTAATTTTGCTTGACACTCGCACTCCGTTTGAATATATGCGAGGTCGTGCAGACGGCTTTATCAATATTCCTCTTGATGATTTAAGGGAACGCATAGGCGAGCTTGATAAATCCAAAAAAATCTATGTTATGTGCCAAAGTGGACTCCGAAGCTATTTGGCAACACGAATCTTAATGCAAAATGGCTTTGATACCTACAATTTCGCAGGTGGCTTTAGACTGTATAGCAGTATCAAAAACGAGGAATTGCTATCTAATAGCTGCTACTCCTGCGGTATGGAAAAAACAGATAAATAAGAATTTGTAGGAGCATATATGAATAGCGTAAATAAAACACTATACATCCCCTTATACGGTAAGTCCTACGTGAGCAAGAAGGGCTTGTTCCTTGATGATAAAAAAGCCGAAGAAATTTGGGAGGCAGAAGGATTTTCGCTGAAGGGTAAATCCAAATCCAAATGGCTTGCTTATTATATGGGAGTTCGTTCTGCCGTATTTGATGAATGGGTAAAACAGCAAATGTCAAATGCGTCTGATGCCGTGATCATTCATATCGGGTGTGGAATGGATAGCCGCATCATAAGAGTTGGAGCTGAAAATCACAAGTGGTACGATGTGGATTTTTATGAGGTTATTGAAGAAAGAAAACGCTACTATGCTGAAACAGATGACTATAAAATGATTGCAGGCGATATAAGAGATTGCAAATGGCTAACAAATGTCAAAGAAAACAAAACCGCCATTGTAGTTATGGAAGGCGTGAGTATGTATTTGACCACAGATGAAATGCGAACTTTAACAGATAGCCTTTGCACTCATTTTGAAAGCATTACGCTTTTGGTGGATGCTTATACTTCTTTTGCCGCTAAAATGTCAAAGCGAAGAAACCCTATAAATGACGTAGGCGTTACAGAGGTTTATGGTATAGATAACCCTCAAGCTTATCAAACCGAGAAGCTTGCTTTTATAAAAGAACACACAATGATACCGCAGAAATATATAGACAAGTTGAAAGGTTTTGAAAGGTTCGTTTTTGCAAGGCTATATGCAGGCAGTTTCTCAAAAAAACTGTATCGTTTGTTTGAATACAAAAAGAATTGATCAAATTCCAATTTAACGAGGCAACATATATGAATGAAGAATGCTTAATTTGCACATCTCCACTTGAATACCTTAGTGCTGATGAGGAAATGGAATGTGTGCTTTGCCACAAAAAGCAATACAGTAAAACAAGATGCGTAAGTATGCTTGCATGTGGTCAAGGGAAAATTTTATCATTTGATACTATCAATTTTAGAATTGCAAAAGTGCTGAAATAGCCGATGTGTAAAGGAAAATCGGAGACTCAAAAAAGTCTTCGATTTTTAGCTTGAAAAAATATTTAAAGATAGTCGAAAGGACCCCAACAAGTGATGCAAATTTTTGCTAAGGTCGACTATCAAAAATTTGTACGGGAAGATGCTATAAGGCTCCTTTGTGCAAAGGCAACCTTTAGGGCGTACCTTGCGTTGAGCTGTCAGCAAAGCTGACTGAGGGATTGTGAATTACAATCCATACAGCGGGAAGGCTCCTTGCGGAGCTATTTCTGCCGAGCCTTATGCCTAGCAAGCTGACAACGGCTTTCGTCAGAAATGCGAACCCAATTCGTGCGAGCACGAAGATGGGCGAGATTCCTCGTACGGAGTCACAACAAAACGAAAAAAGCACTCCAAGTGGAGTGCTTTCGTTTTGCTGGTGAGCCAAGGGCAATCTAAATCGAAAAAACATTTGCACATATGAATTTCAATGTTTTTTATGTAAAAATGAAAGAATGTGCGACAATAAAGAATAACATTGATATACCAAAAGGAATCAACCCGTATATTCCTGCTTTTAAGAATAAATGTTTTTTATTACAGATTTGAGAGTTTATAAAGATTTGATTCGTTGTGATACTATCGCTTTCACAATACTCTTCAAAGTTTTTCTCAAATTCAGTTTCACTCATGTTGCAAATGTCTTTATAATAGTTAACATTATTATTTTTAATTTTGTGAGAACGTGGAATAATTACTAATACAAAAGAAAAAATTGAGAATAAAAATGATAAACAATATATTCCAAAAGCTATGTAGCAAATAATTTTTAAAAATACACTTTGTAAGCATAAGAAAGAACATTTTGAAAATATTCCAAAAAAATCTAAGCTAAGACCAAAAACAATACCTAGAACAGAAATAAGCAATCCAGCTTTATTATCAAATGAACCAATTTGAGCATAAATTCCATTTAAAACTTCTTTCTTTTCACTTCTTTTATCCATTATAATTCGTCCTCCACCCAATTGTCGAAAGCTATGCTTATTATATCTGCTTGATATACTGTTTTTCCCAACGAATATGAATACTTGCTGGATATAAAATCTTTGTAAATATGTTCATCTGAGGCTTTAATATCTTTAATGTTATCGTAAAAGCAATCGTCCATAACAATGGGTTCAAAACCATTTTTGTTAGCTATTCCAGACATATTTGAAGCGTCTATGACTGCATCTCCAATCCAAATTAAGTCATTAATGCCAGATTGCTTTATGCCAGCCTTTATGACTAAGTCTTTACTTGCACCTATTCCAATTCCAAAAGAAAACGTAGGAAACCCTTTTTTTGTTAGTATTTTTTTGAACATCTTTTGGAAAGTATTAATACAAGCTGCATCATCCATAATGCTATCTATGTCCGTTTTAAACGGACAAGAATAAATGGCATAAACACAATCGCCTCTTATTCCAATTTGCCTGTAATTTTCATTTGCTGCTAAAATGGTTATTATTTCGCTACAAAATGCACGTATTACTCTTGCTACTATATCAGGTTTATTTTCAGTGAAATATTCAGAAGAATCTCTTATATCCACAAATAATGCTCCAACCCACGATTTAATTCCATTTTCGTAGGTAAATTCCTCATCAGATTTGGGAATGCGCTTACATTCTTCAATTTTTGTTTTAGAGTCGAGTATATCGATAATCCTATTTTTTCCTTTTTTATAATCATAGTAGCTCATACATTAAACACTCCAAAAATTCTTTATTTTCACGCTCATATTTTATCATATTTTGTAAATTCTGTCAATATAGACAAGATTTTATAGATTCAATGTAAGAATCAAATATGAAATATTATTTTATTTGCATTACATTTTATTTTGTGGTATTATATAAACAACATAATGAAAGTACTCTGATTAGTGCTAAACTCTAAACCAACAGTTGAATTATGGCTTAAAAAGTAAAACTATCTCGTTATTGAACTGAATGCAATTGAATGGTATCATAAAAGTAGCAAAAGGAAAGGAGATTTGCTATGTTTGATATGAAAAAGGTTGGCAACCAAATAGCCAATTTAAGAAAATCTAAAGGGCTAACACAAAGCGAGCTTGGAGAAAGATTAAATATATCTTATCAAGCAGTTTCAAAATGGGAAAGAGCTGAAAGTATGCCTGATATATCTATACTTGTTGAGCTTGCTACTGTTTTAGAAACAACTACCGATAATATTCTTAATGGTGGAAATGCACTTTTGTCTTACGGAAGAAAGGTAACTGTTAAGGAAACAAAAGAAGCCTTAAACTGTTTCACGCGAATTGGAGAGCTTTTGGGTAAAGATAATGTATTTTACATTGGAGCTATCGAGGGTATTAACAACAAAATGAATATTGATTTTGAAGATTATGCAAAAGAGGAATACACCTACGAAGCATTACTTGCAGAAGCAATTATTCAATGTATAAGATGTGGTGCTTATGTTGATATGTCTGATGTTAAAAGAGAGTTCAAGAATGAGCATTGGGTTAACATTGTACTAAAATTTGCAAAAGACTTTGGAATTGCGTAAATTCTAACATACCTCCTAAAAACAAGTGCTGATTTTCAGCACTTGTTTTATCGTTAAACTCTAAAAATTCAACTTGTAGTTAAATTGAATTTTCTTAATATTATCTGTACAAAGCATATTTTTTGTGTTAGCATAAGTATAGAGTTAGCGCTAATTCAATACAAAAAGGAGCTTAAATAATGAATATTTCTATTGGTGAAAATATAAAAAAATTACGCAAAGAAAAAGATATAACACAAGAAAAATTGGCAGAGATACTTAATGTTTCGGTAGCCGCCGTTAGCAAATGGGAAAGAGGGGAAACATACCCCGATATAACCTTGATTTTTCCTCTTGCACATTATTTTGATGTGTCTGTGGATGATTTAATGGGTTACAATAAAGAAAAAATTGAACAAGATATTTTAGATACAATAAAGGAATATCACCGTTTGTCAAGAAGCTATCAAAGTACAAGAGAATTTATAATCAAAGCATATAAAAAATATCCCAATGATTATAGAATAATGAATATCTATATGTGGGATATTGTAGATTGTGCCGATGTCAAGGATGAAGCATATTTAGAACACCTCGAAGAATTTACAGGTATCTGTAATCGAATATTAGAAGGATGTAACGATGCTAAAATAGTTTTGGATGCTAAAAATATGCAAGCGAAGCTTTTAAAGGCTCAAGGCAAAGTTGATGAAGCAATAAAATTATACAAAGCAGAGTTTCCGGATTTAACAGAAGACGCATACCAAAAAATAGAACAGTTATTTACAAAGGACACAGACGAATATCATTATTGGAACAAAATGAACATATATCGTTATATGGAATTTGCAGCTATGAAGTGTGCAAGAATGTATTGGTATGACAACTCTTTGCCTAAACAGGAAAAGGTATCAAAATGCGAAAGAATAATTGACTTATTTACCGAAGCACGCAAAAAATCAAACGAAAGTTTTTTGTTAGTGTTTGAAAAATCACTTATAGAGCAGTTTTTAATACTGATGTCGGCACACGGTGGAGAGATAGACGATATAGCAAGATTTTTAGATAAACTATTATTGTCTGCCAAGGATGAAACAGAAATGATTAAAATGGATGATGTATTAAGAAAAGGTGTTTTAGTTCCTTATAAGACGGAAAACATTTTAGCATATTATATCAACCATTGGAAAACATCGAACCATTGGTCAATTGCAAAGCTTCGTGGAGAAGAAAAAATACAAAAAATTCTTGATAAATACGATAGCTGAAAATATGAATTTTCTATGAAATGACACTGTGGCGTGTGCTTGTATATATACAAGTGGCTCGGCTTCGCCTCGCCGACCTTGTTTGCTTGGAAACCGAACTATGTATTTCTACCGAGGAAATTTCCTCGGTAGTTTTTATTGTTACTGATTCATTTTCGTAGTTGAAGGTGATTACGATTTTGTCGTCGTAGAGAATAATGCAGTTGACCAAAGAATCAACTAATTTCTCACGATTTCTAAGGCTTGTCAAATCTAAGCTCTTATACTTTTGAAGAGTGAAGAGAATAAACTCCTTAGTTAGCTTAGGTCGCCTTGCTTCTTCCTCACGAATAGCACTTTGCAACCTTTTGGCGTCCTCTTCAAGCTCCTCAAGTCGTGCCTGTGTAGAGCTTGTAACAACGCCTCTTTCAATAGCCCTTACAAGATTGTCAATAGACCTTTGCGTTCCTCTTAATTGCCCCTCTAAAACAGCGATAGCATTCTCATCGCACTTGTATAGGTCCATAATCGAATCGGCAATCTTGTTAAGCATTGCGTCATCCATTAAGAGCTCCATAATCTTGCCAATAACAAGATCCTCAATCCAAGATTTTTTTACAGCCTTCTTGTCGCATAGGCGTTCCTTTTTATTGTAGCATCTGTAATAGCGATAAACCGTTCCGTTGCTCTTTTTAGCACAATCTCCGTGCATCATCGCCTTGCACTTGCCACAGAACAATTTAGTGCCAAGAATATACCTCTCCTTAGCATGGAATCGCCCTGCAATTCTGTGGTTTCTTTCGTGCTTTTTATTAACCCTGTCAAATAACTCATAGTTAATTAAAGCAGGAAAAGCATCAGGAATAACAACATCACCATGAAAGTATTCACCAATGTAGTGCCTGTTCTTGATAATGCTCCCAATAGAATTGCGATTAAACGGTCGCCCAACACCATTTTTGATGCCACGCCTGTTTAGGTCGTCAATAATGTCAACCATTCTGTCGCCATTATCATACCTTGTAAAAATCTCCACAATGATAGGAGCAGTTTCAGGATCAATTTGATAATGCCGTTCCTCATCAATCTTAAAGCCAAGAGGAACAATTCCACCATTGTAAACGCATTTGAGAGCATTTTCCTTCATACCTCTTGAAACCTTTTCTGAAAGGTCAGCAGAGTAGTACTCAGCCATTCCCTCAAGCACAGCCTCAAGAATAATTCCCTCAGCACCTTGCGAAATCGCCTCAGTTGCCGATATAACACGCACATCATTCTTTTTAAGAAGCATCTTGTATCTTGCCGAATCATAACGGTTACGAGCAAACCTGTCAAGCTTCCACACAATGATAACATCAAAGCCATGCCTTGCACTGTCCTTAATCATTCGCTGAAACTCAGGACGATTGTCAGTCTTAGCCGAATAAGCCCTATCAATGTAATGCCCAACAATGGTAATACCATTCCTCTCAGCATACGCAGTATTCTCACGAATCTGCCCCTCAATCGACTCCTCGCGCTGATTGTCCGAGGAGTACCTCGCATAAATAACACCTCTCATCTTTCCACCCCCTTCCAAGGTGTCCTGATTGTAGCATACATTCCCAACAATTGCAACCCCAAACTGTCGCATTTTTAGTACATCATAACTTTCTAACCAACTTTCTCAAGAATTCCTCCAAATTCCACCCAAAATACACCTCCAAACCACCAACTTTTGCTACGCAAAACAAAGATATATGATAATTTACCAGCAATCTGTGATTGCCAACATATTTATTTTCATTATATTTTGAAAATACTTGCTAAACGCTTGCGAATGTTGTATAATGTAACATAGATAATCAAAATGCAACAGAGAGGTTCGAAAATGATTGAGGTAAAATCGAAAAAACTTAAATCCTATCGCTTTATTGATTTGTTTGCTGGATTGGGCGGATTCAGACTTGCTCTTGAAAGCTTCGGAGCGGAATGCGTCTATTCCTCGGAGTGGGATAAGGCAGCTCAAGAAGTGTATAGGAAAAACTTTGGCGAAACGCCTGACGGAGACATAACCAAAGTCGATGAAAGCACTATTCCGCAGCACGATATAATTTGCGCTGGATTTCCTTGTCAGGCATTCTCAATAAGTGGAAAGCAAAGAGGATTTGAAGATAGTAGAGGAACATTATTCTTCGATGTAGCCAGAATTGCAAAAAAACATAGGCCTAAGATCATATTCCTAGAGAATGTTAAGAATTTCGCGAGTCATGACAATGGAAATACATTAAGAGTGGTTAAAACTACTCTTGAGGAGTTAGGATATGATGTTAATTATAAAGTCCTAAATTCCGTGGACTATGGAATGCCTCAAAAAAGAGAAAGAATATATATAGTTTGCTTTAGAAAAGACTTGGATATCACTAATTTTCAATTTCCAAAACCATTCGAACTGGTTCGACATGTTGAAGACTTTTTGGAAGAAGAAAGTAGTGTAGTGCCATTTGATGAGAAAAAGTATAAAATTCAATATAACGATCACGAAGATAATGTATATTCTAACAAGATGATTAGACTCGGAATCGTTAATAAAGGTGGACAAGGCGAGAGAATATATAGTACTAAAGGAATCGCCGCAACTTTATCAGCGTATGGAGGTGGAGTGTTTGCTAAAACCGGCGGATACTTGGTGAATGGTAAAGCAAGAAGATTATCTCCAAGAGAGTGTGCGAGATTGATGGGATACCCAGATACATATATAATTGCAGATAATAAAAATGAAGCGTACAAACAGTTCGGAAATTCAGTAGTTGTCGACGTGCTACAATACATCGTTGAAGAAATCTGTAAAGTAATCTGACAAAAAAATAGAGCAAAAGTTTCCCCCGAAAGGGGCTTTTGTCGTTGGAAAGGAGAATTAAAATGGAAGCATGGAAAAGCTTTGAAAAAGAATGCTGTGAGTATTTAAATCGCATGTATGGAAATGATAAAGTTTGTTTTGTATGGGATGGCGGCAGTGACTCGACTTCTCCTGACATTATGGTATTTATTAATGGACGAAACGAATTTAATATTGAGGTCAAGTCCCCTCATGCTCAATCTGGACAATTTGTTGTTTTAAATGAAAATGGAAGGTTGATATTTAGCCCGCGTAATAAGTCGGATATTGAAGATGCTATCCCTTTCTTGTCATACATGAATGCTAATTATAGCAGATATGCCGTAGCTACAACTTCAGGCACAGATTTGGATATGGATTCAGACGAATATAATGAGTGGATTATTGGACATTATCAGAAACGAAGAGTAAAGTTTGTTATTACACGAGATACTTTTTCTTTTGTCATTTTTCCAATAGAAAAGTATGGAGAGTATTTTCAGACATCATGTGTTTACAGAATTAAGAAAAGCGGTTCGACAGAGGTTCCACGTGGTATTGCTGAAGATGTAACAAGATTATTTGGCGGCGTATCCTATCGATATGAATTTGGAAAAAAACTTTGTGTGGTC
Organism: Eubacteriales bacterium; assembly: GCA_045543955.1. Taxonomy (GTDB): domain Bacteria; phylum Bacillota; class Clostridia; order Oscillospirales; family CAG-272; genus RGIG2000. The sequence continues at coordinate 43,395 of JAZPYB010000017.1, forward strand.
TCAAACAGAAGGCACTTCAAGGGAACTCGATTAACTTATGGCGATTATGATTATCTAGTTAGTTCTGTTCTTTCGGACGGTGCGCTATACATTAGAAGATTATCAAATACATATAACGCGAATGTTATTTTTACTATATCTTTGAAGGCAGGACAGATAGAAAATGATCATAAAGAGTTTGTTAGATACATTAATAGAGGGAATTAATATGAAAAAATGGGAAATTTTCGAATGTAAAGCATTTGAATATATTAGAAAAACATATGGAACCAATAGCAATATTAAGTTTGAATATAAGGGCGAACACGATTCAACCGCTCCCGATGTTGAAGTTACTCCTTTGACTTTGGCTCCTTTTAACATTGAAATAAAATCTCCTTCAGCTCAGTGCGGACAGTTTGTGTTATTAGATGAAAACGGCAAGTTTGTGTTTAGTAAGGATAATATATCTGACGAAAATATAGCTAAAACTATATTAGACCATATGAATAAGAATTATAAAAAATACAAATCACCCGGTAAGAAAGGCATAGAAGTAGAGGTGAGTACCGAAACTTCTATAAATTGGATTTGTGATTATTACAAAGCTAAAAAAACAAAGTTTTTCATTAGTAAATACAAAACTAAATATATTATTTTACCGATTGAAAAAATTGGAGACTATTTTACAGTAAAATGTATGTATAGGGTGAAAAAGAGCGGGTCAAAAAATGTTCCAAAAAGGGATGCGACAAAAGTAAAAGAACTCTACGGAGCAGAGTATCATTATGAAGGCAAACATTTCGTTATAGAAGATTCCAACCTCAAAATAGGTGATACTAGATCTTTCGGAAATGATATATTGAATGTAAGCAAAAAACAAGGAAACGGATATGTGATTACTGTTTTAGGAAAGACTAACAATCCTAATGTTATATTTCAAATTAAATCAAAAAAATCTCAGGATTCAACTGATATAGAATTATTCAAAGAGGCATTAAAATAATGAAATTTTTTGATTTTTGTTCGGGTATAGGAGCGGGTAGGTTAGGATTAGAGCATGCTGGTATGACGTGCGTTGGATATTCCGAGATTAGCCGTAACGCAATCAAAACATATAATATTTTACATAATACACAAAATGAATTAAAATTTGGCAATCTAACAAAAATAGATACTGATAAGCTTCCAGAATTTGATGTAGCTATAGCGGGATTCCCATGTCAAACATTTTCAGTAATTGGTAGACGTGAGGGACTTAACGATTTGCGCGGACAAATCGTGTTTAAAATAATGGACTTATTAAAAGCTAAAAATGTTCCTTATTTTATTTTTGAAAATGTAAAAGGGCTTACAACGCACGATAAAGGGAAAACATTAAAAAAGATTATAGATTCAATTGAATCAGACGGATATCACGTTGAATATAAAGTTCTTATGAGTTCTCATTTTGGCGTTCCTCAAATAAGGCAGAGAGTTTATTTGATTGGGATTAGAAATGATATGATAAGACCGGGAAAACAATTCGAATGGCCATCGGAAGATGTTACTTATTCTGATGTTCGTCCATTCCTCTGCGATGTAAACAATGAAATATCTGATATAAATTATGAGTATTTTGAAAGATATGTTGACAATGAAACAAATCAAGGAAAATATAAAATTTCGGATTTAAAACAAGAAGAGTATTTAATCATAGACACGCGTCAGTCAGATATGAGATTATATCGTAATAGAATTCCGACATTAAGAAGTTTTAGGGATGGATTGTACTATATAAGAGAAGGCGTAATAAGAGAGTTGACTGGATACGAAGCTCTGCTTATTCAAGGCTTTCCTAAAGAATATGCTAATAAAGTCAAAGGAATTATTGACGATCGACATTTATTAATGCAGGCAGGCAACGCCATGACTGTTGGGGTTATTACAGCGTTAGGTAAAAGTCTTGTAAAATATTGCGAGGAGTGAAAATGAGAGATTTTGTAGAAGAAGTGGCAAAGTGCAAATCCAATATGGTGTATATAACATTGGAGCCAGAAATATTAGATAAAATCGATGATTTTGTGACAAGAGTCATTCGAGCAAAAGCGGAAGAGTCGCATCACTTAGTTGATCACGGGCAGGAATATAAACGATTCTATACTGGATTGATGGGAGAGTGTGCACTAGAGAAATTATTTGATAGATCATTCATAGATTGGAGTATAGGAAATTCCAATACATATAATACTGCAGATTTAAAAGAGCTGGGTTTTGATGTCGGGATAAAAACTGTTGAAATGGGAAAGTTTCCCATAGTGCATAAACACCCGTATCGCCCAGAGCTTATATGCATAAAGAGGTCTGAAAATACCGTAATCCTTTGCGGTTTGGCAACGATGGACACACTTAGACGTTATCAAGACGACGATTTGATACTTTCTCCCGCACTAAGAAGGAGAGGGACAAAGACAGGTTTTTATGGATTTGAAAAACTCATTAAAATTGAAAATTTAAGCGATCTTGCTAGGTATTGTTAAAATGGATGTTTACGATAAAAATAAACGTTCCGACATAATGAGTAAAGTGAAATATAAAAATGGAAAAAGTACGGAACTTAAACTTATAAAAATGTTCAAAAAAAGACATATAATTGGCTGGCGAAGAACCTATAAAATGGTAGGCAAGCCTGATTTTGTGTTTCCAAAACAAAGGATTGTGATTTTTGTTGACGGTTGCTTTTGGCATGGTCATAATTGTAGAAATGTTATTTCCAAAGATAATGCGGAATATTGGAATAAAAAGAGAGAACGAAACATTCAAAGAGATAAATCTGTGACTGAAAAAATCAGCCAACGAGGTTGGCATGTAGTTAGAATATGGGAATGTGAGTTGAAAATTCGCAGCGTTTCTCAAAAAGTTATTGATTTGCTAGATGAATTGGAAAGTGGGTGTAAGCAATGACGGAAGAAGAAAGAAAAGTATTAACTAATAGGTTATGTGAAAATCTTGCCATTCTTAGATTAAAATTGGGGCTTTCGCAAGAAGAGCTGGGAGATAAAATCGGTGTCAGTAGGTTTACAGTAGCAGCTTTTGAAAATAAAAAAAGGGAAATGCCATGGAACACTTTTTTGGCACTTTTAATGGTATTCACTAAAAACGATGACACTAATGAACTGTTGAAGGTTTTTGAAATATATACGCCAGAGCTTTCAGTAATGTTAAAGAATTAACGATTAATAGGAGATATGTATGTTAATACAGTTTTTTCAACAGTATTTAAGAGCAAAAGGTCTAGCTGAAAGAACAATAGGACATTATGTAACAGGTATAAACACCATAAATACTTTACTGGAAAAATACGAATTTCCTATTAGAAATGTGTTTGCAGCTAGAGACAAAACTGAATTGGATTGCATAGCTAACTTTTTAAATACAAATAAAGAATTTGTTACTAAAAACACAGTTGGACACAACATGTATAGCGTTTCTTTTCATCATTTCTGTGATTTTGCGTATGCAGACCATGATTTTTTTGAAACACACATCGAAGATATGGATATAGTTGTTAATAAACCCAAAATTATAACAACCGCCCAATCTACATGGAAAAGAAATCAGATACTCATAGCTCATTCAATTGAAGGCGCAAATTATATGTGTGAGCATAACCATACGCATACTACTTTTATTTCAAAGGCAACAGGAAAAGCGTACATGGAAGGACATCATTTAATACCTTTGCGTTTTCAAGAACATTTTGACAACAGTTTAGATATATATGCTAACATTGTTTCATTGTGTCCGATATGCCATAGACTTCTGCACCACGGCATGAATTTTGAAAAAGAGCATGTGGCTGAAAAATTATACGAAGAGAGATATGATCGTTTATGCAAGAGCGGGATTGACATATCAAGAAAAGAATTCATAAAACTTATAATATAAAAGAGATAAATATGGTTAAAGAGCTAGTTCATGATCCAATATTTTTGGCACAAAAATCAGAAAATGCAACGATAGAGGATAATCAAGTCGCAATTGACTTGCTTGACACTCTTGTTGCGCATAAAGATAGTTGCGTTGGAATGGCAGCTAATATGATAGGCGTTAAGAAGCGAATTATCGCCTTTGACAATAATGGCGAGCACATGGTCATGTACAACCCTGAAATCATCAAAAAGAGCGACCAATACGACGCAGAAGAGGGATGCTTATCCCTCCTTGGTGGTCCACGCAAATGCAAACGATATAAAACCATCAAGGTTCAATATCAAAATGAGCAGTTCCAACAACGAATCAAAACATTCACTAGCTGGACAGCACAAATAATTCAACACGAAATAGATCATTGTAATGGTATTTTAATATAGTTTGGAGTAATTATGAAAGATACAAGTTGGATAAAACCTCAATTGAATAGTTTGTTTTCAGGAAAAGTATCGGATTTCTTATTGCAAACTGCAATTGAAGAAAAAATGCATATGTTTGGTGGGAAATTATACAAATACTATTCGTTTTCTGAAAATGATTATAACCATTCAATTGATAATTTTGAAAACGATATAATATATTTTTCTTTACCTCAAAAGTTCAATGATCCTTTTGATTGCGTCATGGGATTATCTTTGGATGAGATGACACGCTCTTTTTTATTGTCTGTAATAGATGATAGAATCGCAATAACAGATGATAATAGTGAATTAATAAAAGAAACGATCAAAGGAATGTTGGGAGGAGAGACGTTGGAATCTGATGACCCAACGATCAAGATTATTATTCTTCTTTTAAAACAAGAGCCTTTTAGATCGGTAATTGAGAACGAAATAAAAGGGGAACATTTATCCCAAGAAGAAATTACAAAAGCGACGCTACAATTGTTTTCAAATAAAAATTTTGCGCAAGAGTTTTTCTCCATTATATCAAATCCAAATTCTACAATGGATTTAGGACAAGCAATGAATCAAGAAAAGATGTCTGTGTTGATACAGAAAATTATAAATGATAAAGAATTGCTATCTCTTTTTTGTTCAGATGATGTATCGAGCAAAACATTCGGAGTGATCGACGAGATCAATGGTCAGGAAGGAACTGTTAATAAAATTAAAGCTTTAGACAAACTTGGTAATCATGATTTATGTATTGATTTTGAATTAGGGCAGGCACATGAAAAAATAGCAGAAGCAATGAAAAATATTAAGGATAATGTAAACAAAATTTTTGGAATATCTTGCTTTGCTGAGAGGAATGACAACATATTAATGTGGTCACATTATGCAGACAAACACACAGGATTTTGTGTGGAATATGATATGACTAAAATAAGATCTCAAGAAGCCAAGCTTATGCTATATCCAGTAATTTATTCAAAAAAAAGGCCGTTGTTGCCGTTATCAATGTTTGATTTTTCAGATGTGAAAAATGTGAAGATTGCAGAAGGTATTTTTCCGCATGCAGATATTGTAGAAGCTTTGCTTACAAAGAGTAATATTTGGCAATACGAAGAAGAGTGGAGAATAATACATACTTTAAAGAATTTACAAGAACAAAAGTTATTTGAAGATATTATAACTGGTATTTACTTGGGTGCAAATATTAGTTCGGACAATGAGGAGAAAATGGTGAAAAAGGCAAATAAAAAGCGAGTTCCTGTAAAGAAAATGAGATTGATTGCGGACAAATATGAGTTGGAATTAGTAGATATTCAACCATAAGATATAGCGGAACGAATATGAAAAAAAGATTTAATGAATATTTCGCAAAAGTTATTTTGGAAAGCTGTTTTCCGAATATATACGATGTTTTGCAGATTTCTGATAAGCCAGATCTTCGTCACACGAACTCAAATACAGGTATAGAAGTAACATATAGTATGGCAGCAAAAGAAGCAGAGGCCTTGAACTTGTGGGATCGAGTAAAAAGTAATTCAACAGTACGCACGCGAGATGTTGAACGGTTAAAACAGTTAGGTGTGGATGCACAATCAAATGAATTCATATGGGATCAAGGATGCTATGGGAAAAATATACTTGAAGGACCAATAAAAGAATTTTTTGAAGCGGTAAAGCAAAAGATAGAACGCTTAAACAGTACGAATGCAGGGTATGCAGATATGGCTGAATATGAGCTGTTTGTTAATTCGACTATTTTAATTCCATCGTATCAAATACAGGGTACAATTCAAATACTTAAAAGCATTAATGATGGTATAAAAAAGTTCAGCAAAATCTATTTGTTAACAAATGAACAAAAATTGCTTGTTTTTGATATGATTAATTTATCACTAGAAATAAAATATCTATACGATAGAGTAAATATGATGGCAGAAAAAGCATTTCAAATGTTCAAGGAGGAATAATGTCAAGAGGAGAACAAGAGTTGAACTGTCTCAATTTTGTAAAAAAGAAATTGAACGATCACTCAATATATTTTGGAACTACTTTAGAAGATTGTGAGCAGATAAAAAGAATAGTTTTATCTGCTGAGCCAAATCCTGAAAATAGTCGATTCCCTGATTTTATAAGCGAAGAAGGTTTTATTGAACATTTTCAAATATCATCCGGAAAGACTACAAGAAACGGTTCTTTACATAAAAGAGATATCGCAAAATTTAATAGCGATTATGAATCAGGGTTAGAAGAGTTCAAGGAAAATACGAATAAAAATTTAGAAATTGGAGTATGTAAGTCATATTGTTTAGACATGGAGTATAAGGAGCATTCATATGAGAATCTTGTTTCTTCTATGCAAGCTTCATGGAAACATCATATGGATGGCTTGCGTAAATATAATGGCGTAAAAAAAGTTGGGATTTTTTTGATTGAATATAATGAAATGGCATTGTCAATGATAGAGGATAAATATGCATCTATGAATGGATTAGGAATTGGTGACTTGCGTAGCCAAGAGTGCTTTAGCGATTATCGATTAAGTAGAGATATACACATGTTTGATTTTCTGTATGAATACCGTGACAATATTCAATATGTAATATATGTATGCAGCACTTATATAGAGATTATAAAGGTTGAAAATATATTTAAAATCAAGTCTTTGTTGCCGTGGGAATACAGAATTGCTCCTATGCATATGACAGAGCATCGTGCAACTTATGCCATAAGTGTGCCTGATTCGAAATAAATAAAAAGTTGAGATATTTTACTGGACTTTTGAATCTTTCTGTGATATTGTGGTGTTACCAAACAAAGGAGGTAGCATTATGATATTAGAAGCGTTGAAAAGTTTGTATCCAAATGCGAGTGAAAAGGTGCTTATAGCTGTAAAGGAAGATTTGGAAAAGCTTCGTGGAAAGCAGGTAAGCATAGTGGAGCTTGTAGATTGGATGGACAAGCTTGTTGTGGCACACACAATTAATGAAGCATTAAAAATAGAGGACGATTCAAAGCCGACCTGTGTCGGTAATGAGTCGTCCTTTGTTTATGTGGAGGACAGTGATGAAAGCAATGATTGATGAGCTGTGGTATGGAAATGTATCTCCAATGGATGATACTCGAAATAACACGGAAGAAATGAAGGAGCTAATGAGTTACATAGCTCGGCATCAGGAAGAACTCGTGGCAACACTAACGGACGAGCAAAAGGCGATTTTTGAAAAGTTTGACGACTGTTGGAGCGAATACTCAAGCAAGGCACATAAAGCGATATTTTCATACGCTTTCAAGCTCGGAGCAAGGCTTGTGCTAGAAACATTGACTGATTAATTAACATGCGTATCAAATATGATTATAGAGGAATCAAAAAAAAGCGAGTACAGAAATGTGATCGCTTTTACTGTCTTGAAATTGCGACATGTGTTCGTTGACAACGGGTAGAAAATTTGATAAAATAAAGGCGTAAAAATGGGATTTTACGAAGGTAGAAAATCAAGCAGGAGAAAGGCCGGCGCCGATTTTGCACCGACCAATTCACATCGGACAGCAGAGCTGACCGATAAATAAAGGCTTTTAACAGAGTAGAAAATGATATTTACGGCACTAAAATAGGCGCCGAAGAAATTAGGCGCCGACACCTGAAAGTGCGACAAACGCAGATGGTATAAGGGTTTTGAACGGCGCCTACATTTTTTGAGAAATGGCGCCGAAAATTGCATAAATGCAGATGCCATAAGGCTTTTCATAGGCGCCGAAATATCAAAATTAGTTTTTTAAGTCAGTTTAACGAGTTATAAAGTGGAAGGAGAATAAAGATGAAAAAACTCAGAAAACATGGTCGTAAAATAAAAGAGATTTTGCAGGATGATCACACAACTGCGTATTACTATTCTGATGAAAAAATAGAAAGACCTAAGCTAGAGCCACAACAAAGTTGGGACGAGCTTTTGGAAAGTGATGAGTACAAAAATGCAAGCTGGTATGAGAAATTAGTTCTAAAAATCAAGCATATTTTAAGAGATAATCACGGAGAATTTAATCTCCCTGAGCATGTAATAAGAGAGATTGCTCAAAGCCTTATTCCTGACCTAATTGAGTTTTATCAAAGCGAAAAAGGACAAGAAGAATTCAAAAAATATCTCGAAGAGAAGAATAAAAAATCTGATTAATTGTGCGTTCGAATATCAAAATCTGATATGCAAAACAAAGATAAAGCGATGATCCTGTTTTAATGAGATCATCGCTTTATCTTTAAAATTAGTACTAGATTATGTTACATTTATTTACAAAATATGACGTTTGTGATATAATAATAACAAAACAATAATCGTTATATGAAAGATGTTGGAGTATGTTATGGACAAGCCAAAGTATATTAATTGGATAATAGAAGAAAAAGGGGTAGTTATAAAAGATAATTTCCTGATTGAGTGCTACAAAATTGACTATTCGTATGATGATTCTGTCTTGGATGATTGGGCATTACATATTAGAAGACACTATGTTCAAGATAAGACTTTGGTTAATGATGCAAGAGTTAATGGTATGAGTGTGCAAGATTATCTCCGTCAATATGTCATTCCACAAAAGGAAGAGAAACTGGGTGCTACAGTAAGATCTGGAGATATTGCCGAAATAATAGTTGCCGATTTGCTAGAATTTATTATGGGATATTCTGTACCAAGATACAAACAAATGAATAGATCTGGAAAAAACAATTCCGAGCATGGCACAGATGTCATAGCATATAAATTTCAAAAAAACGATAAAACTCCAAGTCGCAACGATGAGCTTATAGCAGCTGAGGTGAAGGCGGAATTGACCGATAAAACATACAAGCCAATAGAAAATGCCATAGAGCATTCTAAAAAGGATTCTGTACGCCTGGCTAGAACTATCAACTATTGTAGAATAAGACTCCAAGAACTTGGTTTCGAATTAGAATCGGAAGAAATAACGCGTTTTTTGTTCAAACCAGAGCGTGATTTCCAAATAAAATATATTGCTGCAGGAATGAGTAGTTGTGAAAATATTGAACATGAAATACAATTAAGTATGCCTGCTGAGGATTTATGTATCGGTATAGACCGCCAGGTCTATTTTATTCACGGAAAAGAATTAATGAAATTAACTCATGATATATACGAGAGGTGTATAAAATGATTTATGGTAACAACTCTAAATGGATGCTTAAATATCAAAAAGCAAAGACAAAGCTAATAGAATATAATGTGCCACGCGAATGTTATCCTAATTTTAAGTTGGATTCTAAAGATCTTGTCTTTTCCACCACATACATATTATCTAGATATTCTGAGTGCACTATTAACAACAAAGGGGACGAATTGGAGAAGTTATCACCGTTATTAACTGTAACAGCACAATATTATGATGCAGCAGTTCGTTCACAAGAATGTGATGAATACAATTATGATTTTTTACTTTGTGGTGCAACTGCATATTTTTTATCTAATGACTTTGGAAGTTCCAAAGTGCTAACGAATAAGTTGGAAACTTTCAGAGATGAAACCCATAATCCCCAACAGTTAATTTTAAGATTGTTTGCTTTTCTGCTAAACGGAAAAGGAATAAAATATATTAAGGTCAGCGATACATATTCTAAGATTAATAATGCTTTTTTGGATTATTTTGAAAAAGGTAAGAAGGAGAAAGATAGAATAATGGCATTGTTAAATCAATATAGAAAAGAAGTATACGATTTAAATGATGCTGATAAATCTTTTTACATTGATGTTTTATTTGCTGTTTCGATTAGAACTATTCAAAACTCCTCCTGGATGTTACTACCCAAGTATTCTTATTTGTCCGAAGAAAAGTGGAGAGATTATTTGACAAAGCGCTTATCGATAAAAATGCTTTGGCCAGCTCAGAGACTAATCGGTGAAAAGGGTATTATGAGAGGTGAAAATGGTATTGTTCAGCTTCCAACAGGCGTAGGAAAAACTAAATGTATTGAATTGATAATTCGATCCGCTTTTTTGTCTGAACGTGCCTCGACTGCAATTATCGTAGCTCCTTTAAGAGCGTTATGTAATGAAATAACTTCGGATATGATAAAAGCTTTTGATAGTGGTAATATACAAGTTAATCAGTTTTCAGATGTACTGCAAAATGATATAGCATTGCTATTTGGTGAAGAAGTTGACAAACAGATAATGGTGTGCACTCCCGAAAAGCTTAGTTATATTATACATCATAATCAAGGGTTTCTTGATATGATAGATTTGTTTATCTTTGATGAAGCACATATGTTTGATGATGGAAACCGAGGAGCATCATATGAGTTTTTGGTTTCACATATAAAGAAGCAATTGAATGACTTGCAGCAATTGGTTTTGCTGTCGGCAGTTTTGCCAAACTCTAATCAAATAAAGGAGTGGCTGTTTAAAGAAAAGGGAGTATTAGCGACTGATTCGAATATATTTTCTACGCCTAAATCTGTAGGATTCGCTTCTGCATTGAGAGATGTACATTATTATACTGACGACCCAAATGTAGAGGACTACTTTATTCCGAATGTTTTGACGCCGCAAAAATTGAAAAAATTGCCGCGTGAAAAAAAGGAAAAGCATTTCCCTGATTTAAATTCTTCAGTTGATATTTCTATATACAATTCTATTAGATTATGTCATAATGGTGGAGTAGCTTTGTATATTCCTAGACAAAAAACACTCAAAACGGTCTTAGAAAAAGTAGTTGACTTGCACAAGAGAGAATATGATATATCTAATTTTACAAGTGACTGTAATAAAGAAGAAATAGACAAAATTGGAAATTTAATAGCGACATATTACGGAAAAGAGTTTATTTATTCTCAAGGTTGTTATTTGGGTGTATTACCTCACATTGCCAATATACCAAATGGTGTAAAACTTAGTGTTGAATATGCATTAAAGCATGGACATGCACGAGTTGTTGTGTGCACATCGACATTAGCGCAAGGAGTTAATATTCCAATTAAGTATTTATGTGTTACAGGATTAAGAAGCAATCGGACTCTTATGAAAACGCGAAGTTTCCAAAATTTAATAGGCAGAACAGCTAGATCGGGCGTTTATACAGAGGGAAGCATTATTATTGCTGATACTAAAATATTTGATGAAAAAAATACAGGACATGGATTCCATAAATGGAAAGAATATATAACAATGTTTGACTCAAATTCATCAGAGCCATGTGGTAGTTCTATCTTATTAGCCGTAAAAGATTTTTCGGTTGATTATAAATCAGTAGTAAGAGGAACTACATTTATTGATTGGATTTTAAAACATTTTGATGATCAAAAGTGTTTCGAGATATTTGCAAACAAATGTGAAAAAAAGTATTTTGAGAAAAATCCAAAACAGAAGCAAAGCAATATATTTGAGGAGGTTATGTTTAGAAAAGGCGTTTTTGAATCAATTGAGAATTATTTATGTCTAGTTTTTATAGAGACTGAAGAAAACGAAAGAGAAAATATTGGTTTGCAAATTTGTCGAGATTCATTGGCATATTCGTTGGCCAATGAGCTTGAAAAAGAACTTTTGGAAAGAGTGTTTATTGCTATCATTTCTAAATTAAGTAATTATTCTGGCGAGCAATTGAAAAACTACTCGTATGCCATGTCAGGCATTGATATGTCTTCTAAAATAGAGTCTTGGATTATAGAGCAGGAATTAACCACTTCGTTCATGAAAGAAGCAGACTTAGTAGATTTAATAATAGACTTTTATCTTGATATACATACAGTTAACAAATGTTCGGATCATTTTAAAGAAATTTGCAGGTTGTGGATAGAAGGATGCACGCCTGCTGCGATGGAAGTGATGACAGGATGTGATATGTTTAGTATTGATGATGTGTGTAATAAGAATATTTCTTACGATTTGAATTTCTTCGTAGGAAACATTTGCGATTTAATAATTGTTGATCCAGAAGACGAAGAACAAATTAATCCATATAACACACTGAGTATTATTCAGAAAAAATTTAAATATGGTGTTCAAACTCAAACCGCTATTTCTATATGTGAGAAGGTATTTAATGATAGAATAATTGCTACACAGATTGCAGGTCTACTGAAAAATGATCAAATTTCTTCTGATGATATAATTGAAACTTTGAAACTTAATAAAGAAGAAGTTGAAAATCTTCTTAAAGAATATCCAGAATACTTTACAGATCGCTTTCATTTTATTGTTGATTAAAAAAGGTATTTAAAGAACAATTTAAATTATTTGTTATGAAGAATGAATAATTATAATTAAGTAAAATAATGTTAAATAAACATTTTATTTAGCTGGAAGGAGAGAATTATGTCTTTTTCACAGGATGTAAAAATTAGAGCGATGGTCGCGTGCGGACGAAGATGTGTTATTTGTCATAAATTTTGTGGAAATAATATGGAAGTTCATCATATAGTAGCAGAAGCGGAAGGCGGGAGTAATGATTTTGATAATGCTATACCACTTTGCTTTGATTGCCATGCCGAGGTGAGACAGTATGATCCGAAACATCCAAAAGGAATTCATTTTACAAAAGAAGAATTAATAAAGCATCGCGATAATTGGTATAAAAAGGTTTCACAAAACAGCCCTCTTGACGAGAAAAATATGGAGGACGAAATTCCTCCTATAAAGTTTTATAGACAAAAAGACTATAAAGATATCAAATTGCATCGTGTTCAAACAGGTGCAGAACTGCTCAGATATACTTCCGGAGCATCAGCAATGGAATTCTATAATGATGAACCACAAACTCTTGAGGAGGCAAAACTAATAGCGGATTTTTTTCAGACGGTTCAAGAAATTGTGGATGCAGATAACTTTTATGAACCTGGAGAAAGAGTTATTATTGGATTTGAGTTAAATGATGTTATAAATCGATTGGGTGAATCTAACTTTTGGGTTTTTGCGGCACAGGAAACTAGAAAAATGGTTGGTGGAGTGAAGAAACAACCGGAGGATTTTATCGTATTGCTTTTGAGGTTAGTTAGAAAGGACAACGATGAAATTATTTTTTCTAAAGATATTACATAAGCATATGATTTGATAATTGGTTGTTAAATATATAAACAATTGATATATAATAATCAAAAAATATATTTAGGAGAAATAATGATAAGAAAAATTAAGACATCATTGTCAAGAATAAATTACAAGCTTTTCCTCGCGTTAATAGTTCTTGCGTTAGCGCCGACTATTTACACAACTGCTCGCGTGTTTTTTCTTGGACAGTTGCCAGGCGAGTATTCGTTCTCAATAGCAGGTCAGCTATCGTGGGTTAACCTGCTTTACGAAATATTAAACGAAGCAATCATTCTTCCACTGTTCTTTTTCGTGGGTAAGGTAAAGGATGATAAAAATGAGTTTTCTAACCGAGTAAGAACAGGTATGCTAATTTCGCTTGGCGTATATGTAGTTCTTTCTGCAATTGTGCTTATATTTGCAAAGCCATTGCTTACGCTTATGGCTACCGATGCAAGCATTATTGAAGCATCAGCATCATACATACGCATTGAAAGCATTGCAAACATTTTCTCAATCCTCACACAGTTTGCTCTTGTTGCACTCGTAACAGTAAACAAAAGCAAATATCTTTACGCAATTACAGGAGCAAAGCTTGCTTTGTGCCTTGTTGCAGACACCTTCCTCGTTTCGACCTTGCCTGTGTCAGCAAATCTTGGAGTAAACGGAATAGGTTATTCAAATATTATTGTTAACGCACTTTTACTTGCCGTATCTATTTTGCTCCTTGCAAAAGAAGGAATCAAGGTTTTTGCAAAGGCAAAGTTAGACTTTTCGTGGGCTAAGGAATTTGCTAAAATAGGTGGAATTTCAGGAATAGAATCACTCGTTCGCAATGTTGCCTATATGGTTATGATTGCACGAATGGTAAATGTAGTGGGAGAGCAGGGAACATATTGGGTTGCAAATAACTTCATTTGGGGTTGGTTGCTTCTTCCTGTGCTACAACTCGGTGAGCTAATCAAGCAAGAGGTTTCAACTGACAAGGAAAACATTCGTCGTAATTCACTTGGCTACTTTGGAATCACGGCAATCATATCAGCTCTATGGTTTGCAAGCATTCCCGTGTGGAAGCCATTTATGACGCACATTCTTTGCTTTACCGATGTTGACAAGCTGTTTGAGCTTGTGATGGTTCTTGTTGGATTTTATGTACTGTACGCAATTCAAAATGTGTTTGACTCAACCTTTTATGGACTTGGTAAAACAAACTATATGCTTTTTGAATCGGTAGTGACAAATACAATTTATTATGGAATCGCATTTATTCTTTATATTACAGGCGTGTGGACACCATCGCTTATAGGCATAGCGTTGCTGTTTGGTATCGGAAACGCATTTGATAGTGTCGTATCTCTTGTAGCATACGCATTTCTCTTGAAAAAAGAAAAAATCAATATTTTAAATGTTTATAAATAACCAAAAAGAGCAAGGAAAAAATCCTTGCTCTTTTGTGTTTTTGTGGTATGCTCAAGATAAAGAAAAAACGCAGCCAAACCACTCTTTCGTAACGAAATAGTTCGGTTGCGTTTTTCTTGGTGACCCGTACGGGAATCGAACCCATGTTACAGCCGTGAAAGGGCCGTGTCTTAACCGCTTGACCAACGGGCCATATATGGTGGCGGAAATGGGATTTGAACCTATGACCTGCCGGGTATGAACCGGATGCTCTAGCCTCTGAGCTATTCCGCCATTTGCGCCTATTTATTTAACGCTAGGCTATTATATCATAACAATTCTTTATTGTCAAGACCTTTTTTAAATTTTTTTAAATTTTGATTTATTTTTAAATTCTAATTTGTATTATATTTAAAACGAAAGATAAGCAATACCAATAATCAAATTATTAATTGTCTAATTTTTTGTACACTATCTTTACAAGCTCTTTAAAATATGATATAATTAACAAAACGATATTTCGAGGTGAGATATGGAAACTTCAATTTCAAAATTAAAGATGCTTAAAATTTGGGAGATGCTTTGTCGTGAAACGGACGAAGACCATCCAATGCCATCGACAACTATAATCAAAAAACTTGCTGATATGGGAATTAGCTGTGACAGGCGTACGCTTTATAAGGACATTGATGCGTTGAACGAAAATGGTTATCTAGTTGAGTGCAATCGTTCAAGACAAAATGAATACTATGTTTTGGAGCGCAATTTCGACCCAACCGAGTTGCATATTTTAATGGATGCCGTGCAAGCAGCTTCTTTTGTAACTGAAGAGAAGACAAATGAACTTGTAAACAAAATCGCATCGCTTTCAGGCGAGAAAAAGGCTGAGATTTTAAAATCAAATATAGTTGCTTTCAATACTGTTAAAAGCACAAACAATAGAGTTTATTATTCTGTAAATGAAATCCTAACTGCGATTGAAACCAAAAAGAAAATTGAGTTTTTCTATTTTGATTACGATATTTCTCACAACAAGGTATTTAGAAAAGATAAGCAAAAATATATAGTTAATCCATACGCAACTATCTTTTCAAATGATTCCTATTATCTTCTTTGCTATGACGATAAGCATGAAGGAATGGCACATTATCGCATTGACAGAATGGATACTGTAAGAATTACGGATGAGCCAATAACCAAAAGAGCTGATCTCAAAAAATTTGATGTAAAAAAGCATAAAAAACAAGTTTTCAATATGTTTGCAGGGGCAGAATGTGTTCCTGTAACCATTAGAATTAATAAAGCGTTAATTGATGCTATGTTTGATAGATTCGGTGCCGGCGTCAAGCTGAAAATGATAAACGAAAATGAAGCCGAGCTTACAGCAGAAGTTCAAATCAGCTCAGCGTTTATTGGTTGGTGCGTTTCCTTTGGAAATAAATTACAGGTCGTTTCCCCAACTGAGGTTGTAGATAAGGTAAAAGCGCAGATAGAAGAATTGAAAAATCTATATAATTAAAAAAGTGGCATTTGCCACTTTTTTATTCTATTAAATTGTAGACAATATCTAAAAGAGTTTCGCCAAAAACCTTGCCACGAACAATTTTGTTAAATATTCGTAGAGCCTCTTTGGGCGAGCTGGAAAATCGTTGCGCCACAAAATGAGAGGTGCTTTGCTCGCTTTTGTTTTCCTCGATGCAGTGGATAGAGAATTCGCCGTTTTCCTCGGTCAATAGATATGCGATGCTAATTTTGCTTGTCAGTTTGCGCCTTGCTAGTTTCAATTTGTATCTCCGTTTGAATAAAATATGATACTATTATATCAAAAAAATTTAAAAAATAATGAAAGATCCCTTTAATGCTAATTATTACCTATTAAACTAGCTCTTTTTAAACAATTTTGAACGGTTTTATATACACGATATACAAAATTATTTTTAAGTTTGTATTGCAATAAATACATAAATATGATACAATATCAATGTTAAAAATCAGAGAGGTAAAACTATGAAAAAGAAAATCATTTCACTATTTTTAGTGGTTGCTACATTGTCACTTGTAATGTTGACCTTTGCATCCTGTGGTGCGCCAAAGGTAACGCATTATGCAACTATTGAGATTGAGCATTATGGCACAATAGAGCTAGAGCTTTATGGGAAAGAAGCACCTATAACCGTAAATAACTTTGTTAAGCTTGCAAAAGAGGGATTTTACGAGGGTCTTACATTCCATAGAATAATGACAGGCTTTATGATTCAAGGTGGTGGCTATAAAATAGACGGTTCAGAGAAGGATGCCGCTTCTATCAAGGGCGAGTTTTCTTCAAACGGAGTTAAGAATAACATCAAGCACGAGCGTGGCGTAATTTCAATGGCAAGAACTGAAGTTAAGAATAGTGCATCAAGCCAGTTTTTTATAATGCATGAGGATTCACCTCATTTAGATGGTGACTACGCAGCATTTGGTAAGGTTATTAGCGGCATTGAGGTTGTTGACCTTATTTGTGAGCAGGTGCCACAAGGCTATAACGGCTCTGTATATCTTGACTATAGACCAGTAATAAAAAGTGTAACAATTAAAGAAGCATAAAAAAGAACCACCCTTAAGGGTGGTTTTTTCATTCTTCATAATTAATTTCGTTTACTTCCTCGCGCTTTTTGTCAAGGCGTAGATTTCTAAAATACATGCCAAGGTCTAGTGAAACCATAATAAAGTTTAAGAAATAGAAAAACAGGACATACCATTTTTCGGCATAATCAAAATTAGGATTTATAAATTTGGATGTAATGCCCGCGATATAGCCAAGTAAAATAAGACAAATGAAAATAACACTTTTTCCCTTTGTTGTCCTTGCGCGATAAGCTTTTATAACGTTGATAGGCCAAGAAAATCCAAAGCAAATTAGCATAACAATTTCTAAAAATTCGGGCATAATAAATCTCCTAAAAATAAAATAACATATGAATTATAACATTGATTTTTTGTATAGTCAAGTATTATTTTTATAAAATTGACAAAACTACTATTACCGAATAAATACGGTAGTAAAGAGGTAATAAAAATGAAGAACAATCAAGAAAACAAAAA
>JAZPYB010000018.1:0-43626 GCA_045543955.1 Eubacteriales bacterium
ATATGTGTCATCTGTTGTGCCACAATCTGTACACTTAGCAGTCTCGCGACCCTTTGTAATACATGTAGGAGCAAGTGTCTCTACATATTCAATGGAGTAATCTTCGCCATCTCTTGTGTAAGTATGACCAAGAGCTGGAACCTCGTCTCTGTTTTCTGTTTCTTGACAGTTTTCGTCAGCTGAACAAGTATATGGTGTATAGCCAGCTTCTGTACAGGTTGGAGGAACAGGTGTGCCAGGTAGATCAATTGAGTGTATACCGTGAGCTTGAGCCTCTGCGTCGTCCTCATAAGCTGTGAATGTTTCGCCACAGTCAGTACATTCATATGTAGCAGCAGCGATACATGTAGGCGCTGTCTTATATTCGCCAGCAGTGTATGTATGACGGATTTCTTCTGGCTCTTCGCCATTTACGTTGTATTCTGTGTCACCACAAACGGTGCACTTATATTCGTAATTACCCTCTGTCTTACATGTTGGAACACCATCAGTAAGCTTTTCTTCATCAAGACCGTACTCGTGTCCATTAGCTTCAATCTCTTCTTGCGCAACGAGTATAGCATCACAAACAGAGCACTTTGAGCCTTCTGTTAAGCCTGTACCCTCGCAAGTTGGAGCAACTGCATCAACTACCTCTGGTGTATGACCAGTAGCAGCCTTTTCAATCTTATTTGTTGCGTGGCATACTTCACATTCCTGATAAGCATCCCAGCCTTTTTCTGTACATGTAGGAGCTAGTGCGTCATGATTAATTGTGTATTTGTGGTCAAGCTTTTCAAGTACTTCCTTGTTTTCAGAGAAACCACATCTTTCACAAGCATCATACTCGTTATTACCAACTGCAGAGCAGGTTGGCTCTTGTGCTTCATAGTGCTTCATATTGTGTCCAAGAGCGCCAAGCTCTACCTTGCTTGAGAAGGTGCATTTTGTACATGTTTGGTAAGCATCCCAACCACCCTCTGTACAAGTAGCAGCTTTGCCATCGTGGTATTGAAGATCATGGCCAAGAGGCTTGATTTCTTTTTGTTCCTTTAGTGTTTGTTTACATACAGTACAAACCTCGCCATCTGTTTTACCGGGCTCTGTACAAGTAGCAGGTGTACCCTTGATTATATTTTTAGTATGACCTTCAGAGAAGATAGGCTTTTGAGGTTGGATAACGTATCCACAAGCGGAGCATTTTTTACCGTCTGTTTTACCATCCTCAGTACAAGTAGCAGGTGTACCCTTAACTACAACCTCTTTGTGACCTGTAGCCTCAACAACTGTTTGTTCAACTAAAACCTCTTCACAAACGGTGCAAACCTTGCCCTCTGTTTTACCGTCGTTCAAGCAAGTTGCTTCAACTGCAGGAATAATCTCTTCGGTATGACCGAGTGCTTCAATTTCAACCTTTGTTGTGTAGTCGCAAGCGGAGCAAGCTTGATAAGCCTCCCAGCCAGCCTCTGTACAAGTAGCAGCTTGTGCCTCATAATCGGTCAATGTATGACCAAGAGCCTCAATTGCTTCTTGTGCAACTGTAACCTCGTTACATACAGAGCATTTCTTACCTTCTGTAAGACCAGCCTCTGTACAAGTAGCTGCTTTTGCATCCAATACAACCTCGGTATGACCGAGTGCAGGGATAACAGTTTGTTCAACCAAAACCTTTCCGCAGCTTTCATTTGCACATTTTGCGCCAGGAGTTAAGCCCGTTGCTGTGCAAGTAGGTGCTACTGCTTCAAGCACTGTCTGTTGTTCGTGCAAGCAAATGGATGGTTCTTCCTCGCCACCACAAGCGCAAGCAACGAAAATCAAAAGCACGAGCATTGAAACGATTAGCAATACTTTAGTAAATTTGTTTTTCATTGTAATATCTCCTTATTTTTGAATTACATTTGTATTATATCACAAAAAAATAGTAAAATCAATATTATAATTGTGCATAATTAATAAAATGTATAAAATTAGGCACTTTGCCCAAAAAAGACAAAAAATAGTACCACCCAGTATAGGTTTTTTTGTTGTAAAATGTACATATAGAACAAAACAGGAGGAAAAAATGGGCAAGGATCCGGCAATATTATTTTATACATCAGACTTTTTAAGCTCAACTCAAGGGTTAACCTTGGAGGAGATTGGTATGCTAATTAAACTGCTCTGTATGCAACACCAAACAGGGCATTTAACTAAAAAAGCCGTAAAAATAGCAGTAGGTGAGGTAAGCAGAGATGTTCTTTCATTCTTCAATGAGGACGAAGGTGGCTTATTATATAATGAAAGAATGGAAATAGAGATAGAAAAACGAAGGGCATTTTCCGAAAGCAGAAGAAAAAATGGACAAAAAGCAAAGGGAGTTAAAAAAAGCATATGCAAAGCTAGTGCTTCGCATATGGAAAATGTAAATGTAAATGAAGATATAAATGAAAATGAAAATAAAAATGAAACTAAAAATAAGTACGGCACATTTGAAAATGTATATCTAACGGAGAAAGAATACAAAAATTTGAAAGAAAAATATCCACGTACATACAAAAAGCAAATAGATGATTTAAGCTACTATATTGAGTCAAGGGGCGACAAATATAAATCCCATTACGCAACAATTCTTGCGTGGGAAAGAAAGGGTGAAAGAGAAGTCGATGGAAACGGAGGAAACAGCTTTTCTTCTTTCGATACAGAGGACTTTTTTCAAGCAGCCCTTGAGCGTTCAAGCAGGCATATAGAAGAACGCGCAAAAGCTCAAGGTGGTTAGGCAATTTTTCAAAAAAGTCCTATCCTGTATGCGATTTTTGAGTAAAAACGTTTAAAAATGCAAAGAAAAGCGCCCTTCATTAGATTGAAAATAAATAAGGGAGGGTAGACCCCTCCCATATAAAATATTTGTGCTTTTCGTTCTGAACCTGCTTATGTGCCCTCTATTAGAGTGTGTCTTTTCTTGAGAGGTTTGCACGGCCCTTCTCGTCAATTCCTAGGAACTTAACTGGGAACTCGTCTCCCTCCTTGCAAACGTCCTCAACCTTTTCGGTTCTTTCCTTTGCAAGCTTAGAGATGTGAACAAGACCTTCTCTGCCTGGAGCATATTCAACAAATGCGCCGATTGGAATAATTCTTGTAACCTTTGCGTTGTAGATAGCGCCAACCTCTGGCTCGAATACGATGCCAGCGATAATTTCACGAGCTGCCTCGATAGCTGCCTTGTCAACAGCAGAGATGAATACGCTTCCGTCCTCTTCGATGTCAACCTTAGCGCCGGTATCAGCAACAATCTTTTGAATAACCTTACCACCTGTACCGATAACCTCACGGATCTTTTCAGGCTTAATCTTCATAGAGATCATCTTTGGAGCAAATTCAGAAACCTCCTTGCGGGCTTCTGGGATAGCCTTTAGAATAACCTCGTCAATGATTTGGTCACGACCAGCGTGTGTTTGCTCAAACGCGCGCTTAATAATTTCAGGTGTCAAGCCATCAATCTTTAAGTCCATTTGGATAGATGTAATACCCTTGTGAGTACCGGCAACCTTAAAGTCCATATCGCCATAGAAGTCCTCAAGACCTTGAATGTCGATCATTGTGTCCCAAGAGCCATCCTCAGCTGTGATAAGACCACAGGAGATACCAGCAACAGGAGCCTTAATTGGAACACCAGCGTCCATAAGTGCAAGAGTAGAGCCACAAACTGAAGCCTGTGAGGTTGAACCATTAGAGGAAATAACCTCGGAAACAAGACGGATTGCATATGGGAATTCCTCAACTGATGGAAGAACAGGAACGAGTGAACGCTCAGCTAAAGCGCCGTGTCCGATTTCACGTCTGCCGGGAGTTCTTGAAGCCTTAGCTTCGCCTGTTGAATAGCCAGGCATATTGTAGTGGTGCATATATCTCTTTTCGGTTTCCTCGTCGATGCCATCGAGCATTTGTGAGTCGGAGATAGGACCAAGGGTAGCAAGAGTCATAACTTGAGTTTGTCCACGTGTGAACATACCACTACCGTGAACTCTCTTGAACATACCAACCTCAGCAGTAAGTGGACGGATTTCGTTCATTCCACGGCCGTCAACACGCTTCTTGTCGTTAAGTAGCCATCTACGAACAATCTTCTTTTGAATCTTATAGATAAGCTCTGGAAGAATTGTCTTTATGTCCTCATATTTTTCTTCAAATGTAGCAACGATATCGTCCATAATTGGTTGCATTTTAGCGTCACGAACTGTCTTGTCGTCAGTGTCAAGAGCTTCCATAACACGCTCCTCACAGTAAGTAAAGATTTCGTCGAACATATCGTGGTCAAGCTCACAGGATGGGTAAGCAAACTTTGGCTTGCCGATTTCAGCAACAATTTGGTTGATAAATTTAATTAGCTTCTTGATTTCCTCGTGAGCGAGCATAATAGCCGCAAACATATCGTCGTCAGAAATTTCCTTAGCGCCAGCCTCAATCATAACAACCTTGTTCTCGGAAGCAGCAACTGTAAGCTCAAGTGTGCTAACCTTTCTCTCAGCAAGAGTTGGGTTGATAACGAACTTGCCGTCAACCATACCGATGAAAAGACCACCGATAGGGCCATTCCAAGGAATATCAGAGATTGAAAGTGCGATTGAAGCACCAATCATAGCTGCAATTTCAGGTGAGCAGTCTGGGTCAACTGAAAGAACAGTCAAGGAAATATTAACATCATTTCTTAAATCCTTTGGAAATAAAGGACGGATTGGACGGTCAATAACACGAGATGTAAGAACAGCCTTTTCACTTGGCTTGCCCTCACGCTTTAGGTAACCGCCTGGGATTCTACCAACTGAGTACATTCTCTCCTCGTAGTCAACAGAGAGAGGAAGGAAGTCAATGCCATCGCGAGGTGCCGCAGAAGCTGTTGCACACGCTAAAATAATTGTTTCGCCATAACGAACAAGGACACTACCATTAGCAAGTCCTGCCATTTTTCCGCTTTCGATAACAAGCTTACGACCAGCAAGCTCGTATTCATAGGTTTTGTAATTGTCAAAAACCTTTTCAGTGAACATTTTTGTCATTTTTTTCTCCTTTTTGGCTTTGACACAACAGAAGATTGATTTTGACAAAAAATAGCTTTGAAATACTGCGTTCTTACTCGGTTACAGACCCTAAAGAGTATGCGCCCTCGCTTCGCTTTGCCTTTCTTTGCTATTTGTTCGCCAAGCTCTCAACTCTTAGTTGATGACATCGCCCGCTTTAATTTTCTTTTTAAGGCAAGTGTGTGCCTCCTCACTTTTTGCGTGAGGGACATAGCATTTAACTAAAAGTCAAGGCTCCTTTGTGCAAAGGGAGCTGTCGCAAAGCGACTGAGGGATTGTTATAATATGCACTATCCCAAGCAACATTTGATTTTTAGTTAACTGCTATCTCTTCACGCAGTTTCTAACGCTGATTTGGGTTAATAGGTAACAAAACCTTGACTATGGTGTGCATAGCCAAGGTTAAGTATTAGCCTATTACTTTCTTAAGCCAAGCTTTTCTACGATTGCACGGTAACGCTCAATGTCGTTCTTTGCAAGGTAGTTAAGAAGGTTACGTCTGTGACCAACCATCTTAAGAAGACCGCGACGGCTGTGATGGTCGTTAGCATTCTTCTTTAAGTGCTCGTTAAGATTGTTGATACGGCTTGTAAGAAGTGCGATTTGTACCTCTGGTGAGCCTGTATCACCCTCGTGTGTAGCGTAAGCCTTGATGATTTCATTCTTGTTCATCGTTTTTCACCTCATAATTTTATTTAGCCCCATATACTGTGCAATCGGTGGGTGAAATGCATTGTCTTTTGACTATGCTCTTAGTCCGAAAACTCGGTATCGGGTGCTACGCGCAATATTATAGCATATAAATTTCAATTTGTAAAGCCTTTTTTTAAAAAATTAAATTATGAAGGGACTTTTAGGTAAAAATTAAAGAAAAGGCAAGAGCGCTATCTTTTTTTGAAAAGACCAAGAAAAGTGGTAAAAACAGACACTCCTCCTCCTAAAATCAAAACACCCCCAAGCACTTTTCTTGGAATATCGGGGTCAACCATATTTGCAAAATGAGAAAAAATAAAGCTACCCAGAATGCCGAAAATTATCATAACAAGTATCTGCATAGGAAAAAGCTTACGCTTTCTTATATGAATTATTAATGCTGAAATTGCAGAAATCAAAAAGAAAATCAAATTAGTTCCTTGAGCACTAATTTGCTCCATTCCTAGATACATTGTTAAATAAATAATGAAAAGTCCTCCTCCACCTATGCCCATACCCATAAGTGCCGAAATTAAAAAAGGAATAATTAAATCCATTGTTCACCTCACAAGCATGCTAATTCCAGAATAAATTACCAAGCCCCCAAAGATTAAATTCAGCCATTTTGCTTTTAGCTTGTCCGTTAAAAAAGCTCCTAAAATTCCACCTAATAGAGCAGGGATAGAAACTCGTGAAAGAATGGAAAAATCGACACTCCCTGCCACAAAATATGCGTAAATTCCCACCAAAGAAATTGGAATTATAGCAAAAAGCGTGGTCGCGTAGCTGTCCTTTTTTTCGTTTTTTGTAAGGCCACTTAAAATGAAAACAAACAAAATTCCACCACCTGTTCCAACAAAGCCGTTAACAGCACCAGCCAAAAATGAAACAAGGCAAAAAATCAAAACTAGTAAAAAGCTGTTCTTTTTTAAATTTAACATATAATCTCCAAAAAAATTTTCTGCTTTTGTAAAAATCTATTGTTTTTTATTTTATTTTCTGTTATTATATATAATGTATAGTTTAAATTAAATTATGTGTTTATTTTATTCACGGAAAGGGAAGAGATGAGAAAGTATCAACAAGAGCTGGCAAAGCCAGAACCAAAACCCAAGAAAAGTAAATTTTTAAAGTTCCTGAGAATTTTAAGCATACTTATGCCATACATTCTTTCGATTCTTTTTGTTGTTGTGCTTTTCTCTTTGTTCGGCTTTTTAGATATAAAAACAAGCGAAGACACTGTTTTAAAGATAGGCTCGGCGTTGATTGCACCATTAAAGGTCTTTTTCTCGGGCGCTGGCACTGTGTTTATCGCAATCGCACTTATTTATCACGCGCTTGTTTGGAAATATGATGTTAAGCATAAAATTTGTGTAAGACGTGTAATTTGCTCGTTTATGACAGCGTGGTGCGTATCAGCTATGCAGCATCTTGTTGAGTTTGAGAAATACCACGAGGAATACGATGCACACTTTATTTTTGATGTAGCTAAAAACGGTCTTTCCTTACACGGTGGCGGTCTTTTAGGCGCTTTGCTTGGCGACTTTTTAAATTTAGCAACTCACGAGTTTATTGCTGTTGCGATTTTGCTTGTGCTTTTGCTTTTCTTGATTCTTCAAATGTTCAACATCACTCCTGCAACTATGGTTCAAGCGTTATTTACTAAGCTTGGACGTAAGTCGAAGGATGATAAGGCTGGAAAGGAAAAGAAGGAGAAAAAGGAAAAAGAGCCAAAGCCTGTCAAGGGCAAAAAGGTTAGCGTTTATGATGACGGCAAGGATTATGTAGAGAAGCAGGTTGAAAAGCGCTTGACCCAAGCTTCTAAAAATGCTTCTACTGTTGCAGTTGACTTGCGCGAGCTTATTGCTAAAAAGGAAGAAGAGCTTGATCATCTCGACCACATTGATAATGAGGACGAGAAATATGAGAGCTTTGACGACCAGCTTGTAAGCTTCCGTGGCGCATCATCCGACCAACTAAAGCCTTATGATGAAAACTACATCAAAGAGTGGAAGGAAAAGGAAGAAAGCCTTTATGTTGCAGCATCTCAGGTTAGCGCAAATGAATATGGCCACGTGTTCAGCGACGACCTATCTAATAGTGATGAATTTTTAGTTGATAATCCAAAAATTAGAAATATCGAAAGCCTAGACGAATATTTTGCTATTCGTGATGCTGAGGAGGGCATAAAAAGTGACCTTGATATCAGTAGCGATAAGCAAGATGCTATTTTTACCGACAGCTATAAGGATAAGGCTAATAAGACAAATGAAGAGCCGGCAAAGGATTCGTTTAGTATGACTGGCGACTTTGAAAACAGCGATGACGACTTCGAAATTCAAGCTGTCTCAATTTCATCCTTTGATTATAACCCAAAAAGAGATTATTCTGTTCCTCAAGAGGTTGAGGAAGAGATTGACGAAAAGCCTCAGCTTGTACCTTATGACGAGTCAGAGGAAATTAAGCCTCAGGCTCCTTCCCAAGCAGCTACTGTTGTAGGAGCAACACAAAACACCACTGCACCTGCTGTAAGCGCTCCACAGCCAACCGAAGGCGGTGCACCAAACGACCAATTTGAATATCTTGACGAGCTTGTTGATAATGCTAAAAAGCAGGTTGACCCAAATAAAGCGGCAGAAACCTTAAACAATGATTTTGTCGATAATTCAAACTGTATTCCTCTTGACCACCAAGGTGTAAAGAAAGCACCAGCGCCACCACCGAAGAAAAAGGCAATCAAGAGAAATTATAAGTTCCCACCAATTCAGTTCCTACAAGAGCCTGTTGACAACTCTAATACAGCACAGGTAAAGGCGGAGCTACAGGAAAATGCAAAAATCATTGTTGAAACCTTGAATGAATTCAAAACATGGACAAAGGTTTCTGATATTACAAGAGGTCCAACTGTTACAAGATATGAGCTAGTTCCCGAGCCAGGTGTTCGTGTTCGCTCAATCGCAAGCCTAGCAGATGATATTAAGCTCAAGCTTGCCGCAGAGGACATAAGAATGGAATGCCCAGTTCCTGGAAAGAGCGCAGTTGGTATTGAGGTTCCTAACAAGGTTACAAGTATGGTTTACTTACGCGACCTTGTTGATTGTCAACAATTTAAAAAGGCAAAGGGTAAGCTTACCTGTGCACTCGGCAAGAGTATTTCAGGCGAGAATATTTATGTTGATATTGAAAAAACACCACACCTACTCGTTGCTGGTGCTACTGGTATGGGTAAATCTGTTTGCATAAACTCACTACTTGTTTCCTTGCTATACAGAACCACACCAGATGATGTTAGACTTATTCTTGTTGACCCTAAAAAGGTTGAGTTGTCTAACTATAATGGCGTTCCACACCTACTAGTTCCAGTTGTTGTTGAGCCAAAGAAGGCACTTGGCGCACTTCAATGGGCAGTAACAGAAATGGAAAACCGCTTTGAAACAATTGAGGCGGCTGGCGTTAGAAACCTTATTGAATTTAATGAAAAGGTTGATAAGGGCTACGATGCTGACAAAATGGCACGCATAGTAATCGTAATTGACGAGCTTGCTGACCTTAAAATGCAGGTTCCCGATATTGACCAACACATCACTCGTCTTACTCAAAAGGCACGTGCTGCTGGTATTCATATTATCATCGGTACACAGCGTCCATCAGTTGATGTTATTACCGGTCTTATTAAGAGTAATATTCCATCACGTATTTCGTTTAGAGTTCCATCACAAATCGACTCACGTACTGTACTCGATGAGGTTGGCGCTGAAAAGCTGGTTAGCCGAGGCGATATGCTTGTTAAGATTGTTGGCTCACTCTATCCTGTACGTGTTCAGGGCTCATTCGTTTCCGCTGATGAAATTGAGGAGGTAATTAATTTCTGGAAGGAAAACACCCCTGCGATTTACGATGAGGATGTTATGCATCAAATTGATGCAAACGCAGCTAAAATGGCAAAGAATGATAAAAACTCATCATCCTCATTTGAGGCAGATGACGACGATGATGGCGAGCTTGATAGCGTATTCTACGAGGCACTTGAAATTGCAACAGAAATGGGTAAAATCTCGTCCTCATTCCTACAAAGAAAATTGCGCCTAGGCTTCCAAAGAGCAGCGCGCATTATCGACCAAATGGAGGAATGTGGCTATATTGGAGAGCAAAACGGCTCCAAGCCTCGTGATGTTCTAATCACCAAGGAAGATTTCCAAGAGATTATGATGCGTAGGCAAGATAGCTAAAAACAACCCACAAAGTATGACTTGCAAAAGATAAGGGCTTACGAAAGATAAGATCCTACGAAAAACAAGGGCTTACGAAATGAGTATTCATTAGGCTTCTTAATCGCTTTGTGATTTAAGGAGCCTTGAATAGCCCTAAATGGAGAGAATAATGGGAAAATTTATAGCAATAGACGGGCTAGACGGCTCAGGTAAGGGCACACAAAGTGAGAAGCTCGTTGAATATTTAAAAAGCACAGGCAAAAAGGTTCGTGTTTTGTCGTTTCCAATGTATGAAAATGAGAGCAGTGCATTTGTAAAAATGTATCTCGATGGAAAATTGGGCGACAAGCCAAGCGACACAAATGCATACACAGCATCGATGTTTTTCGCTTGTGACAGATACATAAGCTACAAAACCGACTGGGTAAAGGATATTTCAGACCCAGAAACAATAGTGGTTGCAAACAGATACACAACTGCAAACGCAGTTCATCAATTGTCAAAGCTACCGGAGGGCGAGTGGGAAGGCTTTCTTTCTTGGCTATGGGACTTTGAATTTGAAAAGCTGGGCTTACCTAAGCCAGACAAGGTAATTTACCTTGAATTACCACCGAGGCTTTCACTTTCCTTGGTAAAAAGCAGAAGCGATACAACCGGTCAAAAAATGGACATTCACGAAAAGGACACCGAGTATATGGCAAAATGCTATGATGCTGCGCTTTATTCGTGCAAGAAGCTCGGCTGGGAGCAAATTAAATGCTATGAGGGAGATACAATTCGCACTCGCGAGGACATTTTCGAGGAGATTCTTACTAGACTTTACATATAAATCACGGATAAAGTGTATGGAATCATCGAAAGATGCATGGAATCAAGCCATAGGCTTGTATGGAATCTGTGCCTTGCACAGTATGGAATCAACACATAGTGTTGTATAAAAACTGGAGGTTTTATGGTATATATATTCTTAGCAAACGGATTTGAGGAAATTGAGGCGCTATGTGTGCTTGATTTTTTAAGACGAGCAGGCGTTGATACTGAAACTGTTGGAATTGGAGAAAAAACAATCACAGGGTCGCACAAAATCCCCGTTGTTTGTGATACGACCGATGCAGATTTAAACGGGAATGAAGTGTTTGATATGATAATTCTACCTGGTGGACTTCCAGGCGCTACTAACCTAGACCAAAGCTCGGTAGTTGACCACTTTATAAATAGAGCCGTAAATGAAAATAAGTTTATTTCAGCCATTTGTGCCGCACCCTTTATTCTTGGCAAAAGAGGGATTTTAAAGGGGAAACGCGCAACCTGTTATCCAGGCTTTGAGGATCAGCTAATTGACGCTGAGCTGGTAAAATCCGGTTGTGTGCGCGATGGTAAAATTATAACTGCGTGCGCAATGGGAAAATCACACGATTTCGCTTTGGAGATTGTCGAGGCACTAGTTGATACCCAAACAAGACAAAGGCTCAAGGACTCAGTCTTTTATGACTGATAGCTCTAGAAAGGACGACGTATGAATCCTATTAAAAAAGAAAAAGATGCTATAAGACAAGAATGTGCGTCAAGACGCAACCAAATGTTAAAAGAAGAAAAGGAAGCTTTCGATAAAAAAATAATTGATGTCATTTCTTCGCTTGTCAGCTTCAGACACGCAGATATCATTCTTTTGTACG
This sequence comes from Eubacteriales bacterium, assembly GCA_045543955.1. Taxonomy (GTDB): domain Bacteria; phylum Bacillota; class Clostridia; order Oscillospirales; family CAG-272; genus RGIG2000. Next base: position 11,614 of record JAZPYB010000018.1, read on the forward strand.
CACCAATAAAATCTGAAATAGATGTTATGCCAATCTTTGACTTAGCTAAGGAAAAGGGCAAAAGGGTTGCTTTCCCTAAGTGCAACACAGAGGACAGGACAATGAAGTTCCACTTCGTTGACTCACTTGATGAGCTGGAGCCTTGCGCATATAATATTAGAGAGCCAAAGGAAGAGGCGGAAATTTACGATCCCGAAGTAACTAAGGGAAGTGCTCTTTGCATAGTTCCCGGTCTTGCATTCGACGTTTATGGCTATCGTCTGGGATACGGCAAGGGCTACTACGATAAGTTTATGAATAAATTCATAGGCTCAACCATCGGTGTTGCTTATACGCATCAAATTTTACCAGCCTTGCCAAAGGGTAAGTTTGATAGACATTGTGATGTCTTGATTACCGAGAAGGGCATAAAAACACTGAAACCAAGCAAATAAAATAAAAAGTCGCTATTTTGGCGGCTTTTTTTATAGGGAAATGCAAAAATAGTTTTTGAGAAAACGAGAGATATTAAGAGAAAACAAGAGAAAAATAGAGAATGCACCCTAAGAGATTAAAATTCGCAAAAAAATATTAAAAAAAGTGTTGACAATTCAAAACCCAAATGATATAATGGTTGAGCAATAAATAAAGGGAGGCAAAAGCCTACCCAAGTTCAATTTATTAGATAATTCGGAGGAATTTAAAATGTCAACATTTATGGCTAACAACAAAATCGAGCGTAAATGGTATATTATTGACGCTGCAAACAAGCCTCTAGGTAAGACAGCAGTTGCTGCTGCTAACATCTTAAGAGGTAAGCACCGTCCAGAATTCACACCACATGCTGACTGTGGCGAATTCGTTATTATCATCAACGCATCAAAGGCTATCTTGACTGGTAAGAAGCTTGAGCAAAAGTACTACAGACGTCACTCAGGCTACATCGGTGGTCTTAAAGAGGTTCAATATAAGACTCTTATGGCTACTCGTCCTGAGCTTGCTATGCAACTCGCAGTTAAGGGTATGCTCCCACACAACCACATCGGCGATAAGTCCATCACAAGACTTAAGGTATACGCTGGTGCAAACCACAACCAACAAGCTCAACAACCAACAGTTGTTGAAGTAAAATAATCTGGAAAGGATAGAAGAATATGTATACAAGTGCTAAACCATATTTCTACGGAACAGGTAGAAGAAAAAAATCAATCGCTCGTGTTCGTCTTTATCCTGGTACAGGCGTTGTTACAATCAACGGTAAGAACATCGACGAATATTTCGGTCTTGAAACATTAAAGCTCATCGTTAACCAACCACTCGAGGCTACTGAGACACTCGGTAAGTACGACGTAGTTGCAAACGTTGTAGGCGGTGGTATTTCAGGTCAAGCTGGTGCAATCCGTCACGGTATTGCAAGAGCTCTTTTAGTAGCTGATGAAGCAAACAGAGGAGTACTCAAGGCTGCTGGCTTCTTAACACGTGACCCACGTATGAAGGAAAGAAAGAAGTACGGCTTGAAGGCTGCTCGTCGCGCACCACAGTTCAGCAAGAGATAACATCAAAAAGCAAGACTTCGGTCTTGCTTTTTTGTTATTCTTGCGTTCAAAGATAAGTGACACCCAAGAACCCGAGCCAAAGGCGAAGGGCGATTGGTTTGTGGAACTTATGCAACACACAACGCGTGTTGTAGATAATCACGTTATCAATATTCCAAAAGGTACACCTTGTGTGTGCCTTTTTTTGCCATTCTATTTACTTTCCAACTAATATGTGTTATAATTATACTAAATATTTAATCATAAACTTGAATTTGATAAAATATAAAGGAAAATTATGATATGAAAAAAGTTTATAGTGCTTTGGTGCTGATGCTTGCACTTATTATGCTTTCTGGCTGTAGAGGATATGTCAACAGTTATTCTGCAACTGTTCTGATTACTTCTTGTTATGGCAATGAAGCGAGTATGAGATTTGAATCCTTTAAGGGAACATACAACTTCAAATTAAAAAGAGATAGTGACACAGAGCATACACTCGATGTTGAATCAAGTCTTGCCGAAGGCGAGATGAATATTTATATCGGTGTTGATGGCGAAAAGGAATTGCTCCTCACACTTAAAGGTGGAGAATCATACGATAAAACGATTACACTTGATGGAAAATATGACAACGAAAAAACAATCTACATTGTTCTTGAATCGGTAGGCAAATGTGTAGATGGTGATTTTGAGTTTGAGTACAATTGATTTTAGTGAAGCAAACAACCAAAATTCACTTTGACGAAAGGGCTTTTATGAAAAAAGTTTTCCAAGTTATTAGCTGCGCAGTAGGTAGTGGAATGATTGGTTTCTTTGCGAACCGGTTGAAGACGGTTGTCGGAGCCGTGTGCTTTACGCTTGGTGTTGTTATGCTCGTTGCTTCAATTGCTATGTTTAGCATAAATAAGAATGGGGAGTAGTTATGATTTTAGGTGTGGTAATTTCAATATCCTGTGGCGTTTTGTGTATTGTTTTGGGCGCAATAAATACAACTGGTAATATTTCACTCCTTCATTCCTATCATAGAAATAATGTAAGGGAAGAGGACAAAAAGTCGCTTGGCATATGTGTTGGTATAGGTATGATTATTATTGGCATTTCTCTTTTAATTTACGGTGTGCTTATGTTTATTTCTGAGCTTTTCGCCTTGCCATTTTTAATCTCAATTGCATTAGGTATAATGCTTGTCGGCATAGCTGTCGGACTTGTCATCACCTTGATTGCAATTAAAAAGTATAATAAGACAATATTTTAAAAATAAAAAGACCCACTTGGGGCCTTTTTTAGTTTAACATATTATCAAATAGCACGTCTTGCATTTTTAAGGTGTATTTGTCAAGCACAATTCCTTTCAAGCCTCCTTTGTGCAAAGGGAGGTGTCAGCTTTTGCTGACGGAGGGATTGATTAATTTAACATATTGTCAATAGCACGTCTTGCATTTTTCAAGGTGTATTCGTCAAGCACAATTCCTTTCAAGCCTCCTTTGTGCAAAGGGAGGTGTCAGCTTTTGCTGACGGAGGGATTGATTAATTTAACATATTATCAATAGCACGTCTTGCATTTTTCAAGGTGTATTCATCAAGGACAATTTCTTCGCCACCTACTCCTAAAAGGCAATTATAAACGTCAACCAATGTTGTTAATTTCATATCAGAGCAAACGCATTTTTTAGACAAGGGGTAGAACTTTTTATTTGGATATTCAAACTTTAGGTGCTCAACAATTGAGTTTTCTGTGCCTATAATAAATTCGTTTTCTTCGCTATTTTTTACATAGCCCATAATTCCTGTTGTGCTACCCACATAATCTGCACACTGGGTAACCTCTTTTTTGCATTCTGGGTGGACAAGCAGCTTTGCATTTGGGTGCTTTGCTTTAGCATTTGCAACGTCCTCGTAGGAAATGCCCATATGTACAGGACAACCACCGTTTATAAAGTGATATTTTTTATTTGGCACTGCTTTTTTTACAAAAGAGCCAAGGTTTGGGTCGGGAATAAATAGTACCTCGTCGGAGTCAAGGCTTTTCATTAGCTCAACAGCAGATGCTGATGTTACACACATATCGCACTCGCATTTTAGAGCAGCCGTTGTGTTTATATAGGCAACAACCTTTGCGTTTGGTAAATCCTTTTTTAACCTCTTGAGCTCGTCAACGCTTAACTGCTCAGCCATAGGACAACCGGCATCCGGATGAGAGAGAATAACCTTCTTCTCAGGAGACAAAATCTTAACGGTTTCCGCCATGAAGCGAACACCACACATTAAAATTGTGTCCTCCTTTGCATCCTTTGCTTGCTTACTAAGCCCGAAGGAATCCCCAACGTAGTCGGCAATTTCTATAATATCGTGAGTCTCATATGCATGCGCTAAAATGCACACACCCTTTTCACGCTTTAGCCTTAAAATTTCCTTTTGTAAATCGGTAGTATTTAGCATAAAAACACTCCTTTTCAAATGATTAATGATATTATAATAAAAAACGCGCCCAAAGTCAATAAAAATTTCAACTTATGTTGAAATATGGAAAATAATGTGATATAATGTGAAAAAATAAAATTTAAGTATAAAAGGAGGAAATGAGTATGATTAAGACGGATGTTTTGATTGTTGGTTGTGGCTGTTCAGGTCTTTTTTGTGCACTAAACTTGCCAAGAGATTATAAAATTACAATAATTACAAAATCTATGACAGAAAGAAACGACTCATTTCTTGCACAGGGCGGCATCTGCGTTCAACGAGATGACGATGATTTTGACTCGTTTTTTGAGGACACCTTAAAGGCCGGTCACTACGAAAATGACCGAGAGAGTGTCAAAATTATGATAGAATCCTCTCGCGATGTTATAAAGGAGCTTGTCTCATACGGCGTTGAATTTTCTCGCGACGAGAGTGGCGAATACGCCTATACAAAAGAGGGCGCACATTCCAAAAAACGTATTCTTTATAACAAGGATATGACGGGTAAGGAAATTACAAGTAAGCTTTTAGCCGAGGCACAGTCAAGAGAGAATATTCAGTTTTTTGAATACACTCCAATCATCGATATAATAGAGAAGAATGGAGAGTGCGTTGGTGCAATCCTTCTAACTCCGGAAAAGGAGCTTGTTACAGTTCAATGTAAGTACGTGGTGCTTGCAAGTGGAGGCATTGGTGGTCTTTTCCGCCATTCCACAAACTTTAGACATTTAACAGGCGATGCTTTAGCTATCGCGCTTGAGCACGGGGTTGAATTAAAAAATTTAAGCTACATACAAATTCACCCGACAACGCTCTTTACCGATGAGCCGGAGCGCCGTAGATTCTTAATTTCGGAGTCTGTTCGTGGCGAGGGCGCTAAGCTTTATGACAAAAATATGCAAAGATTTACTAATGAGCTTTTGCCAAGGGATTTACTAACCCAAGCAATTAAGGAGCAAATGGCAAAGGACGGCACTGACCACGTATGGGAGGATTTAAGAACCATTCCTAAAAAGGAACTACGTGAGCATTTTCCTAACATAGTAAACCATTGCCACTCATTTGACTATAACGTTTTTAAGGAGTGCATTCCTGTCGTTCCAGCCCAGCACTATTTTATGGGAGGAATTAAGGTAAATTATGATGCAAAAACAACTATGGAGCGCTTGTATGCAGTTGGCGAGACTGCTTGCAACGGAGTTCATGGCAAAAACAGACTAGCCTCCAACTCACTTCTTGAAAGCCTTGTGTTTGCTAAACGCGCAGCGCTGGATATTATTAAAAATCCGAAGGAATTTGTTGCTTTGCCAGAGGTTGATATGTCAAAATATAACGATATTCCTAAGCTAAAGGAAGGTCGTAAGGCAAGAGTACTTGAAGAAATAGAAAAGGATAGATTAAAAAATGTTTGATAATGCTACATTAAAATTAAAGGTAGACCCGCTAATTTTGGGCGCACTTGATGAGGATATTACAAGCGAGGACGTCTCCACTAATAGCGTTATGTCTAAATTTCAGCTCGGCGAGGTTGACCTAATCTGTAAAGAGGACGGCGTTTTGTGTGGTGCGCAGGTTTTTGAGCGTGTTTTTACACTGCTTGACGAAAAAACAGAGGTGACATTTTATAAAAATGATGGGGACAACATCAAAAAGGGTGAGCTGATTGCTAAGGTTAGAGGAGACATTCGCGTTCTTCTTTCAGGCGAGCGTACAGCACTTAACTATATGCAAAGAATGAGTGGAGTTGCCACTTATACAAGACAAGTGGCTAGCCTTCTTGCGGGTACAAAAACAACACTTTTAGATACAAGAAAAACAACACCAAACAACCGTATTTTTGAGAAATATGCAGTTCGTGTCGGTGGTGGCAAAAACCATAGATATAACCTCTCCGATGGCGTGCTTTTAAAGGACAACCACATCGGCGCTGCCGGTAGCGTTAGAGCTGCTGTAAAAATGGCAAAGGAATATGCTCCATTTGTTAGAAAAATCGAGGTTGAGGTAGAGAACTTCGATATGGTAAAAGAGGCAGTTGAGGCAGGGGCTGACATCATTATGCTTGACAATATGACCAACGAGCAGCTGAATGAGGCAATCGAATATATAAATGGCAGAGCAGAGGTTGAGGTTTCGGGCAATGTAACAAAAGAAAACATCGCACGCCTTACCGACCTCGGCGTTGACTTCATTTCAAGTGGTGCTTTAACTCACTCTGCGCCAATTCTTGATTTATCACTCAAAAATCTACATCCTGTAGAGGCTTGATGACAAAAAATAAGGGAGGGCTAACCCTCCCGTTCTTTTTAAACCTATGTTAAAATATACTATATTGACAAGCTAATTGCTTAGTGATATAATAAAACTCGCATTATCAAAGAAAGGATAGCTTTATGGATTTGGATTTTAGCTTTTATTTTACAAATATTCTTTTTGGCATAGGTTTAGCTATGGATGCTTTCTCTGTTTCCTTAGCCAATGGTCTTGGCGAGCCTAAAATGAAAACCAGAAAAATGTGCCTAATAGCTGGTACATTTGCTATCTTTCAGCTTTTAATGCCATATATCGGTTGGTTTTGTGTGTGGAAATTCGTTAATTGGTTTTCAGTTTTTGAAAAATTCATTCCTTGGATTGCCCTTGGTTTGCTATCCTATATCGGTGGAAAAATGCTCTATGAGGGCATAAAAAATAGAGAATGTGAAATGCCAAAGCCACTAACCTCGGTAGGAGCACTACTTTTGCAAGGAATTGCTACCTCGATAGATGCACTTTCCGTCGGCTTTACAATATCCGACTACAACTGGTCAGAGGCGCTCCTTGCTTGCACACTAATAGGTATAGTTACATTTATTATTTGTATGTGTGGCGTGTTTATCGGCAAAAAAGCGGGAACAAGGCTCTGCGGCAAGGCAGGAATACTCGGTGGCTCAATCCTAATTTTTATCGGTCTTGAAATATTTATAACAAGTTGGTTTTAACCTATAAAATAACAAAAAAGGACACCCTGTGTCCTTTTTTATATTCTATATCTGATGTGAGTGTCTTTCCAACGACATTGTTTAAATAAAATTATGGGAGGCAAATCGCCTCCCATTAATACTTTTGTGCTTGAGTTTAAGTGTGATTTCGGTTTTACCCGTTCTCACTACCTAAACAGCACCAAGCCTCATATTGAGGGATGAGGGCGGAGGAAAAAGGCACGAATAGAGTGAGAGACGTACTTGCGTACGTCGGAGCGATAGTCGTGCATAGAAATCACAAAAAGAAAAGAGGTCGAAACGACCTCTTTTTACCTTAATATACTTTATTAATAGCACGGACAGTCGGAACACCTGTCCCTGCTGAGTGCGTTGTGCTTGAGTTTAAGTGTGATTTCGGTTTTACCCGTTCTCACTACCTCAACCATTAGCCAATCTTTGATGAGTTAACCTTGATACCAGGGCCCATTGTAGAAGCAACTGTGCAGCTCTTAATGTATTGTCCCTTAGCAGCTGCTGGCTTAGCCTTGATGATAGCGCCAAGAAGAGTAGCGAAGTTTTCGCCAAGCTTCTCAGTACCGAATGAAGCCTTACCAATTGGGCAGTGGATGATGTTAGTTTTATCAAGACGGTACTCAATCTTACCAGCCTTAGCCTCTGTAACAGCCTTAGCGGTATCCATTGTAACTGTACCAGCCTTAGGGTTAGGCATAAGTCCCTTAGGACCAAGAACCTTACCAAGACGACCGATAACACCCATCATATCAGGTGTTGCGATAACTACGTCGAACTCGAACCAGTTTTCCTTAGTAATCTTTTCAACATAGTCCTCAGCACCAACATAGTCAGCACCAGCTGCTTCAGCAGCAGTAGCCTTGTCGCCACGAGCAAATACAAGAGTGCGAACCTTCTTACCAGTACCGTGTGGGAGAACAACAGCGCCTCTTACTTGTTGGTCAGCGTGACGTGAGTCAACGCCAAGACGAACGTGAACTTCAACAGTTTCGTCAAATTTAGCAGTAGCTGTTTTGCAAACAAGCTCCATTGCTTCAGCTGGGTCGTAGAGCTTAGAAGCATCGATAAGACCAGCAGCTGCGATATATTTCTTTCCTTGTTTCATCTCAAACTACCTCCTATTAGTCCTCAACGGTAACGCCCATAGAACGAGCAGTACCCTTGATCATGCTGATAGCAGCGTCCAAAGAACCTGCATTAAGGTCAGGCATCTTTTGCTCTGCAATCTTTGTAACTTGTTCCTTTGTGAGCTTTGCAACCTTTGTCTTGTTAGGAGTAGCGGATGCAGTCTCAATGCCAGCAGCCTTCTTGATAAGAACTGGAGCTGGTGGAGTCTTTGTGATGAATGTGAATGAACGGTCAGCATAAACTGTGATTACAACAGGAATGATGTAACCGATATCATTTTTTGTTCTTTCGTTAAATTCCTTTGTGAAGTTAGGAATTGATACACCGTATTGACCGAGAGCTGGTCCGATAGGTGGTTGTGGTGTTGCTTTACCAGCAGGGATTTGAAGTTTGATATAACCCTGAATTTTCTTAGCCATTATAAATTTCCTCCTATGTGGTTCTGTACGAGAGAATTAAGAAAAAATTTTCTCTCTCCCACGAATTTTGCGACTAAGTCGCTCTTAATTAGATTTTTTAATTGCTTTAGCATCTAAGCTAACCGGCATTTCACGTCCGATAGTAGATACAATAACTGTAACCTCGCTCGCATCCTCGGATATTTCACTGATAGTACCCTTGTGACCGGTTAAGAAGCCGTCAATAATTTCAACCTCATCGCCGATTTCAAATGCGTGCTTGATTTGTTCTTCAACATTGAGGTCAAGAACCTCTTTGTCAGTAAGTGGAACAGGACGAGATCCAGGACCTACGAAGCCTGTAACACCGGTGATGTTTCTTACAACATGCCATGTTTGATCATTCATAACCATTTTGATGAAAACGTAAGAAGGATGAAGCTTTTCTTCAACTATCTTTTCATTACCCTTAGCATCAACAACGGTCGAAGTAATAACCGGAATTTTAACGTCGAATATTACATCTGAAAGATTTCTGTTATTAACTACTCTTTCAATAGTAGTTTTTACTTTGTTTTCGTAGCCTGTGTAGGTATGGATGATATACCATCTTGGGCCAACGTTAAGTTCATTAAAATCACTCATAATACACCTCTAAATTAAGATGCAATTAGGTTAGGCCATAGATTGTTGAACATTAGGTTTATTCCACCAATTCCAAGTCTAGCGAGAATGTCAACAATAGCGATAGCCACAGCAAAGCAGATAACGATTACAAGTACAAGACCAAAGTTCTTGAATGTAGCCTTTGGTGAAGCCCATGAAATCTTTTTCCACTCAGATTTAACTTCTTTGAACTTTCTGCCAATCCAAGAGAAGAAGCGTCCAATTCTACCTGGCTTCTTTTCTTTCTTTTCGATTTTTGTTTCGTTGTTAGCCATGTTTTACTCCTTACTTAGATTCCTTGTGCAAGGTGTGCTTACGACAGAAGCGACAGAACTTGTTCATTTCAAGTCGATCTGGGTCGTTCTTCTTGTTTTTCTTTGTGTCGTAGTTACGTTGTTTGCACTCTGAGCAAACGAGAGTAACCTTAACTCTTGCCTCATTAGCCATTTTTTCGGCACCTCCTAAAAAATTATTTGTGTACGCTGTACACAGTACCTCCCTCGATAGAAGGGAAATCACCCTCTTTCCTGCAACCTAAAAAAGACCGCAAAAAAAGAACCCCTCTGCGAGGTACGAACATTTTACCACAAGAGAATTGGCTTGTCAATACTTTTTTGAAAAAATTTTAAAATATATTATATATTAAGATAAACTTATCTCTTGATATTTGTAATTATTTATGATACAATATATAATGAATTTCTATTATCAAATGGAGAAAAGATGAAAAACGAATATTTAGTATGTGGACAAATTATGCGCTCACACGGAGTTTTGGGTGCTATGATTGTTAATCAATATTGCGACAGCTATGAGGTTTTTGAGGAGCTGGAGCGAGTATACATCAAAAGGAATAATGAATTTTTAGAATATAAGGTTCAAAAATGCATTCCGTACAAAACAAGCGCACTTATATCTCTTGAGGGCATAAAGACCCCCGAGGAGGTTACCAAATTGCGCTCGGAATATTTGTACGCCAAAAGAGAAGACATTTTAAAGGATGATGACGACTATTTTATAGTTGACCTTATTGATTTGCCTGTAAAGGATGCTGAAAATGGCACAGTATATGGCATATTAAAGGATGTTATTAACCAAGGCGCACAGGACATTTATGTTGTAAAAAGAGAAGATAAGCCAGAGGCGTATATTCCGGTAGTTCCTGAATTTGTAAAGGAAATTAAGCCCAACGAGGCAATTTATATCACACCTATTGAGGGGATGCTTGACTAAATGAAATTTGAAATATTGACGCTTTTTCCCGAGGTGGTCGAGGCTGTACTAGGCTCTAGCATTATTGGTCGTGCCACCCAAAACGGCTATATAGAAATTGAGGCGCACAACATTCGCGACTATACACTTGATAAGCACAAGAAAACCGACGATGCCCCCTATGGTGGTGGCAAGGGGATGCTTATGTCAACCCAGCCGATTGTCGATTGCTTTGAGGCAGTAGCAAAGGGGCTTTCTGGCAAGACAAAAGCAATTTATGCCTCACCCCGTGGACGGATTTTCAATCACGAGGTGGCAAAGGAGCTTTCGGAATATGATAATTTAGTAATCCTTTGTGGCCATTATGAGGGCGTTGACCAAAGGGTTATTGACGAGCTTTGTCTTGAGGAAATTTCAATAGGCGATTACGTTTTAACAGGTGGCGAAATCCCTGCTTGCATAATCGTTGATGCGGTTTCAAGACTGGCACCGGGTGTTCTTTCCGACAAGGAATGCTATGAAAAGGAAAGCATAGCATCTGGACTTTTGGAATACCCACAATACACACGTCCACGTACATTCCGTGGCAAGGATGTACCCGAGGTGCTCCTTTCTGGTCATCACGAAAACATAGACAAATGGCGTTTAGAAAAATCAATTGAATTGACGCGAGAGCGCCGACCGGATTTATACGAAAAATATATGAAAGAGCAAAATAAATGACTACAACTAAGCAAATGGAGGTGATTATATGGTAATAAAGCGTAAAAAGCGTACTGCACTCGACAAGTTCAGTGGTTGGTGCTTTAAGCTGCTCAAAAAAAGCTTCATAGGTAAGTATTTTACAAGCTATGAAAAGGCTAACGAGAAATTCCAAAAAATCACTAAGAAAGAACCTAAATATTCACACGTCCCCCGCAAAAATCGTATTGCAAGGATACTTGAAAACAATGTTTTTGCAAAAATAATTCCCACTGCATATCACTTCTTTTTAAGGGTTAAGGTTTCGAACTACGCAACTGCTCTTGTTGCTATGGGTGCAGTTTCTTTAACTATGTACATTCTCAATTATTTGGGATTTTTGTCACTCGGTGGGTTTGATGCAACCATACCAATGTTTATTTTACCTGCGCTTTTAATAATCATTCCGTTCCCATATCTTTTCTCAAGAAAATCAACAGCTAATGCTTTTTTAACGAACAAGCTTTTCTCGTTTGTTGTATTTTCATTCTTGGGTGCAGATGATGCAGGTGTTAAGGATGCGGCACAAAAGCCTAGAATTTCCAGTACAATGCTTTCGTTCCTTTTAGGTGCTGGGCTTGGCGCGCTTTCCTATATCTTACAAAAGCCTGAGTATATTTTGTTCACAATAAGCATTATTTTGTTCGCTTATATTGTGTTTAGAACCCCTGAGATAGGTGTAGTTTTAACAATATTTACGCTACCCTTTGTTAATATTTTCATTACAAAAATCTCAATTATTTATATTATCTTCTGTTATCTGATTAAATTGATTCTTCACAAAAGAATTATAACATTTGAATATTTTGATATATGGCCTACACTTGCTATAATAGTTATGATTTTTACAGGGCTCAACTATCAAGACCCAGCAAGCTCATTGCCTAAAATAGCTAGTAATCTTATAATTTTAGTTTCATATTTCATTATTTCTAATTTAATTAGATCTAAGGATTGGTTTAAAAGATGTATTTTTGCACTAACCTCATCTGCATTTATCTGCGCTATGGTAGGAATTGTGCAAGCAGTTCTTGGTACGGTATATGCATATTTCCCAATAATCGGCGACTTTTCAATGTATGAGAACAATGTTACATCGATTTTTTCAACCTATAATGCGTTCTCGCAATATATGATAATAGCGATTCCATTCGCACTTGTTCATATTTTTGCTGAAAGAAAGGATATGTCTAAGATTGGTGGTTTCTTTATCTCTGTTGTTTTGGCAACAGGACTTTTGGTTGCACGTTCAAAATCTGCATTCCTTGGCATATTCGTTGCAGTTTTGCTTCTATTAATTATATATAACAGAAACTTTATTTATCTAGCACTTGTAGCTATTGTAACACCAATAGTGCTTTATTTTAGCTTACGTGAAAACGGTTATGTAATGAATTTTATAAGAACCTTTGATTTCTTTAGAGACTTTGATCCATATGGTAAGCTTCTATATTTGAAGGACGGCTTGGTTGCTTGGCTCGATGCTCCGTTTGGAAAGGGAATTGGCGGTGGCGCTGGCGAATACGATAGCTTCTTTATTCAACTACTGACCGAATATGGAATAATTATGGTTATCGCCTTTGCAGCATGCGCTATTGTGTTTGCAAAAATGGTATTTTCATATTGTGCAAAGGAAAAGGGTAGACACAGAAAAATCTATTGCTCTGCAGGCTTCTGCGCACTTTTGGGAATATTCTTCACTGGCGCTTTTGCAAATGTTTGGGGAGATGAAAAAATTATGCTATTTAGTATAATTTGTATGGCTCTTTCATTTGCATACATCAAAATTGAGCGTGAGGCACAAAGTCGCTTGGAGGTTAAGAATGATTATTCACAAGCCTTTGTGGAAATTGAGCTCGCCGACGAGGAGTATCGTGAGTATGTTTTGAATAGAAAGTACGTTCGAGCTCCTAAAAAAATGAAATCAAAAATGAAGAGCAAGAGCAAAAATTATTTTGACAGCTTGAATATAAAGACAAAGAAAAATAAATACCTCGAAAACGACGATGATGAGGATGACGAGGATAGAGTATAATCTAGGCAGGAAAATATGTTTATTGATAAAGTTAAAATCTATGTAAAGGCAGGAAATGGTGGAAACGGCTGTGTTTCCTTCAGACGTGAGAAATACGTTGCCAAGGGAGGACCGGACGGCGGCGATGGTGGACACGGTGGCAATGTCATTTTTGAAATTGATAAGGGCACAAACACACTTCTTTCCTTTAGATATAAAAGGAAATTCGTTGCCGAAAATGGTGGAGATGGCAAGGGCGCTAAATTTCACGGAAAAAACGGTGAGGATATTATAATCAAGGTGCCTGAGGGTACACTTGTTAAGGACGAAAAAACTGGCAAAATTTTAAAGGATATGTCAGATTGCGATAGCTGGATTTGCGCAAAAGGTGGCAGAGGCGGTTGGGGCAACAGGCATTTTGCGACCCCAACAAGACAAATTCCTATGTTTGCAAAGAGTGGCACAAAGGGTCAAGAGTGGGAATTAACTCTTGAGCTTAAAATGCTTGCAGATGTAGGCTTGGTAGGACTTCCAAGTGCGGGTAAATCCTCGCTTTTAGCAGCAGTTAGTGATGCTAACCCTAAAATTGCGGACTACCATTTTACAACATTATCTCCAAACCTTGGAGTTGTAAAAATAAGGGAGGGCTACGGTTTCGTTATGGCTGACATCCCCGGGCTTATAGAGGGTGCGTCGGAGGGCGCCGGCTTGGGACACGCATTTCTTCGTCATATCGAAAGATGCCGCTTGCTTGTTCAGGTTGTTGATATATCATGTATTGAGGGTAGAAATCCAATTGACGATATTGAAACTATACACAAGGAGCTTGAAAAGTTTTCGCCAGAGCTTTCAGTACGTCCACGCATAATCGTTGCAAACAAGGTTGACTCGCTCGACAGAGAAGTGGTTGACGTTCCGGCATTTGAAAAATACGTTAAGGAAAAGGGCTGGGATTTAATCTATATTTCTGCATATACAGGCGAAAATACCGAGGAGCTTGTCGATAAAATAGCAAAAATGCTCGACGAGCTGCCACCTCTTACAATTTATGAGGCAGAGTACACCGAGGAAGATGCTATGTATAATGAGGAGGATGACCACGCAGTTACAATAACCAGGGATGATAAGGGAACATTTGTCGTTGAGGGCGAGTGGCTCTATAACCTTGTCGGTCAGGTCAACTTTGAGGACAGAGAGTCGCTTATGTTCTTCCAAAGGGTGCTTCTAAAAAGTGGCGTAATCGATAAATTAAAGGAAGCGGGCTGTCACGACGGCGATTCTGTTTCTATCTATGATTTTGAATTTGATTTTTTGATTTAAAATGCGAAAATCATACACAGGGTGACACAAAAATGAATAACTAACGGCGTTTCGCCCTCTTTTATAAAGGAGGTGGCACCTTTGCTGACGGAGGGGCTTTTGTTCTGCGCCGTGAAAAAGAGGAAAGCAAAATGAAATTAAATTTAGGCTGTCATTTGTCTGTATCCAAGGGATATGAGCATATGGGCAAGGAGGCATTATCAATTGGTGCTAATACATTTCAATTCTTTACAAGAAACCCACGCGGCGGCTCGGTAAAGATTCCATCTGATAGCGACATACAAGGACTTGTAAAAATAATGGAGGAAAATAATTTTGCCCCCATTGTCGCTCATGCACCATATACATTTAACCCTTGTGCCGCTGACGAGGGCATAAGAGATTACACAAAGCGTACAATGGCAGAGGATATGCAGCTGCTCGATAAAATTCCAGGCGCACTTTATAATTTTCACCCAGGCTCACATGTGCAGCAGGGGGCAGAAATCGGCATTTTAAAAACTGCTGACACCTTAAACTCAATTCTTGATAAGAGTGAAAAAACAATAGCACTTATTGAGACAATGGCAGGTAAAGGCTCGGAAATTGGCAAAACCTTTGAAGAAATAGCAAGTATTATTGAAAAAACCGAGAATAAGGCGCGTGTCGGTGTTTGCCTGGACACCTGTCATATAAATGACGGTGGCTATGATGTTACAAATAGCTTTTATTCAGTTTTAGAGGAATTTGATAAAATAATCGGTTTTGATAGATTAAGAGCAATTCACCTTAATGACTCCAAAAACCCATTAGGCGCACACAAGGACAGGCACGAAAAAATCGGCGAGGGCTACTTGACAATTGACGGTATTGTTAAGGCAATTACCCATCCCGTTGTCGCTAAATTGCCAATAATCTTGGAAACGCCAAACGACCTCGATGGTTACGCTCGCGAAATCGCGCTTTTAAAAAGCTTAACAGAAAATTTATAGTATAAGCATAGTGTCGGACATCGCGCATTTGTTATTGCCTGCGGAGAGCTTAGAGCTATAATTGGCTACACCAAGCTGTGATGTGGATTTGGCACAAGCTTGAGTAATAAATCGATCAAATAATAATGTTTGCAAGAAATAGGACATAGAGTGTAAAAACATTCTGTGTCCTTTTTATATTGGTAGGCATTATTTCCTATTAAATTTAAGAGCCGTTTAGTACAGTCCTATGGTCTGCGTTTTTTATATATCAGACAGAGTAGAGGCAGTTCTTGCAAAGAGTGATGGTAACTGCGAATATAGCTTGATAAGGGTTCAACCGTCAACTTTAAGGAAGGCTGTTTTGAGCTTGAGGTTGGACGTCACCTTCTTGGAAAAATATTAGGTTAAAAACAAATAATTTAGGCAGAGCATTTTTTCATTTTATGCAAAATTGTTAAAAAACTAACTGAAAATGCTATTTTTTATGTCGATAAATAAATCATTCGAATTTGGAATAAAAGCTAAAATAAATTATTTAAGTGGTATAATGATAACACCATATATTAACGGGCATATAAATTTTCTCGTTTTTATATGAGTTCTGGAAGGAGGATTCAAGATGAAGGCAAGAAGAAGTATTGTTATCGCATTTTTGCTCGTAGCTGTAATGGTTCTCGGCGTTGGTTTTGCAGCAGTTTCAACCACACTTGATATCACAGGTAAGGCAGATGTTAATCCTGATGCTGCATTCAAGCAAGATATCTATTTTGACTCAGCAGTAGCTAACGATTCCGGCAATACAGCAACAGTAAACCCAAATGACGACAACAAAGCATCCTTTACCGCTAATAACCTAAGTGGTATGGGCGACAGCGCATCATTTACTTATGTTGTTAAGAATGATGGTGACCTTGATGCTACAATCAGTGTAACAGCTTGCTCAGTTTCCATTGGTGATACTAGTATTTTTGACATTAGTACAAGCTGGGATGCAGCTCAAGAATTAGCAGCTGGCGGACAAGCAGAAATCACTGTTACTGTTTCCTTGAAGAGTACACCTGAGGAATCAATAAGCGGTTCATTCATCGTTGAATTAAGGGCGGAGGCAGTTAACGCATAAGCTTTTAGTCAAGACTTAGTGAAGGGAGGGCTCTTAATTGACCCCTGATACAAGAAAATCGTATTTTCTGTCGATTGGGCTTTTTTGCGCCCTCCTTATTACGTTTTTAGTGCCAAGTACTGGCAGTAGCAGGATTATTGCTGCAATTTTGCTACTGCCGGCTATGGTATTAACATTGTTTTTATTAAAAAAACGTGGCATCATTTCAATAAATAAAGGACAAGTTACCCTCATTATGGTGGTTTCTGGCTGCCTTTATTTGATGCTTATTTATTTACTCGGTATTTATTTTGGCTATGTTAAGTATTTAGGCTTCAGCCTAAGCACCTTGCTCAAATATATTATACCAATTACAACAATAATCATTTCTGTCGAAATCATAAGAAGAGCGCTTATATCACAGGAAAAAAAGCTGACAAGTGTCTTTGCATACTTAAATTCCTTACTCGCTGAGCTTTTGATTGTTTCAAATCTATGGCAAGTAAATAGCTTTAACGAGTTTATGGAAATTGTGTCAATGGCGTTGTTTCCTGCAGTTATTGGTGGAATTTTATATCAGTATTTATCAAAGAATTACGGCGCAATTTCCGTTATTCCATATAGACTGATAATAACACTTTACCCATACGTATTTGCAAGAATTGCCGATGTTCCCGATGCGATTTTGTCTCTTATAAATGTTTTAATGCCAATGGCGCTTTATATTTTCATAAAAGCGTTGTTCGAAAAAAAGCCACAAAAGGCAGTAAAGCAAAAGAGTGGTTGGCGTTATGTGGGCTATGCTTTGATGGCAGCTCTTATGATTTCAATAGTAATGCTTATTTCATGTAAATTTAGATTCGGCGCACTTGTTATCGGCTCGGAAAGTATGACGGGTGAATTGAACGTGGGCGATACTATAATTTACGAAAGATACGACGGCGGTCAAATTGACGAGGGGCAGATTATTGTCTTTGAAAAGGACAAGGTTGCTGTTATTCATAGAGTCGTTGATATTGAGCGCATAAACGGTGTTACAAGATATTACACCAAGGGCGACGCAAATGACGGGCTCGATTCAGGCTATCGCACAAGTGGCGATATAATTGGAATAACTAAATTTAAAATATCATATATCGGTTACCCAACACTATGGTTAAGGAGCCTATTTGAAAGATAACTATAAAATAACATAACGATAAGAAAGGAGGATAGTATGTCAGAAGCAGAGAAGAAAAAGCGACAGGAATATATAATACACAGACGTATGTGGATAATCATTCAAACAATAGTTGCTGTGGTTTTAGCACTTGATATTATTTTGTCATTGTTCACTTATTATCAGCTTGGCAAAAGCCAATACGTAGAGTATAGCGAAAATGGCGAAGCTGAATATTACGTTGTTCAATACGACGACGAGTTCTATGATACTTCTGTTCTTGAGGGTGGTCAAGCATACGTATCCGAGCTTATCAAGAATATATCAATATTTTTTGATTATGAATTAAATATGGACGCAAGCGATATAGAATATGCTTATTCGTATAGGATTGACGGTATTTTAAAAATCAGAAATAGAGATAATGATCTTTTAATTGAAAAGAATTATGAAATACTCCCAAAAGCGCAGGGGACTCAAAATAGTAGCAAGCGACTTGAAATTGACGAAAATGTAATAATAGACTATCCTGAATATAACAACTTCGCATCAAAATACATTGAAACCTATGATCTAACGAATGCAAAGGCATCATTAAATGTTTCTATGCAAATTGATGTAACAGGAAACAGTGCTAGATTTGAAAAGAACTCTAAAAACACATATTTTGTTTCCTTAGATATTCCATTAGCAACACAAACAGTCAAAATCAACACTCTTTCAAGTGTGACAGCTGGGGAAAATAAGGTTTTGACCTACACAAGCAATATGAACCAAAATGTGTTCAAGTTCTCGGCAATAATTTCCGCTTTACTTGAACTTATAGTGGTTGTTGTGCTTGTTGTATTTATCTTTAAATCAAGAAACCACGATATCAACTATGCAATTAGAGTTAAAAAGATTGTTTCTGCATATAAATCCTATATTCAAAAAATAGTAAACGAAATTGATACAACCGATTATCAGCTTTTGTATGTAAGCACGTTTAGAGAAATGCTCGAAATCCGTGATACAATCGGTGCACCAATTTTGATGAATGAAAACGAGGACAAAACAAGATCTAGGTTCTTTATTCTTACAAACACAAATATCCTTTATATCTACGAAATAAAGGTTGAAAACTATGATGAAATCTATGGCACAGCTTCAATTGACGATTCTGATGATTCGAGCCTTGACTTGATAAATGAACCAATTGAAGCACCAATTGAAGAGCCGGTAGAAAGCTCGGCAGAGGCTCTTTTGGAAAAGCCAATCGAAGAGCCAGTAGCTGAAGCTACAGCATCAGAAGAGGCTGAAATTGAAATTCCTGAGCTTGAAAACGAGCCAGTAATTGAAGTAAAGCTTGAGGAAAAGGCTGAAGAAGAAAAAGCTCCAATTCTTGCATATCTTGACAATGACGGAAAGGGTCTTGATATAAGATACAGCCGTTCATTCGAGGCTAATTTGATTCAAAGCGACGATACTATCAAGCAAAACTATAACGAGCTAAAGAACTATATTATGTCCTTCAAGGGCGTGAAATCAAGATTCAGTTGGAAGTTTGAAACCTTTAATAAGGGCAGAAATCCATTCTTCAAGATTAAGCTCCGTGGAAAAACTATTCTTCTATATTGCGCGATTGACCCAAATGTAATAGATAAGTCAAAATATCGCCATGAGGCAATAGATAACAAGCTCTTTGCAGACGTTCCTACACTCTTGAAAATCAAAGCAGGACTAAATGTAAGACGCGCAAAGGAAATTATCGACCTTGTTATGAATAACTTCCAAATGGAAAAAAATCCAAAGGCGCAAGAGGTTAACTATATAGCAGAGCTTCATTATGAAGACAACGAAGCACTCATCGAAAGAGGACTGATTAAAGTTCTTTCAAATGATGAAAAATAGTTAAAATCCCTTACCCAGTGTCTAAAATTTAATAAAAAGCATTACAATGGTGCAAATGCCGTTGTAATGCTTTTTTATTTAATTTGCACATACCCCCTCATTTGTTGATAAAATGATTTTATCGACATGAAAGGAGTATTATATGACATACGAAAAATGGTTAACCAACTGGCTGGAGTACTATATTAAGCCCACTGTAAAATACAAGACTTATGAAAAGTACAAGCAGCAAATAAATCAACACATAGCTGAACAGCTTGGCAATATTCAATTGAATAAGCTGAATGCCGAGCTTTTACAAAAATATGTGGTTGGCTTGAACAAAAAGGGGCTTTCTTTCAATTCTATTAACGGAATAATCACTATTTTGAAAAGCTCTTTAAAATGTGCAGTAAAAATAGGCAAAACGGACAGGGAATACACCTCTATGATAAGGCGACCTAAATCAAGCGAAAAACGAGTGGAATGCCTTACTCGCGAGGAACAAAAAAAGCTGGAAATTTACACACAGGGTGCCAAAAAATCCAGCTTAAAGGGGATAATTATATGCTTGTATACAGGGCTTAGAATAGGGGAGCTGCTTTCACTTAAATGGGACGATGTGGATTTCAAGCAAAGGTATATATCTGTTACTAAAACCTGTCGTGATAGCTGGCAAAACGGAAAATATAAAAAAATAATTGACACCCCAAAGACGGAAAGCTCACAAAGAAGGGTGCCGATTGCACAACCACTAATAGTTATGCTAAGGGAAATGAAAAAAATCTCAAATAGTAATTATGTAATAAACGGAAAAACAGTTGAGGGTGCTGAGCTGCGTGTGTATCAAAAAAGCTTCGAAAGAGTGCTGAAAAAGCTGGAAATCTCGCACAAGGGCTTTCATTGTCTGAGGCACACCTTTGCCACACGTGCCTTGGAGTGTGGAATGGATGTAAAAACATTATCGGAGCTGTTGGGACACAAAAGCTCAAGCATTACGTTGAAGAGATATGCTCATTCCTTGCCCGAGCATAAGCAGGAAATGATTGATAAGCTTACAAAGCTACTGATGTAAAATAGTACATCTATCAATATAATAGATGTACTCTTTACAGGGCAATTTTACCATAAAGCATTGAAAAAATCAACAAATTATAAATAAAAAAATATAAAATATGCGCGAAAGTATTATTTTTTCTTCTAAAATAGTACATCTATTATATTGATAAATGTACTTTACAAAAGTCTTTTTAGTTGGAGGAAAAAATGAAGAAAAGAATTTCACTCATTGTGTTATCTCTTTTGATGCTTGTTATGGTTATAGCAGGCTGTGGTAAGATTGCTGAATTTGATATCAGCTTTATCTCAGATGGTGAGACTGTTCACACAATAACAACATCAGGCGAAGAAAGGATAACATTACCACAAAATCCCCAAAAAGAGGGATATGTTTTTGAGGGCTGGTATTGGGACGATGTTACATATCAAAATCCTTTTACTGCAAGCTCATTGTTAAATCAGCAGTTAACTGCTAATATGTCCGTTTACGCAAAATGGACACTTGAGGACATAACAAAGCAAAATTATGACCTTACATTCAATTCTATGGGTGGTAGCACTGTTGCAACACAGTCAATCTTATATGGCAACGTAGCAAGTGCACCTACAAACCCAACAAAAACAGGATATATTTTTGCTGGCTGGTATAAGGAAGCAGACTATACAACAAAATGGAATTTTTCTGCTGACACAGTTACAGAAAATACAACGGTATATGCAAAATGGGTAGCGGAAAATGACGCTCAAGGAAGCGCTATTATCGAAGCGCCAAGCTTTGAAATTGCTGACAAGGTTCTTTCAATAGAAATACCAAATGCACAGGAGCATCTTGTTGTTTCCGATCTTATTACAGTAAGCCCATACGCTACATATAAGGTAACAACTGATATTGAGGGAATTAATGAAATTCCATCAGGCACAGTTCCTGTAAGCGTAGGAGATACAACCTTCTATATTCTTGTTACCTCGGGAACAGGCTCGAATAAGACACAGTACACAGTTAATGTTCACAGACGTCTTATGCTTAACGTTACATATGACTTTAATAACGGTAGCGAGAGTGTAGTTGAGGTTTTCGAAGAGGATTCTAAAATTACCTCAAAGGAAGCAAGCAAGACGGGCTATACCTTTGTAGAGTGGCAGTATAACAGCACTGCATGGGATTTTGAAAGCGATGTTATACTTGATAATATGACACTTGAGGCTACATATACTGCAAATAAATATACAGTAAGCTTCAATTCAAATGGTGGCAATGAGATAGAAAATGTAACCGTTACCTTTGACGCGCCATTTACATTTGAAATTCCAACCAGACTTGGCTATACCTTTGACGGCTGGAGAAATGCAAAGGGCGAGCTAGTAACTAATAACCAAGGAGCTACAAGTACTGCTTGGACAGTGGCAGAGGACACAGCACTCTTTGCACAATGGACTCCTATCGGCTATGAAATCAACTACCACAACGTAGATGGCGCAGAAAATAATAATATGCCAACCTACGATGTAGAGGATCAGCCACTTGAGCTTGTAGCAGCAAGTAAGCTTGGTTACAGATTTATCGGCTGGTACACAGATGAAAAGCTTGAAAACGCTATTACAGAAATCGCAGTAGGCACAACCGGCACACTTGACCTTTATGCAAAATGGGAAGCAATAGAATATACCGCTACCTTTATTGATGGTATAACTCCAGTTGCTGAAGTTCCATTTACCGTAGAATCAGAAAGCATAGAAAATCCATCTGTTCCTGAGCACATAGGCTATACAGGCGCTTGGGAAAGCTATGCACTTGGTGCAAATGATATTACTGTAAATGCAGTATATACTCCAATTGTATATACAATCACATACGAGGGTACAAAGGATGTTGAGAACACTAACCCAGCTACCTACACAATAGAAAGCGCAACAATCACACTTGATAACCTTTCACTTGATGGCTATACCTTCGATGGTTGGACTAAGAATGGCGAAGCAGTTACAGAAATTGCAAGTGGTTCAACAGGCGATATTGTTTTGACAGCTAACTGGACTGCGATTAAGTATAATATTACATATATGTACGATAGTGCAATCGGCGATTACGCTGACACTAACAAAAATCCTCTAACCTATACAATTGAGGATGATTTTGACTTTATCGCACTTGTAAATAAGACAACAGGCTATACCTTTGACGGCTGGTACACAGAAAAGAATGTGGGCACAGGCACTAAGGTAAATGGTATTGAGGCTGGCTCGATGGGCGATATTACAGTTTATGCTCAATGGGCGCTTGAAGAATATACAATTACCTATCATAACGCAAATGGTGTAACAAATACAAATGCAACAACCTATACTGTTGAAACCAATACCTTTGAAATCTTTGATATTTCAAAGAATGGCTATAATTTTGATGGCTGGTATAGTGATAGCGAATTTGGAACACAGGTAAGCGAAATTTTCAAGGGTACAACAGGCAATATTGACCTCTATGCAAAGTGGACACCAACCGAATATACAATTGAGTACGTTCTTTACGGTGGCACATATGCAGGCACAAGCAACCCTGAAAGCTACACAATAGAGGATACAATTACATTTAACGCACCAACACTCGACGGTTATACATTTGTTGGCTTCTTCACACTTAACGAGGGTGGCGAGCGTGTAACCGGAATTAGTAAAGGAACAACAGGCAACAAGACCTTCTATGCTCGCTACATAGCATTTGATACAAATGGCGGTAGTGAAATTGAATACGAGCTTACAATAACCGGTAATAAAATCTCAAAGCCAACCGAGCCCGAGATGGATTACTACACCTTTGTTGGTTGGTACAAGGATGAGGCGTTAACAGAGGAGTTTGACTTCTCAATTCCTACAAAAACCTTGACCCTGTATGCGAAATTTGAGCCAACAGTGTATAAAATTACATATGTGTTAAACGGTGGTACAAACCCACAAAGCCAAGTGATTGAATACACAGTTGAAAACACCTTGGTAACCCTACTTAACCCATCAAAGACAGGCTATACCTTCGTTGGATGGTTTACAGATGATAAGTTTACCTCAAGCGTAGTAACCAAGCTCGAAAATGAGCACGGAGACAAAACCTTCTATGCAAACTATAAGATAAATCAGTACACCATTTCCTTCAATACAAACGGTGGCACAGAGGTTGAAGCAATTACTCAAAATTACCAAACAAGCGTAACAGCTCCTTCAGCTCCCGCAAAGAACGGCTATAATTTTGAGGGCTGGTATAGTGACAGTGCATTAAAGAATAAATATACCTTTACCACTATGCCTGCAAATGATGTAACACTTTACGCAAAGTGGTCACTAAAAACCTACAATATTACATATAACCTAGAGGGTGGCACAAATAATAAAAACAACCCATCTACCTTTAATATTCAAAGCGCAGATATTACCTTGCAAGCGCCTACTAAGACAGGCTATAAATTTGTAGGCTGGTACACAGATAACGGATACGATAACTCTATTACCAAAATAGCAAATGGTACATACGGAAATATTGAGCTTTATGCTAAATGGGAAATCATTACCTATAAGGTTACATATAACGTAAACGGCGCTACTCATTCAAATGCTACAACCTATACAGTAGAAACAGACCTTACATATCTAAGTGATGCAACCTTAAAGGGACATGCCTTTGGTGGCTGGTATAAGGATAGTGCATATTCAACACGTGTATACAAAATAGGTGGCGGAGAGATAGGAGATATCACTCTTTACGCTAAATTTACAGCCAATGTATATGACGTATATCTTGACGGCACAGAGGAAGCAGAATTTGATGTTTCCTTTAACCTAAACGGTGGAAGTGGCTCAATAGCTACTCAAACAATAACAGAGAGCAATACTCTTAAATACCCGAGCGTGCCTACAAGAAACGGCTACGTATTTGGTGGCTGGTACACAGATAAGGACTGCACAGGTAAGCTTTACGACTTTACAGCACTTATAACAAGTGATATTACTCTTTACGCAAAATGGGTAGAGACAGATAATTCAATCGCAGTAAACTCTAACGTAAACGTAACACTCAACGGACGTGAGGAGCAAAAATTCACATTCGTTCCACTCGTTAGTGGTAATGTTACATTTACAACAACAGGCTCATATGATACCCTCGGTATTCTTTATGACGCTGACGGAAACGTTCTTAAAACAGATGACGACACAGGCTCAGACGGAGTAAACTTCCAAATTGTATTTAACGTAACCGCAGGCGAGGTTTATACAATTTCTGTAAGCTCGTTTAGCTCTGCAACAAGTGGTACAGCAACCCTTTACGTAAGCGGAAGCAACACAGTAAATGCAGGTGGATATGTTGTAACAGGCAACAAAACTCAAATTACATTTGGCTCTGACTATACAATTGACTTGCCTACTGCAAGAGAGGGCTACAAGTTCCTTGGCTGGGCAGATGAGGAAGGCAATATGTACACCGACGGAACAGGCGCAAGCATTAAAGCTTGGGACATTGATGGTGGAATCACTCTTGTTTCCGTATGGGAAAGAACAGTATATACAGTAACCTTTGTAACAAGTGGAGGCTCAGCTATCGACCCTGTTACCCTTGCATATGGCGAAAGACTTGACATTTCTAAATATGTAACAACAAGAGCAAACTACACCTTTGACTGCTGGATGTATAACGGTGCAGAATTTGAGGCTACAACAATGCCTGATTATAACATCACATTGACAGCTAAATGGAAGACCTTTGCCTTAGGCGACATCAAGTATGACGATACAAAGCTTGCAGTTAGCGTAAATGATGAAATCACAGCAGACCTCTTTGGTGCAATTTGTCTTGATACAAATGGTCAAAAGGCAGAATTTACCGTTACAGTAAGCGGCACACAAGAGGCAGGACAAACAATCTCAGTTCGTCTAGTTGCAAAGAGTGGCACAAAAACAAAGCAAGTAACAATTACAGGCGTTCAAGTTTATGGCGCTCCAACACTTACATTTGATAACACAGTTGATTATGTAAATCTTGTAGGTGGTATGACAGCTACTCACTTTGGCGCAAGTGGCACAGACACCTTCGGTAACGCAACTGAAATTAAGGTATATATCGAGGGTGACTACAAAGCAGGCGATATTGTAACTGTTACAATAGAGTCAATCGACCCAGCAGGCAACGTAACCCGTGGCTACGTTGAAAACGTAAAGGCTTATGGACTCCCAGAAATTATATATAATGAAGAAAAAACAGACATAAGCGTTAACGACACAATAAACGCAGACCTCTTTGGCGCAAGCGCTAAGGATTCATTTGGTAATGATTTGACTGTTACAATATCTTTGACTGTTACAGTATCTAACAGTGGTACAACAGGTAATACAGTAACAATTAGAATCAGCGCAACCGACTCAAAGGGCAACGTAACTAATGTTGATGTTGTATGTAAAGTATATAGTGCACCTACAATTTCAGATGCTACAACAACTGGCGTTAAGGAAAGTGATACAATAACCCCAGACCTTCTCGGCATTACAGGTAAGGATTCCTTTGGGGAAAGCCTTGACGTAGCACTCGTAGATGAAGACAAATTAGTAGGCAAATATATAGCAACAGATGATTGGGGCAGTAAGATGGACGTTGTTATTACAGACACAACAATTACATTTACACGTCCTTGGTCATCAACCACTATTGAGCTTACCTACACATATGTTGACGGCATTGTAACTCTATATAGTGCTGATGGAACAGAAATAACCAACTCCTTAATGGCTAGCCTTACCGTAGAAAACGATACGGCAACCGCTATGACCTATAATGGCACAGACTATACACTAACAAAGAAATATGAAGCAGGTACAATAGTAACGTTTACTGCAATAGTTACAGATCCCGCAGGTAACGTAACAACCAAAATCTTCAATATTAAGATTTACGGTACTCCAACTATTACCTACGATAGAGAGGCAATTAAGCTAAATGAAAAAATAACTGTCTCAGCTCTAAATGCAGTAGCAACAGATAGCTTCGGTAATCCGCTTACTGTTACCTTGGAACCTAATTATATGGTTTATCCAGCTGGAAAATATGCAACATATACCCTTGTGGCAACAGACCATGTAGGAAATACTTGCCGTTTAGAAACAGACCCACTTGGCGTATATGATATAGCAGATATTGAAGAAAGCTTTACATATAACGCATATATGTCAGACCTAGCTAAGCTTTCAAGCAATGGTAGTGAGTTTGATGCAAGCGCAACAGATACATTTGGTAATGCTTGTATAATAACTATTGAAGCAGCAGACGGAAGCACCCTTGCAGGTGGTCAAACAACCTCAATAGTAATCGTTGCAACCGACCCAGCAGGTAATAGAGTAGTCAGCGACCCAATCGAAAATATCCGTATTTTCGATATGCCTACTGTAGAAATTGATGAGTTCTTGACAGAAGACACAGACATTTCCTTTATGGCAACAGTTTACGATAGCTTCGGTCAAGAGCTATATGCTGAAATTACCCTAGAGGGTGAACAGACTGACGGCAATAAGGTATATGTAACAGTTAAAGCAACAGACGACGCAGGCAATGAATTGAATGTAACCTACACCTATGTTGTAAACCATACAGCTCACGTATCGTCTGATTGGATAGTAGACAAGGAAGCAAGCTGTGCAGAGGAAGGCTCTCGCCATAAGGAATGTACGATGTGTGAAAGAGTAACTGAAACGGAAACAATTTCTAAGCTTGCGCACACCTTCGCAAATGGCTACTGCACAGTATGTGGAAGAGAGCAACCGTATACAAGAGTAGATGATGATACAATTCTATTCGGCTCATATCCGCAAACAGAGGTAACGGATAGCACATTGAAAGCTACTCTTGACAGCCTGGCAGGGGCATTACCTACAAGTGATAATGCACAAGCTTGGACCTCATACGGTTACTATGCATCCGGCTCGGTATATATGTGGTACATAGATATAGAAGAGGGTGGAGAAAAGTATAGAGGTGTATACTTTACCTTGTATCGTCTATCTGACTGTCGTAATTACGACGATGGCTCATATCAATACACTAATCAATACAGTAATGGCTATACAACAAGCAATATTTATTGGTTTAAGTACGAGCCAATCTCTTGGACGATTCTAAATGAGAACAATGGTACAGCCCTTATTCATTGTGATATGATAATAGATAGCCAGCAGTTCGATTATGATGAGGGAATATATAGCAGGTATTATAATGGTAGCACAATAAGAGCGTGGTTAAACGATAATTTTTATAACACAGCCTTTGACAAGCTACAAAAGGAAATTATCTTAACAACCACAGTAGATAACAGTACAGAAAGTACAGGTAACCAATATTATTGTGATAATTCAAATGATAAGGTGTTCTTGTTAAGTTACAAGGAATATAAAACCTATATAAAAAATCCAGTAATGCAACAAAAGAAAGAAGCAACAGATTATGCCAAATCTCAAGGAAATAACGGCGAAGGCGCTTGGTGGCTCCGTTCTCCTTACGATACTGTTTCGGCGTACTGGGTCAAAGGAACAGCCTACAGTGGCGGATTAATCTGCCGCAGTGACTATGGTGTTGTTCCCGCTTTAAATATTAAATTATTATACGATTGATTTAATATTTGGTTACCAAGAGGAGTTTTTTCCTCGTGGCAAATAATCTTAAACTAATTTACAAATAAAATTTATAAGAATAGAGCTAACAGTAGAAAAATACATCTACTGTTAGCCTAAAAGGAGAAAAATTTATGAAAAAGCTTTTTGTTATGTTTTTTATATTGATGTTGAGTTTTTCTCTTTTTGCATGCGGAAACGATGACAACTCGAACGATACTTCTATTCCTGAGACAAGCTCCGACGATATGTCTGTTGGCTTAGATTATTTAGATATAGTTAAGTTAAATCCTAATGTCAATTTAGAGGAAATAGGAGCGGATAGAAGTGGCAATAAATATATGATTTATAATCTCGGTAGCCGTGAAAACGTTATTCTTACAGAGGTAAAAAATCCAATTTATTATAATGTAAAAGGGACAGAACTTAGTTATAGTATAAGTGAGGTTACAAGAAAAAGCATTGAAGAATATTTGGAAACCTCTGTTAGCGTATATGCCGAAACATCTGTTGGTGTTAGTGTTGGAATTAAAGGTATTGTAGAGTTATCTGGAGAGCTTACTACAGGGTTGCAGGAAACAGTTACAATTGGATATAATAAAGTTTGTGAAACGGCTAAGTCTATGAATAGCACTGCTAAGGTTTCATTAGACAAGTGCGAGTTAGGAAAATATTATGCTTGGGCAATTACAGGTAACGAAGAAGTATATCAGTGCTTAAAGTTTGATATTTATGGAAACCTTGTGCAAAATGAAATTTTTTCAAATGTAAAAAGCTGTGAGTTGAGAATAGTTTCTTCAGAAAATAGTGGTTATGAATATTCTCCTGATAAAAAACTATCAACTCTTGATCCTTCAATCGCCAAAGAGAAACTGAAATTGGAACTTGGAGAAGGAACAATTGAAAATCCATATAAGATAAATTCTGCAACTGCATTGCATAACATAAGATACGATATGTCAGCAAATTATGAGTTAACATCGGACATTGATTTGTCGGAATTTGGCGAGTGGGAACCGATAGGCGGTTGTTATGCTAGTGCCGCCTTTACAGGAACTCTTGATGGAAAAAAGAACAGTACAGAAAATTATAAAATAATCGGTTTGACTAGGACAAAGGATATTCCGGAATCAAAAAATAGAATATATTTTGGCTTGTTTGGGTGGATTAGCTCTAATGGATGTGTATCCAATATTGATTTTGAAAATGTTAATATAAGCATAAAAGGACCAGCAAATAACAATTCCTCCGTGTCCATTTTCCTAGGAACGGTTGCTGGAGCAATCAATGGAAACACACAAATTAAGAATATAACAACAGGTGGAAATATAAGCTATGATTGTTGTACAAATGGAGGGGCGTTTGTTGGTGGTATTATTGGAAACTCTTCTTTAAATAAGCTAACTGCTAACGAATCAGCTTCTGGTTTTATTATAAGTGATTGCACAAATAACTGTACAGTTTCTTCTTCAAGATATGCAGGTTACGCAGGCGGAATAGTGGGATATTCTAAGTTGGGCACGATAAAAAATTGTATAAACAATGGTAATATAACCAGCAAAGGCACTGCATGGTGGGGATATAGCTATGCAGGAGGAATTATCGGTGCAATGTCCTCAAATGGAGCGACTAGATGTAAAAATACGTTTAATAATGGAAATATTATAGCTAGTGAATATCCATTAGGCCCTTGGTGCTATCGTGGCACAGGCGAGACATTTGGGTGTCAAACAGATTATTGATTAAAGCAAGTTTTTCGTTTAGACAGACACTAGTGTGAAAATTTTCGTACAAATCGTTTTGCTAACTAACAATTTGTTTTTAAAATCAAAAGCCTTGGCGATTTCGCCAAGGCTTTTCCATTTTGCCTTCCCCAGAGGGGGAAGGTGGCAACCGTCGGGGTTCTCAAACCGAAAAATGAGGTTTGAGGTTCATGGCGTAGTTGACGGATGAGGTGTCTTCCATCATCACAAAATATTATGAATATGCACTCTTTCTTTGTTCTTTATCTCCTCAATGTAATTTAAAAGCATAGCTTTATATTCATAAAATCCACCGACCTCGCCATTTTGTTGCTTGCTTTTTAATACGTCTATGGCAATATTCAAATTATCAACGTCGTCGTGTGGAATAGAGAGGCAAACAATGCTTTCCTTTTTCTTCCAGTAATCTTCAAGCTCCTCTAAACCACGTTCGTTCTCAATCGTCAGCTCCTTTGCCATTCCATTGAGCTCGTCAGCCACGTGCGATACGTAAATTCCATTTATAATAACCACTAAAATTAATAATAAAATTGATGATACAGCCAAGATAATCGCTTTCATTTTTCTTCCTTTATAATTATATTAATAGAATCATTGTCATCACAGCTAAGCAAAAACACATTTTCAAGCTTCAATTTGTGCTTTTTTAGACACCCCTTCAGCCATTTTTCACTTTTTCCTGCGATTTTTAGGTTGCTTTCATTAATACTTCCATCAATTATTAATGCGTGCGCAACGCTCGATGCTACACCCTTCTCAAATACAGACAATTTTCCGTTCTCCTCCAAAATTGCATAATCCACATTCGAAATATCGCCAACATTTTTAAGGCGCAATTCTCCTAAAAGCTCAGGCAAGCTCATTCGTAACCTTTCAAGCTCCTTTTGGTCAAGCTTCCCCTTGTTTATCACATAACTTGGGTTTCCTATAATCATTTTCTTAAAAAGCTTTGATTTCGTAACCAAAAATGATGAAATGACCTCAAATGCAATCAGTATCACAAGTGGGATAAACGCATATGATATTGGAATAGATGGGTCTTGAATCGGCACAGTCGCTAGCTCAGATAGCATAAAAGTAACAATAAGCTCGGAAATTTCAAGCTCCCCAACCTGACGCTTGCCAAGCAACCTGATAGCAATAATAAACACAAAATAAATAATTATAGTTCTTAAAAGTACAGTAGCCATATGCCCTCGCGCAAATAAAATCTATATCTATTATTAATAAATAAGTAGAAAAAATACATAATTAGGTAAAAATAGAGTAAAATAAAATAAATTTTAAAAAAAATTGAAAAAAAGTTTAAAAAAGGTCTTGACAAAGAGGAAGTGGTTTGGTATAATAGCAAGGCACTCTGATGAAGAGCGCCTAAAACAGAACCATAGATAGGTTTGATGCTTAGAAAAAAGATCCTTGAAAATTGAACAATGAACTAATTAGAAAAAGAGAACTAATGTACAAAAGACGGAACTCTGAAATTCTTTTAGGTTTTTAGAAGAAATACTCGAAACAAGTAATTTTAAAGTAAAGAGCAAATATTGAGCTACTTTAGAAAATGATTTAATTGTCGAAAGGCATTTAGATACAATTTTTTAGAGAGTTTGATCCTGGCTCAGGATGAACGCTGGCGGCGTGCATAACACATTCAAGTCGAACGGACTTAATTTCTTCGGGAATTAAGTTAGTGGCGGACGGGTGAGTAACGCGTGAGTAACCTGCCTATCTGAGTGGAATAACACAGGGAAACTTGTGCTAATACCGCATAACGTGTAAATTTCGCATGTGACTTACACCAAAGAGCAATCGCAGATAGATGGACTCGCGTCTGATTAGCTAGTTGGTGGGGCAACGGCCCACCAAGGCGACGATCAGTAGCCGAACTGAGAGGTTGAA
Organism: Eubacteriales bacterium; assembly: GCA_045543955.1. GTDB lineage: Bacteria > Bacillota > Clostridia > Oscillospirales > CAG-272 > RGIG2000. The sequence goes on from JAZPYB010000018.1 coordinate 43,493, forward strand.
CGGCCACATTGGAACTGAGAAACGGTCCAGACTCCTACGGGAGGCAGCAGTGGGGAATATTGGGCAATGGACGAAAGTCTGACCCAGCGACGCCGCGTGAGGGAAGAAGGTCTTCGGATTGTAAACCTCTGTTG
>JAZPYB010000019.1:0-95144 GCA_045543955.1 Eubacteriales bacterium
GCTATAGTAACTCACGCAGATATGCTTGCGCTTATAAATGCAAATCAAGGATCTGATGAGGAATAATTTTAATATTTAATAATGAAAGAAACCACTCAATGGGTGGTTTCTTTTTTTTGATATTTTAGGGACGGCGTCTCGACGTCCCACATTGTAGTGGAATCAATCTGTCTCCCATAAGCCCCCTTGTCGTGGAGGAATAAAAGGAGGGGTAGTCCTTTAAAAAATCTCTCCTTCCGTCTTTTGCCGAGGTAAAAGCCTCCTTCCCCGTCAGGAGAAGGCAAATTAACAAAATAAAAGAATGCTGTGTTCTTTCGACCGAGGTGGAGAACCCTCAAAAAGAGCCCAATTCTGTCATTCCGGGGCGAAGCGATAGAGTAAAAAACAAATAATTCACAAAAAATTAACAATTTAAATCTAATTGTGCAAATTAAACAAATTTTACCAATTATCAAAAAATCCTAAAAACGCTTAAAACCCTTACCGCTATTGACTTTTGCTAAAAACCGCAAAAACAAAAAAATCTTAAAATAGTTTAAAATTGTATTATTTTTGTACATTATTCACAAAAACAATGCATTTTTTTTTTTTTTTTTGTTCAACTTGACAGTTTTCCACATGTGTGTTAATATTATAGCACGATTATTTGCACAAGCAAAACAAAGGAGATTTTTATGAAAAAGAAATTATTAATTACTTTGCTGTTTGTAGTTATGACAATGTGTCTTTTTGCAGTATCTGTATCTGCCGAAACCGCTTATGTCAACGCAAATGGCGAGCAGGTAGAGGCAGGTAGCGCAGACATTGCATACGAGATTAATGTACAAAAACCATTTGAAACAGGTGGTAACTGTAATATTACAGAAATCTATCTTTATGATAGCTCCATTACAAAAATCATCATTCCTGCACTTAAGTTTACCCATTCAAATGGAACAGAGTATGACCTTTCAACCTATAGCTATTGTAGATTAGCTGGTAGCTGGAACAAAACCTTGGCAGTGTATCCAATTGCTGAGAAGGACTCTGATGCTAAAACAAGCCTTCACACTCAAATAACAGAAATAGAATTCCATGTTCCTGTTTTAGCCGATGGTGCCGGCTCACAAGGAAACTTAGCGGGCTATAGTGCGCTACAAAAGCTCAGCTTTTTTGCAAAAGCATATGAAACACAAAGCAAGGGCGGCTTCCTAAGTGACTGTACCAGCCTTACAGAGGTTCACTTCTATGGCGAAAACAACTATTTATCAAGCAACTTTTTCTGTGGCACTTTAACTAAGGTTGTTTTCCACAAGGGTTCAACATCCAGCATAAAGAGTACTGCTATGCAAAACATAAATGGCAAAGAATGCACCGTTTATTTAAATGGTGACATAACTCCATGGGATGAAACCGACCCACGTCTTACTTGGAATAAAAATGGCGACAAACTAAAGTTCGTTCTTTTGGTTGATGATACAACTGGCTATACACCTGAGGAAATTGCTTCTTATCAAACCATATGGCAAGCAGGAAACAATAAGAGCGCTACTAACTATGCATATACCGCAACAATCCAAACCTACTGTGATTTTTATGATAAACACGATGCTTATAGTGAAATAAATGCTTGCGTTGGCTACTGCGAATCATGTAAGCAATATGATGCACTAGAAAACCCAGAGCATGTACTTGTTGAAAACCTTTACTACAATGATGGCTATGCATCTTGTGGCGAAAGTGTTGTAACCTGTGAAAACGAGGGCTGTCAGCACAAGGATGTTACATCTATCCCTGCACTCCTTTCTTCATTGGGCTACTCAAAGGATACAACATCTAAGGCAATTGTTCTTAATGTGTCCGCTGAGAACGCAGCAATTAATGCATACGAAGCATATTTAAAGACCCAAAATGTAGATGCATCTATCAATTATGGTGTTGCAGTTGCAATAGCAGACGAAGACGGCGATGATACAAACGACGTTCTCTTTAACGAAAATGGAGAGGCAAAGGCTGGTATTGTAGAGGTTAAATTCCCAGACAAGAACTATTCTAACATTCAAATTAAGATAACAGGAATAAGTGAGGAAAGCCAAGAAACAGCGCTTCACTGCTGTGGCTACATTGTAGTTAATGGAGTGGTTACATATGTAAATGGCTCAGGCGCAGCACAAACCGCAGAGCGTGTAACCTACGCATCAATTCCGGACGAAACAGTATAATTTTAAAATTATAAAATTAGGTGCAAGTCGCTCGACTTGCACCTTTTTGGTTAGATTTAAACGAAAAAAGAGCAGAGAATTAAACTCTCTGCCCTTATTTATCTAATTGCTTCTTTTCCTTCTTTGAAAACTCATATTCAATAGAGGTTCTGTCTTTGGTGTGAATAACATCGGAGTCGGCAACTGTTATAGCGCCTTCCTTTTCTTGCATAATGGTTTCGCCATCCTTATTTACCTTTTCAATACCGTGTAGCTTCATTTCAATTTTAAGCTCCTCGCAGTTAAGTAAAACACCGGAGCATTCGAATTTATAGTAGCGATATTGGAATTTGTCGCCCCTGTCAAGCTCACATTCATCTAACGATAGAGAATATCTTTTAACCTCTTGTAATTTTTCCTTGCCGTTTGCATCCTTTACATAGTCGTAAGCCACAAGGTCATAGGAAACATCGTCATAGGTAATGCCCGTAACGTTTTCGCCCGACAGCTCGCCATTTACCTCGTCTATATGGTGCTTATTGAACCTTGCACCGAATTGAATATAGCCAAGACCGGTTTCCTTGCCCGCCTTGTCTAATTCCTTTATATAAACAAGCTCGGTAATTTTAATAATACCCTCATCGCCAAGCCCCTCGGTACCAACAGAGTGGGTGCGAATGTCGTCGTTGTTTTCTAAAGCAGCCTTCAAATTGTCAGTTATATAAACCTCGTCAAAAAGGTCGAACATTGTTGAGCGATAAAGCTGTATTCCTAAAAATATCAAGAACGTAGCGAGTGCAACAATAAAGGAAATAGTAATAATTTTGCCAATTATACCAGGCTTTTTTTCGTTTTCGTCCATTTAAAAGCTCCTTTCTTATTGATTTAAAATACAATTCCTAATAATTGTATCACATATTTTGAGCGTGTGCAAGTTTTTTGAAAAAAATACTTGACAAAACATATAATTTTCTTTATAATAGTTAGGCAAGATGGAATAAAGGAGGATTTTATGGTTTTAGATATCACTTCTTTAATCAATGGTAAAGCTTCAAAAATTGATTTCGAGTATGAAATCGATGCACAAAGTGAAGATACCGACATTCTCCCCCCTAGCGATGTTTCTTTCACAGCACCTGTAAGAGTTAAGGGCATTGTTACCGACAATGCAGGCTATATGGCACTTTCCCTTACAGCAGAGATTGACTATATCTCTCGTTGTGCAAGATGTCTTGAGGATATTTCTGGCACATTTACCCTCAATTTCAATCGCACAGTGGCAACTAAAGGCACGTTACAAGACGAGGACAATGACGAATATGTTATTGTTAAAAACGGATTTTTGGACATCGACCGTGAGCTTGTTGACGATTTACTCCTTGAGTTTCCAGCTAAGCTCCTTTGTAAAGAGGAATGCAAAGGGCTCTGCTCAAAATGTGGTAAAAACCTTAATTTTGGCGAGTGTGATTGCCCGAAGAAAAAAGAAATTGACCCTAGACTTGCAATTTTACAAAAACTACTTGAAAATGACGAAACTTTGTAGTATAATAGGTTAGTATTAAAATCTTATCGATATAAAGGCTAAAGGAGGTTACTCAAGATGGCAGTTCCAAAGAGAAAACAATCTCATGCTCGCACAAACAAAAGAAGATCAAATAACTCAAAGCTTACAGCACCAACAATGGTTAAGTGCTCAAAGTGTGGCGAGTACAATCTTGCTCACCGCGTATGCTCCGCTTGTGGTTCTTATGCTGGCAAGCAAATCGTAGAGAAGGAAAACGCATAATTTTATGGCACCTGTAATAAGCAGGTGCCTAAATTATATATGCCACGAATAGCTTTTTAGCGTGGCAGGGGAGTTAATATGAATTACACACCAGAACGCAAGGGCGGTACAATTCGCGCCCTGTATCTCGGGCTTTTAGCCCTTGGTCTTATTTCCGTTGTTGTCAGTGGAAATTTCGCTTCATCCAGAAGAATAGCGTTTATTTGTATTAGTATGGTTTCGCTCGTTGGTGGCGTATATTTAATGATGCGCTATGAGCTTACAACCTATACCTATATATTAAACGCAAAGGAAAACGACTTTGATTTCTTTGTAAATAAAGCAACTGGCAAGCGTGGTAACTATGTATGCTACTACTTAATTTCCGATGTTGCGTGCTTTATTCCTTATGAAAAGGAAACTAAGGACGAGCTAGTAAAAAAATATCAGCACCTGTCGTTTTATACCTACACAAACAACCCATCCTGTAAAACAAATGTTATAGTTTTTAAAAATGCAGGGTATTTTGACGCTGTAATTATAGAAAGCAACGAAGCCTACGACGAGTACTTAAAAAATGCAATAGCACTTGTAAAGGAAAAGAAAAAAGAAGCCGAAGTTGAAGAAGAAAACGACGACGAATAAACAAAAGCACCTCAATCTAAGAGGTGCTTTTTAAATTTTGGTTGTTGATATGGTTGCTTGGCGGGCCCTTTTTTAAAGAAATTGTTTTCTGTTGCCTCGCCAAAGCGTTCTTTAATGAACTTTAAAGCCTCGGCAAAAATCAATTTGTCATTGTTAAAGGTGTGGTCGTATGGGAACTCGTCCTCAAAGAACCAACGGAATGAGGAGATTTCCTCTGCCTGAGGAACAACATAAGCACGAGTAGTGAGGGCTGTAAAGTAAACAACCTTTTTCTCGGTGTTTTTTCTTTTACCAATTAAATATATAGACTCCATTCTGAAGCCATTTTCGATTTTTACATCAATGCCAGTTTCCTCTTTGGTTTCACGGATTGCAGTTTGATATTCGTTTTCGCCAGGCTCAACGTGTCCCTTAGGGAATGACCAAAAATCAGTATATTTATTTTTTATAAGCAAAACAGCATACTTTCCTCTGGTTTTACGGAAAACAATAGTACCACAGGATTTCTCGTATCTCATCTTGGTCATCTCCTTTCTTAAGAGTCGCATTAAACAAAATATATAATATTTTAGACCTAAAAAACAAATATGTCAATAGAATTAAGCAAAATAGTCGATTTCAAATTCGGAAATTTCACCCTTCTTTGTTTTTGTAAGTAGTATAATTGCAATCGCAATAACTAAAACGAGAGTGAATGCAAGGCCACTGTCAAAGCCGAATTTTCCACCACTTATAAAGTCTAAATGCTTAAATGATGGTTCAAGAATTGACGGGCAGGAAAGAGCAGGGGACCCAAAAATAACGCACGAAATATAGGTCCACGCAAAATTAATCATAGTAGAGCCCCAAATGCTACCGCGCTTGAATACATATAGTCCCATTAAAAATCCGAACAAGAACGCATTTACAATAACGATAGGATTTAGAGAAGGAATATAGAATACTGTATAAACAAGTGCGCTTATAGAGATTGCTGAAATAGGCTTCATATCTCTTGCAAGAGATGTCATAAAATAGCCACGCATAAGAAGCTCCTCAGCGAGGGCAGAGATAAGACAAGCGGGGATTAGCAAATAGAAAAATGTAGTAAATGGCTTGTCAAAAATAAATGAAACCGATTTTGAAGCAAAGGAAATGCCGATAGTGATGGCAGTAATTAAAGCACCAATTGAAAAACCTAATAGGCATTCAGGAATAGCTCCGTTTTTTCTTAGACCCATAGATGTGATTTTGCGCTTTTCAAACTTGTAGCAAAAGAAAATTGCAACAGCAGCGACAAAAATAGAAGCAAAAAGCTCAACAGCGATGAGCCACCAAGGGGAAGCAACATTTGAAAACATCATTTCAAATAGCTCAGCCTCCTTTTCTGCGTTTCCGCTTTGGACAGCATTATAGTATTCATCTATTAAGCCGGTTGATTTGAGCCTTCTAAAATTGTAAATAGTGTCAATTATAGAAGGGATTATTACTGAAATCAAATTAGATATAATATAAACAAGCACAAAGGTTAAAATCCCTTTACCAGTTGTTGTTGGCTTGTGGCGAAAAGCTGCCTCGTCAACCATTTTTGTTCTTTTTAAATCAAATAAATTTTTCATTAATTTTCCCCGTAAAAATATTTTTCCGCCTTTAAAATGGCAATTTGGGTCTTTGAGTCCTTGATTTCCCCATTCATTACCATCTGAACAAGTGTTTTTAGCGGGATTCTTTCAACCTCTAAAAACTCGTCCTCGTCGGGATGTGCGTTTATAAATTTTAAATCAGTAGCAATATAAAGCTGAATTTTTTCATCAAAAATGGCAACAGTTGTGTAAATTTCGCCAAGGTGCTCAATTTTGCCAGCCACAGCGCCGCTTTCTTCTTCAAGCTCGCGCTTAACAGCCTCTAAAGGGTCCTCGCCCGGCTCTAATTTGCCGGCAGGGATTTCTAGGAGCACCTCGCCAAACGGGTATCTAAATTGTCTAACCATTATAACGTCGCCGTTGTCGGCTAATGGCACGACGCAAACAGCACCAGGGTGGCGAACAATTTCGCGAATGGCACTTTGCCCGTTTGGCAACTCTACCGTGTCAACATAAAGCTTTACGATTTTGCCATCAAATATTTGACGAGATGAAATCTTTTTTTCAAACAGTTCCATTATTTTACCCTTTCAAACGTTAAAACTTGAGCGCTTCCATCTAGCGTTCTTCCTGCAAGAGTTAATGTGTCGCCCTCAACCTTGTATTCTACGGTTTCAACAGGCTCCATTATGCCTTCAATTATTTCATTGGAGATGAATAGAGAAGTGCCCTTTAGTGAATAGTGAAAGCTGTAGCTGGAGGTTGGGTTACTTGCCGAGCCTGTGTAGTCTTGGTTGAAGGTAAAGACCTCTGTTTTATTGTCAGCGCTTCTCCAAGAGCCAACAATGTCGTTTGAGGACTTATTGTATTCCATATTGTAAGGCACAAGCTCCATTTCAGTTGTTTTAGAGTCAAGCACCTGACAAATTACTAAAACGTTTTTATTGCTTATTGAAAAATTGTTTCTGTCAATCATGCCGTTTTTCCAATTAATAACCAAGGTGTTGTCGCCATCGATAGAATATGTGGCATCTATGTGTTGCATTTCTATTCCAAAGGAATAGACCGTGCAAATAACCTTGCCGTTTTGGAAAAATTCGTAGGTTTGGTATTCCTGGTCCTTATATTCGCTTTCCTGCCAAATGCCGATTAGAGATGTTCCATCGTATATATAGCTTTCATCGTACTTTGAAACATATTTATCGCATCCACAGGATGCAATCCCCAAGGCAAGAGAAATTAAAAGAAGAGCTATAATGATTTTTTTCATTTTTTCTCCATTATATATATTTATCTAAATTTTCGGGGGCTATGTTGTAGCCCTGCATTAAAATTTCGTTTCCGTCATATGAGTAGAGTAGGAGATGACAATTTGACATAACAGTATCAAAGTTGTCAACGTGTGGCGCTATTTTTTGATGCTCAGCATATATTCTTGTAACTGAACCGTGAGAAACGACTATTATTTTTTCGCCAAGCCTTAAATTTTCTTTAATAAACTCGTCAACGCGAGAAACAACGTCATCAACCTTTTCAAGTCCCTTAACCTCTTCAACATCGTGCAAAATTGCGGGAGAACCAAATGTGTATGGCTTGCCCGAAAGCTCCCCAAAATCACGCTCAGTGAGTCTTTGGTCAACCGAAAACGGGCAATTAAGAGCCTCGCTTATTTTTTCGCCGGTAACACTGGCACGAGAGAGAGGGCTGGCAAAAACCTTGTCAATTTTTAAGCCGGAGCGCTCACACGCACTTTTTATTGCTTGAGCTGCTATATTTGCTTGCTCAATTCCAAATTCATTAAGTGGAATTTCATCTCGCCCTTGTAAAAGCTTTTTCAAATTCCAGTCGGTTTGCCCGTGTCTTATAAAAAACACATAGCCCTTATTTTTATCAAGCTTCATTATTTTCTTCCTGTTGAGCCGAAGCCACCCTCACCGCGAACAGTGTCGGAAAGCTCGTCTACTACTTCAAATTCAGCCTTTAGATAAGGCGCGATTACCATTTGCGCAATTCTTTCGCCTACCGCTACTGTCTGCGGCTCATTTGAATGATTGTGGAGTGCAACCATAACCTCTCCGCGATAGTCAGAGTCAACAACGCCAACCTTGTTAGCGGGAGCAAGTCCACGCTTAGATGCTAAGCCACTTCTTGCGTAAATAAATGCACCATAGCCCACGGGAACCTCAATTGCAAGACCGGTTTTTATAAGCTTTGTTTCGCTTGGCAAAATAGTTAGCTCCTCGTCAATACAAGCATAGAGGTCAGCCCCAGCTGCATATTCTGAGCCGTAGGTTGGTATAATAGCCTTTTCGTTTAGCTTTTTGATATTTACCTTCATCTTTTTAAACCCTTCAAATAAATCTTTTGTTCGTCTGAAATTCTAAAGCTTTCGCGCGCCTTTTGGATTGACTTGTTGTGAACCCATATGTCAAGCTTACCATCGAGCAAAAGCGGTAATGCTTTTTCATATTCCTTTATAAGCATAAAGGAAACAAGCCAAGCAAGAGCCATATTAATGTAATATTCCTCGCTCTTGATACTCGTACAAGCCTTTAAAAGCTCGTCAATATATTTTTCGTCAATATAATAATTGAGTAAGCAAACAAGTCCGAAGCGAATTGTGTAGGTGTCACCGTCAAGACAAGAGAGAACAAGAGGAAAGGCATTCTTTTTGTCCTTGAAAAAGTCTTTCAAGTGGCAAGCAAGTCCGTCGCACACTGCCCAGTTGTCAACATATGGCAAAAACTCTTTGATTTTTTTCCAAAGCTCACAGCGAGGAATGTGCAAATTGCCAAGCATAAATGCGTGAACGATGTTTTCATCATAATACTTGTGCGGGAGGGATAAAAGAAACTCATCACCCTCTTTTGTATTTGCATATTTTTTCGCAATAGCATGAGCATTTGGCGAGCGCACGCCCAAAATGGTGCTTTCATCAATTGTTGGAATTAGTTTTTTGTGAAACTCCTTATACGAGGGGTCTCTGCATTCCATAATTTCATTTAATATTATATTCATACATTATATTATAGCAAATTTTCGCGCTTATTTCAATATAAACGAAGAAAAAAGCCAAGCAATTGCTTGGCTTTTTAGCTTATTTTATGATACCATCACGATATGTTAGATTGAATCTTTTAGCAAGCTGCTTCAATTGGTCATCTGTGATAATGTTCTTAAGACCGATAGGAGCTGTCATCATATAAACCTGAGCAGCCTTTTCGATAGTTTCAACAAGACCAAAGGTTTCATCAAGATCGTGTCCTGCACAGTAAATGCCGTGCATAGCCCAAATAACTGTACGAGCGCTTGAAATCTTTTCAGCTGTTGCCTCGCCGATTTCGTTTGTACCACAAAGCATCCAAGGAAGAACCTCAACGCCATCAGGGAATACAACGATACACTCTGTGTTCATTTGCCATAAGGTATGTGTGAACTTATTTGTATCAAGCTCGTGAACATAAGTCATAGCCAAAAGATTTGTTGGGTGAGTATGCATAATAACTCTGTTTGTTGGGTCAACCTTGAGTCTTGCAATATGGCTCATAAGGTGTGCAGGAAGCTCACTTGTGAATCTACCACCATCTGCATAGCCCCAAAGAAGCTCAGCATTTTGTCCGTCAGCTGAAATTCTGAAAACACCAACGTTGTTTTCTGGGTCGCCAACAAAGTTCTTAAAGTACTTGCCAGTACCACTTACCAAGAAATACTTACCAGCAAGATAGGTTGCATCAAAGCCGAGAGGAATAAGACGGATAACATTGTTAACGTCTAAAACCTCCTTAACCTCCTCCTCAGTCAAAAGGTAGGAAACGTTGCCACCGTTACGCTCGTCCCATCCGAGACGATACATATTAGCAGCGGTAGCGCAATATTCATTTAAAAATTTAGAGTCTAAAATGCTTTTCATTAGAATACCTTCTTGTAAAGTGCTAGGATATCTTCCTCTGTAATAGGTTGTGGGTTGCCACCTGTGCAAACGTCGTTGAATGCGTCGTTAGCGAGTTGTGGGAGAGCCTCTTCAGGAATACCAATCTCACGAAGAGTTTGAGGAATGCCAAGGTCGAGTGAGAGCTTCTTAACAGCGTCAACTGCTGCTTGTGCAGCTTGAACGTCTGTCATACCGGTTGTATCAACGCCCATAGCCTTTGCAATTCTACCATACTTAATGATAGATGAAGGCATATTGAATTCCATAACAGTTGGGAGAAGGAGTGCGTTAGCAACACCGTGAGCGATATCAAATCTAGCACCAAGTGGGTGAGCCATTGAGTGAACGCATCCAAGACCTACGTTTGAGAATGCCATACCTGCAACATATTGACCAAGAGCCATTTGCTCTCTTGCTTCCATATTTGAGCCATCAAATGTAGCTGTTCTTAGGTTATCAGCAATAATCTTGATAGCATTAATTTCGAGAATGTTTGAAAGGTGCCAAGCTCCCTTTGTGATGTAGCCCTCAATTGCGTGTGTGAGCGCATCCATACCAGTAGCAGCTGTCAAGCCCTTTGGCATTGTAGCCATAAGCTCAGCATCAACAATAGCAAGAACAGGAATGTCGTTAGGGTCAACGCATACCATCTTTCTGCCGGATTCTTCGTCTGTGATAACATAGTTAATAGTAACCTCAGCAGCAGTACCAGCTGTTGTTGGGAGTGCGATAATATCAACACATTTCTTCTTTGTATCAGCAACGCCCTCAAGTGAAACAACGTCAGCAAATTCTGGGTTGTTAATGATGATAGCGATAGCCTTTGCAGTGTCAATAGCAGAGCCACCGCCGATAGCGATAACAAAGTCAGCGCCTGAAGCCTTGAAAGCCTCAACACCGCCCTTTACATTGTTAACGGTTGGGTTAGCCTTGAACTCTGAGAAAATCTCGTAAGGAAAGTCAGCAAGAACATCAGTAACAAGCTTAACAGTACCAAATTTGATAAGGTCCTTGTCAGCTACGATAAAGGCCTTCTTGTAGCCTCTTTTCGCTACTTCAGTAGCAAGCGCATCTCTTGAGCCTGCGCCGAAATAAGATGTTTCGTTAAGAATAAATCTGTTTGCCATTTTGGAAATACTCCTTTATTATATATTTGATTAATCATAGTATAACATATAAACAACGCCAATTTCAACACTTAAAGTCAAAAAATATCAAAAATAATGAGTAAAATGGTATGTTTCAAGAAAAACTTGACAAAACCGAATAAAAGTAGTATAATAAAAATGTTGAGCAGTCAACAACAAAATAGAAAAGGGAGTGGAAAATGGACAATACAAGATTTACACCGTTTGTTCTAACTATTGAAAGAGTTTCAAAAAATATTAAAAGAATAGCAGACAAGGAAATGGAGCCATATGGTCTTCGTTCCTCGCACGTTATGTGTATTCTTCAGCTTTCAAAGACGAAAAACGGGCTCTCCTCATCGGCTCTTGCAGATGCTTGCGGGGTTGATAAGGCTTTTATTTCTCGTATTACAAATGAGCTTTTGGAAAAGGGCTTTATCGAGAAGGAAGATGCTTCACAAAGAAAATACAAAACCAATTTCATTCTAACTGAAAAAGGCAACAAAATAAATCAAATAATGACTGAAATTGTAGCAAACTATGTTCATTTAGTAAATCAAAATGTTTCTAAAACGGAAATAGAAAATTTTTATCATGTATTAAATGAATTCGATTTGGAAATTTCAAAAATAATAAACGATTAGGACATTCTAAAGCTAATTAAAAAGGAGAAAAAGATGTCACAACAAAAATATGAGCTTAAAAATTTGTATCAGCTAGTAGATGATGCTAACAATAAATTTGCTGATAAAACAGTTTATAAATTTAACAGAACTAAAGAGGAAGAAATTTCAATCACATATGGAGAATACTACCATTATGTAAGAAAGCTTACTCTTGCAATGAATGAAATAGGAGTAAAGGACCAAAAGGTTGTTGTAATGGGTGAAACCAGCGTTCAATGGATGGCTACATATATGGCAACTGTTTTTGCAGGTGGTGTTATTGTTCCACTTGACCCAGGCCTTTTGCACGAGGAAATTATAAACTTCATTAACCTGGCAGAGGCAAAGGTTGTTGTTTATTCCAACACCTTTGAAGCGCTCTTTAAAGAGCAGGAGGACGCACTTCCAACTGTTGAAAAATTCGTTATGACAAATAAGGCTCTCTTTACACTTGAGCCGGATGAGGAATATGTTGACGAAAAGTATATTTCATATAGAAGCTTGCTTACAATGGGCGATAAGCTATATAAGGAGTATAACGAGTCCAATGATGAAAACAAATTCAACTTCTTTGACCAAGATACAGAAAAAATGCAAATTTTGCTCTTTACCTCTGGTACAACAGGTACAAGCAAAGGCGTTATGCTAAACCAAAGAAATATTTGTGCAGTAGAAAATGATATTTTCCCTGTTTTCAGCAGATTGGGCACAGAGGATGTTATTTTGTCAGTTTTGCCACCTCACCACACATACGAATTGGCAACTGCTATGCTTGCACCGTTTATGCTCGGTGCAACTATTGCAATTAGCGATGGTATAAAATATGTTGTAAAGAATATTAAGCAATACAAGCCAACAATTATGACATTAGTTCCTTTATTTGCCTCAACCTTCTACAAAACAATTCAAAAAAATGTTGAAAAGCAAGGCAAGACAAAGAAATTAAAGACGGGTATGAAGATTAGCAAATTCCTTCGTTTCTTCGGCATTGATGTTAGAAGAAAGCTATTTAAGGACTTGCACGAGGTATTCGGCGGCAGACTCAAGTACCTAGTTGTAGGCGGCGCTGCATTGAGCCCTGAAATTGTTGAGTTCTTCCACGCAATCGGTATTCAAATGTCACAGGGCTATGGTATTACCGAGTGCGCACCACTTATTTCTGTTGTTCCTCTTGATAAATTTAACAGAAGCTCCTGTGGTAAGCCAATGGACGGTGTCAAGGTTAGAATCGAAAAGGAAAGAGAAGAGGATAATTACGGAGAAATCGTTGTTACTGGTAAAAACGTAATGCTCGGCTACTATAATCGTCCGGACCTAACTGACGAGGTTATGACTGAGGACGGTTGGTTTAGAACAGGCGACTATGGTTATATTGATAAGAACGGTTACATTTATATTACAGGTAGAAAAAAGAACATCATTATTGCATCCAACGGTAAAAACGTATTCCCTGAGGAAATAGAGGAGTATATCGAAGCAATTCCATATGTTTCCGAGGTTGTTGTTGTAGGACGTGAAAATGAGAAAATGGGCGATACAATTATTGCCGCAGTTGTTGTTCCAAACTATGAGGAGTGCGATGCGCACGGATTGCACGATGACGAAACCATTTACGAGGCGATTAACCACGCGATTCACGACCTAAACCAAAAGCTTGAATCATTTAAGCACATTGATGTGGTAGAGCTTCGCAAGGAGCCTTTTGAAAAGACTGCATCTCGTAAAATAAAGCGCTTCTTAGTAAAATAATTAGAGAAACATTAGTAGGCATAGACCAAAAAGCGCAAAAATTATAATTGTATGGGAGGGGCTTGCTCCTCCCGCTCTTTTATAAAGAAAATAAGGTAAAAACAGGCGTTTGCCTGTTTTCTTTATGCGCTTTTTTAATCGCGAACAAAGGCTCTACCGTACACAAGTACGCCGACGCTCCTTTGTTCGCACTTTCTATACCTGCTACTGTTCCTCTATAATTAGTAGCATAGACCAAAAAGCGCAAAAATTATAATTGTAGGGGAGGGGCTTGCTCCTCCCGCTTTTTTATGAAGAAAATAAGGTAAAAACAGGCATTTGCCTGTTTTCTTTGTGCGCTTTTTTAATCGCGAACAAAGGCTCTACCGTACACGAGTACGCCGACGCTCCTTTGTTCGCACTTTCTATACCTGCTACTGTTCCTCTATATTGAGTGGGGTATAATCATATCTGCTAAATTTTTTGACAAAAAATCTCATTTTTTTAATGAAAACTATTGAAAAATTATTTGCAAGCATTTATAATATTTCTGTAAGAATGCTATGCATTAAAGGAGATAAAATTATGAAAAAGCTTTACACAGGCAAAACAAAGGATGTTTACGCACTTGAAAATGGCAATGTTCTTTTAAAGTTCAAGGACGATTGCACAGGTAAGGATGGTGTTTTCGATCCAGGCGAAAATACAGTTGGTCTTACAATCGACGGTATTGGCAAGGCAAATCTTGAAACATCTGTTTACTATTTTGAAATGCTAAAGAAGGCGGGAATCAAGACCCACTATGTATCTGCTGATATAGAAAACGCTACTATGGAGGTTCTTCCTGCTGAGTGCTTCGGCAAAGAGCTTGGCGGCGGCGGACTTGAGGTTATCTGTCGTTTGGTTGCTACAGGTAGCTTCATTCGTAGATATGGCGAATACATTAAGGACGGCACACCTTTAGAGGGTGGCTATGTAGAATGCACCTTTAAGAATGACGAAAAGGGAGATCCACTAGTAACTGGAGAGGGACTTGTTGCTCTCAAGGTTATGACAAAGGAAATGTTTGAAAGCTTAAAGGAGCAAACCTTAAAGATTACAAAGATAGTTGCTGATGACCTAAAGACAATTGGTCTTGATCTTTGGGACATCAAGTTTGAGTTCGGCTACAATAATGGACAAGTTGTTCTTATCGACGAGATTGCATCAGGCAATATGCGTGTTTACAAGGACGGCGTTATTGTACCTCCTGTTGAGCTTACAAAGCTTATCAACAATAGATAATTAGAGGTTGTCTAATACGGGCAAAACCGAAAACACAAAACAGAGCACAAATAATGCAACTAATATAGCATCTAATGTGGAAAACACGCATCAAAATGCGTGTTTTCTTTTTATGTAATTTCTATACACGATTGCTACTCTGCTGTACACAAGTACAGCGACGGCTACGCACTCGTGCATTTGAAACACCTATAGAAGTCAGATACGGGCAAAACCAAAATCACACTCAATTCTAAATAAGCAAAAACAATATGTAGGGGAGGGCTTGCTCCTCCCGTTTCTTATAAGAAAAAACAAAAAGAGGCTCATGTGAGCCCCTTTTATTTTACATTTTCTCGGCTTTAAATGTATATGTTGCGCCATCTACTATTTTAGTGGAATCAACACCAGTTGGGGCGTATTCGCCATTTATGTAAAGCGCCCAATATGCACCACTGGTATTCCAGTCGAGCTTTTCGCCGTCAACAACTTCAACAGTCAAGCCATACTGGCTTTTATAGCCGGAGATGTAGTTCTTTTCGGTCAGCGCATCGCCAAGCATTGTCTTGTAGGTTTTTACCTCAAAGGTTTTCTCTGTGCCATCGAGGTGCACAACCTTGAATGTGAAATTAAGCTCGGTCTCGCTTTCCTTATTGCCACAGCCGACAATGAAGAAAATTGAGGAAAGCAAAATAAGACAAGCTATGCTAATTGATATTACCTTTTTCATAGTATTTCTCCTTTCCTTATATTTGAAATATAAGATAAAAAATCCTACCCAAAGGGCAGGACAAAGAGCAAAAAACAAACACATCCTCGCTAAAAATAGAGAGAAGGGTCTGCTGGCTCTCGGTCTTCATATGCCCAAAACCGATTTTACCAAAAACGCAAGGTGGCATTCGGGCTTTAACCGTAGTGACTGCTGTGGCGGATTTTCACCGCGCTTTCCCACATATTGCGTCTATATTTCGTATTTATTATAAAACTTTTATCGTATAAAGTCAATATTGACTTGCATTTTTTTGTGCGCGGTGCTAAAATTTAATTGTAAACAATTAAAGCGAGGAATAATAATGGCAGACTACATAAAACCCTTTCCGAATATAAAAAATCCAATAGACGGTCATATTCATATGCACAAATGGTATGACGACAATGCAAAAATCGATTTTACCCATGGGCTTGAGGAATATAGATGCGAGTGTGGGCTTAAATATATTGCGCTTGCACCCTTGCCATCCGGTAATGCAATTCCTGTTTCGCGCGATGTTAGTAATAATATAATTTGTGCGTTTTATAAGCTGTTAAACGAAAACACCTTTTCCTATGGTGGCTATATTTATCCAAGCTACCCTGCAAATGCAGAACAAATGCTCGGAATGGACTTTATAGCTCAACATAACGAGCTTATGGAAATCGGCTTTGACGGAATTAAAATGCTAGAGGGCAAGCCGAACCTATATAGTTTGGTTGGTAATGCGCTTGATAGTGAGTTTTTCGAGCCTGTCTTTTGTGAAATGGAGAAAAATGGCACATATATTTTAATGCACGTGCGCGACCCTAAGTGCTTTTGGACAGAGCCAACTGAGGAAAGAATTAGGAAAAAATGGTACTATGGAAATGGCTCATACCCAACATTTGACGAGTTTTTTGACCAAGTAGAGAATATACTGAAAAAGCACCCAAACCTAAACCTTTGTCTTGCGCACTTTTTCTTCTGTGGGGATGAGCCTAAGAAGCTTGCTAAGCTATTAGACACCTACCCAAATCTAACTGTTGACATCACTCCGGGTGGCGAGATGTATATTGACTTTGCCAAGCGACCTGAATATTTCAAATCGTTTTTTGAGAAATACGCGGATAGAATAATTTTCGGCACAGATATGGATTTTCCAGTTTATATGGAGGCAGGTAAATGGCTATGCGACCGTGTTTATAGGTTCTTAGCAACCGACGAGGAGCTTATGTCCTTTGATGACCACAAGCTAAAGGGAATAAAAATTGACGAAGGCGCTTTACAAAAAATTTTTTCAGATAACCTTTTAAAAAAGCTAGGCGGCAAGCCAAAAGAAATAAACAAGGAAGCCTTGAAAAGGTATATTGAAAAATATAAGCACTTAATTCGCGACAAAAAGCTAGCTGAGTTTATTGACGAATTAAAAGAGAAGTATCTATAATAAAAAGCCGACACAGTGTCGGCTTTTTTACTCTTTAAATTTTTTCTCGCCCTTTTCAAAATCCCAATCGGTTATTTCGCCCTTTTTGGAAATCATATATGCTTTTTTCGCAAATTTAGCCAAGGGGGTGTCTGAAAACGAGTCGGAATAAAACGAGTCTATTTCCTCGTTTGGGAATTCAAGCTTGAAGCGACGAAGCTTTTCCATACCCGTACAGTCAATACCATTAATTTTATAAGTATTTATGTCCATATCGGTTGCGATACACTTAACGCTCAAGCGCTTAGCAATTGGGTCAATCAAGAAATGAGGGGATGCCGAAATTATAATATCGTCATCTCTGTGTAGCTCCTTGTACCAAGGGTAGATTTTATCTATTGCAAAATCCCAAAATTCCTCAATTTCATCTTGTGGGTTGGGCACATATTTAAGGAATGAAAAGAACTTTTCCATTACCTCTTTCCAATTAAACACATTTAACTTGTATAGCCCGAGCTTTGTAATTCCAGCCGGGAAGTGAATCCAAATTTTAGGGTATTTCTTTCTGCAAAACGCCCAAAAATGCATAGACGAGTCGCCGGGAAACAGGGTTCTGTCAAAATCGTAAACGTTCATATTTCTCCAATTCCGTAAAATAAAGGCACTCAAAAGAGTGCCTAAAATTAGTTGTTCTTAGAAATCTTTTTAAGCTCCTCTAAAAATGTTTCAACATCGGAAAAATCCTTGTAAATTGAAGCAAATCTAATGTAAGCAACGTCGTCGGCCTTGATAAGCTCATTCATTGTGATTTCGCCAATCTCGGTGGATGTAATTTCTGTACGCAAAGAGTTTAAAATCTCAGCCTCAACCTTGTTTGCAATTTGTGTTGCGTTAACAGGTCGCTTTTGACAAGCCTTGATAATGCCAACCAGCAATTTGCTTTTGTCGAAATATTCGCGAGAGCCATCCTTTTTTACAACCATAGGTTGAATGGTTTCTATAATTTCAAAGGTAGTGAAGCGAGAGCCACAGCTAAGACACTCTCTGCGCCTTTTGATACTAGAATTTTCGTCAACAGGGCGTGAGTCAATAACCTTGCTATCCTCATATCCGCAATGTGGACATCTCATAAAATCACCTCATTAGTAAAAAAATTATACACGCAAATATTATAACACACATAAACTATATTTGCAAGACCTAAAACACAAAATATGGCAAAAAACGAGTGTTTTTTATCAATATATGCCACTTGACAAATATATTAAAAGAATGTATAATTTGTATATATTATTTTTATCATATCACGCATAAAATGGAGAGCTTTATGAAATCAGTAACAGACTTTTTCGGCACGATGGTGTTCAATGATCAGGTTATGAAGGAGCGTTTGCCTAAAGAGGTTTACGACTCAATTCAAAATACCATTCAAAATGGAAAGCACCTTGATTTGTCCCTAGCTAACGAAATCGCAGGAGCGATGAAGGACTGGGCAATAGAAAAGGGCGCGACCCACTATACCCATTGGTTCCAGCCAATGACAGGAATAACTGCTGAAAAGCACGATAGCTTTATCTCTCCACTCGATAATTCTACTGCGATTATGGAGTTCTCAGGTAAGGAGCTTGTAAAGGGAGAAAGCGACGCTTCATCATTCCCGTCAGGTGGACTTCGCGCTACCTTTGAGGCAAGGGGCTATACCGCTTGGGACCCTTCGTCTTATGCATTTATTAAGGATGGCGCACTCTGTATTCCTACTGCGTTTTGCTCATATGGTGGAGAAGCGCTTGACAAAAAGACTCCGCTCCTTCGCTCAATGGAGGTTTTAAATAAAGCGGCAATTAAGATTTTAAAGCTCTTTGGCCACGACGATGTAAAAACAGTTAAGCCAACCGTAGGACCTGAGCAAGAATACTTTTTGGTTGATAAGGAAACCTACAACAAGCGCCCAGACCTTGTTTATACAGGCAGAACCCTTTTCGGCTCAATGCCACCAAAGGGTCAAGAGCTTGACGACCACTATTTCGGTACGATAAAGCCTCAGGTTAAGTCCTTTATGAAGGATTTAGACCACGAGCTTTGGTCACTTGGCGTATTTGCAAAAACAGAGCACAATGAGGCTGCACCTGCTCAGCACGAGCTTGCTCCTATATTCACAACAACAAACCTAGCAACCGACCATAACCAGCTCACAATGGAGCTTATGCAAAAGGTTGCAAGAAAGCACGGTCTTGTTTGCCTACTTCACGAAAAGCCGTTTGATGGTGTTAACGGTAGTGGTAAGCACAACAACTGGTCGCTGTCAACCAATACTGGTATGAACCTGCTAGAGCCAGGAGAGACACCAAGCGAAAACGCACAGTTCTTGCTATTCCTTTGCGCAGTTATAAAGGCTGTTGACGACTATCAGGATGTTCTTAGAATTTCCGTTGCAAGCGCAGGTAACGACCACCGTCTTGGCGCAAACGAAGCCCCCCCTGCGGTTATTTCTATTTTCCTTGGCGAGGAGCTTACTGAAATACTTGACGCTATTGAAAAGGGCGTAAAGCTCGGCTCTAAGGAAAAAGAAAAAATGAGAGTTGGCGTTCATATTCTCCCTAAGTTTCCAAAGGACACCTCTGACAGAAATAGAACCTCGCCATTCGCATTTACTGGTAATAAGTTTGAGTTCCGTATGCTCGGCTCAAATGCTTCAATTGCTGATACAAATACAGCAATCAATACAGCAGTTACAGAGGTTTTGAACGAGTTTTACGATGTTTTAAGTGATGCAGAGGACTTTAATGGTACCCTCCACGAGCTTATCAAGAAAACAATTAAGGATCACAAGAGAATTTTCTTTAACGGAAACGGCTACGATGATGCTTGGCTTGAAGAGGCAGAAAAGAGAGGACTTTCTAACCTCAAATCCACCCCTGAAGCCCTCGTTCATTTGCTAGACGAAAAGAATATCGAGCTTTATACCAAAAACAAGGTGTTCAGCGAGAAGGAGCTTCGTTCAAGATGTGAAATTCTTCTTGAAAGCTACTCAAAGATTATCAACATTGAGGCACTTACAATGATTGATATGGCAAAGAAGCTAATCATCCCTGCTATATCAAAATATACCAAGGATTTAGCGCGCTCTGTCAATGAAAAGAGAGAGTTGGGCTTTGATATAGGCTATGAATTTGAGGTAGGACAAAAGCTTTCGGCTCTCTGTACAGAAGCGTATAAGATTACTTTTGAGCTTGAAGAAAAACGCAAGGAAGTGTCCAAAATTAAGGATGCTAAGGAGAAGGCAAAATCTTACGAGAGTGTAGTTCTTGCTACAATGAACAGGCTAAGAAAAACTTGCGACGAGGCAGAAACCTTGACAGCTCGTGAATACTGGCCTATGCCTGATTACGGCGAATTGTTATTTGGTATAAGAGAATAAATTATAAAATAAAAGAGAGGCATTAAGCAAACATTAGTTCGCAAGCCTCTCTTTTTTTAATTCTTAGTCCAGTTAAGTAGCTTTAGCTCGTGCTTTATTCCATCAGAAACTGAAGCAAAATCCTCTTTTGAAAGCTTAGTAACCTTGAATATTTTGGAGCAATCAATGCTACGGTCATAGCATCTGTCACACTCCCAAATCCAAGGGGTTTGCTGAATAATAGGAGTCATTTTTATATATTCCTCCTCACTACACCAAGCAATTTTCACACCAGTTGTTTCAGCATATGCGTTGGCAACATCGCCCCAAGTCATATTGTGTCCCGAATAAACAGTAAACGCCTCACGCAAAGCCTTTTTCTTAAAGAAAAGATGAGCAATTAGTTTACCAGAGTTTCCTGCCCAGTCAAAGCCAGCGTGATGATCCTTTGCAGTAATTGGTAAGTATAGCTCCTTGCCAGCCTTGGCGTGATTTAAAATGCTAAGACCGGAGTAGAGTAATAGGTCAAGGCGCTTTTTAGAAAAAGAGATAACAGGGCGAACAATTGTCCAGTTTTGCTTTTTACACTCATTAAATAAAAAGTCCTCAGCTTGAGCCTTAGGAATAGCATAGTCTTCCTTTTGCAAAAAGGCTTGATCATCAATAACATCATAAAGTCTTGGGGAAGTTTCTTTAATTGGATGCTCCTCGTCGGCATAAACGCGATATGATGAGATAAAAATAAGTTGCTTACATTTTTTAATCAAAAGCTCGTGTATTGGCTTATAGCTGTTAAGATGTCTATAATGCATAAAGTTTGCAATTCCATCATATTTTCTTTTTGACAGAAATTCTGACAAGAAATCATAGGTAGCAGAGCCTTGATAATAGGAAAGGTTTTCATTGTTAGATACTCGCTCGGAGCGACAAATAATATCAACCTTGTAGCCAAGATTTAAAAGTTCTTCAGTTACATATGTTCCTAGCGTGCCACTGCCGCCAATTAATAAAACTGTCTTCTTAGCCATATAATCACCTCGATAAATTAGTACATATTTATTTTATCATTTGGACAAAACAAAGTCAATATATTTTACAATTTATGCGCTAGGTAATAATAGCCTAGATAGCAATGATGTAAAGAACCGATATTAAAAAATATTTACTTTTTTTAGCTGTTATGGTACAATAATAATAGTATCTCGAATTTTAAGGAGAATAGTATGAACAATCAATTGAAAAAGCGCTATGGATTATTCACGGCTATTTGTATGGTTGTTGGCATAGTTATAGGCTCAGGTGTTTTCTTTAAGGCGCAGGATGTTTTAAATTACACTGGTGGAAATATGCTCCTTGGCATACTCGCTTGGGTAATTGGTGGAATTGTTATGATAATTTGTGCCTTCAATTTTGCTAATTTTGGAACAAAATACGTAAAGGTCAACGGCGTTGTTGACTATGCAGAGGCAATAGTAGGCAAAAAATATGCATATATGATAGGTTGGTTTTTGACAACGATTTATTACCCGGCTATGACAGCTGTACTTGCTTGGGTATCGGCTAGATATACACTCGTTTTGTTCGGCTCAAGCGACATAACAGGTGGTCTTTGTATGGCTCTCGGTGGCTTTTATCTTTGTCTTGCTTATACAATAAACGTAATTTCCCCGAAAATTGCAGGCAAATTTCAGGTTAGCGCAACGGTAATTAAGCTAATTCCACTAGCTATAATAGTAGTGGTTGGCTCAATTGTTGGACTCGTAAACGGAAATACAGTCAATGCCTTTTCTTCATCGTTTCCTGTATCTGGCGGCAGCTTTGATAGCGTCTTTGCGGGAATAGGCGCTGCTGCCTTTGCTTATGAGGGATGGATTATCGCAACCTCCATAAACTCGGAATTAAAGGAGCCTAAAAAGAATCTTCCTCGCGCACTGGTTATAGGAACAGCTATAATAATGGTAATCTATATCACGTATTTTGTTGGTCTTTTGGGTGGAGCATCTATTGATGTGCTTCGCACTGAGGGAGCAACAGCTGCCTTTAAAAACCTTTTCGGAGGTGTTGGTAGTGTGATTTTAAATGCGTTTATCGTGGTTTCTTGTCTGGGAACATTAAATGGACTTATGCTTGCAAACACCCGCTCGCTTTACTCACTTTCCGTAAGAGATAGGGGACCAAAGCCACAAATGTTCTCGCAAATCGACCCACAAACCAATATGCCGGTAAACTCAAGTGCATTAACTCTTCTTTTCTGTGGCGCGTGGTTCTTCTATTTCTATGGGGCAAATCTCACAAAGCCAATCTTTGGTGTATTTAGCTTCGATTCATCCGAGCTTCCAATAATAACAATTTACGCACTCTATATACCAATCTTTATTATGTTTATAGTAAGAGAAGGCAAAAAGAGCATATTTAAAAACACAGTAATGCCAATCTTGGCAATATGCGCCTCACTCTTTATGATTTTCGTCGCAGTTTATGCCCACGGTATTGTAAAATATAGAGAAGCGAAAGCAGTTGGCGAATTTGCATTCCCCGTGCTTTTCTACCTAATCGTTTTTGCCGTAATAATGATAGTCGGCGCACTTCTTTATAAAAGAAAAGAGAAGAAACAATAATTTTCCAAATAAAAAGTCGGATTTTTGATTGAGCTTTACTTTACACAATAAAAATTTTTGAGCATATTTATAAGAAAAGGGTTTTTGTTTTAAAACTGAATAAAAAACTATTTATTTAGGGAAAATTCAAAAAAGTAGTTTTCGTAAATAAAGTTAACTTTTTGTAAATAAAGTTCACAAACTATTGCAAAAAGCCTAGTCTATGCTAAAATTAACTATATTTTATTAAAATAAAATAAAAAGGAGAAAAAATTATGTTTGAAAAAATCACTGGCTACATTCAAGACATTTGGGCGATCGGTTTTGTTCGCTTTATTGTCTACATCGTAGTTGCTTTTTTGGCTGCAGCTATTGCAAGCTGGATTGTTAAAAAGCTACTAAAGCTTATCAAGCTTGACAAGAAGCTTGATAAATGGGGAGTTAATGAAGGAGTTCTTGGCACCTCATTGAAATTCATAGGAAAGATTGTATATTTAATCGTCTTCCTTCTATTCCTTCCAAGCGCACTTGAGGCAATTGGTATTACCAGCGTTTCAACTCCAATCAATGGCTTAGTAACAAAGGTTATTAACTACTTGCCAAACATCATTGCAGCAGTTATACTAGTTTATGTTGGTGTTCTTGTTGCTCAAATTCTTGGTCAAATCGTTTCAGTTCTTCTTAAAAAGACAAAGATTGACAATTTGATTAAGAGAACTGATTCAGAGGATAAAAAGCCTGTTCTTATTTCTGATGTTCTTGTAAAGATTATGATGGGAATTATCATTCTCGTTACTATCGTTGCAGCTCTTGGAGTATTGGGAATCGAGGCAATTTCTCAACCAGCAACAGGCATTGTAAACTCAATCTTTGGTGCAATCCCATCAATCATTCTTGCAATTGTTATTGTTGCTGTTGGTATTTTTGTTTCAAGCCTTGCTTGCGGTCTTCTTTACAATGTTTTAGTTGCCGCAAACTTTGATAATCTTGTTAAAAAGATTATTCCTCAATTCAAGGTATCAGCTACTAAGATTCTTGTTAATGTTGTAAGAACAATTATTATTATTTTTGTTGCAGCTCAAGGTATTGAGGCGTTGAACCTTTCAATCCTCACTATGATAGTAACAGCTATTGTATCTTATCTACCTCTTGTTGTTAAGGCAACAGTAATACTTCTTGTTGCGTTTATTGGTGCTAATATGCTCGAGGCTATCATCGTTAAGGCTAATCCAAAGGCGACAGCTCTTGCAAAGATTGTTAAAGTAGGCATCTTCACACTTGCAGGCTTTATGATTCTTAGCCAACTTGAAATTGCTTCAACAATTGTTAATACTGCATTTGTTGTTACTATTTCCGCAATTGCTATTTCCTTCGCTCTTGCATTTGGTCTTGGCGGTAAGGATTTTGCAAAGAAAACTCTAGACAGAGTTGATAGCAAAATAGACGATTGCTGCAATCAAGAAAAGAAAGACGACGAAACAAAGCTTATTGAAGAAGCAAAGACAGAAGAAACAGTTAACGAGGAAACAAACGTTAACGAATAATTCTTTATAGAAAAACACAAAAGGACACCGTTTGGTGTCCTTTTTCTTTGATTTAAGCATTTTGCATTAAGGATTTGTTCACTTACCCAAGGAAGTATGGAAAAATGAAATTAGCCAAGCTAGGATACATTTTCCCTGCGTGAAAATGAGCTTCGGCTAGCCTTTCGCTTGCAAGCAGACATCGGCTTTAGCCTCGCTTACGAACCCAATTCCCGTTTGCAAAGCAAACGAAAAGCTGGGTGAGAATCTGCAGATCCCCAGCCATAAAACAAAAAGACACCGTTTGGTGTCTTTTTGTTTTATGGCTGGGGATCTAGGATTCGAACCCAGACATACAGAGTCAGAGTCTGCTGTGCTACCTTTACACAAATCCCCAATTGACAACACAATTATTATATATACAAAATTCTAATTTGTCAAGTGGAATTTTTAGAAAATCTTAACTGAAATCAAATGCATATAATAAAAAGGCTTTGGCAAAACCAAAGCCTTTTAGATTATGATGGTAAAATTCCGTACAAATTAGACACTGGATCGCGAAAAAGTGCAATTTCCGGTGGGTTGAAGGTAAATATTACAAATAAAACACCGATTAAGCATAGGGCAAGGAGTGTACGACGAGGCTTTTGGCATTTTACTGTCTTGCTTTCAAAAAGCCTGTATTCAAAATAGTAAGCCAAAGCGCCACTTAAAAAGAAAATAGCAATATTTATCCAATCAGGGCTTTGACCAAAAACTCCATTATAGGTGTAAAAAATGGTTGGTATTAAAGTCAAGCCAAGCAAAGTTCCATATAGCTTTATGCACCAAAACTCCTTTACATCCTTAAAGAAAAAGCTCTGTACTATTGCAAATAGCAGCATAGGGAAGAACAGTAGCTTCATATGCTCCCAGGTGGATTCATTAACACCCGAAAATGGCGCTACGACTATGCTTTTATTTGTCCAATCGTATAAAAAGTGCAAGAGCGTTCCACCAAGGGAGACAATAGCGAAGCCCATAAGCTGCCAAAGAGAAAGTGATTTTTTCATAACGCACCTCAATCTGTTTTTTATATCATATTCATCCCTTGGCAAGTCCTATGTCATATTAATAAAATGATATTGAAATTTCCGTCAAGTTGTGATAATATATTTATATTAAATTGGAAAGGAGAACTATATGCTATCGACCTTTTTAGCTGCGCTTGGCGTTGTTGCAACTATGCTTCTTTATGCCGTGCCTGGCTTCGCTTTAATAAAAGCCAAGCTCGTGAAGGAGAATAATATTTCGTCATTTGCAAGGCTGCTTATGTTTGTTGCTTCTCCTTGCCTTGTTTTCACCTCAATTACAAGAAATGAGTTTTCACTTGCTTTACTCGGTCAGCTTTTAGCAGCGCTTTTGTTCATTACTATTGCGCTTCTTGCTGGACTTTTGATTTTTCATCTCGTCTTTAAGAAAAAAAGCGATGATGTAAAATATAGAATTTATAATCTCGCTACAACCTTTGCAAACTGTGCGTTTATGGGTGTACCTGTTTTGGAAACACTCTTCCCAGATTATCCACAGGCAATTGCGTTTTCTGCTATGTTTTCACTCGCTATGAATATACTCGGCTGGAGCGTTGGCTCATACATAATTTCCAAAGATAAAAAATATATGAGCATAAAGAAAATTCTTTTAAACCCAGCGACAATTGCACTTGCTTTGGCAATTCCGTTCTTTGTTTTCAATATCGATTTGCCTTTTGTAATAGGAGATGCCGCTTCACTCCTTGCAAAAATGACAACTCCGCTTTGTATGCTCATTATGGGTATGCGTTTAGCTTGTGTGCCACTCAAGGACGTCTTTTTGACCCCATCACAGTACCTAATAATTGCAATAAAGCAAATACTTTTCCCACTCGTTATATTCCTTATTTTGTTGCCGCTTCCATTTGAGAGTGGAATGAAATCTGCAATTTACATAATGATGGCATGTCCTGTTGCAAGTGTTGTTTTAAATTTTGCAGAGATGATAGGACAAGGGCAAAAAAGCGCAGCAAATCTAGTGCTTCTTGGCACGTCACTGTCAATTATAACAATCCCTGTAATGTCGCTTTTGACTACATTCTTCTAGAGCCAAGCAAGTCTTGGCTTTTTCTTTTGTGCTATTGAAACAAAGGGGCTTGTGTGGTATAATAAATTCACAAATCTTTACAAATGGAGAAAATATGCAAAGAGAAGGCTTGAAGAAACTAATATTGTCAGCAGTATTTTTGGGAATTGGAATAGTTTTGCCTCTCCTTACAGGACAGCTAAAGGAGATAGGTGATTCACTTTTGCCAATGCATTTGCCCGTTATGCTTTGTGGGATTATCTGTGGTTATAAATATGGCTTTTCTGTAGGAATTTTATTACCCTTTATTCGCTCGCTATCGTTTGGTATGCCACCACTTTACCCAAATGCTGTTTGGATGGCGCTTGAGCTTGCAACCTATGGTTTGGTTATTGGACTTTTGTATCATAAATCAAAAAAGCTAAGAAAAGGACACCTTATTTTTGCCCTAGCTATTTCAATGATAGCGGGCAGAATTGTCTGGGGTATCTCAAAGGCAATGCTTTTAGGAATCGCCGGCAAGCCATTTACAATTGAAGCATTTTTGATTGGTGGCTTTGTAGATTCAATTTTAGGTATAATTTTGCAGTTTATTTTCATTCCGTTAATCGTAGGCATCTATGAAAAAACTCGAATTAAAACAGAAAAGAGAAAAATAAAAAAAGACGGCTAAGCCGTCTTTTTTACTTATTTCAATTTCAATCCGTCACTAAAAGCCTTGCCCACAATTTCGCCAAGAGAGTAGTACACGTGATTAGCACCATCGTATGTGATAGGGCGGAGCTTTTTAGGGTCAATTTTGCCGTCGGTTAAAACGCTTTCGTCAGCGCAAACATTTATAATTTCGCCAACCATACGGCAAGACTCCTCATCATAGCTTTTCATTTTACATTCAATAGCCATTGGTAATTCTAAAATTAGTGGTGCATCAACAAACTCGCTTTTTTCTGTGTGCAAGCCGGCTATTTCTAGCTTGTTTTTTACATCATTAGCTGATACAATGCCAACATAATCACAAGCTGTAACATAGTCCTCTGTTGCCATACTGACAGTAAAAGCACCACGCAATAGAATATTTTTAACAGTTTTATGCTCAGGGCTCAGGCAAATAGAAAGCTCATTTTCCTCGCTAATGCCACCCCAAGCCGCATTCATGGCATCGGGCACTCCATTTTCGTCATATGTACCGATAATAAATACAGGCTCTGGATAAACCAAAGGCTTTACGCCAAAATTTTTTCTCATTTTTTGCCTCCAAAAGTTTTATATATCTATTATACAATATAATAGGTGCTGTAATCAACAGTTTTCATAATAAAAGAAAAATCGGCGAGAACGCCGATTTATTATTTGTTTTTGTAAACAAAAACTTTTCTGCCAATGTAGTTCCAAAATAGAACAATACATTTAACAAAGCAGGTTAGCAGTATATAGAAAATACCGGCATCACCAATTATAAAAGTACCAAGCAAGGTCAAGCCCTCAGTGAGCCCAAATCCGATAAGAGCCACTGCAAAAGAAATAAAAAACGCTTTTACTGTTTTGCCCTTCTTTTTTTGCTCATCAGTTGTAAAAACAAAAACATTTGATAGAACAAAGTTTATCACCAGTCCTACTAAAAATCCAAGCGCTACGCACAAAATAACCAAAGGTATGTTGTCCTTGTCAGCCTTAAAAACGAAATATAATAAAAGATAGTTAGTTGCCATATCAGCCAAAGAGGCAATGCCACCGACAATGGCATATCTAAGAAATTCAAAAAAACTCTTTTTTGTTAGTGCTTTCATTTATTTACCAGCCTAAATCATAATATAAATCATTATACAATATAATGTCTCTTTTGTCAAATGTATATTAAAAAGAAACCGCTTTTGGCGGTTTCTTTTAGATAATTAAAAGCTTTGCGCTAAGTGGCTCGACAAAATATTCATCGCCTTGCAAGGTAAATCTAGCCACCTTTTCATCTGGGTTTACAATTATGTATGCAGTTTTGCCTCCATCTGCCTCCCAGGTGGAAGAAAGAAGGCAAGGCAAAGTAATTGACTCTCGACCTCGAATCATAGGGATTGTTATTTTTTCGCACTCAATATCAGGTGCATTTGCCATTTTTCCGTTATATAAATATTTCTTTGCCCCATCATTATAAAATTTCATCATATTTTTGATAAATGTAAGCGCTTTTTCCATATTCGGTGGCGCACTGAAGTCGCGAGTTCCCCAATGTGACATTAAATCTCCGGTTGGGGAAAGTACAAGCGTCATAATGTCGCCAATAGAGAATGAATAGCCAAGACGATATCTCAGGGTATCAATGGTTGGCTCAAATGGGCAACCACATTGATTTCCCATAAAGTTTCTTAAATACTCGTGATAAATATAGGCAAAGGCTGGAACGGGCGTGCCAAACGGATAGTTTAATTCAAATCTATTATCACTCATAAGCAGATTGCCTATAAACGGCTCAGCAGCTGCGCTTTCACAGCCAAAGAGCATATTTGGTGCTTTTTCGTTCCAATTTTTTAGTAGCTTTTGCATATTTGAGGTCATCCACTCGCCGGGCATAGGTGGATGGTTGTGACCTCTTGCGTAGCACATATATTGACCACCACCGTGGTTTTGGTCAAGGATTTGTGCATAGTCAATACCACTCTTAAATAAAGGAGAAAAGCCCTCCTCAAGCAATTCTTGACCGCGTCTTGATGCAGGACAAATATCATAGCCGTAGCGCTGATATGGCGTACACGTGATGCCAAGCTCTGGCTTGTTTTTAGGAGAGTGGCAAACACCCTCTAAAACGTTTTCCCTTTTGATTTTTTCCTCACATATGTAGCTTTCAATAAGTGTGCTTTTTAAGGTGTAACCAAAGCCGGAGCAGTAAACGCCGAGCAAATCGCCATTTTTATGTAGCATATCTTTAAATTCGTTGAATAATTCCAAACCACCATAAGGAGGCCAGACGTAAGGTGGCGCCCAAGGAGCAGTTCCTTCCCAGTGCATAAGCAAAGCCATAATTTGGCATCCTGCTTGCGATTTTATTTTGTTTAAAATGGGTAAAGCATTTGTGTATGGGAATAGAGCATTTGGCTCCATTTTGTCCATATCGTGAATTCCACGAACAGGGTATGTAACAATAAGTGGCATTTTTTCATACCAGCTCGGCAATGCTTTGTTTTCCCTTGTAGGTATTACATTTGAGGGTAAATTCTTTTCAAACCAAGAGCAATAAATTTGGCAAGGAGATTTCCATCCACCTTGGCACGCTTGCCAAATTATTGGGTAGTCTTGCTTATAGTCATCTCCAAAGCCCACACCAGAGTACAAGCGTATTTGCATAGCTATTCCGTTATCACATGGATAGAAGTCAACACCCTTAAAGGCTCTTTTTGCATCGTGCGCACCGATGTAAAGTCCTATATCATCGAAAAGATAAGAAATAAATTGAGAAGATACCATATTGGGGAATATAAAGCAAGAGCCAGACATAGGGAACTCAGGCTCATAACGGGGCAACGCCATTTCATCAGTTAATAAAATACCCTCGTTGTATGGGAATAAAATCCTGCCACCGTTTGGGTCGTTGTCTATAAGCCTAGGCAAGCAAATCTTTGGAAACTCCACCCATTCAAGCGCGTATTCTTTTGGAATGGAAGTAACCTCAATTTGCCAAGAAATAGAAGCACTAGCTGTTAAAAAAACCTTGACAATAACAGAAGAGAGCTCCCCGTCAAAATTGGAGTAAATAATAAGGTTGCCATTTTTTGACACCTCTTTTGCTTTGCTTGAATCAATATAAAAGCATTCGCCCGCTAGGTTTCTTAGCCTTGCCACAAAAATGGGGCAAGAGGGCGAATGAATCTCGTGGCTTCCTAGCCTAACTATAGAAGCGTAGCCCCTCGCTTCATCTAAACGTAGCTCAATACCCTTTGCAAAAATCTCGTACATTTTTATCTCCAAAATAAAATACTATATGCTTATTATACAATAAAAAAATTGCACATTCAATAAAAATTAATTTATAAAACCATCAAATAGTTAATTATGCAATTAACAAAGAAAACCAATGGTTGAACTCTTTTCTAATTTTCGGTTATTGAATTCATACCAAATTTGCCGTATAATGTAGTTGTAGCAGCTACATTTCAAATTGAAAGGAGCTTAATTATGGAAATTAGTGTTAGTGAAAACATTAGAAGATTAAGAAAAGAAAAAGGCATAACGCAGGAAGCCTTGGCAGAAATATTGCATATCTCTCCTCAAAGTATTTCAAAATGGGAGAGAGGAGATGCTTATCCCGATATATCAATGCTTTCTCCACTTGCCAATTATTTTGGTGTAACAATAGATTCCTTGCTTGGAAATGATAAAATAATTGCCGAGGAGCGTATAAATCGTTATATTGAAGATTACAAATCCTTGACAGCAAAGGATGATGGCAAAAGAGCTTTGGAAATAGCAAAGATAGCATATGAGGATTATTCCTATGATTATCGCATTATTATGCTTTATGTGAATGCATTAAAGGTATATGGAACAAGTAACGATAAAGAAGAAATTGAACGCTTGTGCAAGATTGTTCTTAAAAATTGCACTGATAAAACCTTGTTGCGTGATGCATCAAGCCATATTTTAGGTCTAAATTCAGCAGAAGATAAATTTGCATTTATGGAAAAATACATTGAATACGGACAGGACTGGAATTGGTTTAATGTATATCCTTATTCTTCTGTTGAGGGCCAAA
Organism: Eubacteriales bacterium; assembly: GCA_045543955.1. GTDB lineage: Bacteria > Bacillota > Clostridia > Oscillospirales > CAG-272 > RGIG2000. The sequence goes on from JAZPYB010000019.1 coordinate 31,375, forward strand.
TAATGATGCAAAGCGATATTATTGACAAGTGGTGGCATTTGAATGCGTATATAGGAATTCTTGCAAATTCTAAAAACGATATTGAAGGATATGTTGTTTCCCCACAAGAAAAGATTGCTTTGATAAAAAAGCAACAGGCAATTTTTAATGCTATGTTTGATGAAGATGATATAGGGGAGTTCGTTTTCTATGTAGGACAATTTAACGAACTTTTGGCAAAAGAATATTTGTCAATCGGTGATAAGGAAAGTGCATTAGAGTGCTTTGAAAAATCAGTTGAGGGCTGGGTTGCCTATAATAATCTTCCCGAAAGCTATAAATACAAAAATATTCTTATCAATCATAGACCTTACTTGAAGCAAAAGTTAGGTGGGAACTATACAACATTGAAAAGATATAAAAATGCAATAGATAATGATTCACTATACGATGTTATAAGAGAAGAAAAGAGATTTTTGAAATCCTATGGCAAATTGAAATAACAAAGAAAAAGCCTTGAAAACTTAGCGTTTTCAAGGCTTTTTTGGTCGAAGTGAAGTCACCCGACTCGAACCCAATTGAAAAAGTGCCTTGAAGCCTTTTGACATAAGGGTTTATCGCATTTTGAAAAACAGCTAATTTTTGCGAAAAATGTAAAAGTTTAAAAAAACTCTTGACAAAAGCAAGAACTTGTGATAATGTAAAGTTACAAGAAGGCGTAAGCTTAGTAGCTTATCTCCTTAATGTGTTTTAATGTATTTGTGGTTGAGCGTACGACAACGACTTATGCATTGGAGTGCATTAAGTAGAAAAGTTAATATGATTAGACCTGTTTATATCGTTTTTGAGCCACGGGTGGCTTTTGTTGTCGACGATTTAAACAGGATTTTTTATACCTTCTTGTGAGAATTTTATTTGTCATAAGGAGGATTTTTTATATGACACAAAAAGAACTTGATGTAATCCAAGAAAAAATAGGTTACAAATTCAAAGAGCAATATTTGCTCACACAAGCTTTTACAAGAAGCTCATACGCACAGGAAAATCAAAATAGAGAGGACAACGAAAAACTTGAATTTGTCGGCGATAAAGTACTTGATTTTATTGTAGTTAAAAAGCTTACAAATTTATATGGATTCAAAAGTGAGGCTTTGGTACAATCTCACGAATCCGTAAAAAGCGGCGAATCAATTGCAGAAAACAACCTTGGTGTTGAGAAGAATTTTGAATTTAGTTTTTCAGAAGGCGAAATGACAGAAATAAAAAAGCAACTCGTTCAAACAAAATTTTTATCCAGGGCTATTGAAAAACTAGAGCTTGAACAATATCTTTTAATGGGCAAAGGCGACATCAAAAACAATGTACAAAATGAACCACATGTTAAAGAGGACTTGCTTGAAGCAATTATAGGAGCAGTTGCGATAGATTCTTCTTGGAATATGGGCGCTATTGAAGAAGTAATTGATAAAGTTCTTAATATTAATTACTACATTCAAAACGGAGTGGATGATGGTATTGACTATATAAGTTATGTTCAAAATTGGCACCAAAAGGAATACGGGCAAGAACCCGAATACAACTTTTCTTCAAATGGAGAAAACGGGATTTTTGAATGTTATTTATTGTTTGATAGATATATTGACGGTGGCTTTGAGGGAATTGGTTATTCCAAAAAAGAAGCGATGCGATTAACTGCAAAAAGGGCATATGAGTATTTGCAAGAGAAGACACAAAGAACTCAAAGCATTTTTGAAATAATTGATAGTTTCAATTTTGAGACTGCGATAAATAAGCTTCAAATGCTTCAAGACAAAAAAATCATTTCAGGTTTGGATTATATTTTTAGGGAAGAACCAAACAAGGAAAACAACGGAAATCCAATATGGTTTTGTCAATGCAAAGTGAACGAAAGCTTGGAATTTGTTGAATATGGTCACGAAACAAAAAAAATGGCGAAAAAAGCGGCGGCATTCAAAATGCTACAAATTCTCACAGGAAATCCTAGAGATGAAGAAGAATGGGTTGCGATTCAAAAAAAGTTAATAGATGATAATTTTTAAAAGGTGGTGGTAAGAATGAGTGCTATTATTGAAAATGAAATTCCACAAGAAATGTTGGATTTGATAGGCGATGAAGAAAATGCTAGTACTTTTGAAAACTATAGAAAAAATATAGTTACAAAAATGGCATACTTAATAGGTGTGCCTGATGAAAAACTTGCAAATGATTCAAAGTTTGCAATCGAGGAATTAGACGGATTAAAGCAAAACGAAAATGCAACGATAATTAGACATTTATGCATTCTCAGAACTCAATTTTTTAGAAATTATTTAAACATCAATAATGCAAGACGTAATTTTAGACGAGTTGACGAACTTAACGAATATTTGAGTATGGAAAGTATAAAATATTTGCGTTCGAATGGGATTGAGATTGCAAGCGTGTCTGACAAAACAAGCCCTGTCGTGAATATAGCATACATAAATCAATATATTCAAGATAATATCGATAATGTAAGTAGAATTATTCCTGATTGGGTAAAGTTCAAATATATAAAAACTTTATTTTTAATGCCACGAGGATATGCAGGTAAAAATGGTGAGTTTTTAAAAAGAGACTATTCTAAAATTGCTAATACCATAGTAGAGGCAAGCAAAGTATATGCTAACCAAAGAAATGACTATCCGTATCAAATGTACATAACATGGCCGTTTAAATTTAGAGAGGCTGATGGTAATATTTTATACAATGATCTAAAGTTTTTAAAGATGCTTTATGGGGCAAATAACGACCATTTTACAGCAAAAAAGTATGTTGTTGATGCGAAAATTTGTTCAAAAGAAGACATTTACAAATTTGTGAATGAGGCCATGAATATTGAGGTTTATGTTGATTGTGAAAACGTAGATCCATATGCATTTGCAGCGACACTTAAGAACTTGGATAAGGATAATTTAGCCAAAATTAAGGCAATCAATTTGTACGATGATGTCAACGCATCAACAGCTTGGGATTATATAGGTGAAATAATTGATATTCCCGTGGAGCATTTTGAAACAGAAAGAGTTCTTGAAAATAAATCCTTGGTTGATATGGCAATTGCTCTTGATATTTCAAAGGAATATTACGAAGGCGATGTGGAATCAGCAATATTGGTTTCGTCTGATAGTGATTTCTGGGCGGTTATTGAAAAGTTGGAAAAAGTGAGATTTTTTGTTCTTAATGAGCAAAGGAAAACAAGCTCCGTGATTGTTGAGGTGCTTGATAAACACGCTATTCCTCACTGTTATATGAGCGATTTTGCACAGGATGTTATTCAAAGTTTTAAATCAGAGGTTCTATATCTTGGTCTTGAAAGCAGAGTTAGAGAATTTAATGAGACAGGCACATTTATGCCACTTGATGTTGAACAACTTATAGATGAACTGTTTGCTGAAGCATATATAAAGGCTGAGGAAAGCCAACTAAAAAAAGAAAAAGAGGTATTTTATAATAAATACCTAAAAAATGGACTATGTGTAAAACCTGTAAACGAAGATGATAGACTAAGGTTGAAAATTGAATTAAAAAGAAGGTAGGGAGTTGGATTTATGAAAACATTAACGATTGGACCATGGATTTATTATGTCAGCGATGAATACAAACCTTTATCAAAAGAAAAATGTGGAAAATGGATGTATTTTTTCGAAAATAGAGAATTTGTGGAAACTATTTGTAAAAAAGCTATTGAAGAAAAAGCGATTATTGAAGCGAAACATTCAGCTGATGAAACAGGGGTTGCTTGCTTTTATTTGAATAGCGATGATGTGCCTGGGCATAAGAAAATCATTGAATTTTTCTTAACAAACAATTTGATAAGGCAAACCAAAACTGGCAAACTGTATAACATATCTTACAAACTTGATAAACAAACTAGAAATGGAGAATATGGCGAAGATTTTAAAGCTGAAATCAAACTGGATCAGTTTGTAGATTTGATTACAAGAGAATGGAAAATTTAAACGAAAAAGGACTACTCAGTTTGAGTAGTCCTTTTTCAAATCTCTAATTTTTGTTTGGGCTTATGATCCCTATGGTTCGAATTAGAGACGCGTGGTCGAAGTGCAAAGAAGCATCGCAACTACGTTGCTCGTAACACTTCGTGCGTCAATCGTGAGCGAGCTATCACGCGAACCTCCAAAGCTAATACTTCGCTTCGGGGAACCCCTATGCGACTTCACTGCGACTCGCTACGCTCCCGTGCATAAGTTTCACTTAGCCAATCGCACTTCGCTTTAGGCTCGTGCTCTTGGAGTGTCACTTATCGTTAGGCGCACTCCATTTTCGCAAGCGAAAAGCAGAGTTCACACAGCCAACACTACGATAAAACAAAAAAGCACCGCTCGGTGCTTTTTTGTTTTATGGTCGAAGTGCGGAGGTTCGAACTCCGGGCCTCATGGTCCCGAATGCCAAATAGACAGTTTTTGCCATCATTTCCCCTCATCTTGACGCCTTTCCTATCGGAAAACCATGCTTTCGTGACCTCTTACGAACACTGTTTCCACACAGTCCACTCCCGTATATGGTCTACACTGTGGTCAAAGCCATAAATCAACCACAAAAACTCCACCCCGTGTACGATTTTTATTCCCACCACCATGTTAACATATAATCCCCAAATTTGCAACCCTGTGTCTAAAAAGATGTATAATTTCACAAAAAAAGGAAATAGTAGTGTTGAAATATAATTTTAGGAGGTAGTTATGTTTAAACACGAAAAACAGTTATTCCATCCCGTAGAGGTGGAAAGACCCAACCCACAATATGCGGCACTTTTACAGGAACAGCTTGGAGGAGGAAACGGAGAACTAAAAGCGGCAATGCAGTATATGTCCCAAAGTTTCCGCATTAAAGACCCAGAAATCAAGGATTTATTTCTTGATATTGCTGCTGAGGAACTTGGTCATATGGAGATGATTGCTCAAACTATCAATCTACTAAACGGACACGATGTAGATGCTAATGCAGTAAAAGCAGGCGAAATACAAACACATGTGCTTCTTGGCTTGAACCCTGGTCTTATAAACGCATCGGGCTATTCATGGACAGGCGACTATGTAACTGTTACAGGAGATTTGTGTGCAGACTTGCTTTCCAATATCGCATCCGAGCAAAGAGCAAAGGTCGTATACGAATACCTGTATAGACAAATTGAGGATAAAAAGGTAAGAGAAACAATAGATTTTCTCCTCAACCGCGAGGAAGCGCATAACCAAATGTTCCGTGATGCCTTCAATAAGGTTCAGGAAACTGGCTCAAATAGAGATTTTGGAACAACAAAAGCCGCAAAAATGTATTTTTCAATGTCCAACCCCGGACCAAACGCCTTCGCAAACGGCGATACCCACGCCCCATCCTTCAAATAAACCCAAAGCACCATCAAATGATGGTGCTTTTTGCTTTTACATAACCTCAAATTTTGATACGCAGTAAACAAAGATAAGCCTTTTCAAATCATAAAAGCAAAAATTCCTTTATCGGCAAAAACAAATTAAAAATCTAGAAAAACATATTGATATTTTGCCGATAAAGTGTTATACTATATACAAGATAAAATTTAGAGGTGTAAATATGAGTTATATATCTGTTGCCGAAATGGCAAAAAAATGGAATATGTCAGAGCGTAGTGTTAGAAACTACTGTGCCGAAGGAAGAGTAGAAGGAGCAATCCTTGTTGGCAAGACATGGACAATACCAGAGGATGCAAAAAAGCCTAAAAGAAAAAACAAGCAAGTAGAAACAAAAAGAACACTGCTTAATGTTCTTAAAGCTGAAAAGCAAGCTAAAATGACAGGCGGAATATATCACAAGGTGCAAATCGAGCTAACCTATAACTCTAACCATATTGAGGGAAGCCGTTTGACACATGACCAAACAAGGTATATCTATGAAACCAATACAATAGGTGTTAGTGATACAACTGTGAATGTTGATGATGTAGTAGAAACAGCAAATCACTTTAGATGTATTGATTTGATTATTGATAAAGCCAATGGGGCTATAACCGAATCACTCATAAAGGAGCTACACCGAATCCTCAAAAACGGAACATCGGATAGCAGAATATCTTGGTTTGCCGTTGGCGATTATAAAAAAGTTCCAAACGAGGTAGGCGGTAAGGATACAACACCACCAGAAAAGGTAGCTACAGAAATGAAAAAGCTCCTTGAAGAGTATAACAAGAGTGAAAATAAAACACTTGAAGAAATAATAGATTTCCATTATCAGTTTGAGTGCATTCACCCATTCCAAGACGGAAATGGAAGAGTTGGTAGATTACTGCTGTTCAAGGAATGCTTAAAGCACAATATCGTGCCATTTGTAATTGATGAAAACCTAAAAATGTTCTACTACCGAGGACTTACCGAATGGAAGCGTGAAAAAGGCTATCTTATCGATACATGCCTCACAGCCCAAGACAAATTCAAAGCTTGGCTTGATTACTTTAGGGTGGAGCATGACAATTAACATTATTTTAAAATTTACAAGTACAAAAAAGGAGTAATTATATGTCAATCAAGAGATTGTCTTGGGCACAATTCGAAGTTGCGAATCCAGATAAAGAAGTGGCATTTGAAGATTTATGCAGGTCGCTTTTTAATAAAATGTATTTTGATGGCAAAGCTAATTTTCACTCAAATACTAATAACCCTGGAATTGAAATAGAACCTTGCTTTTCTGCAATTACAAGTAATAGGATAAGCTATCAAAGTAAATATTTTTCCAATAAAGTTAGATATGATGAAATTGAAAATTCTGCTGAAAAAACGGTGAAAAACTACAAAGGAAAATTAGATACATTATATTTGTTTTGTAATTTGGATATTAATACGAATACAAAAGGCTTTTCCAAGGTAAAAGCGCTTCTCAATGATGCAAACATACAAATTGTTTTAATTTGTAACAAAGCAATTCTGGATAAAGTAATTGATTATCAAACTCTTTCTCAAGCATATTTTAACGATCAAAGACTAACAATTGAGTATTTAACAAAAAAATTCAATGAACAAACCAAAATTATAAATCCGAGATATAATCCTGAATTTAATGTTGAAACTGATGCTGAAAAGAAACTAAATTTATTTGCTCTTACTCCGAGAGCATTAGAATTTGTCAATTCAAAAAAACAGCATGCGGTTGAATATATTAAAACCAATATGTGGTATAGCGGGAAATTAAAAAAGCTCGTCAAAAAAATGCATTCTTTTATTGAAAACATTCCATTTGTGGGATATAACAATATTTGCGATGCGTTGGCTTGGGAAGACCTCTTTTGTGATGAGTTTTCTGAAGAACTAAAAAATATTCAAAATGAATTGAACAAGAAAGAATCAGATAGAAGAAAATCTTTAGAAATTAATAAATACGAAGAAGGAACGCATTTATATTATCAAATTAAAGAATTGAAAGAGGTTTTGAGCGTTTCAGAAAAATTGTCGTTTACCAGATTAGAATCAAATTTAATTAAAAAGAGATTTTTAATTGTAAAAGGAAAAGCTGGCATGGGCAAAACACAATTGTTTGCTACAACAGTTGATGAGATTTTACAAAATAAACTACCAGCTCTTCTTTTGCTTGGAACGACCTTGCTATCCAATGAACGATTTGAAAAACAAATTATGGATTCATTGGGATTAAATTATTCTTTTGATGAATTTTTAGATCTTCTGGAAGAAATCGGTGAACGTTACGGCTGTGTTGTTACATTATTTATTGATGCGATTAATGAAAGTAATAAAGAGCAAAGATGGGACACTTTCATTATAGAAATGATTAATAAACTTGAAACAAGAATGCATTTGAAAGTTGCCGTATCTATGAGGACTGAATATGAGGAAATGTTATTGAAAGATACATTGGATACATATTTTAAAAATGAAACAATTTTAAAAATATCACATACAGGATTTGCAAATAATTCAATTGAAAGTATAAAACAGTTTTTGAATTATTATGATATTCCTTTTTCTCCAGTAGATTATATGCAATACGAAATGACTAATCCTTTGTTTTTAACAATGTTTTGCAAATCATACTCGAACTCTGCTCAATTTAATATAATGTCTTTGTTTGATACATTTGTAAAAATTGCCGACAAGGAAATCCAAGAAAAGTTGAATCTTCAAATTAACAATTTGCTACCAAGCTTTTTAAATGAATGTGTAGAATGGCAACTGAAAAATAAAAAGCAAAGTATCCCAAGAGAAGCAATTTTGAAGTTTTCTTTTTGGGAAAATTATGGTGTTAAAAAACTAGAATTTTTATCCGTAGTTGTTCAGTCTGGAGTAATGATAACCTTTCCAATTAATAATGATGAGATTTATACAATTAGTTACAACTTATTAGAAAATTTTCTGTCAGCAAGATTTATTGTAAGAAAATATAGAAAAAAAGAAGAATTGATATCTTATTTAGAAAAGGATTTTCTTGAGATTTCTAAAGGTGGCATTGTAAAAAATTATCATGGTTTAGAAACGATAGGCATTATTTGTGGGTTATATGCTGAACAAACAGGGGAGGAATTAACTGAAATAATTGACAAAATTTCAAAATATCCTGATGTGGTTCGTAATTATATTTATTCTTTTTCATGGAGAAAATCCAATTCTATTGATTCAAAATATTTTTTTGATTTTGTGAAAAAACACCCTGAGCAAGAAGATGCTTTTTGGGAAACATTGATTACTAACAGCATGAAAATAGAACATCCGTTGAATGCCGATTCACTTCATACACTTTTATTTGATTATAGCTTAGCAGCTAGAGATGCTTCTTGGACAATTTTTGTTAATTCATTATCAACTGAGGAATGTAGAATATTTCAAATAGTAGAGTTTTATGAAAAGGGAGGAACCTTTAAAGGCGTAAATAAGGAAACTTTAAAAAAATGTCTAATATTGATGTCTTGGATTCTTTCATCTTCTAATAGAACTTTGAGAGATCACACATCAAAAGCTATGATATCTGTTTTGAAAGATAATTTTGAACTTTGCGAAGAGGTATTAAAAGACTTTAGTAGTGTTAACGATCCGTATATAATTCAAAGATTATATGGAATAGTCTTTGGTGCATGCATAAGAAGAACTGCAGAAAATAAAGAGATATACATAAATCTAGCAAAATATGTTTATAAAACAATTTTTGATAAAGAAAAAATTGCGCCAGACATTTTGCTGAGGGATTATGCAAAATTGATTATTGAGCGAGCCGTGTTTGAATATGGTGTATGGGAAGGATATGATTTGAAAAAGATTTATCCACCATATAATTCTGACGACATACCGTTAGTAAAACAAGAAAGTTATAAGAACGAAAATTCAATGAAGAGCGGATATGCTAGAATTAATCATTCAATGATGCCAAATTGCACAGGAGCATCGTGTGTATATGGGGATTTTGGAAGATACACATTCGAAGCAGCTCTTGATGATTTTGAAAATGTTAATGTTCTCAATTTGTATCATTTTGCAATGCAATACATTCGTGATGAATTGGGATATAATGATGATTTATTTGGTGTTTATGATTGTAGTTCTATTGTTCGTTTTGATAGAGGATATGGAGGAAATATCGAACGCATAGGTAAAAAATATCAATGGATAGCGTTTCATCACATATTGGCACGAATTTCTGATAATCATAAAATGAAAAATTCGGAAGGCGAGCCTAAATCATATTCAAGTCCGTGCGACATGTTTATTAGAGACTTTGATCCTACCATCAATGTTGTTGATGAAAAAGTAGATCTACCCAAAATCGAATGGTATACTAGCAACATGGTTAAAGATTTTATATCACCAACTTCAAGCGAAGAGGTGGTTTTTAACTGGGCAGGATCTAATTGCTTGTTTTTTAGAGAGCATGAACAAAGGCTCCTTGTAACCGATGAAAATCAAAATGAGTGGTTTTTACTTTATGATCATGATGAGATTAATTATAAAATTTCAGTGCTTTCTGATTGGTTATACGAAAGACACTCGGGCAACCAAACTATATGGTCAATTTCTCAAGCATATTTTGTAAAAAATGATGATTGGGAAAATTTGAAACCCAAATTGAAAGATGTAAATTTCTATGGAAGATGGTTTCCAGATCCAAACGAAGAAAGTTTTCTATATAACGGAGAATATCCATGGGCATCAACATGCAAGAGAGAAGAGTTAAAAGAGTGGAAAGAATGTATCTTGAAAACAGGAAGAACCCATATTGAAACGCAAAAAACTCCTTATATAGCTGGTTATGAGTCTACTGATGATGGTTACAAAATTAATTTTGGGGAAAGAACGGAAGATGTAGTAATAGAAGATGAAGAAAAAGTGTGCGAAGTTATGCCAGCTTTTATGTTCACCTCTTGGTCTGTTGAAAATGATTACTCAAAAGACGAAAGCATTTCAGTCGACTTTCCTTGTGCTGAATTAATGGAATATTTTCAATTATCTTCAAAACAAAAATCGGGCGTTTACAAAAATCCTGACGGTGAAATAGTTTGTTTTGATGCTAGTAATGGCGGTAGGAAAGATAGAGGAATTGTTATACGAAAAGATTTCTTGATGCAATTTTTAAAGGAAAAGAAATACACTTTGTTTTGGACATGCTTTGGAGAAAAGCAATTTTTCGGTGCACGTCAAACATGGGGAGAATGGAGCGGATTTTTCTATTTGGAAAATGGAAGCATAAAGGGGAAGTACGAAAACAAAACAACAAATTCTTAAAAAACAAAGCGAGTGCTTCGGCACTCGCTTTATTCTTTCCTGGACTTTTATATTTTTCTGTGGTATTGTGTTGGCTAAGAAGATAAATGGTTGACATTTTGGTATACTAAAGGAAAAAGGAGAAATGTCATGAAAACAAAAGAATTATTGACACAGTGGTTGGAAAAGTACGAAAAGGATCGGGTAAAAGCTCGCACCTACAGTCGATATCAAGGCTTGCTTGAGCTACACATACTCCCGGAGCTTGGAGAGGTAGAGCTTGAAGCTTTAACAAGACGAAGAATACAAGAGTTTTTAACCCAAAAGAAAAAGGAAGGAAGCTTGCGGAATAGTGGAGAGGGATTGTCAGCAACGACCATAAATCTGATGCTAACGGTGTTAAATCTCGCCTTTGAATACGCATGCGATATGGAGTATTTAGAGGAAAACCCTTGCACAAGACTCAAGCGAGTCCCCGACGATTCAAAAAGCATTGAAGCCTTTACCAAAGAGGAACAACGCAAAATTGAAAAACAAATTGCCGAGTCAAATGATAGAAGATTATTTGGCATTATCCTGTGCTTGTATACAGGACTTAGAATAGGCGAGTTGTTAGGACTTGAATGGAGGGATGTCGATTTTGAAAGAGGAGTTATTAAAATTGATAAAACTGTGTATCGAGATAAAAACAACAGCGGTAATTGGGAGCTAATTATAGACACGCCTAAAACAAAATCATCAAAAAGAGAAATCCCATTGCCAAGATATTTGTTAGAGCTTATGCAAAACCAAAAGGATGCAAATATAAGCAATTATGTTGTGGAAAATAAAAAAGGCGAGCGAATGTCGATTCGCTCGTACCAGTATATGTTTGAAAGACTGACTGAAAAAGCAGGCGTGCGCAAACTGAATTTTCACGCATTAAGACACACATTTGCTACAAGAGCCTTGGAATGTGGAATGGATGTGAAAACCTTGTCCGAAATTATGGGACATAAAAACGCTTCAATTACTCTCAACCGATATGCCCATAGCATGATGGAAACAAAAATCGCCATGATGCAAAAATTGGTAAGAATTTTTTAGCCCAAAACTGCATTGAATATTCACTTCGGTACATAATAATTAGTTAAATCTAATTAATTATAACATTATTACAGACCTTTTTCAAGGAAAAATAGAATTTTTGAACGGATAGTGCCAAAAAACGGACACTATCCGCTATTTTTTTGCTTTTTTCTGCGTCGAAGTGAATATTCGGTGCAATAAGGAGAAAAAAGTGGAAAAACAAACCAAATCAAAATCAAGAATTCGAGAGCATGGCGAGGTGTTCACAGCAGAGCGCGAAGTGAAAGCTATGTGTGACTTGGTTGGAAATATGTGCGATGATTATAGTAAGCGATTTCTTGAACCTGCGTGTGGAGATGGGAATTTTTTAGCGGAAATCCTTTCTCGTAAGCTTGCAAATTTGAAAAGAAATTATAAGCGTAGTAGTTATGATTTTGAAAGATTTTCAGTATTTGCAGTTTCAAGCATATATGGCGTTGATATCATGATGGATAATGTTATTGAATGCCGTAATAGACTATACGAAATATGGAACAAAGAGTACAAATCTGTTTGCAAAAAGGAATGCAATGAGCAAACAAGATTAGCTGTGAAATACATTCTTGAAAAAAACATTTTGTGTGGGAATGCACTTACACTTATGTGTGTAGATAACAATCAGCAAGATCTTGATGAGCCAATCATATTCCCAGAGTGGAGCATTATAGGTGGAACAAATTTAAAGCGTAGAGATTTTCGTCTTGATGTTTTGCTAAAAGTAGGCGAGAAGCCTGATGAAAAAAAGCAGTTGAATTTGTTTGATGACAATGATGATATAACAAAATATCTAACCTTAAATCCTGTAACAGGAGAATATATCGCAAAACCGATTAGAGAATATCCACAATTGCCATATAGGAGGATATACGAAAATGACTGAGTCTTTCTTTGATAGAGTAAATAAAAATAAAACCTTGCACACACCCGATGTTTTATCGTGTCTTGCAAATTTGTCCAATGATGAAGTGTTTACACCACCGGAGGTGGTAAACAAAATGCTTGATATGTTACCACAGGAGTTGTTCGAGAAACCAGAAACTACTTTTTTGGATCCTGCTTGCAAAACTGGCGTTTTTTTGCGTGAAATTGCTAAAAGGTTACTTGTAGGTTTGGAAAAGAAAATTCCAGATTTACAAGAGCGTATAGATCATATCTTTCACAAACAGTTATATGGTATTGCAATAACTGAACTCACAAGCTTGCTTTCAAGAAGAAGTATTTATTGCTCTAAATCTCCTGATGGTAGATATTCAGTATCACATTTTGATAATCCTGAAGGAAACATTAGATTTAAGAGATTAGAGCATACATGGGTAGATGAAAGATGTGTCTATTGTGGAGCACCTAAAAAAAGTAAATTAGGTGACGAAGAAAGAGGTCATTCATTAGAAACTTATGCTTATGAATGGATACATAATAAAAATCCAGAGGAGATATACAAGATGAAATTTGATGTTATAATTAGTAATCCTCCTTATCAACTAGGTTTTGGCATTGAAGGAACTAATAGTGCAAATGCACGGTCTATATATAATCAATTTATTGATACATCAAAAAAATTGAAGCCAAGATATATAGTTATGATTACTCCAAGTAGATGGATGACTAAAACAGCTCAAGCTATTCCGGAAGATTGGGTGAATGAGATGCTTTCTGAAAATAAGATTGAAGAATTGCATGATTTTCCTGATGCATCAGACTGTTTCCCAGGAGTTGAGGTAAAAGGAGGAGTTAGTTATTTCAAATGGAGTAGAGATTATCTTGGAAAATGTAAGTATGTATATCATTATCCAGCATCTGATGAAGTAAAAGAGAGGTTTGACTATTTAGATTCTATGGGTGCTGGCGTCGTAATCAGAGATCCTAAATCGTATTCTATTTTGACAAAAATTGTAGAAGTTGAAGGCAAGTATTATGAAAGATCAGATATGAATGTTTCTGGTTTAGTTAGTCCTAAGCATTTCTTCGATAACGGAGGAATGTTAACTTCTAACTGGAAGGACTATAAATTAGAAAAAGATGAAACATATAACATAAAGTATTATGTAAGCAAATCTTTTAATAATACTCCGTACGGATTTATTTCCATATCTCAATTGCCAAAAAATCAAGGAACTCTTCCTTTGCATAAGGTTTATATACCAGCTGCAGGTGGATCGGGAACCGATGATGTTATTTTAGGAAGACCTTTTTATGGTGAGCCAAATAGTGTTTGTTCTCAGACATATTTGGTTATAGGATATGACCCTGAAAAACATAACTTTACAGAGGAACAGTGTAAAAACATAATATCTTATATTCAAACAAGATTTTTCCGCTATCTTGTAAGTATTAAAAAGAAGACACAAAATGGGCCTCGTGGAGTTTATCAATTTGTGCCAATTCAAGATTTTAATATTTCATGGACAGATGACATGTTATATAAAAAGTACAACTTATCTCAAGAAGAAATAAGTTTAATTGAATCTTCAATTCGACCTATGGAAGCTGATGGAGGAAATGAATAATGGCAGGTATTAGCTTATCCGATATTCTTCATAATCGTCCTTCTGTTGTTCCAACAATATATGGTTATATTTTGCCTGATTTAGCCGACCATAATGGTTATATCAAGGTTGGTTATACAGACAGGGAAGATGTTGAGCAACGAATAAAAGAACAGCTTCATACAGCAGGCATAACTAATTTTAAAATCGTATATAAAAAATCAGCCATGCGTCCTGATGGTACATGTTTTAACGATAAGGATATTCATAGAATATTTAGACGAAAACGATTAGGACAATTGAACGAAGGTGTCGATAGAAACGAATGGTTTAAATGCACTGTTGAAGATATTGATACTGCAGTTAATGAGCTTATAACCGGTGTTCGTTTTGAAGGTCAACGAACGTGGAATTTTGCGATGCGTGATGAACAAGCCTATGCTGTCAATATGACTTCAAGTTATTATAAAAAAGCAAGAGAAGAAGAGCCAAATCGCCCACCGAAATTTTTGTGGAATGCAAAAATGCGCTTTGGAAAGACCTTTGCAACATATCAGCTTGCTAAAGCTATGGGATTTAAGAAAATTCTTATCCTTACCTTTAAGCCGGCGGTTGAGTCAGCATGGCAAGAGGACATTTCTCATCATATTGATTTCGAGGGATGGCAATTTGTTTCTAATAAAGAAGCAAAATTTGACGCAAGAAAGCTTGATGAACAATTTGATTCGTGTGATAAATCTCGTCCTATTATTGTGTTCGGCTCTTTTCAAGACATGCTTGGCACAAATGATGCTGGTGGAATTAAAGCAAAAAATGAGTTTATCCATACTACAAACTGGGATTTGATCGTTTTTGATGAATACCATTTTGGTGCTTGGAGAGAAAACGCTAAAAAGCTTTTTGAAAAATTCGATGAAGAAGATAATGATTTTGACCTTGAAAAATATCAAAGAGAAGAAGCAGGAAATGCTATTAATGAAACATTTTTACCTGTAACAACAGACCATTATCTATACCTATCTGGCACACCATTTAGAGCGTTAAATAGTGGTGAATTTTTGGAAGACCAAATATTCAACTGGACTTATTCTGATGAGCAATCAGCAAAACAAAATTGGAATGGAACAGGCGAAAACCCATATGAGGCTCTCCCTCAAATGATAATGATGACTTATAAGGTGCCTGATGAAATAGTTCACAACGCTATATCAGAAGGTATCGACGAATTTGATATAAATGAGTTTTTCAAAGCCGAGCCCGAAGAAATAGGAAAGCCCGAAACATCTAGATTTGTTTACGAAAGTGACGTTCAAAAGTGGCTAGAGCTTATTCGTGGCAGATTTACTACAACTGATGATTTAAAATTGGGTAGTGAAAAACCACCAATGCCATTTTCTGATACTACTTTGTTAAATGTATTAACACACACCTTGTGGTATTTGCCGAATGTGGCATCTTGCTATGCTATGGCAAATTTACTCTCTCAAAAACAAAATGTGGTTACATATGGCAGTTATAAGGTGATAGTATGCGCAGGCACAAAAGCAGGCATAGGACTTGACGCATTATATCCTGTTCAAAATGCAATGGCAGATCCACTGAAGACTAAAACAATAACCCTTACATGTGGCAAGCTTACAACAGGTGTAACTGTTCGTCCTTGGACTGGAATATTCATGCTTCGTAATTTAAAGTCGCCAGAGTCATATTTTCAAGCCGCATTTCGTGTTCAGTCCCCTTGGGAGATAAGAGATGATTTAGGCAACAGAGTAATTATGAAGAAAGAGTGCTATATTTTTGACTTTGCACTCGAGAGAGCTTTGCATCAAATATCAGACTATTCTTGTCGTTTAAATGTGGATGATACCAATCCTGAGCAAAAGGTAAGTGAGTTTATTCAGTTCTTACCCGTTTTGGCTTTCGATGGAGCATCAATGAATAGGATAGATGCACAAGATATTCTTGACATTACATATGCCGGAACATCGGCAACTTTACTTGCAAAGCGTTGGCAAACAGCATTGCTTGTTCATGTTGATAACGATACATTGAAAAAGTTAAGAGATAATCCTGACGCTATGGCAGCTCTTATGAACATTGAAGGATTTAGAGCTTTAAATTCTGAGATAGATACGATTATCAACCGTTCCGAAAAAGTGAAAAAGCTAAAGAAGGAAAGAGGAGATGATCTGACAAACAAAGAAAAAAGAGAGTTGTCTGAGGATGAAAAAGCAGCCAAGTCTTTGAGAAAGCAAGTGCAAGAAAAGCTTCTCAAGCTAGCGGCACGCATTCCTGCATTTATGTATTTAACCGATTATCGTGAGTACACAATAAAGGATGTAATTACTCAAATAGAGCCAGAGCTATTCAAAAAAGTTACAGGACTTAATGTTAAGGATTTTGAAATTCTTAATGAAATTGGATTATTTGATCCTGAAAAGATGAATCAAGGAATATTTGGTTTCCGTAAGTATGAAAATTCCAGTTTATCTTATACTGGTATTGATATGCACGAAGGAGAAGATATTGGTGGTTGGGATACTGTTCTTCGTCGTGAAGAATATGAGGCACTTTATGCAAAACAACAAGCATCAATGGAAATGCCAAATTTTGTTGAAATTATAGCACCTAATAATGAAGAACCTACAGAAAAAACAACCGATATACCTCATCAAATGGCACCTCAAATTGTTGAAGAAAAACCAAAAGGACCTGATTGGGAAAGTATTCTTGCGCCAGTATGTGAAGGTGTGATGGTTAAACACAAAGCATTTGGAGAGGGAAAAGTGGTTTGGATGGATAAGGCTAAAAAATATATCCGTGTATCATTCGTAATAGATGGAAAAGAAGTTGAAAAACAATTTGTTTTTCCAGATGCTTTTATAAATGGATTTTTAATTGTGTAAAAAAGTGCTGGACTTTTGAAAACTTGTGTGATATTGTGATGTTACCAAATAAAGGAGGTAGCATTATGATATTAGAAGCGTTGAAAAGTTTATATCCAAATTCGAGTGAAAAGGTGCTTATAGCTGTAAAGGAAGACCTTGAAAAGCTTCGTGGAAAGCAAGTAAACACATTGGAGCTTGTAGATTGGATGGACAAGCTTGTTGTAGCACACACAATTAATGAAGCATTAAAAATAGAGGACGATTCAAAGCCGACCTGTGTCGGTAATGAGTCGTCCTTTGTTTATGTGGAGGGCAGTTATGAAATCAATGATTGATGAGCTGTGGTATGGAAATGTATCTCCGATGGATGATACCGGAAATAACACAGAAGAAATGAAAGAGCTGATGAGTTATATAGCTCGGCATCAGGAAGAATTAATTGCAACACTAACAGACGAGCAGAAGGCGATTTTTGAGAGGTTCGATGATTGTTGGAGTGAATACGCAAGTAAAGCAGAAAAAGCGATATTTTCATACGCCTTCAAGCTCGGAGCGAGGCTCACGCTCGAAACACTAACCGACTGAAAAGCACGGCAAAAAACCGTGTTTTTTCTTTGTCAATTTTAAGGTGTCTTGAAATTGCGACATGCAAGACTTGACAAAATTTTCACTATCCGGTAAAATAGAAGAACATAGAGTTATGACCTTATGTTATGGCTCGTAAAATAGTTTGTTACTGTTCTTTTTTCTGCTGATAATGCAGAGCACTTAGCAGGCTTGCCTGCACAAATAAATATCTACGAAGGTAGGTATCATTACATATTTAAGTAACAAGCGAAAGGTAAAAACTACGATTTTGTGCGTGGTTCTTTTCGCTATGCTTGAATGTGAAGTGATGCCTATCTTTTTTTCGTTTAGTAAACAATTTGTAAACATTTTCAAAAAGGGGAATATTTTTGCCGTTTTCGCTGGCTACCTATTGAGGGGATAAATTATTTTCTAAAAAAGTTGCCCTTTTCATGCCTTTTCGGTGCCTACCTATTAGAGGGCAAAAAATTTTTTTCATAAAACCTCATATTTTTCGCATTTTCAAGGGCTACCAATTGAGGGAACAAAATTATTTTTCCTAAAACCTTATATTTTTCGCATTTTCACTGCCTACCTATTAGAGGGATAACTGTTCAAAAGGTGCATCGCTGTAATCAAAGAATACATAACTCAAAAAATTAAAACAGGAGGAGCCTTATTGAACAAACGAAACGACAAAGCAGGAAACTATTTTTTAGCACCGAAAAGCATTTTCAGCTTGGGGTTATCATCGGGCGAGATAACCTTGTATCTGTACCTTATGTTCTGCGAGGACAGGTCCACTTACAAGTGCTACCCAAGCTATGCCACCATAGGCAAAGCGACAGGAATGAGCAACAATACTGTTCGCAAGTATGTTGAAAGCCTGGAAAAGCGAGGTCTTATCTTCACCGAGCATACAACTGTCATAACCAAGGATGGCAGAGCTCATAACGGAAGTTTAAGGTACACCATCAATCCGATACAGCCTATCGAGGAAATGTATTTTCAAAAGCAGCTAAGAGAGGCAAACGCAAGAAAAAATCTAATCGAATTTGAAAGGAGAAAGCGAAATGAAAAAGTCAATGTATAAGAGCAAGGACGAGCTACCAATGTTCTTGTCAGTTATGGATTTAGCAGACCTACTTGGAATCTCACGAGCAAGCGCGTATGAGCTTGTAAACGAGGAGGAATTCCCAAAGCTAAAAATTGTGCAAGGAAGAACTATCATACCAAGAGATAGACTCCTTGAATGGCTAGATGAAAAGACCAGATATGACAAGATTTGAAATCTTGTTATTGGAGCAGGATAAAGCCGTGTCTTGACTCGGCATACCACATCGCACGGCAATGCCGAGCGTGTAAGGAGTTATGTGATATTTACGCTATTAAAAAATCGTGTCTTGTGGTAGCCAATTTTTAAGAAAACAAGTCTAAAACAACAAAAAATCAAGGTGTTACAAGGACACTTCAATGTCTAACACCAGAAGGAGAAAAAATGAAAGAAAATAACACACTTGAAGCACGAGGCGTAAGCCTCACTAAAAATCAATGGGAGCGATGCGAAAGATTGTCAAATGAAAAGGGCTATCGTTCTCGAAATGCGTTCATTCGTGATGCAATAGATTTCTATTGCTCTTGGCTTGAAAAGGAGCAAAGCGAAAGGTTTTTAACACCGGCACTTGAATCAGTTATCGGTGCAAAAATCCGTGATAGTGAGAGTAGAATTAGCAGAAACCTTTTCAAAATTGCAGTCGACCTTTCTGTGCTTGGAAAGATAATTCTTGACGAAAACGGTGGCGGTTATGATGAAGAAGTTCTTGAAAGCTATCGCCGTGATAGCATACGAGAGGTGTCCGAAACTAATGGCGCAATCCGTATGGAAGAGCGCTTCAAATAAGGAGAAAAAATGGCGAAATTAATTCTAAAAGCACCCTACTATAAGCCAAATCATAGAACAGATACAGGTGCTACAAGAGGTGGCTATGTCGAGTATATTGCCAAGCGTGAGGGAGTGGAATTTTTACGTGGTGGTATGGCTGAATATATAGGTCAAAGGCAAGGCTCACACGGAATGTTTTCTGACGAGGGAGTGAGCATTAACCTATCTAAAATCAAGCAAGAAATTGATGAGCATACAGGAAATGTGTGGGGCATAATTATTTCTTTAAAGCGAGAGGACGCAGAAAGACTTGGCTATAACACAGCCGAGCAATGGATGAATCTTATTCGCTCTCGCAGAAACGATATTGCAAGTAAAATGCATATATCTCCCTCAAATCTTCGTTGGTGCGCAGCCTACCATAACAAGGAGTTAAATCCTCATGCTCACATTATGGTTTGGTCAAAAAATCCAAGCGAGCCATACCTAACACGAAAAGGTATTCACAACCTAAAAGCGGTATTTGCTAGCGATATATTCCGTCAGGAGCTAACCTCTGTTTACAAAAAACAGACTAGTGCTCGTGATAATATCAAGGAAAAATACAAGGCTAAAATTAGAAATTTAATTGAAGATATTCGAAATGGCAATCACCATATATCGCCAGAGCTTGTTGTGAAAATGCAGTTGCTCTCTGAGAAGCTAGACAAGCACAAGGGCAAAAAGGTGTACGGATATCTTAACAAGGACACAAAAAATCTTGTAAATGAAATCGTAAAACTGCTTGGAAAAGATGAAAAGATACAGGAGCTTTACGATAGCTGGTACGGATATAAATGCGAAACTGTTCGCACCTACACTGATACAATACCAGAGAAAATTCCAATTGAGGAAAACGAGGAATTCAAATCTATTCGCAATAATGTTGTGCGTGTTGCAAGTGAGCTTGGGAAAATATCCGACCAACCCAGCCGTGAAATTGACTACGATTATTTTCAATATGAAAGCAAAAAGGACGACTTCGAGTTTCTGTACCATAAGGCAATGATAGAGGACAACCCAATCCTTTATTATCGTCTTGGCAGATATTATCTTGAAAAAACTGACGATATGGAAAACGCAGAATATTGGCTACGCTTATCAGCCGATAATGGAAATTCCTTGTCTGCTTACCTCATTTATAAAGCCTATCGTGACCACAAATTTGATGATACACCAAGCGACAAAATGAAATATCTTTGCATGTCAGCAGATGCAGGCTTTGGCTATGCCGAATACGAGTATGCTAAATATCTTATGGATAAATCCCCAAGCGAAGCTATGGAATATCTTAAAAGAGCGTCAAATCACGGAAGCTTTCAAGCTGAATATGCCTATGGCAAAATCCTATTTGAACAAGGCAAAAAAGAGGAAGCTAGAGAGTATTTTGATAAGTGCGCAAGAGAGGATGCGTGGACGGAAGCAAGAGTAGGACTCCTATACTACTACGAATATCAGGACTACGAAAAAGGAAAGGAGCTATTAAAGGATAGCGCCGAGCAAGGCTACACACCTGCCAAGGAAGCACTAAAGGCTATCGAGCAAAGCATCAATGCTCAAATTGTAATAGGTGTGTGCGACCTGTTCTATTACGCAAGCAATATCATAGAGGAACGATGCGAGGATATGTATTCAAGGGAGCATCAAGTAAGCTACCACGGAATAGACAGAAGGCAACGCAAGGAAAATCAAGCAAAAAGGCATGGTATGTCATGGTAATTGATAACTCTTTGATAACTTTCTGTGTTCTCGCTGGATATATGCTCGAACCTGTGGTATCTTGTGAGTACCAAAAAACGAAAGGAGAAAGAAATGTCAGCAAAAAGGCGACCTCAAGGTGACGGAACAATACGCAAGCGAGTTGATGGCAGATGGGAAGGGCGAATAATTATCGGACACAAAAGCAACGGAATGCCCATATATAAATCGGTGTTTGGTAAAACCCAAAAATCAACCCTTGCCGAGCTACACAAGCTAATCGACCAATACCAAGGAGTTGACCTTAGCGAGGAATGTAGAATGACTCTTGGCGAGTGGCTAGATAAATGGCTTGATGAGTATATGATTTTTACCATACGAGAAAATACCTTAGCAAGATATCGCAATATGGTTGACAACCAAATAAAGCCGTATATAGGGAACAAAAGGCTAACCTCGCTAACAACAGTAGATATTCAAAAGCTTTATACCAAGCTAAAAAAGGAAGGACGAATAAGAGAGCATCCAATATACGGCCGTCAACTCTCCGATAGCATGGTAAGAGGTGTTCATATGATGCTACACCAAGCACTTGAAATGGCAGTAACCGAAAGACTAATCGTTAAAAATCCAACCAAGGGAACAACCATTCCAAAAAAGAACTATGCCGAAAAGCAGATTTTGTGCGACAGTCAGCTTGAAATATTCAAGGAAGCCATAAAGAAAGAGCCATATTGGAGCGACCTGTTCTATGTAGAAATAATGACAGGACTACGCAAGGGAGAGCTATGTGGACTTAAATGGAGCGATATAGATTTTATATTAGGCACAATGTGTATCAGGCGTTCAGTTTCAAAGACCAAGGACGGAATTGTTGTAGGAGAAACAAAAACTGATGCGGGGTTAAGAAAAATAATTCTACCACCAAGTGTTATTGAGCTTTTGCAGAGGAAAAAGCAAGAAGCCACAAGCGAGTGGATTTTTCCACACTATTCAAACCCAAGTGAGCCTATGCATCCGGAGGTTGCATATCGTAAGCTAAAAACAATACTCAAAAATGCAGGCTTGCCACTAATAAGATTCCACGACCTTCGCCATACCTTTGCAACTCACGCACTACAAGGTGGAGTTGATGCTAAAACACTATCGGGAATTTTAGGACACACAAACGCAAGCTTTACTCTTGACACCTACACCCATGTAACCAGTGATATGCAGAAAAACGCATCGGATATAGTAGGTAAAATGATGCAGAAATTTATAAGAAAGGACAACTAATATGCCAAGACAAATGAGAAAGCAAGGCGAGGGAAGCATATTCCAACGCAAGGACGGAAGATGGGAAGGCAGAGTAGTGATAGGCTATAACGAAAAGGGCAATCCCAAGACAAAAAGTGTGTTTGCCCATACCAAGGGCGAGTGCGAGGAAAAGCTTGAAAGATTAAAAGCCGAGTGTGGTAGAAGAAACGACCGAATGAAGCCGGATATGAATTTTGGCGATTGGATGGACTTGTGGTATCAATACTTTTGTAAGCCAAGGCTTCGTATAACAACACAAGCCTGCTATGAGGGAAGAATTTATACGCATATAATCCCCGAAATAGGTCATATACCGCTAAATAAGCTAACGCAAAATGACCTTCAGCAATTCTATGCAAGAATAAAGAGAACAGGCAGAAAAAAGAATGTAGAGAAAAAAGGCACAGCCTTGTCCGATAGAAGTGTTCGTTCCTGTCATGCAGCCTGTCGCTCAGCACTTGAAAAGGCAGTAGAGGAAGGACTAATTCAAAGAAACCCGTCAATCGGCTGTAAGCTTCCACCGAAAAAGGGAGCAGAAATGAAAATATTAACCCAAGCAGAAATAACAAGATTGTTAATTCAAGCCGACTACGAGGGATATTATGAAATGTTTCTTCTGGAGCTAACAACAGGTATGCGCCGTGGAGAGCTACTTGGACTTAAATGGCAGGATTTGAACACCGATACAGGAGAGCTAAAAATAGTAAGACAGCTAACAACAAAAGGAATAAGCACACCAAAAACAAAAAGCTCCATAAGGAGCATATTCCTACCAAGAGATATGGTAGAGCTTCTTATAGAGCTAAAGAAAAACACTAAAAGCGAATGGATGTTCCCATCACCTGTAAAGAATGGTGAGCCAAGACACCCATCGTCAATAACAAAGAAATTTCGCATAATGCTAGAAAGAGCAAATTGTAAGCATATACGCTTTCACGACCTGCGCCACACCTTCGCAACAATGGCACTTGAAAACGGAATTGATATAAAGACACTATCAAACATGATAGGACATGTATCATCAGAAACCACGCTCAATATTTATAGCCATGTAACCGATACAATGCGAGTGCAAGCATCAGTTAAAATAGATAGAGAAATCGGTGGTACAAACGCACAAATGCCCGAATTTGAGGAAAAAGAGCCAGAGGCAGAGAGCACACCCACAAACGAAAAATTCGAGCCGTCCAAGCCCAAGCACCGCAAGAACGGAACAGGCTGTATCACAATGATAAACGACCACCTCTACGAAGGCAGATACACTCCCTGTCTAAACGGAAAACGAATCTCCAAAAATGTCTACGCCAAAACAAGGGAAGAGTGCGAGCAAAAGCTAGCTGAGCTAATCGTGCAAATGAAAGCAGAAATCGCCAAGCTGAAGAAAAAATGAAGCAGTAATGAGTGAACAAAAGGCTGACAAAATTTTGTCAGCCTTTACAAGCTCAAATGGTTGAAATGGTTTTGAAAATATGATACAATAAACTCACCGATAAATAAGAATTTGATGAGGTAACATATATGAATGAAGAATGCTTAATTTGCAAAGCACCGCTTGAATACCTCAATACCGATGTGGAAATGGAATGTGTGCTTTGCTACAAAAAGCAATACAGTAAAACAAGATGCGTCAAAGGTCATTTTGTCTGCGATGAATGCCATACAAGCGGAATGGACAGCATCATTGCTATTTGTCTGAATAGCAAATCTGATAATCCAATTGAGATTCTGGAAGAAATGATGAGTATGCCGTCTTGCCATATGCATGGCCCCGAGCATCATACTATGGTCGGCTCGGCGCTTCTGACCGCTTACAAAAACGCAGGCGGTGAAATTGATCTTGAGTCCGCACTCGGAGAAATGCAGAAACGAGGAAAGCAAGTCCCCGGCGGTGCTTGCGGATTTTGGGGAGCTTGCGGTGCAGGTATCAGCACTGGAATGTTTATCTCCATTGCCTTAAAAGCCACTCCTTTGGCGGGTGAAGCTTGGGGATTATCCAACCAAATGACAGCAAGAGCATTAGATGCGATAGGCAAAAATGGTGGCCCCCGTTGCTGTAAAAGAGATTCCTATCTTGCCATTATCGAAGCGGTCAAATTCACGAGCGAAAAATTGCATATCGATATGAAGCTGAACTCTGCGGTCTGTTCTCGTTCACACTTGAACAATCAATGCAGACAGGAAAAATGCCATTTCCACAAAACCTATACAGGGTGACAAATTCCAATTTGTCGAGTAGTTAAATAGGTAAAGGGCTGACGAAAAACAATCGTCAGCCCTCAAAATTTGCATCGGAAGTAAACAAAGAAAAGGAATTTTCAAAATGATTGAGAAAAAGCAATAAAAAACCTCTTAAAAACCAAAAAATAAGACAAGTCTGTGGTCAACTGAAAAAGCCAAATTTGTTAAAAATATATAGAAAAACAGCCAAAAACAAGTCAAAATAGCTTGTTTTCGGCTGTTTTTATGGTCGAAGTGCGGAGGTTCGAACTCCGGGCCTCATGGTCCCGAACAAATACGCCATCGTTTTTTGACTACTTTTGTTGACTTTTTGGTGCTTTTTAGTCCCAAAACAATGCTTTCCGATGCTCTCGTTCGCACTGTTTCCACGTAGTCCGAAGCCGTAGATGGTCAAAGGTGTGGTCAAGCCCGTTTCTATGGGATATGGATGCTATCAGGAAATCGAAAATCCGACTCCACATAAATTCTTTTTCTGCCGTTATTATACCATACATCAGCATAATAGTCAAGCGCCTTTTCTCGACACTCAAAATTTGCATCGCAGCAGTCAAAGAAAACCAAAATGATTGAAATATTCATAAAAACATGATATAATAAGCCATGGCAACCTAAAGTTTACATAAAGAAACGCCGAATTGGTGGTATGTTTTCTCCTTGTGTGATACAATAGTGGCAACGCAGCGTTAGAAAACATAAGGAGATAAAAATATGACACTTGGCGAAAAGCTATCAAAGCTCAGAAAAGAATACAATTATACACAAGAGCAGCTTGCCGATATTCTCGGCGTTACCCGTCAATCCATCAGCAAATGGGAGTCGGATATCGCATATCCCGAAACCGAAAAGCTCATCAAAATGGGAAAGCTTTTTGAATGCTCGATGGATTATCTGCTCAATGAAGATATTAACGAAAAGCAAGGTATCGAACCTAAAGAAACTGAAACATTTTGGAATAAATTCAAAAAACAATTTCACGAACGCAAAAGTGAGAAAATGATCTTCGGTATGCCGCTTTACCATATTGGCAAAAATGCACACGGATTTTTTGCGATAGGACTTAAGGCGCGTGGAGTATTTTCCATCGGTCTTATGTCACGAGGGATCGTATCCCTTGGTATGCTTTCGCTTGGAGTCATATCTATTGGACTTTTGTCACTTGGCTTGATCTCTGCAGGTGTGTTCTCAGCCGGACTACTTGCTGTTGGTTCTATCGCCCTCGGTTTGTTTGCGGCAGGAGCTATAAGCGTAGGACTTATATCTTTTGGCGCACTATCTGTCGGTTGTTTCTCAACGGGAGCACTTGCTGTCGGTAAATATGCCGCCGTTGGCGATCACGCCTACGGTATGATTGCCATAGGTAAATCGTTAGCCGAAGGAAGTGTTTACAGCTATATCGGAGATCTCACTACTGCAGATATACCAACCGTTGTAGAATGGCTCGATGCAAATGTTCCGGCTTGGCTCGGATGGGCAAAAGGTATTTTCAAATTCTTTATACAATAAAAGTAGCCCTCGTTCCACTCAGAGCGAGGGCTTTCACATATCAAAATTTGCATCGCAGTAGTCAAAGAAAAGCTCCGTGAAAAAAGTTGGTTTTATTTTCGCAAAAGTGCTGGACTTCCTCTCTCTTCTGTGGTATGT
Source organism: Eubacteriales bacterium (assembly GCA_045543955.1). Lineage (GTDB taxonomy): Bacteria > Bacillota > Clostridia > Oscillospirales > CAG-272 > RGIG2000. The sequence continues at coordinate 57,929 of JAZPYB010000019.1, forward strand.
TGTTGTGCTAACAGGAGGTGCAACCTATGAAAAGTATGATAAAAGAGCTATGGCACGGAAACATCATTCCGCAAGAGGACAGCAGAAACAATTCAAAGGAGATGAAGGAGCTACTCGGATACATGGCAAGGCAACACGAAGACTTAGAAAAGAGCTTCACAGACGAGCAGAAGGTAATATTCGAAAAGTTCCACGACTGCTGGGACGAGTACGTAAGCCTTGCCGAAGCAGCCATCTTCGAGTATGCGTTCAAATTAGGGATGCAAATTGCTATAGAAACTTTAAAATAATTTGCATTCATACAACCATAAAATATAAATTTCTATGAAACTACTACTATTTGCAATTATAATCTTGACAACGACAACCAAATGGTTTATAATATAATACACAAATATGTTTTTGGAAGGAGCACTATGACAAGATCAGAACTGATTAAAATTATTTGTCAAAAAAACAATATCAGCCTTTCGGAACTTGCAAGAAAAATCGGACAGACACCGCAGAATTTCAGTAAAAAATTATTACGTAATACTGTTTCAGATGATGAATTATCAAAAATCTTGCTAGAACTAAACATTGAGTATGAGCAAAAAATTAAATTTTCGGACGGTACTTCAATGGAGATGAAAACTGAACAAGACTCATTACACTAAATTAAGACTAAGGAGGTCTATCATGAAAAAGAACCATAATGATGAGATGACATATACATCCGAGGAAATACTGAATGATCCCTACGGCTTTACTCTCAAGGAGATGACCGATGTTTTGGGAGAACAAGAAGCACAAAATTTATTCAATTTGCTGTATAAAAAGAAGCCAAATCCAAAGTATCAGACAGTTAAGATAAAGGAAATTCAACAGGGTGGTGACACAAGTAAATACGCTTTTGAGCTAACAGATGGTTACCGCATTGAAACGGTTTGCATTAAAAGAAAAACAGGAACAACAGTTTGCGTGAGTACAATGGTTGGCTGCCCTGTTGGTTGTATATTTTGCGAATCTGGTAGCAATGGATTTATTAGAAATTTAACGCCCTCAGAAATTGTTCAGCAAGTTGTTCTGCTGAAAGAAAAAGTCAATAGAATCGTCTATATGGGGATGGGAGAACCATTGTTTAACTATAATTCTCTTATAAAATCCATTCATATTTTACGTGATCGAAACGGATACAACTTCCCCACAGACGGAATTACAGTTTCAACTGTAGGCCCTTTGAAACAATTGAAAAAGTTGAGAGAAGAACACCTAAAAATTCAATTAACGCTTTCACTTCACGCAACTAATCAAACGACAAGAGACAAGGTTATACCGCACATGAGCGGAAACAAAATTGAAGATGTAGTGGAAGCGGTCCTGTCTTATTCAGAACGCCATAATAGAAAGATTACGATAGCGTATCTGTTATTACCTGGAGTTAATGACAGGCCTTCGGATGTTCGTCAATTAAGTCGGTGGTTTCGTGGAAAAAACGTTTTAATTAACTTGTTACAATACAATAACACTAAATGCTTTGATATGAAGAGCCCAAACAAACAACAATTGGTTGCATTTAAAAATTTGTTGGAACGTGAAGGCTTAGAGGTGAAGCTTCGTGAATCAAGAGGCGGAAAAATAAAGGCTGCGTGCGGTCAATTAGTTAGTGAACATAACAAAAAAGGGAGAGTGGCTCCTATGAGTATCCCTCAAAGTAAAAGTTCTACGCGATCGGTCCCCTCCAAAAAAGCAGAGCAGCGAGCAACCCCCAATAACCCAAACGGAAAAAAAAACAATTTTAAAAACAAAAAAACACGCCGAACCCCGTATTGATAATCGGCCATACAGTTAAATATTCAAGCCATACTTTACTGTCGGTGTTTGCTTGTTATATTCACATATAATAGATGCAATATTTTGACCGCTCCAAAAATCGCTAGAAGATGTAGACAACCCAGAAACAAGATTCTTATTTGTGGGCAAAACAAAGTAGTTTTCAGCCATATAATTTGCCAGCTCTTGGTTTTGAGCAAACATTTCCACAGCAAAAGATGAAGCAAAATCGCTATTATCATTATTGATTATAAACCAATTGCCTCCCCCGAGTGTCGAGTAATTGGAATACGCTTCATTCCCATCCATTCGGGGCATCTGAGCAATTTTCCACAAACCAGACTGGTCTGCATACCCAGAAATTATTGGCGCCCACCAAGACGCACCAACCAAACACGCCGCTTTTTTGTTTGCAATTGCAGAAATATAATCATCCCAACCAGTAGCGTCATATACGATATTGGCCTCATAAGCCGATTTCATAGTTGTAAGAGCGTCAGAAAAAGCAGTGTTATTACGGATATTAGCATTACCGTTTTGATCAAAAAACCATGTTCCAGCAGAATGATAAAGTAGGCGGCCTTCCATGTCTCCCTCGGGACACATTGTTATCATATCAATTCCGGTCGCAGCCTTTACCTTTTGTCCCATCGCAATGAACTCGCTCCATGTTAAGTTCTGCATATCAGAATCTGAATAGCCTGCTTGGCTTATCAAATCACTTCTATAAAAGAGAACTCCCGTTCCACTTTCATACGGAATAGCATACACCTTGGCATCAATTGTAACATTCACCGTTTTATACGAATAATAATCGTCAATTTGAATTTTTTCAGACAAATCATAAAAAAGGGATTTATAATATGTGAGATATTCCGCAAAATTATAATCTTCATCGTAAAAAATATCAGGAAGCGTATCTTTTGAATTAGTTGCAAGACCAATTTTAATCTTTTCAACCATATCATCCTGACCCAGTGCTACTACTTCAAATTCATACTTGCAATCAGGATGTTCACGCTCATATATTTCAACTGCTTTTGTAGCCGCTTCAGCATAGGCGTCATATGCCCAAATAGTTATAGTAGTGTCTTTATCAGTTTTCCCGCAAGAAGCTAGACACGTTCCAAATAGAAGCGCAAATACTAAAATAACTGCCAAATGTTTGAAAGTAATCTTTTTCATTGATAATCTCCTTAACCTTTGTTTTTTTGATGTATTATTTTTTTTGATAAAGAATCGAAAATGTGTAATTTATGAAAATTTATATTATATTTTTTATTTTGGTTGTAATCCTCTTTTGTTTTTACACAAATTTGGAAAGAATCCAGACTATCTCTTGTTTCACAATGATAAATATATACGTCGCCTAAAAATTCTTTTTGAATTATGCAGATCATTCCAACATCATTTTCTACAAGTATTATATCTTCTGGACGAACACCAATATCGATTTTTTTTACGAAATTGAATGGCTCTATAGGTTCAAATTTGTATGTGTTATCAAAAAATGAGAAAGTATAACCATGTTCAACATCAAGAACATCATACCCTCTAAAAAAATTCATTTGGGGCACGCCGATAAATTCTGCAACGAATTCGTTTTGAGGAAAATCATAAATTTCCTTGGGAGTCCCTATTTGTTGTATTTCTCCTTCATTCAGTACTATGATTTTAGTTGCTAACGATAAAGCTTCTACTTGATCATGTGTTACATATATCATGGTTACTTGAAATTGAGAGTGTAAGTTGTATAATTCTTTTCGCATTTGTGTGCGAAGTACTGCATCAAGATTTGATAATGGTTCATCTAAAAGCAACAATGTTGGTTCCCGGACCAACGCTCGGCCTATCGCGACTCGTTGCTTTTGACCACCGGAAATCTTGTCTACCTTCTTCTTCAAAATATCTTCTATATGCAATGTCTTAGCAATTGCTCTAACTTTTTGGGCTATTCTATCTTTCGTCTCATGTCTATTTACCAGCGGAAATGCAATATTATTGTATACATTCATACTTGGATATAAAGCATAATTTTGAAAGACCATTGCAATATCTCTACTCTGACAAGGAATTTTATTACAGTTTATTCCATCAATGATGACATCGCCAGAATTCTGTGGTTCAAAACCGGCGATAATACTCAAAATAGTCGACTTGCCACTTCCAGAAGGTCCCAATAAAACCAAAAAATCGTCACTATCAACAGAAAAAGAAACATTTTTGAGTACAGGTATATTATGTTCGTAAGTTTTATTTATATTGATTAATTCGAGCTTTTTCACGTTTTTATACTTTTCCTCTTCACTACAAACTGAATACAATACATACGAAATCACATATATTGTAGGTCCACTCGCTGGCGAATATATTGATGGCAAAATATCGTTGGACGAGGCCTTGAACAAAATGAGCCAAGAGGCTGAACGAATTGCTAAGGCTACTTCGAACTAAATGTAAATGATAAGGAACAGATTATCGCGTTTTCTATTCATCGCTCCAAGCTTGCTCTATGTAGTGTTCTTTATATATGTTCCCCTTATATTTGCCATTGTATTATCCTTACATACGGGCCGAGGGAACGAGTTACATTTTTCTGGCATGGACAATTATGTGCAATTGTTGCATGATGTAACTTTTAAAGAAGCTATTAAAAATTCATTGCTTTTTGTAATACTAATTGTTCCGTTAGTGTTAACATTGAGTCTTTGTATGTGTATTTGCTTAAACAAAATACGCTCAGAGCGGTTGAAAGATATAATTTTAATAATATTTTATTTCCCATGCGTTACTTCCCCTGTTGTCTATTCACTGTTTTTTAAGCAACTTGTATATTCGGACGGAATCGTTTCACGCATTTTAGGCAAATTGAAAATTCCTATTGAAAACGGAAATGTTTTACAAAATACGTGGGCAACGAGGGTATTTATTGCTTTGATTTGTGTTTGGGCATGGACGGGTCTATTTGTGCTAATATTAAATGCTGCCATTCAGGGTGTAGATAAAAATATCATTAACGCAGCAAGGCTAGACGGATTAAGGACATGGGGGGTTTATAGAAAAGTAATATTTCCAGCTATACGCCCCCCCTTGCTTATTTCGGCTATTCTTGCGGCAAGCTCTGCATTTCAACTATATGTGGAAATTTCTTTAATTACCAAAGGAGGCCCTGAAACATCCACATATACGCTAGCGTTTTATTTATACAGAAAAACATTTACCTATGTTGCTGAATATGGATATTCTGCAGCCATCGGGATTGTGATTTTTCTTTTAACTCTAATGATTGGTATGCTGATTGTTGTTATCAGGTGGATAAGGACCAAAAATGAATAAAAAAAACAATTTTTTAGCAATTATTATATTACTTGTGTTTTGTATAAGTTCGTTAACACCATATTTAATTATGTGTCTTTGCTGTTTTAGCACAAGTGCGGATATCAAAGGTGGAACTATACTAGGTAATATTTCGTGGCAAAATTTTTGTAATAATATAAGACTTGCGATAGATGGAACCCCGTTGCTTCGCACAATAATGAATTCTTTTTTTGTATCTACGGTTGCTTCTTTAATTGGTATATTGATTTCATCACTTGGAGCGTATTCCTATGTTTATCAGAATAAGCGATACAGCAAAATATGGTTTTACTTAATCATATGTGCATTGTATGTTCCAGAAGCTACATTATTAATTCCGTCTTTTGTTCTTTTTAAGAATATGGGATTACTAAATACATTCTTTGCCGTTATATGTGTATCCCTTTCAGTCCCATTCCTAGTGTACTTATTTAGGCAAAACGCAATATTACTTTCTAAGGATATAATTAATTCCGCAAGAATGGATGGTGCAAGTGAACTTTCCATATTCTTTCGTGTCTTTATTCCAGCACTTCGAGAAATAATACTGGCCTCTTTTGTTATAGCATTTTTTAATGCATGGAATTCAATTATGTTGCCTGTAGTTATTTTACAATCAGAATCAAAGTTTACAAATGCCATTTATTTGAATTCGCTTGGATCCATATGGTTTGGTGACTATGCCGTATTGATGACATCTATTGTTATCTCTACACTTCCCATTTTGATCTTGTTTCTTTTTTTCAAAAGATACATAGCAAAAGCATCAAATATATATTGAACCTAGCAATGTATTATGCTATATTGTTAAAGTACTAGAAATATCAAAAAGGTACAAACAATATTTGTACTAGGCACATGAAAGCAAAAAACAATAATGTTTTTTATCATAAAACATTGTTTTAGAGCCTCAAATTTACAGTTTCCTTTTTTGCATTTCGTGAATAGCTTTCGAAAACACCCAAAAAGCCTTGAAAATCCAGCCTTTTGTGCCGTTTCGTGCAAAATTGTGATTTCGGATAAATGGTAGAGATGCACGGTTTGGATGAAATGACTATGTCAAGCGTGATCAAAAAACAAGACCTCTTTTTGAGGCCTTGCTTTTTCGCGCATTTAGCAGCTTATCTATCACGGCTATGTAACCGCAAATATTGCATCGCTGTAGTCAAAGAAAAAGCCCGGCGAGAAAAGCAGCTTCCGAAAGTGGTCTGTCCCAAAATGTAGGACAGACCACTTTTGTGCGAAATGCTTGCATAGATTTGCAAAAATGAAGCCGATATTTACAGTTCTTCTTTTTCTGCCGTTTGCGATAATATCGAAAAAGCCCCGACTTTTCAAGGAATTTCGGCTTTTTCGTGGTGATTTGTGATTTTGCGTATATGGTAGGAATAAAAAACGAGCCGTTCATCTCTTGTTTATTGCATTTTGCCGCGAAATATGGTAAAATAAAAATACGAACTCAAGGAAGGAGGGATACCGATGAAAAACGAGAATACGGCAGAAAAGAAAGAATATGGAAACCTGCGAATCGTATCGCTTGACGGAAGTCAGATCTATCGCAGAGCAGACGGCAGATGCGGCCTTGCACCGTACAGCACACTAAAGGACGGCAAGCTGAACCCCGATGCCTTCGGCGGTATCCTTGACGAGAGCCTTGATACCGACAAGCTGTGCGAGGTGTATGAGAAGCACAAGGTAAAGCTGTCATTTGCCTACACCGAGAATGGCAACTATACTCGCGCCCTCGTCAGCGTATCCTTCGATTATGCGGTAAAGGAATTTGAACCGCATAGACAAAGATATGTCCGCTACGGCTTTTCTGTTTCGGACGAGGATATGACCGACCATATCTGTGTTCGCGCAGTGAACGGCGCTCCCATGCTCATTGCCGTTGAGGTATGGGAAGAAAGCAGCTCCGACTACGTTCCCGTAAAAAAGCCTGTCGGTGCAGATAGCCTCGGCAAATACTTTGTGTACGATTCAGACAAACGAGCATACAGAAGAACCAAGCGAGATATCCCCTCCGTTGTGAAGAAAGCGGAAATCCGAGAGAAGCTCTATTCGGACGGCTTCGACATTGACGGCATCCACTATGTTCGTTATAAGCGTAGCGCAGGCAGTAGCCGTGACGGAAGATGCCTGTTCATCGCCGAGCCGTTGTATCAGGATATGATGGATTGGAGTGCATGCGGTCTTTCGGCGGATAGTGTTTCGGATCAAGCATCGTGGCAGGCGTATATTGCCCTTACGCTCAGTAGCATTGAAGCCACCGTAAAGCTCCCAAAGAAAGCCATTCTCATCATAAGAGATCGTGAAAGCGTGTTCACCGACACCGTCGTTTGTGTCAGGGAGGATGCAAAGGAAGGTCTTTCGGCAAAGGAGGAAACGGCAGAGATAAGGAACGTGATATGGGATGGCGAAGCTCTGCTCGACGTGAGCGTGTTTGAGGAAAACGGCTACGGTGACAAGGCTATGATGCTCCTGCGTAACCGCTTCTTCAAGACCTGTGCTTTCAACACAAATTTGCAGAAATGGTTTGCGGATAATGGCATCACCACAGTCGGACAGCTTGCAGGCTACACCACCGCACGAAAGGTTGAAGATATTAAGCTCGTTATCACCGAGAGCAGCGTGAAATACTTGAAATTTATGCCGAAGGACATGAACCTCGGAGAAGCATTTCGCACGTGGCTCGATGCTGTGTACGAGGGCAAGAACACATCCTCATTCGGCGTAGTAAAGACCGACGAGCTTCCCACGCCTATGCTCGGTAATATGGCATATACCAATTATCAGCTTCTGAATACGGTGAATATTAACCGAAGGTATATGAGGTATTTCCTTGATGCCTCCTTTGATTACCTCGGCAAAATACAAGCCGATCCCATGTACCTGCGTTACTTTGCAAAGACGTCAACCTTTGAAGCGGATGGAGAATATAAGCCAATCACGGTGGAAACCTATCGCAGTCAGGTCATCGTGGATATGATGGCGCGGAGCGATGATTTTGCTTATACCGACGTTTATAAATCCTACCGAAACGAAGCTTGCAGAAGCTTCAAGGAAAAACTTAAGCGCGGACGGGTGCTTGTTGAAGGAAACTATCAGACCATATTCGGCAACCCTTATGAATTCCTGTGTGCGACCATAGACAAGAGCTACGAAGCGACAGAGCCGCTTCTCTTTGACGGTGACGAGGTCTACACCAAACGCTTTGACGATGAGGACGGCGGCTACGTTCTGTGCGCGAGAAGCCCTCATATCACGATGGGAAATCTCTACCTCGCAAGGAATACCGCCTACGATGAGATAGATAAATATTTCAATCTCACCTATAATATCATCTGCGTCAACGCTATCGGTAATAATATTCAGCAAAGGCTTAACGGCTGTGATTACGACTCGGATACCATGCTCGTAACCATCAACCAACATCTTCTTTCTGCCGTCAAACCCGAATACGAAACCTTCAAGGTTCCCGTCTGCGCTATAGCACCCTGCGGCAAGAGCGAATATGAAAACACACCGAAGGATCTTGCAAGGCTCGACGGAGTGATAGCGGAAAACAAAATCGGAGATATCGTCAACCTATCACAGTTCCTAAACAGCCTGCTATGGCATAGGATCAGCGAAGGAGTGATCCTTGCGGAAATGCTTCCGCTGTACTACGACATCTGTAAGCTCGCTGTGCTTTCGGGCATGGAGATCGATAAGGCAAAGCGTATGTATTCGGTGAAAACGGATAAGGTACTGCGCCTTCTCAAAAAGCCGAGAGATGCTTATAAGAAAGCGCACGGCGGTAAGCTTCCCGAATTCTTCCGCTTCATGACCGCAGACGATACCACCCCTGCCACAGATGAGAGCGCGAAGCTGATGACACCAATGTCCTTCGTTTACGATCACGTTGAGCAATACCGCAGCCAAGTCAGGAAAACGAAAAATGTTCCTCTGTCGTCTTTGTTCGAGCTTGATGCTTCGGACGTGGGAGCAAACGATACGCACAAAAAGCAACAGATACTGAAAACCGTAGAAGAAACACAGAGAGAAATTTCATCGCAGCTTATGAGAGCAAGACATGCCAAGAGCGCAGACAAGCTCATATACAGAGAAAAGGCGCAAAAGGCTTATGAAAATTGTCTTTCTGCTGTGTCAAAGCTCATTCAGAATGAGCATATACTCTGTATGCTTCTCAAGGAGCTTGATAAAGGTAAGGACTCAAAGTATGGAGTAACAAAGTACAGACACCTTCTCTTTGCAAGTATGCTTTACGAAAAGGAGAAGCGTATGCTGAAAAAGGTCAAGGGTATGTACGAAAGAACCTATCCCGAGCTTCTGTTCCTCGATGCTTCTCCCGAAGCGGCATACGGTTACGTTACCGAAAGTCTCTACGGATTTCCTCATGTCATTATGGATATGCGGATGCAAAAGCCAACGGAAAAATAAAATTATAATTAACACTCACGGAGTGCTGAGAAAAAACTCGGCACTCTCTTTTTTTATTCTCAAAATCAAATTCAAAAATTATAAAAGGAGTTCTACTACCATGAAAAACATTCAAAATGCAATCAAAACTTTGAAAAGGAGGTACTGCCTTGAGATACTACGATCCTAAACGCAGAGATAACCCCGGCGATTTCTTTCCGATGCCGAAAGCCGTGTTCCGTCTTGGACTTGACTACGGCGAGATCGCTCTCCTTGCCTTCCTCATGTACTGCGAGGACAGGAAAACCTTCACGTGCCATCCGAGCTACGCTACCATCGGGAGCGCACTGGGTATGAGCAACAACACCGTCAAGAAATATGTTGATAGTCTTGAACGCAAGGGCTTCATCTACACCGAGCCGACGATGGTTCGCACTCGTGACGGTCGCGCGCACAACGGCAGCCTGCAATATACCTTGCAACCGATCAAGCCTATTGAAGAAGCCTACTTCGAAAAGCAAATCCGTGAAGCCGAAGCGAGAGCAAGGTTCAATCAGGCGATGAAAGAATTCGAGAAGAAAGGAGGAAAGCTTGATGAAGCAGTCAATGTATAAGAATCGAGATGAGATGCCTATGTTCCTCACCGTGATGGACGTGGCAAATCTCCTTGGCATCTCCCGTGCAAGTGCCTATGAGCTTGTGCGTGAGGACAACTTCCCGAAGCTGAAAATTGTTCAGGGTCGCACGATTATTCCTCGTGACAGACTCCTCGAATGGCTCGATGAGCAAACGAGATACGATGAATTACCACGGTGAACGCAACAATAAGTGAACCGTGTACCGACCATTAATGGGGGCTTTTCAAGCCCCTATTTTTTTAGCAGGATAAAGCCGTGTCTAATCCACGGCGCATCACATCGCACGGCAACGCCGAGCGAATGGCAAAAAGCGAGGTGTTTCAAGGACTTTTCGAGAAATTCGCATAGGCGCGTTCACGCAGGCAAAAGCTGTCTGTTCGCGCCAATTTGTGAAATAAACGGTCTTTGACACCTCAAAACACAAGGCGTGTTAAGGGAATATGCATTGTCTACCCTTGGCGCATCAACCAAAATAACAATCACAGAAAAGGAAATACCACTATGAAACAAAATAACGAAAAAACCTCAAAAGGCGTAGCGTTAACCGAAGCTCAATGGGAGCGTTGCGACCGCCTTGCAAACGAAATGGGATGCCGTTCCCGTAACGCATTCATTCGAGATGCCATCGACTTTTATTGCTCGTGGCTCGAAAAGGAACAGAGCGAACGCTTCCTAACTCCCGCGCTTGAATCTGTAATCAGCGCAAAAATCCGTGACAGCGAGGAACGGATCAATCGAAATCTTTTCAAGATTGCCGTTGATCTTTCCATCCTTGCCAAGATCGTTCTTGATGAGGACGGCGGCGGTTATGATGAAGATTATCTCGCCGACCTTCGCCGAGATTCTATCCGTGAGGTGTCCGAAACCAACGGCGCGATTCGTATGGAAGAACGCTTCAAGTAAGGAGAACTGAATGGCAAAATTAATTCTCAAAGCTCCTTATTATAAGCCCGGACATCGAACCGAATCGGGAAGGTCGCGCGGTGGATACGCAGAGTATATTGCAACGCGCGAGGGAGTTGAAATTCTTCGTGGCGGTATGCTTGGATATATCGGTGAGCGACAAGGCTCGAACGGACTGTTTAGTGACGAGGGTGAGAAAATTAATCTCTCCGCTATCAGCCGTGAGATCGACGAGCATCCCGGAAACGTATGGGGCATTATAATTTCTCTCAAGCGTGAGGATGCGGAAAGGCTCGGATATAATTCTGCGGAGCAATGGATGAATCTCCTTCGCTCTCACAGAAACGATATCGCAAAAGAGATGCACATCCTCCCGAGCAATCTCCGTTGGTATGCAGCCTACCATAACAAGGAGAAAAATCCTCACGTTCACGTTATGGTATGGTCGAAAGAACCGCGCGAACCGTTCCTTTCACGAGAAGGTATCCACAATCTCAAGCAGACATTTGCTACGGATATATTCCGTCAGGAGCTGACCTCAATCTATAAAAAGCAGACCGAGGTCAGAGATGATCTCAAAGAAAAATATAAAAATATTATCGCAAAAGTGGTCGCCGAAATTAAAAACGGCGACCACGCTGTCTCTCCCGAGCTTGTGATGAAAATGCAGTTGCTATACGAAAAGTTAGAGAAACACAAAGGCAAAAAGGTGTACGGATATCTTGATAAAAATACGAAAGCCTTGGTAAATGAAATTGTAAAAATCCTCGGAAGCGATCCGCTACTCTCCGAACTTTACGATGCGTGGTACGGATATAAATGCGAAACAGTTTGCACCTATACCGATACGATGCCCGACAAAATTCCGATTGAAGAAAACGAGGAATTTAAATCGATCCGCAACGCCGTGGTGAGTGCGGTGAGAGATATTCACATTTCACCCGATCAGCCCGACTATGCGGTGGATCATGATTATTCCAAGCTGAAGGAACACGCAGATGATTTCGATTATCTCTACCGTTACGCCAACGCATACGATGATCCCATCGGTTACTATCGCCTCGGCAGGTATTACCTTGAAAAGACCGACGATATGGAGAACGCAGAATGGTGGCTACGGATGGCGGCAGACGAAGGAAACTCTCTCTCCGCCTATCTCATTTATAAAGCCTATCGTGACCGTAAGTTTGATGAAACGCCAAGCGATAAAATGAAATATCTTCGCATGGCGGCAGATGCAAAATTCGGCTATGCTGAGTATGAGTACGCAAAGTTCCTTCGAGATAAATCTCCCGAGGATGCGAAGGAGTATTTCAGGCGAGCCGCGGAACACGGATGCCACCAAGCAGAATATGCCTACGGCAAGATACTGTTCGAGGAAGGTAATCGTGAAGAAGCAAGATCGTGGTTTGAGCGTTCCGCCGTGGAAGATGAATGGACACAGACGAGAGTCGGGCTGTTGCTTTATTATCAGTACAATGACTACGAAGCCGGCAAGGAGTATATGCACAGAGCAGCCGATGCAGGATACGAGCCTGCGAAAGAAGCGATCAGGGCGATCAATAATAATCTCAATGCGCAAATAATAATCGGCGTATGCGACCTGTTCTACTACGCAAGCAATATCATCGATGACAGAGCCGAGGATATGTACGCAAAGGAGCATCAGGTCAACTACCACGGCATCGATAAGAAGCAACGCCGTGAAATCCGCGCCAAGAAGCAGGCACAAGGGCATACGATGTCATGGTAAATGCCGCTTTAGCGATTGTGAGAGCCTCAATCGACCGTAGACACGATTGGGGCTTCGCCACAAAGAAAAGTGGCATATTTCGGCGGTACAGACCGCCACTATTTTACGAAAATACGAGGTATATTCTATGAGAACAGGAATTAAGAAAACCCACAAGACCACAGAGATATTCTTTGACGAAGGTAGCGATATTTTGATTATCAACACCTACAACACAAGCCTCAAGAACAGGCTTACAGCGTATGCGAGAGATTATCCCGACCTCTGCCGTCAGACCGATGACAACGAGTTGGGAGGTCTGTCCTTTGAGATACGGAAGGACAGGTTTGCATTCCGCATCCTTCCTCCCCCGACAGACGAGAGAAAGGCAAAGGCGAGAGCCTGCGCCGAAGCTCTCAATAAAGGCAAGAAAGGTAATTGATAACAAAATGATAATTCTGCAGAAAATCGCTGGATATTCTCTCGAACCTGTGGTATCGTTGTGGTACGCAAAGAAAAACACGCAAAAATGTAAAGAAAGGAGTTCAAAACATGGCAAACAAACGCAGACCGCAAGGTGACGGCACTATCAGAAAAAGAAGTGATGGCAGATGGGAAGCCCGTATCATTATCGGACACAAGAACGACGGCTCACCCATGTATAAATCGGCATTCGCAAAAACGCAAAAGAGCGCCCTCAAGCAGCTCCATCAGCTTCTCGACCTATACCGAGATGTCGATCTCACCGAAGATTGCCGAATGACACTCGGCGAGTGGATGGACAAGTGGCTTGACGAGTATATGGTGTTCACGATAAGAGAAAGCACCATGTCAGGCTACCGATCACATGTAGAGCATCAAGTGAAACGCTTCCTCGGTGACAAGCCACTCACATCCCTCACCACAGCGGATATTCAAAAATTCTACAGTAAGATCAAAAAGGAAGGTCGAGTGAAGCCCCATCCTCTGCACGGATATGAGCTGTCGGACAGCATGGTCAGACGAATTCACCTCATGCTCCACGAAGCCTTGGAAATGGCAGTCAAGGAACGCCTTATCGTTCGCAATCCAACAAAAGGTACTACCATCCCGAAGAAAACCTATACCGAGAAGCAGGTGCTTGACGATACGCAGCTCGACAGATTTATGGAAATCATCAAGCACGAGCCGTATTGGCATGACTTCTTCTACGTGGAGATCATGACAGGACTTCGCCGAGGTGAGATATGCGGTATTAAGTGGAGTGATATCAACTTCGATGACGGGACGCTGTGCATACGGCGATCCGTAGGCAGAAGCCGAGGAAACGGCATCACCGTCGGCGAAACGAAAACAGGTGCAGGCGTGAGGAAAATTATCATGCCGCCGAGTGTGCAGTCGCTCCTTGAAAGAAAACGGACGGAAGCAATCAACGAATGGGTGTTCCCACACTATATGAACCCGAGCGAGCCTCTGCATCCCGACTCGGCATATAAGAAGCTGAAAACGCTCCTAAAGCATGCCGAGCTACCGCTGATACGCTTTCACGACCTACGGCACACCTTCGCAACCCATGCGATGAAGGGCGGTGTCGATGCCAAGACCTTATCGGGTCTGCTCGGACACACCGATGCGAGCTTCACGCTCGACACCTACACCCATGTAACAAGCGATATGCAAAAGAACGCCTCCGATGTGGTAGGCAGAATGATGCAAAATTTTATGAGAAAGGAATAAGACTATGGCAAAACAAAAACGAAAAAACGGCGAAGGCACAGTACGCCTTCGCAAGGACGGTCGGTGGGAAGGCAGAGTCGTCATAGGCTATGACGATAAAGGCAAACCCAAGACCAAAAGCGTACTCGCTCACACCAAGGGCGAGTGCGTAGAAAAGCTTGAAAGGCTGAAGGAAGAATGCGGAAGAACCGCAGAAAAGCTGAAGCCGGACATGCCATTCGGAGAATGGATAGACTTCTGGTATAAATACTTCTCAAGCCCCAAGCTCCGACCGACAACGCAGGCGACCTATGAGAACCGTATATACGGTCACATCATCCCGAGCGTAGGTAAAATACCACTCTCTAAGCTCACGCAGAATGACCTACAGCAATTCTACGCAAAGCTCAAACGCACAGGCAGAAAAGTCAACGTGGAGCTGAAAGGCACAGGCGTATCCGACCGAATGGTACGCTCCTGCCACGCACTCTGCAGATCGTCGCTCGAAAAGGCGGTTGAGGAAGGACTCATAACGAGAAACCCCTCAATCGGTTGCAAGCTACCGCCAAAGAAGAACGGTGAGATGAAGGTACTAACGCAGAACGAGATCGTAAGGCTGTTAAACCAAGCCTATGACGAGGGCTACTATGAGATGTTCCTCCTCGAGCTGACTACGGGAATGCGCCGTGGCGAGATACTCGGACTAAAGTGGCGAGATCTCAACCTTGAAACAGGCGAGCTGAATATCAAGCGGCAGCTTACGACCAAGGGCATATCCGTCCCGAAAACCAAAAGCTCGATCAGAACCGTCCTCCTTCCGCCCGACATGCTCGATCTGCTACGTGAGATGAAAAAGACGGCAAAATACGATTGGATCTTCCCATCTCCCGTAAAAGAGGGAGAGCCGAGAAATCCCACGGCAATCACCAGACGCTTCCGCATTATGCTTGAAAGAGCGCATTGCAAGCACGTTCGCTTCCACGACCTACGCCACACCTTCGCAACGATGGCACTTGAAAACGGTATGGACGTGAAAACGCTCTCCGCCATGATAGGACATGTAAGCTCAGAAACCACGCTGAACATATACAGCCACGTGACCGACACCATGAGAGCGCAAGCGGCGGTGAAAATCGACCGAGAAATCGGCGGTACAGACGCTCCAATGCCCGAAGCAAAGGATGAGCCAAGGCAACCCGAAACGAGCGAAATTGAGGAAAATTTCGAGCCGTGGAAGCCAAAGGTACGCAAGAGTGGCACGGGATGCGTGTATCAGATCAACGATCACCTGTGGGAAGGAAGCTACTTCCCAAGACTACCCGACGGCAGCCGAAAGAAATTTAATGTGTACACAAAGACACGAGAAGAATGCGAAGCGGAGCTTGCCAAGATGATAGAACAAAAGAAAAAGGAAATCTCCGAACTTAAGAAAAAGGCAAAAACGGCATAACGCACAGAGGGGGCGACCGCGAACGATCGCCCCTCAAAAAATGCGTCGGAGGAAGCAAAGAAAAAGTCCTTTTAAATGTTGTCAGTTGCTTTTTAGGGGAGCCTTAATACATAAACAAAGATTGCTTAGTTGCTCACTTTTTACAACAGTGGCTTTACCTTTTAGTGAAGAGATTTTGATAAAATGATCATCTGGAATTTCCTTACTAAGAACCAATCTATATTCTCTTTGATATGCAAAATCTTCATCCTTAAAAAAGAATCTATCTGTGGACCCATTTGCAAAGGCCTCGGCTTTTTCTTTGAAATTGCTTACACAATAGGTTACTTTTTTCAAAATATATTGGCAAGAATTATCATTACAATATTGCTGTAGTCCTTCAATTAGAGCTTTAGCTTCAACTATTACGCAATATTCGCCAAATCTTTTTCCCATTTCGGAATATTCGGATTCGGAAAAAGGAAGTGCCATTTCCATAGTCTCGGGCGTTTGAGATATTATTCTCATTTCATGCAGAGGAATCCCTACAAAGCAAACAAGGGGAAGTTTATCATCATCTTTGAAAGCGATCCGTCCGTTTGCGTGAGGAAGTTCAAAATCACAATTACCAGTTTCGGGATTGATGAAACGTATGCTAAAAAGAGGCATTGCATATTGAAGTTCATTTTTATCACCTTGACCATGTTCGCCAGTCTCAAGCTCTCTATTACGAAACCATTCAGGCGTATTGGCATATAGTTTTCCTTCAACAACATCATTTGCAAACGATTCTTTAGAAGTGAATTTCAAATAGAATATAGGTTCTTCACCAATTACCGATTCAATTTCTTCAATAGTTAAATTCTTTTCCGTGTTCATAGATCCATTTCCTTTCAAAAGTCAAAGCCGCAAAGTATTGCTACCTTGCGGCTCTTTTGCGGTAAAAACCGCTAATTTGGTCGAAGTGACAGGACTCGAACCTGCGATCTCATCGTCCCGAACGATGCGCGATACCACCTTCGCTACACCTCGAAATGGTAAAAATATTAGATTTTTTTGTAAGTGGTCAAACATGTGGTCAGACCGAGGAATTGATGATTTTTCGACATTAGGGAGAGCCGAAAAAGTCAGTGTTTTCAAGGGGTTTCGGCTCTTCTCGAAAATTCTACGCCGAAAACGGTGATTGAGTCCCGAACCATGCGCGCTACCAGCTGCGCTACACCTCGATATTTAAAACATAAAATTTTGTAAAGCAAGGCAAATAAAATATGCGCTACTACAATGGGCAAAAGCCTATTGCATAATTCGTTCAAGCCAATCGCACATTATCTTTGACTTATATTCTTGAAATCTTGTTAACCATAATAAAAATAAAATTAACATACAATGAATATTATGCTGTGAATTGCGTTATTATTTTATCACGAAGAAAAATAAATGTCAATAAAAAAGGAAAGACTAAAATAAAACTTTTTTTAGGAAGGGAAAATAGTGAAAAAACGGAGAAAAAAGCAATAGATATAGTGGGCTTTTAGAGAGTTTTAAAAAAAATAAAAAAATTTTCAAAAAAGTGTTGACAAACAAAAAATCATATGATATAATCTAATCCGTCGCAAGAACAAAAAGAAATATGGAAGCATAGCTCAGTTGGGAGAGCATCTGCCTTACAAGCAGAGGGTCATAGGTTCGAGCCCTATTGTTTCCACCAAGCGAACACTTCGGTGTTCGCTTTTAATGGCCTGGTAGTTCAGTTGGTTAGAACGCTAGCCTGTCACGCTAGAGGTCCGGGGTTCGAGTCCCCGTCAGGTCGCCAATTTTAAATTAGATGCCTCTGTAGCTCAGTTGGTAGAGCAGGGGACTGAAAATCCCCGTGTCGTTGGTTCGATTCCGACCGGAGGCACCATATATGCGGATTTAGCTCATTTGGTAGAGCGCAACCTTGCCAAGGTTGAGGTGGCGGGTTCGAGCCCCGTAATCCGCTCCAGCAAAGCAACATCCTCACACGGATGTTGCTTTTTAACAAAAAACTAACATTATCATAAAATATAGTATGGCGCCATAGCCAAGTGGTAAGGCAAAGGTCTGCAACACCTCTATTCCCAGGTTCGAATCCAGGTGGCGCCTCCAAAAAATCCTGCACGAAAGTGCGGGATTTTTACTTTTTATCTCTTACCTCTTCGCTCTTACCTTGAATGGCAGGATTTTTTGGGAAGTAATAGGTAAAAGGGAAGAGGTAATAAGTTAGGTAGCTTTTCGCTTTGGCGAAAAGCATTTTTATTATAAGAATTGAAAAGTAAGAGATTTTGAGATATAATTAAATCACCAAATAGAAAGGCGGTAAAATTATGGCAGATAGTCCTTTAATTACGAAATCCAAGGAATTTGCTTTGCAGATTATCAAAGTTTGCAATTATGTTAAGCAAAGCAAGAAGGAAAGTGTGCTTACAAATCAGTTGATACGTAGTGGAACAAGTGTAGGTGCAAACATTCGTGAAGCATTTTACGGTCATGGTACTGCGGATTTTATTGCCAAATTACAGATTGCCTTAAAAGAATGCTCTGAAAGTGAGTATTGGTTAGAGCTTTTAATTGAAAGCGGATATTACGATAACAGAGATATTTTAGACAAATGTATTGAAGTGAAAAAATTATTGATCACCTCAATCAACACCGCTAAAAATAATAACAAATAATTTTCAAATATTTATCTGTATTTATGACTTCATTTCGGTATATTAGTGTTTACCACAAACCGAAAGATCCGAGATTCAGTGGCTGACGTCCCAAAAACTTGAGCCACAGGCAAAGAACGATTTGTATAGTGAAGCTGCCCTAAAGGACTAACTTCGTGTCGTAGTGAGCAAAGCGAGTCGCATTGACACTTACAATACAACGGCGGGAGTGCCCCATACAAATGCAATGTTATAAAAAGCTCTTCTTTTGTTTCCCTTGCATTCTAGTTGCATTTATGCTATAATACCGAAAAAGGTTATAAGGAGCTACTATGTCAATTGAGAGAGTAAAAGCATATTTTAAAGAATTTGGAATAGAGAATAGAATAATTGAGCTAAATGAGTCGAGTGCGACAGTAGAACTCGCGGCTCAGGCGCTAGGCTGTGAGCCTTGCCGAATTGCAAAGAGCATATCGTTTCTAAAGGACGGAAAAGCTATACTAATCGTGGCGGCAGGAGATGCTAAGATAGACAACGCAAAATACAAGGCACATTTTGGGGTAAAGGCAAAAATGCTAACTCCCGACGAAGCTGTGGAGCTTATAGGTCACGCAGTTGGTGGCGTTTGCCCGTTCGCAGCAAACGATACAACCAAGGTTTACCTTGACGAGTCGCTCAAAAGATTTGAAACTATTTTTCCAGCCTGTGGTAGCTCAAATAGTGCAATAGAATTAACAATTCCCGAGCTTGAAAAATACTCTAATTACCTAGAGTGGGTAGATGTTTGCAAATCTTGGCAAGAAAACTAAAAAAAGCACCCAATTGGGTGCTTTTTTATTGACACAGGGCGAAAAGGAGAGTATAATAAAATAAGAAGTTCGCATTAGCGAACACAAAAGCTAAAAATAAGTTCGCATAAACGAACTCTGGGAGAGAGAATGAATTTAATTACCGTAAAAGAGGCATCAAAAAAATGGGGCGTAACGGAGCGCCGCGTACAGATACTTTGTAGCCAAGAGAAAATCAAAGGGGCAGTGCGCTTTGGTCGTGCTTGGATGATACCTGAGCACGCAGTTTTGCCAAGCTCAGCAAAGGGGGAAATTCCTCATATGCCAATGCCAAAGAAAAGCCCATTTCTCGATATGACAAGCCTATACAATAAGCCTGGCGAGGCTGACAAATGCGCCGAAATGCTAATTAACAATCCAGAGGCGCACGCACTTTTTGAGGCACAAATTGCTTATCGTCGTGGAGAAATAGACAAGGTTTACGACCACGCAAGATACTTCTTGTCCTCTCATTCGGGCTTTTATGCTATTTTAGGTGGAGGAATGCTTTTAGCCCTTTGCGCTATTTGGCGAGGTGATGTCAACCTTTGGCACGAGGCAAAAAAACACATATGTGAAGCTCCTTGCGAAAACGAAAACGAGCGCGAAATCATCTCCTTGACCTTGGCAATTATAGATAGCTCCATTTACGACAACAAGGACTACCCGGAGTGGTTTGTGTCTGGCAACTTTGAGCTTTTGCCACCTGACGCACACCCTGCCTGTAAGGTTTTCTACATTAAATATTTATATATGGCAGCCTTTGCCATAGCCTCAAAGCAGGCTGAATTAGAGGGTGTAACAGGCCTTGCACTTATGAAAATGATACCAAACACTATAGAGCCACTAATCACTCAAGCTGTGGTTGATAAGACCGTAATTCCCGAAATTTATCTCCGTATGTCCTGTGCTGTGGCTTATCATAATTCGGGAATGAGGGAGAAGGCAATAGCTCACATAGATAAAGCAGTAGCTCTTGCCGTGCCCGACGGACTTTATGGAATTTTGACCGAGTATGTAAGGCATTTTGATGGACTTTTAGAGGAAAGAGTGGCGCTAGTCAGTGGCGAGGCAAACGTCCTAATAAAAGAGCTTTATTCCCGTTATAGTATAGGTTGGGCAAGGCTCTCTGGTGCTGTAAGAAATAAATATATTGCAACCAACCTAACTCCAAGAGAGCACGAGGTTGCCAAGCTTTGTGCCTTTGGCTTTTCTGCAAAGGAAATTGCAAATATGCTATATATGTCAGAGTCAACAATTAAGCAAACAATAGCAAGAGTTATTACCAAAACCGGCGTAAACGATAAAAGCGAGTTTTCCTATATACTATAATGTCCTTTTCCTAGCAAAAAAAGACAAAAAAATATGTCTAAAAAAGCACACTCTAGGGTGTGTTTTTTCTTTTTGAATTAATATATAATGATATTGTAGTAAAATTCAAGGAGACGATAATGAGTATAAATGAAGGACGACTTTTCAAAAGAATAGAGCTTTTGGGAAAGGTATTTGAGATATATTATGGGTATTACGAGGAAAAGGACAGAAATGGGCAATACAATGAGTCAATACCCATTTACCCCGATTTTAAAAAATCGCCCGTTTATACAAGCGATGGGGAAGCATTTGTAACTGCAATGCAAGACAAATGTAAGCATTTTAAGGGAAATCCCAAGGCTGATAGTTGTATAAGCTGTGCATACTTCAAATTCGGCTGTGACTTAATCGGAATTTGTCAAAATAAAAATAATAAGGAGAATATACAATGAAAAAACTATCTACTTTATTGATATCAGTATTATTAGCCTTGACAATATGTCTAGTGCTTGCATCTTGCGGAAAAGAAGTGTGTGAGCATACATATTTTAGTGATTGTGACGAAACCTGCAACGAGTGTGGCGAAATAAGAGAAACAACCGCTGAGCATTATTATTACGGCGACTGTGATAGTAGCTGTCATAGCTGTGGTAAAACGAGAGAGGTTACAGTTGAGCATAGCTGGAAGGCTGCGACCTGCACTACCTCCGAGGCTTGCGAGGGATGTGGCGCAGTTAAGGGCGCGCCTTTAGGACACTCGTGGAAGGATGCCGATTGCACAACTCCAAAAACCTGTACTGTTTGCAGCATAACCGAGGGAGAAGCACTAGGACATACTTGGATAAATGCTGACTGTGATACCCCAAAGACCTGCAATGTCTGCGAAACGACCGAGGGAGAGAAGCTCCCTCACAACTGGGAGGACGCGACCTGTGTAACCGCCAAGACCTGTAAGAGCTGTGGTATAACCAAGGGCGAACCTCTCGGACATACACCCCATGAGGATGACGGCGACTGCACAACAGATGTAAGATGTAGCGTTTGCAATGAGGTTACAACATCAGCAAAGCTCAAGCATATTCAAAAAGAAGACGACAATGACTGTTCTACCGCTATAACCTGTGAGTATTGCGATTATATTTTCGTTGAGGCAATAAGCCACAATTTTGCGATAGAGGAAGGCTGGATAGCAACAAATGAAGAGCATTGGCACGGGTGCTTAAACGAAGGCTGTGAAGCAAGAAGTGATTTTGGCAAGCATACCCCCGAAGAGGACGATGGTGACTGCACAACATGGGTTGAATGTGAAATGTGTGGTTGGACTTTAATTGACGGAAACGAAAGCCATACACCGGCTAAGGACGATGGCGACTGCACAACTCCCGTAACCTGTACTGATTGTGACACAAATGTCATAGAGGCAAAGGGACACGATTTCACGGGCGAATATGAGGCGGACGAAGCGGAGCACTGGCTCGTGTGTAAGAACGAAGGCTGTACAGTCGAGAATGCAAGGGGCGGTCATACTGGTGGCGTGGCTACATGCTTAAATGGTAAGCTTTGTGAGACTTGCAAGCACGAATATACTTCTAAAGACCCTACCAATCATCAAGGTGGCAGCTACTCTTACACAGATAACGGCGACGGAACATACACAAAGATTCACGAATGTGGAGAAGCATTAGAAGAAAAACATACATTTGACTCCGTGTGCGATTGTGGAGAAAAGATATTAATTACCAAAATGACTATCTTTGGCGAAGACATCGTATTTGACCCATGCATTAATGCCTACACGGTTGCTTCGTCTCAGGATAAAGTGGATATGAATTTGGTATTTCACGGCACAAATCTAAAATATCTTTCTAAGGAAAACGTTCTTCAAAAGCTACAGATTGATGCTGGAGTTGTAGCTAATTTCTTTTTGAACGAGCTAAGCTTAGATTATGATGAGAATAACGACACGCTAATCTTAAATGAACAGCTGTCTTCGGGACGTGATTTTATCTTTAATTATTCCAATGACGGTGGCGCTACTTGGGAAGACGGCTGCAAAATTTCTATTAAGAGACTTGTTGGAATTTCCGTTAACGACTCTAAAAACGGGCAAGTGACAACAAATGAAAATGCGATTGCAGGCGAGCGTGTAACTGTGAATATTTCGGCAGATGACGGATATAAATTCAAGAGCTTGATAGTGAAAGATAGCTTGGGTAACGAAGTACCCGTTGAAAACAACCAATTTACAATGCCACTTTCCGATGTTTCCATCAGCGCAATCTTTGTTTGTGAAAATGAGTGTACCTTTATCTATGTACCAAATGAAGACGTAACAACGCACAAAAAGATTTGCTCTCTTTGTGACTACGTGGAAATTGAAAGCGAGGCACACACCACTAATGAATATTCCTATGTTGATAACGGAGACAATCACGAAAGAATCTGGAAATGCTGCGGTGGTTCTATAACACAGGAGCACGATTTCAGTACAGGAAAGGACTGTGTTTGCGGTGCTGATGCAATCTGCTTTACAGGACTTTTGTTTGTCGCTAACGAAGAATATCTATATGACGAGGAAACACGTACTTATACAGTTATTATTCCTCCAGACAAAAATCAAGCCAATTTAGCAGTTCAGCTTGTCGGCAGGAATCTTGAATATCTGACAACAGACAACGAATTTTTAAAGGTAAAGGAGATACACCATGATTTTGGCGAGAGCGAATACGATCTCGATTACCTAATTGGAGCGTGCGACTTTGTGCTTGAGTGGATGGGTCTTTCGGATGGAGAGTGGGTTGAGTACTACTTTTCAAACGATGGTGGCGAAAGCTGGACTAAATATAGGGTGGAAATCAAGCAGTCTTATTAATCACAAAAAACTACTTCATTGTGCCCACATATTAGCACAGCATTAGCACCGACTCAAGCTGAAAATTAAGGCAGGAATTTTCCTGCCTTTTTTGTTGCTTGACTATCAAGGAAATATTTGGTATAATAAAATTAGCCACTGGCAATACTGTGGCTATATGGTATATTATGCCGACGGAAGGAGAAAAAAGATGGCAAAAACAGTTCAAGACGTTCTTAATATGATTAATGAAAACGGAATTAAAATGGTTGACTTTAAAATGGTTGACATAAACGGTCAATATAGACACGTTACTATCCTTGCTGAAAACTTTTCCGAGGACACAATGAAAAGCGGTATCGGCTTTGATGCTTCAAACTATGGCTATGCAGTAGTTGAAAAGAGCGATATGGTGTTTATTCCTGACCCTGATACTGCAGTTATCGACCCGTTCTGCGAAATTCCAACAATTTCAATGACAGGTAACGCTATGATTATTGATAGCCCGGAAAATCGTCCACTTCCACAATACCCAAGAAACATAGTTTTAGCAGCCGAAAAATATATGAAGGATCTCGGCATTGCAGACACTATGCTCATTTTACCAGAGTTTGAGTTCTATCTTTTTGACAATGTTGGCTGGGAGGTCAGCCCAAAAACCATCAGCGCAACGGTTGATGCAAAGCAGTCCTACTGGAATTCAGCTACTCAAGGTCAAGGCGTTGTAGTTCCAAAGCAAAAGAACTACCATATTGCTAAGCCATTTGATATTTCCTACGAGTGCCGTAGCGAGATGTGTCTGCTTATGAAGGAAATGGGCATTGAAATTAACTACCATCACCCAGAGGTTGCCGCATCCGGTCAATTTGAAATTGAGCCACAGCTCGGCAAAATGTCCGATATGGCTGACAAAACAATGATGATTAAATATATCATTCACAACACAGCCCTAAAGCACGGAATGAGTGCAACCTTTATGCCAAAGCCAATTTATGGCGAGGCTGGTAGTGGTATGCACGTTCATATGCTACTTTTAAAGGATGGCGAGCCAGTGTTCTCAGACGATAACGGCTACGCACATCTAAGCAAAGAAGCGCACTATTTTATGGGCGGACTTTTAAAGCACATTGATTCACTCTGCGCTTTAACAAACCCAAGCACAAACTCATTCAAGAGATTAGTTCCAGGCTTTGAGGCTCCTGTTACTGTTGGCTATGCAACATCTAACCGTAGCGCAGTAATAAGAATCCCTGCATATGCAAAGACTCCAAACAAGCGCCGCTTTGAGCTTAGAAACCCAGACGCAACCTGTAACCCATATTTCTGCTATGCGGCAATTTTGATGGCAGGTCTTGATGGAATTAAAAACAAGATTGACCCACACGCAAATGGTTGGGGTCCATACGATTGTAACCTCTACCACCTAAGCGACGAGGAGAAGGCAAAATTAAGCCATCTTCCGGCTTCACTTCCTGAGGCGCTTGACGCACTTGAGAAGGACAATGAATATTTAACCGCCGGTGGAGTATTCCCTAAGGAGCTTATTGACAACTTTATTAAAGCAAAAAGAGCAGAATGCTCGGAAATGTCAAAGATTCCTCACCCTGCAGAGTTTGACAAATATTATAACTTATAATAAAGTTACACCGAAATGCCCTCGATTTTTGAGGGCATTTTATTTATAATGTCCTTTACAAACGGACAAATGTATAAAAAATCACACATTTTTGAAATATTATTCGAAAAAGACTTGACAAAGTAAAGAAAACATTATATTATAGATTTATATTTTTTATTTTTGGAGGAAAAACAAAATGAAACTAAGAAAAATCTTAGCACTCGTTCTTACCGTTGTTCTTTGCTTCGGTATGGTTGCTGTTCTTTCATCCTGTGGTGCAAAGAACTATGCAGAAAACAACACAAAAATCCAAATCGGTGTTTCAGGTCCTTTGACAGGCGGTGCTGCTAAATATGGTATTGCAGTTGAAAACTCCGCAAAGCTCGCAGTTAAGGAAATCAACAAAGCAGGCGGACTTAACGGTATTGAGTTTGAGGTTGTAATGCTCGACGACAAGCATGATGCAAACAACATCTCAACAAACTATGCAAGCCTTTATGAAGGTGGTATGCAAGTATCACTCGGTACAGTTACAACAAAGCCAGGTCTTGAATTCAAGGGCTATGCTCAAGCAGACAACGTGTTCTTTTTAACACCATCTGCAACAGGCGACGATATTCCTGAATTTTCAAACGGCTTCCAAATGTGCTTTGCTGACTCTGACCAAGGTACAGTTTCTGCAGGCGTATTCAAGAAGGAATTTGTAGGCAAGAAGGTTGGCGTATTCTTTAAGGCTGACGATGACTACTCAGTTGGTATAAAGAACAACTTTATGTCAAGCCTTGGCGATGCTTTAGGCGAGGTTAAGGTTGCTTCATTTACAGAATCAACAAAGAAAAACTTCACACAACAGGTTTCTGAGCTTAAGGATTGCGATGTAATCTTTATGCCTGTTTACACAGAGCCAGCTGCTGTGTTTATGGATCAGGGCAAGGGTATTATTAAGGCAGATGCTATCTACTATGGCTGCGACGGTCTTGACGGTATCGACTCTGAATTTGATGTAACAACAATTACACAAGGCGTTTCATATCTCTCACACTTCAACTCTGGTGCAACAGAGGGCGCAGCAAAGACATATATTGATGCATATGTAAAAGAGTATGGCGCAAGCGCTCCACTTAACCAATTTGGTGCAGCAGCATATGACTGTGTATATGCAATTGTTGATGCTATGAAGTATGCAATTGCTAACAACGGTGCTGAAATCACAGCAACAATTGCTCCATCTGACCTTTGCGATATTCTTACAGCTGTATTTAATGATAAGAATTTTAAGTTCAGAGGTATCACAGGCGCTCCAGAGGCGGACGGCAAGTCAACAATTACTTGGACAGATGCAAACGGTAACTCAACAAACGGACACGTTAATAAGACTCCGGTTTCCTACACAGTTAAGGAAGTAACTGCTCAGTAATCAAAAATAAATAGTTTTGCCGACGAAGAAGCGTCGGCAAAACTTATTTTCTAAAAGGATTAAAAAATGGAAATCTTAAACACAATAATAAACGGATTAAGCGTTGGTGGAACCTATGCAATGGTTGCTCTTGGCTATACTATGGTTTATGGTATCGCTAAAATGCTTAATTTTGCCCACGGCGATATTATAATGGTAGGCGCTTATATGATAGTATTATTCCTGCCTATAAATCCTATTGTCTCAATTATTGCGGCAATGGTTTTGTGTGCGATTTTGGGAATATTTATCGAAAAGGTTGCATATAAGCCACTTCGTGGGGCATCACCACTTGCAGTTCTTATTACTGCAATCGGCGTTAGCTACCTACTACAAAGCCTTGCGCAAATCATAGCTGGACCAAACACCTACCATCCGAACCTACTTGAAAAATTATTCCCTAAATTTATGGGCGAGCCAACCTATGGAATTATAAAATTAGGTTCCTTCCAAATCAAGCTATCCACACTAATTACTTTAATTTGTGTTGCGCTTGTAATGGTTGGACTTACGCTTTTTGTAAAGCATACAAAAACAGGCCGTGCAATGATTGCAGTTTCCGAGGACAAGGGTGCAGCTCAGCTAATGGGTATAAATGTAAACTTCATTATTATGATTACGTTTGCAATAGGCTCGGCACTTGCAGCTCTTGCCAGTGTGCTTACTATTTTTGAAGCGTCAAGCGTTGAAACTACTATGGGCTCACTCCCTGGAATTAAAGCATTTACCGCCGCCGTTATCGGTGGTATCGGCTCAATACCGGGTGCTATGCTTGGTGGAATTATACTTGGACTTGTTGAATGCTTTGCTCAAGCAATTCCACAAATTGCACCATATACTGTGGCGATTGAATTCTCGCTTCTTATCATCGTTCTCCTTGTTAAGCCAACAGGTATTCTTGGCAAGAAAAGGAGGGAAAAGGTATGATGTCGTTTTCAAAAAAATATCTAAGCTACATTGTAATTGCAGCAGTTACTGTTGTTATGGCAATAGTAGGTGCTACAGGCACCTTGCCATTTTCCACAATTGAGCTTCTTGAAAAAATAGCAATCGCTATTGTTCTTGCTGTTTCACTTAATATGGTGGTAGGCTTTTTGGGTGAGCTTTCTCTAGGCCATGCCGGATTTATGTGCATTGGCGCATACGTCGGTGGAAAAACAGCGATTATTTTAAGCTCTTCCCTCGGTGGCACTAATATTTTAACTGTCATTTTAGCCCTTGTTATGGGTGCACTTTTTGCTTCAGCATGTGGATTTATAGTAGGACTTCCAGCACTTCGCTTGCGTGGTGACTACTTAGCTATTGTTACTCTCGCTTTTGGCGAAATTGTTAAGAACATTTTTGAAAATAGTGATTTCTTTGGCGGACAAACAGGACTAAAGTCCCCTCAATTCATAGGCAAAAACAGATTTATTTTATTTACAATAGGCTTTTTGCTTGTCCTTTTGACACTTTTTGTTATTCAAAACGTAATAAAGAGTAAGCATGGACGCGCAATAACCGCTATTCGTGATAACGAGATTGCTGCAAAATCAATGGGTATTAATATAACAAAGTATAAGCTTATGGGCTTTGTTGTGTCTGCTACCTTTGCTGGACTTGCAGGCGCTCTTTACAGCTTTACTCAATCTAATATTCAAGCACAAACCTTTGACTACAACTATTCAATAGAAATACTTGTAATTGTAGTTTTGGGTGGTATGACAGTAAATGGCTCCATTATATCAGCAACCCTCATTACCTTCCTTAATATATTCCTTCAAAAGAATATGGGCGGTAGCTTTGCAGTTGCAAAGGACCTTATTTATGCACTTGTGCTTATTGTTCTTGTTATTTATAGAAACGCACCGGCACTCAAGGGCTTCCGTGAAAAATATAACGGCAAAAACCTTTGGGCAAAAATCTTCAAGCCGAAGCACAATCCTGCAAAGGATAAGGGCGACGCGGCAAGATGGGACGTTGTGCCTACTAAGATTGAAATGAACGAGGTTCTCTCAACCGACGTTGTTATTGACACAACAGGAGATAACAGCGCAGATATTGGCGAGAGAGGAGGTAATAAATAATGGCTAATTTTAAAGATAAGGTTAAGACATTTGTTACCACCAAAATCCTCAAGAAAACTCATAAAAGAGTAGATATTGAGAGTGAATACGTTCTTGAAACAAGAGAGCTTGGCATTACCTTCGGCGGCTTGAAGGCTGCACAAGATGTCAACCTAAAAATCAAGAAAAACCAAATCTATGGTCTTATCGGTCCTAATGGCGCTGGTAAAACCACAGTATTTAACCTTTTGACAGGCGTATATCAGCCTACAACCGGTACATTCTATCTAAATGGTAAGGACCTAACAGGGCTTCCACAGGATAAAATCAACCATATGGGTATTGCAAGAACCTTCCAAAACATTCGTCTTTTTAACAATATGACGGTTGTTAGAAACGTTATGGTAGGTCTTTCAAATCAACCAGAATACAAATGCACGCTTTTTGAGTCTATTTTCCGTTTGCCTCGCCACTTCAAGGTTGAAAAGGCAATGAGAAAAAGAGCAAAGGAGCTACTTGATATCTTTGGTCTTTTGGACGAAAGAAACAACCTAGCTTGTAATTTGCCTTATGGTAAGCAGAGAAAACTTGAAATTGCTCGTGCGCTAGCTACGGGTCCTAAGCTACTCTTGCTTGACGAGCCGGCGGCTGGTATGAACCCAAATGAAACAGAGGACCTAGTAAATACAATCAAATATATTCGTGATAACTTCGATATGACAATTTTACTTATCGAGCACGATATGAAGTTTGTTTCGGGTCTTTGCGATGAAATTACAGTATTAAACTTCGGTACAGTTTTGACCGAGGGTAACACAAAGGAAGCTCTTAATAACCCAGAGGTTATTAAAGCTTATATTGGAGGTTAATATGGCACTACTTGAGGTACATGATTTAGAAGTAAATTATGGCGTTATTCGTGCCATAAAGGGAATCAGCTTTGAGGTTAACGAGGGCGAAATTGTAACACTTATCGGTGCAAACGGAGCAGGAAAGACAACAACAATGCAAAGCACAGTTGGTCTTATTCCTAAAAAATCGGGCAAGGTTATCTTTAATGGTGAGGACATAACAAAAACCCCTTGCCACAAGATTGTTAAGCTCGGTATGACTCAAGTTCCAGAGGGCAGACGTATCTTCCAGGAGCTTTCAGTTTATGAAAACCTTTTGATGGGCGCATATTCCGTAAAGGACAAATCAAGCTTCAAGGATGATTTGGACAGAATTTACGAGCGCTTCCCAAGACTTTTCGAGCGTAAGAATCAGGTTGCGGGAACTCTTTCGGGAGGAGAACAGCAAATGCTCGCTATGGGACGTGCGATAATGAGCCATCCAAAGCTCCTTATGCTTGACGAACCGTCAATGGGTCTTTCACCACTTTTGGTTGACCAAGTTTTTGATATTATTAAGGAAATCAACAAGGACGGCACTACAATTTTGCTAGTTGAGCAAAACGCAGGAAAGTCTTTGGCAATTTCTGACCGTGCATATGTTCTTGAAAACGGCGAGATAGTTCTAAGCGGAACTGGTAAAGAGCTATCAGAGAGCGAAATGGTTAAAAAGGCATACCTCGGCGGTTAATAAATTAATAAAAGCACCCAATCGGGTGCTTTTTTGTTGCAAAGCAAATTTATCTGTGCTAAAATTAAAATAGGTTACTTCAAGAGGAGGCTTTGCTATGAAAAAATACGATTTAATAGTAGTTGGTGGTGGGCTTTCTGGCGTTTGCGCAACAATTTCAGCAGCGCGCCAAGGGTTAAAGGTATTGCTAATAGAAAAGTCAAATTGTCTAGGTGGTGCTGCCACAAACGGACTCGTTATCCCTTTTATGCCCACAAATACCGTGATAGGTGGAGAAAAAATCGAGCTTTGCCGTGGTATTTTTGCCGAAATTAAGGAAAAACTAAAGCGCCTTTCAGCCATAGAATGGGACAGCTTTGGTGCAGAGGAATTAAAGCTCATTCTTAATCGTATGGTAAGGGAGTCGGGAGCTGATATTATTTTTCACGCAAGTCTAGTAGATACTGCCTTTATAAATGGCAAAATCACAAGCGCTACCTTTAATACAATTGAGGGCAAAATCACCTTGGATGCTGACTATTTTATTGATGCCACAGGCAACGCACAGCTTGCCTATTTGGCTAACCTACCATATACACTCGGCAGAGAGAAGGACAATCTTTGTCAGCCTATGACTCTCTCACTTCGCTTAGGTGGAGTTGACGAGAATGCGTTTTTTGGCAATATAAGCGATTTAAATAAGGAATATAAAAAGCAACAAAAAGAGGGTAAAATCCTAAACCCTCGCGAAAATATTTTGGCTTTTAAAACCACTCAAAAGGGCATAGTGCACTTAAATACAACCAGAATTGTAAGGAAAAATCCAACAAGCGCTAAAGAGCTAACCGAGGCAGAAATCGAAGCGCGCGAGCAAGCGTATGAAATTTATAGGTTTATAAAGGAAAATGCAAAGGGCGCAGAGAACTCATATATACTCTCCACAGGCTCGGAAATAGGTGTCAGAGAGAGCAGAAAAATATTGGGAGAATACACGCTTACCGGAAAAGAGGCGAGGGAGTGTGCAAAATTTGACGATTCCATTGCCGTTTCAAACTACGATATCGACATCCACAACCCCGAGGGTACGGGCACAAGCCACCATTATTTTAAAAACGGCGAGTATTTTGAGATTCCATATCGCACATTAATTCCCAAGGGCACGGAAAACATCCTAGTTGTCGGCAGATGTATCTCGTGCGACCACGAGGCACAAGCATCTATAAGAATAATGCCAATAATTTCTTGCATAGGAGAGGCAGGTGGATGCGCCATAGCCCTTGCCAAAAAGCAAGGTGTCCCAACATCTAAAATCGATATAAAAGAGCTACAAGAAAAGCTGAAAGCAAACGATTTATTTATATAAATAAAAAAAGGACACCCAGTGTCCTTTTTTAATTCATTCTTTTGCGAATGCTTAGTATTTTTACAATAATTGGAGACAAAACAACGCTCATTCCGATTTCGAATAAGAAGTTTGCCATAGCCAAGCCCCAGAAAAAGACAACGCCTGCTTTGAAGCCCGATTGACCAGCTAATTCCATGAGGTTGTCAGTTAAGAAAGCCATACCACCAAGAAGGAATATACCTGTGTTAACAACAGGGCAGACAAGAGCAGCAATCACAGCCGCTAAAATGTCGTTCACCTTCTTTAAAGCCTTATAGACAAGACCTGATGCTAAGCCACACAATGTGCCTTTTGCAATAACAATTAATATAGTTGCAAATGGGTCATATTGCATAAAGAATGTTGCGCCACCCGAGATAAGAACAACAAGCGCGAACACAAGTCCAAGCCAAGCGCCAATCCAAGGACCACAAAGCGCCGCACCAATTACTATTGGAACAAGAGCAACCGCTGTTGAGAATGGACCAAAAAATGTTGGGAAAAGAGCAACAGTGCCTTGAAGAATAATTACAAGCGCAGTCATAATAGCGCTAAGCACTAGGGTTCTTGTTGACATAAATTTTTTGGTTGTTTGCAAAGGAATCCCCCCCTTGATGTTAATATTAAATTATTTTCCCTCGCTTGTTTGGTTAGGGTAGTGAGGACGACGATGATGTGTATATCTTTTGTTTTTCATATACTTCTTTTTAATATAATGACGGATTGAATCAATAATTAAAAAGATAATTGGTGTTGCAATAACAGCATAAGCAAATTCAAAAATGAAGTTGTCAGCAACTATGCTCCAAAACCAAGAAATAGAATCAAAAAGTCCTTCAGCTCTGCCACCGGACAAAGCAAAAACATTATCTTTTAATAAAACAACACTGCCAGCCATAAAAATGCAAGTGTTAACAAGAGGGCAAACTGTTGATGCAATAAAAGTAGCAAAAATTTTATTAACTCTGGTTAATAACTGGTAAACTAATCCCGAAACGTAGCCAGCCAAAGCGCCCTTTGAAATAACGATTACAACCGTTGCAAATGGGTCGGCCTTTAAAAAAGTCCAAGTGGAAGGAGTAAAAAGCACGGTAATTGCAAAAACAACACCAAGAATAGCTCCAACCTTAGGTCCACACCAAACAGCACCAAGAATAAGTGGAACAAGTGCAAGCGCAATAGCAAATTCTTCAAGCTCAATAGTGAAAACTCCAATTATTTGAGAAGCGATAATAAGGACAGAAATAATTGAAGCTATTAATATAATTCTAGGTAATTTTACCTTTTTAGTTTCCATAAAATCCTCCATTGACACAATATATAATATGTGTATTTTAACACAAAATAAAGGCTTTGTCAATAAAATAACATCAATAACTGTTGAATTTTGCACAATGGTGGAAATATCTATAAAAAATTAAATCCAGACCTCTACTTTCCCCATTCAGATATGGGCACAGGCGTTGAATAAATGGTTTCTCTGATAATTAACTCGATTTCTTCCCAGTCAATAGAAGAGTCGCAAGTTAGATTGAATATATAACCATTATACATCCAATAGATTATGTATGTATTATGCTCAATTACATAGTGAACGCTTATATGATTTATAGACGTTTCTTTATATTCATAATTTTCCACACTGCCAGAAATGTCGATATTCATTATACTTTGGCTAATGTCTATTCTGTTTTTTGTTTTATTTTCAAAGATATATCTCACGCCGGTTGCAGATATCGAATGATATTCAAGTGTATATCCACGTTCAAGCATGCTTTGCATAGGAGAGTGTACGACTTCTATCTTTTTAGGTGAATTGCCTTTTGCATCATCATTAATTGAAAAAACAGCAAAGCCATCAAAGGTTTCCACAATAAAATCAATAATAGGGTTTCTTATTGCAGAAATTGACATCATAATTATAGTGCAGGTAATCACAGCGGCAACAATAGCTATAATAACCCTTTTTGAAAGGGAAGCTCTTTTTTTAATATGGGAATTATATATCTTTACTTTAAACTCTTCGGAAATAGAAAAATCAGGCAAGCCGATAGCTTCTATTTCTCTTATCTCTTGTAAGGTGCTTTCAAAAAGCGCCTTTTTTAATAGAGCTATATTTTCATTTGTCATAAATCAAACTCCTTAAATTTCTTTTTAATAAGCGCCTTTCCTCTGCGCAAGCGTGTTTCTATTGTTTTTTGGGGAGAAGAGAGTATTTTGGCGATTTCATTTATTGTTTTCTCATAAACTATATTTAAAACTAAAACGTCCTTATATATTGGGGACATAGTGTTTATATACGAGAGCACCTCGTCATATACGCCATTTTCTATAATCTCGTCCTGTACATCTTCATTTGTGGAAACATTGAATAAAAATTCGGATTTGTATTTCTTTTTCATCCTGCCACAGCGCAGAGCAGTGTTTCTTATACAAATAAAAAGATAAGCGCGTAAGCGCTCCTCGTCATCATATGGGATGTCTGCTTCATTTTTTACAAGGCTGACAAAAACATCCTGTATAACATCCTCAGCATCCTCTTTGATTTTTAGAAAATTAAATGCTATTTTAAACATCCAATCTAAATGCTCATAGTAAATTTTTTCAAGTAAGTCGCGCTCTTCGTCAGTTTCAATTAAAGATAAAAAGAATAGCATTTTCCTCTCCTTCCACACTATTTTTGTACATATTGATTATATCAAATAGATTTAGACTAGTCAACATAGTTAAAAATAATAAAATTTAAAAAATTTTAAAAATTTTGAAGGAAAACTGAAGCAATTACGCTCTTTATTAGTGAAGGGTAAAAATAAAGAAAGGAGGTGGCACTATGAAACTCTGTAAAAAAATGGTAGCTATTATTTTAACAATCGCTTTTCTTTTTGCTTTGAGTATATCAGTTTTTGCTAACAATGAAATAGCACCTTACTATAATAATGTAGCAGATAAAGAAACAGTATTTACAATAAATAGCGATGGACTAGCAGAAATTAGATATGTTTGCAAAGGATTTCAAGGCGTAACAACAAGAATTGAAATTAGCTCACAAATTCAAAAAAAGACACTTTGGTGGTGGAATGATGTAGATGGTGGTAGCTATTTCTTTGAAAAAGATAGCTATGAATGTGAATTTTGGCACAACAAGCAATTAAGCAAAAGCGGTACATATAGACTAGTTGTAACATATACAGTTTATGGCACAGGCGGAGCAGCAGACGTAATAAATAGCGAAGTTGAAGCATCATACTAAATAAAAAAGTCTATTTGACAATTTAAGAAAAATATTTTATAATAAAAGAGTGAGTAAAAATATGGAAAACAAAACAAGCGCATCAAAAAAACTTTTATCATTCGTGATTGCAATAATAATGATATTGATGTCTTTTCCCCTATACGTATTTGCAGATTCTGCAAGTGAAGTAATAGAGAAACAGTCTAATAGCACTTTGGAAACTTCCCAACTTCCAAATGATGAAAACATTGTATTAGAAGAAGATATTTCCTTGCGTGAAGAAAATACAAAATATTTTATCCTTTCAGATGGCACAATAAAGGCAGTTTCTTATTCACAACCAGTACACTACAAGAATGAAAACGGAGAATGGGTGGATATAAACAATACACTGACCCTTTCAGGCAACGAATATGAAGCAAATAATAAATCTCAAATAAAATTTGCTAACAAATCAGGCTCCGCAGGACTTTTAAGCATAAAAGACGGCGAATATAAAATAGACTTTACTCCCTTGAATACAAACAAGGTAAGTGTGGAAATAGAAAATCCTCAAAAAAATAATAGTCGTAAATTTGACGATGTAAAGCTACTTACAGATTTAATATCTAAGGCTACTTATTCAAATATTTATGATGGAATTGATATAGAGTACATCCTTACAGGCAATAATGTAAAGGAAAACATTATAGTAAATACTAAGCAAGAGGGCTATGTATATACCTTTGAATTAAAGCTCAATAAATTATCAGCAAAACTGGAAAACAATACCATTGTTCTTTCTGACTATGACACAGGCGAGCAAATATACAAAATCCCTGCACCATATATGTACGATACAAACGGAGCTTTCAGCACAGATGTTGAATATTCCTTGACACAAAACAGTAAATGGAAATACACCTTTACCGTTTCCGCAAATGCGGAGTGGATAAACTCCGAGGAAAGAGCTTTTCCTGTTACAATAGACCCAACTATTGTAGCTGATACAAACGGCGTAATAGATACATTTATAATGAGCGATGATGAGGACTATTCCTCAATGAAGTATTTGATCGTGGGCAATTTTATGAGCTTTTTCTTGGACGTTCCTGCATTTATTAAGTTTAACTCTTTACCATCTAAGCTGGAAAGACATATATTGGTTGAGGCATCAACACCACTGTTCATTAGTGATGTTGTGAATTATGATAATGTTAATTTTTCAATAGGCTTGTTCGAGGCAACTAGTGATTGGACAAATGGTATATCATATTCAAGCTACAATTCGTACATTGATTCACAAACTCTCGTTGATAATCTGCCAATTACTACTTCAGGTGTATATGAATGGAACATAACATCTTTGTTTGAAAAATGGAGCAGTGGAACTGCAAATAATGGCTTTTGCATAAAAGCTATTGGATTAACAAACAGTGATCTTGCAAGTGTACGTATATCAACCACTGAGGATGCCGATAACTACATTCCACCTCAGCTAGAGCTAACATATGTAAACGCTATGGGAGTAGAGGACTACTATGGTAGTTTACACAATACTCTTGGCGATTATGGTAACAGTTATATAAATACATACAATGGTATTTTGACATATGTAAATAAATTGACAACAATAGCAAATGGTACATATGATATTTCGCTTGTATATAATTCATATGATAACGAGTGGAAAAACAGCTTTGATGAAAGCATTACCTTGGTAGATTTTGGAGATGATATAATAAGATACCTATGGGAAGACCCCGACGGCACAAAACACTATTTTACTCCATATCTGCAAAAGAATTACTTTGGCGCATATGCGTATTATGAAGAGTCGGGCGCGGGTGACTTGTGGCAGGTAACAGATCCTGTAACATTTTATCCCGAGGATGATATAGATTATGTTCTTACAAAAACGACAACCGGAGAACTAATACTTAAAGATTATCAAGGAAATCAAAAATTATTTGATACAAACGGACGTTTGAGTAGAGTATGTGATGCACAAGGAAATGAGTTATATTTTTATCGTTGGAAAGAAGGCGAAAATGAAACAACCAATGATGCTAATCCAGTATCGTCTATTGTTTATAAAGCATTTAATAGTGTTAATTTAGAACATATTAATATTAATTATGATTCATACAATAGATTGCAAGAGTTGCATAACCCACAGGAACAACTGGAAATATCTATTGATTGGAATAATGGATATATAATAAATTCTATAGAATATGAATATATATCCACAAACATAGTAAAAAAAGTAGATTTCAAATATTATTCT
>JAZPYB010000020.1:0-25923 GCA_045543955.1 Eubacteriales bacterium
ACAAAACAACCAATCTCAAAATAAGCAAAGCAATCAATCACAAAATAAGCAGAATAATCAATCACAAAATAAGAAATAAAAAAGAGCCGAATGGCTCTTTTTTATTATAGGAGAGAACTAATAATAATCATCAAGGAAAACCCACAAAGTAGAGCATAAGAGTTCCCCTTACCCTTGCCACACTCGTGTGTTTCTGGTATCATTTCATCAGCAATTACATAAATCATACTGCCACCTGCAAAGGAAAGAGCAAACGGCAAAATAAAGCTTGAAACGCTGACAACCAAATAACCAAACAGCGTACCAATTATCTCAACTGCACCAGTCAAAAATGCTATGCCAAGTGTTCGCCACTTGCTAATGCCGACAGAAAGCATAGGTGCAATTATGACCATACCCTCAGGGATGTTTTGAAGTGCAATTGATAAAGCTACCATAATAGCATCAGCTATATTTCCTGTTCCAAAGCTAACACCGGTTGCTATGCCCTCCGGCAGATTGTGTACACCTATAGCAATAACAAAAAGAAGCACCTTGTTTACCTTGTCCTCATTTTGGGAAACATGCCCATCATCGAGTCCAGTTATGCTGTGTAAATGAGGAACGGCTTTATTACAAAGGTCAATACAGAAAGCTCCGCAAAAAATACCAACTGTTGTAATAATAAAAGAGTATTTTCCATTTTCAAGTGAAGGAATAATAAGCCCCCAAATAGATGCCGCAAGCATAACGCCTGAAGCAAATGAAAGCATAATGTTATTAAACCGAATTGAAGGCTTTTTTAGAACAAACCCAATGATGGCGCCAAAAATTGTCGAAAAACCGACACCTAAGGCACATAAAAAAACAAATTCCATAAATACCTCCATTTTTATCATATGCGCTCATCAATTTATGTTGAAAAAAGACTTAATATATGATAAAATATATATATAATGAGGTAAAATATGAGAAATACGACACTTTGCTACATAGAAAATGGAAATAGCTATCTAATGCTATATAGAAATAAAAAGAATAATGACGAAAACGCAGGCAAGTACGTTGGTATTGGTGGACATTTTTTAGAAAATGAAAGCCCCTATGAATGTGTGGTGCGCGAGGCAAAGGAGGAAACAGGACTTGATATATCTCCTATATATCGAGGAATAGTTACCTTTGTTTCTGACAAATATGAGTGTGAGCAGATGCACCTCTTTACTTGCAAAGAGTATTCTGGCAATATAATTTCTTGTAATGAAGGCGAGCTTGTTTACATAGAAAAGAGTGAGCTTCATAAAATTCCTATGTGGGAGGGCGATTATATCTTTTTTGATTTGCTCAACAAAAGAAACGACTTTTTCTCACTGAAGCTAGAATATGTAGGCGATACACTTGTTTCTTATTCCATTGATGGAGTTAAAATGAAATGAAAATTTTAGTTAGCGCGTGCCTTTTAGGTCAGCCTTGTAGATATGATGGCAAAAGTAAGCCTTGTGAAGCAGTTATTTCATTAAAGGAAAAGCACACCCTAATTCCTGTGTGTCCAGAGGAGCTTGGCGGTTTAAAAACGCCAAGAATACCTGCAGAAATAAATGATGATAAGGTTGTAAGACAAGATGGCGTCGATGTTACAGCTGAATATAATAGAGGCGCAGAAATTACTTTGAAAATAGCTAAGGACAACAGTATAGATATTGCAATTTTAAAATCAAAAAGCCCATCGTGTTCAAATTCTCAAATATACGATGGCACATTTAAACGTAAACTCAAAGACGGAAAGGGAATTACCACACGTCTTTTAGAAAAAAACAGTATAAGAATAATAAATGAAAACGAGTTGGAAAAATTATGATAATAATAGCAAGCGATTTTGATGGCACACTAAACCACCACGGTATTAGCGAGGACGATAAGAAGGCAATAAAAAAATTTAGAGAAGCAGGTAATAAATTTGGGATCGTAACGGGTAGAGATCTTGAAATGGCAACGTGGGTTATTTACGATCTTGAAAAAGTCGGCATTGAGGTTGATTTCGTTATTTGCTGTACAGGTGGAATGATTCTCAGCTTTGATGGCGATATAATCAGTGCGAAAAAGCAAAAAACGGGCGAGTATATAAACGAAATTTTAAATTATGCTCGTACGCTTTCCCTTGGCGTTTTCCGCGTTAGCAACGAAATGACCACCTGCTATGCGGACAGGAAAAACCGTATAAAGCAGGACTTTTCTGCAATTAGCGAGATGACACAGGCAAATGCTTGGTTTGAAAAAGAGGAGGATGCTGAAAAATTCCTTCAGTACGTAACGAAAAATCACAAGAATGATATCAGCATTTTCCGTAACGGTGGTAGCATTGATATGCCACCATACGGGGTTAGCAAGGTCAGTGGTATTTACGACTATGCAAGTTCGTATAAGGATGCAAAAATCTACACCGTTGGCGACAATTTGAATGACATCCCAATGATTAAGGAGTTTGACGGCTATGCTGTATCTAATGCAAGGGATGAGTTAAAGGAAATTGCAAATCACCATTGTGACAGAATTGCTGACATGATAGAGGAAATAATGAAAGGAAATATATAATGAACGCAAGAGATAGATTTATTGAAATTTTTAAATCAAAAATAAAAAGAGAGGGCGCCGACAAATTACTTGAATTTATTTGCTCCACATCCTCTGATTTTTTTACAGCCCCAGCCAGTGCTAGATATCATAGTGCATACGAGGGTGGTCTTTGTGAGCACTCTATTAATGTTTACGAGTGCTTGGTTGCTTATCTTGATAGAGACGTTGCAAGAACAAAATATAACCTAAATTATAGCGAAGAAACAATTGCTATAGTTGCACTTTTACACGACCTATGCAAAATGAATATATATAAGGTAAGCTATCGCAACGCAAAAAATGAGCAAGGCGTTTGGGAAAAGGTTCCTTACTATGAGTTTGATGATACCTTGCCATACGGTCACGGAGAAAAAAGCGTCTATATGATAACTCCTTTTATGAAGCTCTCTCGCGAGGAAGCATTTGCTATAAGATATCATATGGGCTTCTCAAATGTAGAGAACTCAATGGCAACAAATAACGTTAGCAAGGCGTTTGAAATGTACCCACTAGCATTTGCACTTTCAACCGCTGATATGGAAGCTACATATTATCTAGAAAACGATAAAAATAAAAAGAAATAATAAGTAAAGTCTTGACAAATAAATTTTAGTGTGGTAACATAATAAAAAATAAACAAACCGATGAGAAAGAATAGTAGCTTACAGGGGGTATCCAAGAGAGGCGCAGGTGGTGTGATTGCGCTATACTGACAGTTTGTGAATGGGCTTTTGAGGGCAAGCTGAAACAAATAGTAGGCAAGACGGAGATGACACTTCGTAAACAAGGTCGGCGTATGGTGGTACGCATTTTGCACAGGGTGGCAAATTAGGAATTATTATCCTATCCTTTTGCATAAGGGATAGGATATTTTATTTTAAAATCAATATTTGAGAGGAGAAAAGAAATGTTAGATGAAAAAATTCCTTACAAAATATATTTAAGTGAAAATGAGCTTCCAAAGCAATGGTATAACTTGCGTGCTGATATGGTAAATAAGCCAGCACCGCTTCTAAATCCAAAAACAATGAAGCCAATAACAAAGGAGGAATTGCAGGGGGTATTCTGCGACGAGCTTATCGACCAAGAGCTTGACGAAACAACACCATATTTTGATATTCCAACACCAATTCGCGACTTTTATAAAATGTTTAGACCTGCTCCACTTATAAGAGCATATTGTCTAGAGGAAAAGCTTGGCACACCTGCAAAAATTTATTATAAGTTTGAGGGCAACAACACAAGTGGCAGCCATAAGCTAAACTCAGCTATTGCTCAAGCATATTACGCAAAGGAGCAAGGCTTAAAGGGCGTTACAACTGAAACAGGCGCAGGACAATGGGGAACAGCTCTTTCAATGGCATCAGCATATTTTGGACTTGACTGTAAGGTATATATGGTTAAGGTTTCCTACGAGCAAAAGCCATTTAGACGTGAGGTTATGCGTACCTATGGCGCATCAGTTACTCCATCTCCATCTATGGAAACAGAGGTTGGTAGAAAAATTCTTGAGAAATTCCCAGGCACAACAGGAAGCCTAGGATGTGCAATCTCTGAGGCTGTTGAAAAGGCATCAACAACCGAGGGCTATCGTTATGTTTTAGGTAGCGTTTTGAACCAGGTTCTTTTACATCAAACAGTTATCGGTCTTGAAACAAAGGCTGCACTTGATAAATATAATGTAAAAGCAGATATTATTATCGGCTGTGCTGGTGGCGGCTCTAACCTTGGTGGATTAATCGCTCCATTTATGCGTGAAAAAATCAAGGGCGTGCGCGACTATCGTATAATCGCCGTTGAGCCGGAATCCTGCCCAAGCTTTACACGTGGAAAATATGCATATGACTATTGCGACACCGGTATGATTTGCCCACTCGCAAAGATGTACACACTCGGCAGTGGCTTTATTCCAGCAGCAACTCACTCTGGTGGACTTCGCTATCACGGTATGAACCCAATTCTATCTCAGCTATATGACGATGGACTTATGGAAGCAGTAACAGTTA
This sequence comes from Eubacteriales bacterium, assembly GCA_045543955.1. Classification (GTDB taxonomy): domain Bacteria; phylum Bacillota; class Clostridia; order Oscillospirales; family CAG-272; genus RGIG2000. The sequence goes on from JAZPYB010000020.1 coordinate 4,596, forward strand.
AGCAAACAGAGGTATTTGCAGCAGCTCAAGAGTTTGCTCGTGTTGAGGGTATTTTACCAGCTCCTGAAAGCTCACACGCAATCAAGGTTGCAATAGACGAAGCACTAAAGTGCAAGGAAACAGGCGAAGAAAAAACAATCGTATTCGGTCTTACAGGAACTGGCTATTTCGATATGGTAGCATATCAAAAGTTCAACGACGGTAAAATGACTGACTATTCTCCAACAGATGAGGAAATCGAAAGAGGACTTTCCTCACTTCCTAAAATTGATATATAGTTTAAAAGCGAGGTTTTTCCTCGCTTTTTCATAGTTGTATAAATAAAAAGGATGTCAAGCGACATCCTTTTTGTTTTATTTGGTTTGACCTGCATCCTCTTTAGCAATTTTTTCAGAAATTGATGTGTAGGTCTTAGCAATTATATTAGGGGCAGCATTTTCGTATAGAAAATCCTTAACTAGTTCAAACATTACGTTTTCATAAATGTAAACATCGCCAAGATTTTCTACCAATTGTTCCGCAGTTGAAAGCGCCTCGCTTGAGCTGAGCTTGTTGTTAGTTATATAGTATTCCTTATAATAGTCGACAAGAGAAGCTCTTTCGTTTGTAAGCATCTCCTCGGTTGGCTCAATACCCTCTTGCTTAGCAATAGCATAGTAAACCATCTCTGTTTTCATTTGGAACTTAATGTACTCATCGCGAGTCATATTATAGGTTTCTTTTAGGTATTCATCATAAGAATAGCCATATGCTTGCTCAAACGATTCCTCACTCACTTCAATAGTAGATTTGATTTCGTTATATTCAGCCTTTGGATAGTTTAAAACCTCGGTGTTATCTAGAACATAAGCGAACATCTCGGTCATAATAAAGTCTTTCTTTAAAGCTCCCTCAAAGTTTGAAATAGTGCCATAGTCAGGGAATAAAGCTTTTACAAAAGCATCATTGTAAACTGGGGCAGTATATATTGTTTTTACAGTAGCATAGAAAATAACCTTTTGATTTTTCAAATCAGCATTTGAATAATCATCTGGGAATGTAGCATAGAAGGAAACCTCATCTCCAACAGTAGCACCTATAAGCCCTTTTTCAAAATCATCAATTGCAAGCTTAGAGCCTATAAAGAACCTTGAGCTTGAGCTCTCGCTAAATGGTTTAACCTTGTTTCCCTTGTCATCCTTTTGAATATTACCATCTGCATCAATACGATAGCCCTTGAAGGAAACATCAACAACGTCGCCCTCAACTACCTGCTTATCCATAATTTTAATTTCAAAATAAAAGCTTTGACCTGCATATTCTTCAGGGCAGTAGTCCTCAAGCTCTTCGTATTTATATGTTCTTTGAATAATATCGGAAATGTTTAATTTGGCATTTATAATATCAGACTCAATTTTGTAAGGCAAAGGGCTGTTTCCAAGATCCTTTATTAGATAATTACCCTTTGAAAGTGCGCTGATTTTTTCACCTCTTTGAGACTCGGTTACACCGTCCTTATCAAAACGGATTTCCTTGTAAACGTTAATATCAACGTAAATATCGTCGCCACGTGTAACAACATATTCAGCAGCGTTGTTCATTAAATAAGTGTCAATTGCAGATTGTAATGCATCCATATGGACATCAAGCTTGTGTCCCTTATAATCAGGCAATTTTATGTATTTTTCTGTTAAATCGTTGTAAACGTACTTTTCCTCAAGTGGTCCTTGCTTAAAGCAAGAGCAGGAAGCTAAGGACAAAACCATAATTACAACGAATACTAAGCAAATAATTCTTTTTTTCATTATTCCTCCGATGGGGTAGCACCAGTAGCAGATGCTATTTCTAATTTTTTTGTTTTCTTTATTGGTGCACTTTCCGCAAATTTGTTACAAATAAAATAAGTACCAAGGAAAACGAGATATGTAAGAACGAGATAGTAAACAAAAATGAATATGTGAGGGATTATGTAATACATCATAAATTCCTCAAAATAAAGGTTTTGTGTACCACCAACATTAATTAATTCAATAATATGTGCTATAAGCGCAGGGATCAAATTCAAAAGATAAATAGTCAAGGCAGAGAAGAACATTGATTTTTGAATAGGATTTCTAAAGCTAAAAACATTTTTGATTCTTTGCGTGCCTTTTCTTGTAAAGAAATATGTGATTAAAACTATTAATGCACAAGGAATAATTCTTTCAATAAAGAAACCAATTAGTCCAATGCCTGTATCCAAAAGACGGTTAATCCAAAAATCCTTAGCGGTTTGCTCCCTCGTAAAATACTCCAAAAATCCGGTAGCAATTAACTGGAATAAGAAGGAGAAAACAAAAGAACCTAAAGCAATTAGAATTGAGCGCTTTGCATTTTTAAAGCTATATCTACAAAATGCGTAAATTATAATTCCAAACGCAGTGTACTCTGCAATTAAATCAAAGGCAGTGCGGAACTCTTCAAATATCAAGCTTGCTGTTTCATTTTTTGCAAAAGCATCAACAAAAAATGAAACTAGAATAAATACAGCCGATAAGAGTGCAGTAACCAACGCCAAAAGTGATAAAAATTTAGTAGTTCTTTTACTCATAAAACCTCTCAAGACAGTAATATACTACATTGTAGCATAAAATATTATAAAAATAAAGTGTAAATTTAAATTTTCATAAAACTTTCACAAAAAGGAGCAATTATGCAAAAAAAAGAACTAGATTATAAAGCTCTAATAGAAGAGCTAAACGAAATATCAAGAGAAAGTGAGTGCGTTGATTTTTCATATCTTGGCACAAGCCTTTTAAATAGGTCAATTCCTCTTATTACTCTAGGAGAAAAAAGCGCGCAAAAAAGCGTTTTATATGTTTCCACCCATCACGCAAGCGAAAATATATGCACTTCGGTTCTTCTTCGCTTCATAAAGGACTATATTGATGCATATAAGCGAATGGGACAGATATGCCAAATAAATATACGATATCTATTCAAAATGAGAAAAATATACATAGTGCCAATGCTAAATCCCGATGGGGTAGAATATCGTTTAAATGGCTTGTCGAGTGAAAACCCAATAAGGGATAGGGTAATTGCGTACAACGGTGGTAATGAGGATTTTACTCATTGGAATTCAAATGCGCGTGGAGTGGATTTAAACCATAATTACGATGCTCGCTTTGAAGAATACAAACAAATAGAGAAGGAAAGAGAAATCTACGCAGGAAAGACTAAATACAGCGGAGAATATGCAGAGAGTGAGCCGGAAACCAGCGCGCTTTGTAATTTCATAAGATATAATCTTGATACTCTTGATGGGGTAATTTCCTTGCATACTCAGGGCGAGGAAATTTATTATTCGTCAAGAGGAATAATCCCTAAAAAATCAGTTCATATTTCAAAAATAATTTCAAGAATGACTAAATATTCTTTAGCCGAAACAAGCGATACAGCATGCTATGGTGGGCTTACCGATTGGCTAATTCAAAAATATCAAAAGCCATCATTTACCATAGAATGTGGCAAGGGCGAGAACCCTCTTGATATGAGTAATTTAATGAGCATCTATACTTCATTAAAGGAGCTTTTGTTTACTTTCCCAATTTTGTTTTAGAAAACTATTGAAAAATATTTCCAATGTGATAAAATATAGATATATTTTAAAAAATAGGAGAACTAAAATATGGAACTCAAGGGCAAAAAAATCAACTTTTTAGGAGATTCAATAACAGAAGGACACGGAACAAGTGACTGGTCTTGCAAGCCATATCATCAGCTTTTAAAGCTAAATGCAGGTCTTGCTGAGGCAAGAAATTATGGTAAGGGTGGAACAAAAATCACACGTCTGCCGGTTATTACAGATAACCCATTCGACCAGGATTTTAACCTACGTGCACTTGAGATGGATAAGGATGCTGATATGGTAGTGGTATTTGGTGGAACAAATGACTATGGCCATGCAACTATTCCTCTCGGCACATTTGATAACAAAGACATTCATACCTTCTATGGTGGAATGCACACCCTTTGCAAATACTTAATTGAAACATATGTTGGTAAGCCAATAGTCTTTATGACTCCATTGCATAGACTCCAAGAGGGAAAGTTAGATAGTGAGATTTCTAGACCTCTAAAAGAGTTTGTTGAGGCACAAAGAGAGGTTTGTGAGTATTACTCAATTCCAGTTTGCGACCTCTTTAGGGAAGGCGGTATGCCTGGTAACATTTGGGCATGGTGCGAGAAATATATGCCTGATGGACTCCATCCAAATGATGCAGGCCACGAGTTAATTGCAGCTAAGCTTCAAAAATTCCTTGAGAATTTATAAGGTAAATTATGGAACTAAAGGGAAAGAAAATCAATTTTCTCGGGGACAGCATAACAGAAGGGTGTGGCACAAGTGCAAAAGAGAACACCTTTATTGAAATTTTAAAGAAAAAATGTCAGCTCGCAGAAGCAAGAAATTATGGCAAGGGTGGCACAAGAATTGCTCGTCAAAGCGAAATTAAAGACCCAAATGATCCACGCGACCAAGATTTTTTAAAGCGCATGTGGGATATGGATTCCGATGCTGATGTAATTGTCGTATTCGGTGGCACAAACGACTATGGAAATGGTCAAGCGCCACTTGGCACAATTGACGATACAGGGATTTTTACATTCTATGGCGCAGTGCGTAATCTTTGTGTTGAGCTTATCAAAAAATATCCAAGTGCAGCCATTGTGTTTATAACACCACTGCATCGTTGGAACGAAAACGGTGGTCTTGGCACGTGGAAGCCTGACGGAGTTGTACAACACCCGTTATGCGATTATGTTAAGGCTATAAAGGAAGCGTGTGAATGCTACTCTGTACCAGTGCTTGACTTGTTCGGCGCAGGCTCTATGCCAGTCCACATTCAGCCATGGCAAAGTATTTATACGACTGATGGAGTCCATCCAAACGACGAAGGACATGCTTTGATAGCGCATAAGCTTCAAAAATTCCTTGAGAATTTATAAGGTGAATTATGGAACTAAAGGGAAAGAAAATTAACTTTTTAGGTGACTCAATAACATTCGGCTGTGGTGCAAGCGACCCTTCCAAATGCTTTGTCAGCCTAATGAAAGAGTATAACGATTTAGCCGAGGCAAGAAACTATGGTATCGGCGGCACAAGAATTTCAAGACAAAGGGAAATAACTAACCCAGATGTTGACAACGACTTCAATATGCGTTGGGACAAAATGGATCCGGATGCTGACATAATTGTTGTTTTCGGTGGGACAAATGACTATGCCACAGGTCAAGCACCACTAGGCACACCTGATGACAGGGATGTATACAGCTTCTATGGTGCAGTGCATCACCTTTGCTATATGCTAACAAAAACATATCCCGATAAGCAGGTAGTGTTTATAACTCCAATGCATAGATTTAATGAGTTTTGTGAGGGTACTTGGAAGCCAGAGGGCATAGAGCAACATCCTTTAAAGGAATATGTATATGCAATAAAAGAGGTTTGCCAGCGCTTTTCAGTGCCAGTTTGTGACCTGTATTCTCAAGGTCTTTTACATGGTAACATTCCATCTTGGTGTAAAATATATATGCCAGACGGACTCCATCCAAACGATAAGGGTTATGAAATGCTTGCAAAAAGACTTTCAGCATTTTTAAAAAATCTATAATTTTAAAGGAGTGGCAAGATGTCACTCCTTTTTAAAATATTTGTCGCACAAAAAATTAAAAAATTCTAAAAAAGGTATTGACAAAGTATTTTTTATGTGATATTATATGAGGGCAAAAAACAAATAGCAATTTGCGAGTGTAGTTCAATGGTAGAAGTCCAGCCTGCCAAGCTGGTCGCGTGGGTTCGAGTCCCATCACTCGCTCCATTTTTTTGCAATGTACCCATAGCTCAGCCGGATAGAGCAACTGCCTTCTAAGCAGTAGGTCGGGAGTTCGAATCTCTCTGGGTACGCCAACCACTTCGGTGGTTAGGGGCTTTGCCCATGTGTGGTAAAGCTATATACTCTCCAAAAGGAGAGAGTTCTTTGGTGGGTGTAGCTCAGCTGGTTAGAGCGTCAGATTGTGGCTCTGAAGGCCGTGGGTTCGAATCTCATCATCCACCCCAAAAAAGAAACCCGACTCAAAAGTCGGTTTTCTTTTTTTTATAATAATGTGAAAAAAGCCGCGCAAATAGCACGGCTTTTTATGGTGGGAGTTAAGCGGGGCAAACACTTAACTATTTTACAACGATGGAATATGAGCCCATCTCTTGATATCTTTGCTCAAACAAATCCATATCAATTTCAAATACGTTGCCGGCAGGGTTTGCAAGTGTTACTGTTTTATTTTCATAATCGTAACCGACAAGCACCATACACGCCATATTTGATTTCAGATAAAGACTTTTTCCATCTATAACCCAAATGCGAGAAATTGACGGGGTAATATCAAAATTCTCACATGCCCATACAATAACAGGATTGTCCATACTTACTTCATAGTAAAGTAAATCTACATTTTTGTCTGAATAATCATATGCTTTGTTTTGTCCACCATTTACTGATATAAATTTAGTTGCGGAATCAATAAGAACAGGCGGCAAGCAACCATAGGAATTATATGCATTTCTAGGGTTTCCTACATTTGCTTCATTAAAATCTGTGTAGCCAACAGGTCCCTTTTTTAAATACAAATCGCACAAGTCACATTTGTCAACATCATAGTTTAAATATGCCAAAACCATAGCAAGTGAGGTTATCTCGTCGCCACTTGGTAATTCTGGGTATTGCGAAATATGCTCAATATTTATTAAATGGGAGTTTTTCATTTTCATATATTCTTCACTAACCAAAATATCTCCATTTAGTGTGATTTCCGAAAGAAGTATTCCGCTTTCCTCGCAAATGCTTGCCTTTAAAGTGGCTTCAATTTCAATGGTATCATTTCCTAAGGATTCTATGTTAGTTGTGTATGCAGTCAAAAGACGAGAAGCGCCAATGCTTGTATCAGTTGTAAATTCTTTTTTCTCTCCGTTTACGGTTAATGTTCCACTAGTTGCATTAGTGATGGAATCCTTTGTGTCTAAGTATAGCTCTACACTTAAATAAATGTTGTTTTCGCCCTCGTTTTTCAAAATAGCCCATTCACATCTCAAATTAGAGCCACAAAGGTATTCACTTCGTATTGTTCCTTGTGTGTCAACAACTGGAACGGGTAATGGCTCTTCCGTTTCTGTGTCACTGGCGGTGTCACTTTCGCTACTTGAATCAGTATCGGTTTCTGTATCACTATTTGAATCTAATATATCGCTGCTTGATTCAGTGCTTGAATCTGTTTCGCTTTCTGTTCCACTTTGGCTAGTATCAGTTTCCGATTCAGTTGTCGATTCTGTGTCCGCGCTTGGCTCGTCTCCTTGCCATAAATTACTCGCACTAACGTAAAGCACCATAGCACCAGCTAAACAAAGTAAGATTAAAATAATGCAAGATAAGTATTTTTTGAATGTTGACTTCATTTGCTTTTTCATCCTTTCCAAATGCTTTTGATAATTCAATTATAAAAGAAAAATACATCATTTCAAGAAAAAACGATTGACAAAAAAATGCCCTAATTGACAAAACGACAATATACGATAATAATAAGTGTCGCAAAAGGATAAAAAAGGGGAAAAAGTGCGACAAAAAGCTCTAAAAGTTTATGCAAAACTTGAATTTTTTATGTCTGTATGATATACTAAAATATATCTGTAACCTTTAGGATTTGAGGTAATTATGAATATTGAAGAAAGAATAAACCGACTAAGAAAAGAAATATCATACCATTCGAAAAGATATTATGAAAATGATGCGCCTGAAATATCTGACTTTGAGTACGATAAGATGTTTGAGGAATTAAAAAGGCTTGAGGCTGAGCACCCCGAGTTTTATAGTGAGACATCTCCAACTCAAAGAGTAGGTGGTAAGGCACTTGATAAATTCGAAAAAATCAAGCACGAGGTTAAAATGGCAAGCTTGACTGACGTTTTTGATTTTGATGAGCTTCGCGCATTTATTCGTCGTGTGAAAAATGAGGTTGGAGAGGACACCGAGTTTTCTGTTGAGCCTAAGATTGATGGACTTAGCGTTTCACTAAAATATGAGAACTCACTTTTAAAGGTTGGCGCCACTCGTGGAGATGGTACAACAGGTGAGGATGTTACTGCAAACATAAAAACGATTCGCTCAATTCCTCTTGAATTAAATGAAAATGTTAATATTACAGTTCGTGGCGAGGTTTATATGCCTCATAAATCCTTTGAAAAATTAAATCGCGAAAAGGAAGAGAATGGAGAAAATCTTTGGGCAAATCCAAGAAATGCAGCAGCTGGCTCGCTCCGTTGTCTTGACTCTAAGGAAACAGCCAAAAGAGGACTTGATATTTTTGTGTTTAACTACCAAGCAGGCGAGCTTGATAATGTAAAAACACACAAGGAAACAATAGACAAAATTAAGTCACTGGGCTTTAAAACAATTCCACTTTTATATATAGGTAGCGACGAGGATGAAATCGTAAATGCTGTAATCAAGCTAGGAGAGGATAGACCAAGTCTTGATTTTGATATTGATGGAACTGTTATAAAGGTAAATTCTCTTGAAAAAAGAAAGGAATTAGGCGAGGGAACAAGCACACCTAAATGGGCAGTTGCTTATAAATTCCCACCTGAACAAAAGAAAACAAAGCTGCTTGATATTGTAATTCAAGTTGGCAGAACCGGAGTTTTAACACCTAATGCCGTTCTTGAGCCGGTGCGCCTTGCAGGAACAAGCGTTTCTCGTGCAACCTTACACAATATTGATATAATTAAGGAAAAGGACATCAGAATAGGCGACACTGTAATTGTGCAAAAGGCGGGAGATATTATTCCTGAGGTTGTCGGCAGTGTTAAGGAAGAACGCACAGGAAATGAGGAGCCTTACAATATGCCAGAGGCTTGTCCATCCTGTGGCGGCACACTCACATATGACGATGCAGATGATTTTGTTGACGATGTCGAGGACTTTACCTTGGGCGCGCTTCGTTGCACAAATCCATCGTGCCCGGCGCAGCTTGAAAGAAATATAACCCACTTTGCATCTAAAAAGGCAATGAACATTGAGGGCGTTGGTGGAAAATTTGTAAAAGCGCTTTTAGATAATCATTTAATCCACGATGCATCGGATTTATATTATCTGCAAAAGGAGGATATTGCAGGTCTTGAAAGAATGGGCGAAAAAAGTGCCGATAATTTTATAAATTCAGTAAACATATCAAAGGAAATGGGACTTGCTCGTCTTATTTTTGCTCTTGGTATAAGACATATTGGAGAGGTTGCATCTGGCGAGCTTGCAAGTAAATTTGGTACTATCGATGCTTTGTTTGAAACGGACGAGGATGAAATCAAGGAAATTGGTGACTTTGGCGATGTAATGGCTAAAAGCGTTGTCGAATTTTTTAAGAAGGATGAGACAAGATATATAGTTGAAAGACTAAAAAATGCAGGCGTTAAAATGAGTGAGGAAATAAAAGAATTAAGTAATGAGTTTGAAGGGCTCACGTTTGTTTTAACCGGAACACTTGAAAATATGACAAGAGATGAGGCGGCAGAAATGATAAAGGCAAGGGGAGGCAAGGTTTCCTCATCTGTGTCGTCAAAAACAGATTATGTTTTGGCAGGCGAGGCAGCAGGCTCAAAGCTAACCAAGGCGCAAGCTCTCGGCGTTAAAATAATAGACAAAGAAGAGTTTTTAAATATGTGTAATTAGTTACTTAATATCGAAAGGAGGAGAATATGCTTGGGTTAAGCGATGGCGCAAAAAAGGCGCTTGAATTGTTAAATAATAACGGACACGAGGCTTATATTGTAGGTGGTAGTGTCCGCGATATGCTAATGGGCGAAAAAGCGCACGATTTCGATATAACTACAAGTGCAACTCCTGACGAAATAAAGCTTGCTTTTTCTGGATATACAGTAATAGAAACAGGCATTAAGCACGGCACCTTGACATTTATATATGAAAAAGAACCAATTGAGGTAACCACCTATCGTATAGACGGAGATTATAAAGATAGCCGTCATCCAGAATGTGTGGAGTTTACAAAAAATCTTGACAACGATCTTTCAAGACGTGACTTTACAATTAATGCTCTCGTTTATAATGAAAATGATGGTATAATCGACCTTTTCGGTGGACAAGAGGACATTAAAAGAAAGATTGTAAGAGCCATAGGAGATCCGGAGAAAAGATTTAAAGAGGATGCCTTACGTATATTAAGAGGTGTTAGATTCGCATCAACCCTAGGCTTTGAAATAGAAGAAAATACAAAAAAAGCAATGATAAAATGTGCACATCTTTTGCACAATATTTCAGCTGAAAGAATAAACACAGAGATATCAAAATTTTTGCTTGGAAAAAATGTTAAAAATGTACTTCTTGACAATTATGAAATAATTGGAGAAATACTGCCAGAAATAAAAGAGATGCACGGCTTTAGCCAAAACAATAAATATCATATATATGATGTTTTGGAGCATACAGCTATAGCCATAGAAAGCATCGAGCCGATATTGCATTTAAGACTCACAATGCTTTTGCACGATACCGGTAAGGTAAGAACCTATACCGAGGACGCAGATGCTATAGGGCATTTTTACGGGCATAACAAGGTAAGTGCGGAAATTTCAAAAGAGTTTTTGGACAAGTATAGATTTGATAATAATACCAAAGAAAAGGTAACACAGCTTGTAAAAATTCATGATACGCCAATTGAAATTGATAGAATTTTTATAAAAAAGCGAATGAATCGTATAGGTAAGGATTTGTTTTTTGATTTGTTAAAGGTTAAAAGGGCTGATAATCTCGCTCAAAATCCTGAGTATTTATGGACAGAAAAGCTAGATCAATTGGAAGAGCTGGCAAAAGAAGTAGAGGCTGAAAGCTGTTTTACCTTGCAATCACTTAATATATCCGGAAACGACTTAATAGCTCTTGGAATAAAAGGAAAGCAAATAGGTGAAACATTAAACCAGCTTCTAAACGAAGTTATTGAAGAAAAACTTGCAAATGAAAAAGATGTGCTCATTAAAAGATCAAATGAAATATTTAAAGAATAAAAAAAGAAGCGAATTTTCGCTTCTTTTTTTATTGACTATGCTTGATTTTTGATTTAAAAAATAGTCTGATTTTTTCAAACAAGCTTTTGACATCTTGCCCAAAACGCTTGTGGTCAAAAATCATAGCAAGTCCAAAGGAGAGCGGAGTCACAATACTAAATACAGGAACAATTAGCCAAAACCAAGGCCAGTATTTTGCGATTGTAACGTATTCCGTTACGGTTCCACCATCTAAAACAGGAACTGTCATAGATTTAAAACAGTTAGGGCAGAAATACGAAAGGATTTGTCCAATGTCAGACATTACTACCTTAGGACCTTCAGCAGCATATGATATTTCAAGTGGTCCCCAAATGTAAGATGTGTTTTTATAGTTAGGTACAATATTATATAGACCGTTTGCACCTTCGCCATTTCTTAAAGGGATGAAACCAAGCTCGGATTGGAGTATTTGATTGAGCACGATGAAAAGCATAAGTAATAGAAGTCCAACAGGAGCTACCCAAATTCTTTTGTATGAAAGCTTGTGTCGCTTTAAAAGAACCATGAGCAAAGGGACAGCAAGCAACATCCAGTGATGATAATAAAATCTTAAGATATCAAGAATCTGTGCGCTTTGTTCTATTGCATCTCCCTTGGCAATTGGTTCTTCTGGATAGAATAAGGCAATAGCGCCACTTATTATTCCAATGTAGAACATATAATCATAAAGATATTTGTTTTTGGTAAGGAAGAAAAACATAAATAGTGCAATGTTCGCGCCACAAATGTTAACAAACCAAGAATCACGCCAGCCTCTTTCGGTAATGTGGAATCCGTCTGTATAATCTGCATATGGTGGAATAAACATTTTTATAAAATGTAAAAGAAATCCTAATGCAAGTAAAGAGAATAAAACAATGAATTGAACACGAGAGGAGGCCTTTCTTAACGCAAAATACAACCCTACTATCGCACCGGCTGACAGTAATAAGAAAAGAAAATACCACCCGTTGAACATTTGTATTTCAAATGAACTGAAAATCATAAATACCTCAAATTGATAATTTTTTAATGAATTTATTTTATGTAACAATTTTAACACGTTCTTTACAATTATTCAACATTTTGTAACTTAATTAACATTTAATTAACAATTCTTGTTCCATATTACAATAAAAAAGGAAGCGAGAAAATCGCTTCCTTAAAAATTAATTATTCATTGATAGTTGCACCAACAACACTCTCAACGGGCGCCTCTGCTTGTGCCTCTGCTGTTTCGAGTGATTCTTGCTCCTTAGTTTCGATAACACCTTCTTCAATGCTATCACTCTTAAATACTTTAACGATTGTCATAAAGAAAATCTTTATATCAAGCCAAAGCGAGAAGTGTCTTAAATAATATGCATCAAATGCAGCTTTTTTTGTAGGCTGTGCCGCCAAAACATCTCTTCCGTTTACTTGAGCCCAGCCGGTAATACCAGGTCTTGTTTGGTAAAGATGATATCCTTCGCGAGCAGTGTTAAGCTCAATTTCTGAAGGCTGAGATGGTCTAAATCCAATCAAGCTCATTTTGAATGTGAGCATATTGAAAAGCTGCGGCAATTCGTCAATAGAGGTTTTCCTAATAAAAGCGCCAACCTTTGTTATGTATGATTTAGCTTCTGCATATTCATAGCCTGCAACATCTGGTCTTGCATCGGTTGACATACTTCTGAATTTTATACAGTTGAAAATCTTTCCATTTTTTCCTATGCGCTTTTGCTTGAAGAAAACAGGTCCCTTGGAATCAATCTTAATTGCAATAGCAACAATTAAAAATAGAGGGGATAAAAGGATAATTGCTACGAGTGCGATCAAAAAGTCAAATAGAGCCTTAACAAATCTGAAAATCTTTTGAAAGAAATTTAATTTGTATGGAGTATGTGTTTCATAGCTTTCTGTAATAAATCTTTTTTTCTTTTTCTTACTCATTTTAATTTCCTACTCTTCTGCTAGAATAACAATTCCAATGTATTATATCATAACATTGTTGTGAATGCAAGAAAAAAATTAGTAAAACATCATTTTATGATAAAAACACTTGCAAATAAATAAAAAATAGTGTATGATTATTATGTATAAATATGTTTTTAGCGTAAAACTGTTTTATTTCAATAGATTTTTGGAGGATAAAATGGCTTTTTTTGAATTAGATAACGAGTTTGAATCGGGTGTCGATATAAGAATATTTGGTGTTGGTGGTGGTGGAAATAACGCCCTTAATCATATGATTGTTTCCAATATTAAAGGCGTTGAATTTGTTGCTGTAAATACAGATAGACAAGCTCTTGCAAAATGTGGTACTGCAAACAAAATATGTATAGGTGAGAGTGGTTCAACTAAGGGAAATGGTGCAGGTGCAGATCCTGAAAAGGGTGCTAGAGCAGCAGAAGAAAGTGCAGAAGAAATAAAAGCGGCTATGGAAGGTGCTGATATGATTTTCGTTGCCGCAGGTATGGGTGGAGGCACTGGAACCGGTGCGGCTCCGGTCGTTGCTAGACTTGCAAAGGAGATGGGAATCTTAACTGTTGGTATTGTTACCAAGCCATTCAAGTTTGAGGGTGCTGTTAAAATGAGTCGAGCTGAGGGCGGTATTGCCGAGCTTGCAAAACATGTAGACTCTCTTGTTATAATTCCAAATGAAAGACTTAAGGAATCATCACAAGAAAAGATAACGCTTTTGAATGCGTTCAAAATTGTTGACGATATTTTAAGGCGCGGTGTTCAAAGTATTTCTGATACCATCAATATACCGGGCTATATCAATCTTGACTTTGCTGACATTACAGCCATTATGAAGGATGCTGGTCTTGCACATATGGGTATAGGTGAGGCAAGCGGCGAAAACAAAGCTGTTGAGGCTGCAAGAAGAGCTATTGCTAGCCCACTTCTTGAAACCTCTATTGAAGGAGCAACTGGCGTTCTAATTAACTTTATGATTGGCACAGATGTTTCTCTTGATGAAACAGATGCAGCGGGCGCACTTATTGCAGATGCTGCGGCTCCAAATGCAAATATTATTTGGGGCGTTGGCGTTGATGAAACTCTTGATGATACAATTAGAATTACAATTATCGCAACTGGATTTGAAAAGAAAAAGGTAAGATTTATTAAACCGGACGAGGAGATAAAAGTTGGTTCAATAACAAGAAATCAAGCTCCTAATGTTTCGGAAATCAAAATTCCCGCTACCAAGGAAAGAATAACTAGAAAGTATGATGATTCATCAATTGATGAAATTTTGAATATGGTTAATAAAACCCGTAAAAAGAACATCAATGACGAACCTGATGATATGTATTAATAGTAAAAAGAGGCACGATTGAAAGATCGAGCCTCTTATTTATATATTTAGTACAAAATAAGAAATATGTTTTACTACAAAAATGTATAAATTTTATTTAAAATGCATAAAAAATGCTCAAAACACTGGTTGAATGATAAATGTTTTTTGTGCAAAAGGTAGAAAATTGCCAAGAAAAAAGCAATTTCTTGACTTTAAAAAACTCAAGTGTTATAATACAACTGTGTGTAAATGCGAATAAGCCATAACTATGCCTATTTGCTTTTACACCGATACATCGTGCTAAGTGCCGACGTATAAACATTTATTCTAGAAGAAGGAGGAACGAAATGCCAACCTTTAATCAGCTCGTTAGACAGGGTAGAACAAGCAAGACTTATAAGTCAGTAACCCCAGTTCTTCAAACAGGCTTTAATACTTTGAAGAACAAGTCAATCGATCAAAGCGCTCCACAAAAGAGAGGCGTATGTACAAAGGTTACAACAACTACACCAAAGAAGCCAAACTCAGCTCTTCGTAAGATTGCCAGAGTTAAGCTTACAAATGGTATGGAAGTAACTTCATACATTCCTGGTATTGGACACAATCTCCAAGAGCACTCAGTTGTTCTTATTCGTGGAGGAAGAGTTCGTGACTTGCCTGGTTGCCGTTATCACATCATCCGTGGTACACTAGACGCACAAGGTGTTGCAAACCGTAACCAAAGCCGTTCTAAGTACGGCGCAAAGCGTGCTAAAAAGAAATAATTATAGCACAAGGTAACATAAAAGTAATTTTTATCGTAGTTCCTAACTTTGTAGCTGAAATAAATGTTTATTTGTCAGTGACACTTGTAAAGGACACGACGGGAGAATTTCTTTCGAGTACCAATGATATCATATAATTAATGAAGGAGGGAAGTAAAGTGCCAAGAAGAGGTCAAATTTCCAAAAGAGATGTATTACCAGATCCACTTTATGGTTCAAAGCTCGTAACAAAGCTTATCAACAACATTATGCTTGATGGTAAGAAGGGCGTTGCTCAAAAGATTGTTTATGACGCATTTAAAATCGTAGAAGAAAAGACTGGTGAAAATGGTCTTGACGCATTCGTAGCAGCTCTTGAAAATGTAATGCCAGTATTGGAGGTTAAGGCTCGCCGTGTAGGTGGATCTAACTACCAAGTACCAATGGAAGTAAGAGCAGAAAGAAGACAAACACTCGGTCTTCGTTGGATAACCGTTTATTCAAGAAACCGTGGCGAAAAGACAATGGCTGAAAGACTTGCAGGCGAGATCCTAGATGCTAAGAACAGCATGGGCGGAGCTTTCAAGAAGAAAGAAGAAACACACAGAATGGCTGGAGCTAACAAGGCTTTCGCACATTACAGATATTAATAGTCACCCGTACTATTTGAAAGGAAAAAACACAGATGCCAAGAGAATATTCACTTGAAAATACCCGTAATATTGGTATTATGGCACACATTGTCGCAGGTAAGACCACTACTACAGAGCGTATTTTGTTTTACACAGGTAAGACACACAAAATAGGTGAAACTCACGAGGGTTCTGCAACAATGGACTGGATGGAGCAAGAGCAAGAAAGAGGTATTACAATTACCTCAGCTGCTACAACATGCTTCTGGTCAGGTTCAGCTAATCAGTACCCAACCACACGTATCAATATTATCGATACTCCTGGTCACGTTGACTTCACCGTTGAAGTACAGCGTTCACTCCGTGTCCTTGACGGTTCTGTAACCGTATTCTGTGCTAAGGGTGGCGTAGAACCACAGTCTGAAACCGTTTGGAGACAGGCTGATGAGTATGGCGTACCACGTATGGCATATGTAAACAAAATGGACATTATGGGAGCAGACTTCTATCGTGTTGTAAGCATGATGAAGGAAAGACTCCATGCTAACGCAGTACCAATTCAGTTGCCAATCGGCTCTGAAGACACATTTAGAGGTATCATTGACCTTTTTGAAATGAAGGCTGATGTTTACTATGATGAGCTTGGTAAGGATATGAGAGTTGAAGATATCCCGGATGAGCTAAAAGCAAAGGCAGAAGAGTATAGATCAAATATGGTCGAATCTATCTGCGAAACAGATGATGATCTTATGATGATGTACCTTGAGGGCGAAGAGCCATCTAATGAAGAGCTTAAGGCTGCACTTCGTAAGGCTGTTATTGCAAACAAGATTGTACCAGTTGTTTGTGGTACTTCTTATAGAAATAAGGGCGTTCAAAAGCTCCTCGATGCAGTTATTGATTATATGCCTGCACCAACAGATATTCCTGCTATTAAGGGTGTTAATCCTGATACAGGCGATGCTGATGAGCGTCACGCAAGCGATACTGAGCCATTCTCAGCACTTGCATTTAAGATTATGACAGACCCATTCGTTGGAAAGCTCTGCTTCTTCCGCGTATATTCAGGTTCTGTTGAAGCAGGAACAAGCGTGTACAACTCCTGCAAGGATAAGAACGAAAGATTCGGACGTATCCTCCAAATGCACGCAAATGACAGAAAAGACATTGATATTTGTTATGCTGGTGATATCGCAGCTGTTGTAGGCGTTAAAAATACAACAACTGGTGATACATTCTGTGACGAAAAGCATCCTATCATTCTTGAATCAATGGAATTCCCAGAGCCCGTTATCAGCGTAGCAGTTGAGCCAAAAACAAAGGCTGGTCAAGAAAAGATGGGTATTGCTCTTGCAAAGCTTGCAGAAGAAGACCCAACATTTAAGACATACACAGATGAAGAGACAGGACAAACAATTATCGCTGGTATGGGTGAGCTTCACCTTGAGATTATTGTTGACCGTTTGCTCCGTGAATTCAAGGTTGAAGCTAACGTAGGTAAACCACAGGTTGCTTACAAGGAAACAATCCGTAGAGAAGCAAATGTTGACCATAAGTATGCTCGTCAGTCTGGTGGTAAGGGTCAATATGGCCACGTTAAAATCATTATGGAGCCAAACGAGCCTGGTAAGGGTTATGAGTTCATCAACAAGGTTGTTGGTGGTGCTATTCCAAAGGAATACATTCCATGCGTTGACGCAGGTATTCAAGCTGCATCACAAACTGGTGTTCTTGCAGGTTACCAAGTAGTTGACTTCAAGATTACACTTTATGATGGTTCATACCACGAGGTTGACTCATCAGAAATGGCGTTCAAGATTGCTGCTTCAATGGCATTCAAGGAAGCTATGAAGAAGGCTGATCCTGTTCTTACTGAGCCAATCGTTAAGGTAGTAGTAGTAACTCCTGACGACTATATGGGCGACGTAATCGGAAGCCTTAACTCACGCCGTGGACAAATTCAATCCATGGACCCTGTAGCTGGTGCACAACAAATCACAGCTATGGTTCCTCTTGCTGAAATGTTCGGTTATGCAACAACATTGCGTTCAACAACACAAGGTAGAGGTAACTACTCAATGGAGCCAGATCACTTCGCTGAGGTTCCAAAGAACATCCAAGAGCAGATTATGAATGCTCGTGGCAAAAATAACTAATTTTAGTTAACCAATTAAAAATAAAAATAAAAATAATTTAATTCGGAGGAAAATTCAAATGGCTAAGCAGAAATTTGAAAGAACAAAACCCCACGTAAACATTGGTACTATCGGTCACGTTGACCATGGTAAGACAACACTTACAGCAGCAATCACAAAGACACTTTCTCTAAACGGCGGCGCTGAGTTCATGGACTACAGCCAAATCGACAACTGCCCAGAAGAAAGAGCAAGAGGTATCACAATCAACTCCCGTCACGTTGAGTACGAGACCGCTAATCGTCACTACGCTCACGTTGACTGCCCAGGCCACGCTGACTATGTAAAGAACATGATCACTGGTGCTGCACAAATGGACGGTGCTATCCTCGTTGTTGCTGGTACAGACGGCCCTATGGCTCAAACTCGTGAACACATCCTTCTTGCTCGTCAGGTAGGTGTTCCAGCTCTTTGCGTATTCATCAACAAGTGTGATGACGTTGACGACCCAGAGCTTCTTGACCTCGTTGAGATGGAAATCAGAGACCTTCTTTCTGAGTATGAATTCCCAGGTGATGACATTCCAATCATCCGTGGTTCAGCTAGAGATGCACTTCTTTCATCAAACAACGACACATCAGCTCCTGAGTATGCTTGCATTCTTGAGCTTATGGAAGCAGTTGACAACTACATCCCAACACCAGACAGAAAGGCTGATATGCCATTCCTTCTCCCAGTTGAGGACGTATTCTCAATCTCTGGTCGTGGTACCGTTGCTACAGGTAGAGTAGAGCGTGGTACAGTTAAGATGGCTGACGAAGTTGAAATCGTTGGTCTTACAGACGAATCAAGAAAGACTGTTATTACAGGTATCGAAATGTTCCATAAGCTTATGGACAGCGCTGAGGCTGGTGATAACGTTGGTCTTCTTCTCCGTGGCGTTCAAAAGAACGATATCGAAAGAGGACAAGTACTTTGCAAACCAGGTTCAATCAACCCACACACAAAGTTTGTAGGTCAAGTATATGTTCTTACAGAAAAGGAAGGCGGCCGTTCAAAGCCATTCTTCTCAAACTACAGACCACAATTCTATATCAGAACAACTGACGTTACAGGTATCATCACTCTTCCAGATGATGTTGATATGGCTAAGCCTGGTGATAACGTAACAATGACTGTTGAACTTATCACTCCTATCGCTATCGAAAAGCAACTTCGTTTTGCTATTCGTGAAGGTGGTAGAACTGTTGGTTCAGGTACAGTTTCTGAAATCCTTGCATAATTAGGTCACTAGTTATATAAAAAGAGCTTCATTTGAAGCTCTTTTTGTTTTTGCTAATAATTCATTTAAAAATCACTTTAAATAAGTTGACAAAATCACGCGGATAATATACAATTATATATATTATATAATTAGAGAAAGAAACGGAAAAATGAACTATTTTGACATTTATACTTCAAATACATTAGCGCCTTCATCAAATCAAAGCTATTTTTCAGATAACAAAAACAATATTTCCCGTAGCTTTTATAAGGTTTATAAGGGTGGAAAATACGAATATTCATTCCTTTTTTCGAATACAATCTATTCAACGTTTGCTGATGGAAGCTATTCACAGGCTAATTTAGAATGCGACGAATGGGAAATTTTGAGCTTGAAAGCATTAGTTGTAGACTCGAAAACCAAGGATTTTTCCTCCCCTAAAATAATGCGTGAGTATCAGCTTACGTTCGACGGAAAAATATCAAGGAAGATAGAAAAAGCAGGCGAAATATACACAGACGGCATAGTCATTAGCGCAGAAAAAGACGATTATATTTGCCTAGAAATGGAGTTCAAGGGCAATGGAAGAATACCATATTTTGAGGAGATTTTAATCCCTTCATATCGCTTTTGCGATGGAAATTGGATAAAAAACAATAAAACTCCACTAGCAAATATGATAGGAGTTAAACGCGAGGTTAACCAAAAAATAGGATTTTTAGGCGACTCAATCACAGAAGGATGCGGAACGGAAAATAATTCTTATGATGCATGGTGCTGCAAGATTGCGGAGCTGTCAAGTTATGAAAACTCTTATTATAACTTGGGAATAGGCTTTGGTCGAGCAGACGACATAGCAACAGACGGAATCTGGCTTGGAAGGGCAAAAGCACTTGATATAGTCACTGTTTGTATTGGTGTAAACGATATTTGCCAGGGCTTTTCTGCGTGGAAAATAAAGGAGAATATTACAAAAATCATCAATATTTTAAAAGATAACAATGTAAGAGTTATACTGTTTACCATACCACCATTTGATTATGATGAAGAAAAAACAAGAAAATGGAATGAAGTAAATGATTATATTAATAAAAAGCTCTCAAAAAAAGTAGAGATATTTGACACAGTATCAATCTGGGGACAGGACGTGCCACATCAAAATTTATCTCGATATGGAGCACATCCTAATAAAGAAGGATGCGAAAAACTAGCAATAGAATTTATAAATAAAAAATTCTTTTGAATAGTATAAATTATAATATAAAACAGTTGGTTTATATAAAAATCAACTGTTTTTTTACTCTTAAACCTATGAAAACATTAACATATGAACATATAATAAATATTATTGTTTTAAGTTTTTGTTTGCCGGTCCATTTAAAATATCACCCGATTTTGTGAATTTTGAGCCATGACAAGGGCAATCCCAAGTGTGCTCATTTTTGTTCCATGTTAGCTTGCATCCAAGATGGGTACATCTAGGGGTTGAAAATGATAAAAGATTAGTGGTTGTTTCAAACATATTAATAAATAGCTGCTTTCTTAAAATTGGTCTTTTTGGTGAAAATATTTTTTCATATTTGTTTTCTTTGCCCATTATCATATCACAAATTAGCTTTGCACCAATCATAGCACTTGTCATTCCCCACTTGTTGAATCCTGTTATAACGTATGCGTCCTTTAAAAATGAAGAATATCTTCCAATATAGGGCACACCATCTAAGGTTATTGTGTCTTCTGTTGTCCATTTATATTCAACATTATTTCCAGGGAAATACTTATCTTTGTAGTCTATCAATGTTTCCCATGCACCACTTTTTTTGCCAGTTCTATGCTTTTGCCCACCGAGAATTAAATAATCATTATAGCTTCTAATAGACAACTCGCTCTTGTCGTCTATATACATATTTTTAATTTCACTGTTATTTTTAAAAGCAATTGCATAGCTTTTTTCTTGGTACATTTTTGCGAAATAAAAGCCATGTAAATCTATGAATGGAAAGTGAGTAGCAAAGACAATTTTCTTTGCTGTTACCTTTGCTAGTTCTGTATATGCAATATTTTTTTCAACCTTTTTTACATGAGAATTTTCAAAGATATTTAAATCCTTTGATATATAAGAAAGAAACTTTAAAGGGTTAAATTCAGCTTGATTTTTAAATCT
>JAZPYB010000021.1:0-52684 GCA_045543955.1 Eubacteriales bacterium
AAGGTTTCCCTAAACTTCGGCACATTCTATTTTTCTAATGTACCCTCATAAAGGATCTTTGTAATTATTTTACTTTTTCAATGATTTGAACAAGGCGCCATCTCTTTGTTTTGGAAAGAGGTCTGGTTTCCATTACTTCTACCTTGTCGCCTATTGTACATTCGTTCTTTTCGTCGTGAGCGTGGATTTTTGTTGTATGCTTAATGATTTTTCCATAAACTGCGTGCTTAACATTATCTTGTATAGCAACAACAATTGTCTTGTCCATCTTATTGCTAACAACGATACCAACTCTTGTTTTTCTGAGGTTACGTGTTTCTGTCATAACTCATTTTCCTCCATTACGCATTCTTCTCATTGAGAATGGTTTTTACACGAGCGATGTCTTTCTTAACATCTGCAATCTTGTGAGGATTTTCGAGCTGGTTGATTGCGTGTTGAAAACGAAGATTAAAGAGTTCTTCTTTGAGTTCTTTAAGTTTCTTTTCAAGCTCTTGTACACTCAAATTTCTAATTTCAGTTGTTTTCACAGCCTTATTCCTCCTCTGCCTCGTTTTGCTCTTTTGTTACAAATTTGCACTTAATTGGAAGCTTGTGCATAGCGAGACGCATAGCTTCTCTTGCGATTTCCTCGGAAACGCCGTCCATCTCGAACAATACTCTGCCCGGTTTAACAACGGCTACCCAATACTCAGGAGAACCTTTACCTGAACCCATACGAGTTTCAGCTGGTTTTTCTGTAATTGGTTTGTCAGGGAATACCTTAATCCAAACCTGACCGCCACGACGAATGTATCTTGTCATAGCAATACGTGCAGCTTCAATTTGGTTTGCTGTGATCCAAGCTGGCTCAGTAGCAACGAGACCATATTGTCCGTTTGTAACCTTATTTCCGCGTGAAGCTTTACCCTTAAGGCGGCCTCTTTGTACACGTCTGTATTTTACTCTTTTAGGCATTAACATTAGTGCTCGCCTCCTTCGGTGTTCTTAGGAGCACGTGGTGCTCTGCGTGCATTGTTACGGCCTTCCTTTGCGTCCTTGTTGAACTTTCTTCTTGGTCTGTCCTTTTTTTCTTCAGTTGTTTTATTAACCTCGGAAAGAACCTCACCCTTATAAATCCAAACCTTAACGCCTATTTTACCGTAAGTTGTGTTAGCCTCCCAAAAACCATAGTCGATGTCAGCTCTGATTGTTTGTAGAGGAATTGTACCTTCATGGTAGTGCTCTGTACGAGCGATTTCAGCGCCTGCAAGACGACCGCTACAAGCGATCTTAATACCCTTAGCGCCAAGACGCATTGTTCTGCCGATTGCTTGCTTCATTGCACGACGGAATGCGATACGTCTTTCAAGTTGGCTACAAATGCTTTCTGCAACGAGTTGTGCGTCAAGATCGATTGGCTTAACCTCAACAACGTTAACAACTGCCTTCTTGCCTGTGAGTTTTTCAACCTCTTCTCTAATCTTATCGATTTCAGAGCCGCCCTTACCGATAATCATACCAGGCTTTGCACAGTGGATAAATACCTTAACTGTTTCTTTTGCGTCTCTTTCGATTTCGATCTTTGAGATACCAGCTGATAAAAGCTTGTTTTTGAGATGTTCTCTCAAGTTATAGTCAGATACAAGGATATCGCCGAACTTTTCGTCAGATGCGTACCATCTTGAATCCCAA
This sequence comes from Eubacteriales bacterium, assembly GCA_045543955.1. Taxonomy (GTDB): domain Bacteria; phylum Bacillota; class Clostridia; order Oscillospirales; family CAG-272; genus RGIG2000. The sequence continues at coordinate 1,675 of JAZPYB010000021.1, forward strand.
TTCTTAATTACGCCAACGCGCAATCCATGTGGATTAACTTTTTGTCCCATTCTTCGGCTCTCCTTTACTCTTTTTCAGCCACTACAACTGTGATGTGGCTTGTTCTCTTTAAAATTCTATTTGCGCTTCCCTTACCTCTAGGCATAACTCTTTTGAGCATATGGCTGCCTGGTGTTACGAAGCATGTTGAAACATAAAGTTTCGATTTGTCCATGTTATGATTGTTCTCAGCATTCGCTACTGCGCTAGCAAGAACCTTCTCAAGAATTTCAGCACCTCTTTTTGGTGTGTTCTTAAGAATAGCTGCTGCCATTTCAACATCCTTGCCACGAATAAGGTCAAGAACTATTTGAACTTTGCGAGGAGCGATGCGAACATCATATAGATATGCTTTAGCTTCCATGTGATGTTATCTCCTTATTTCTTACCGTTATTAGATGTTTTTGATCCTGCGTGACCTTTGAATGTTCTTGTAAGAGCAAACTCACCGAGCTTGTGTCCTACCATATCTTCGGTTACATATACTGGAACATGCTTTCTGCCGTCATGAACAGCAATTGTATGTCCAACAAACTCTGGGAAAATTGTTGAAGAACGTGACCAGGTCTTCAAAACTTTCTTTTCGCCTTTTTCGTTCATAGCTACTACACGATTGAAGAGCTTTTCCTCTACGTAAGGCGCTTTTTTCGAACTTCTGCTCATTATTTCTTCCTCCCTTATCTACCGTTTCTTCTCTTAACGATGTATTTGTTGGTTCTTGCCTTCTTGTTTCTTGTCTTGTAACCAAGAGCAGGTTTACCCCAAGGAGTAACTGGGCCTGGTCTACCAACTGGAGACTTACCTTCACCACCACCGTGAGGGTGATCGCATGGGTTCATTACTGAACCACGTACTGTTGGGCGGATACCCATATGACGTGTCTTACCTGCTTTACCGATCTTAATAGTATCATGCTCGATGTTACCGATTTGACCGATTGTAGCCTTGCAATCAAGTCTTACAAGTCTTACTTCACCTGAAGGAAGACGAACTTGTGCCATGCCATTTTCTTTAGCCATAAGCTGAGCTTGAGAACCAGCTGTACGAACAAGCTGACCGCCCTTGCCAGGATAAAGCTCGATATTATGAATGATTGTACCTACTGGAATGTTTTCAATAGGAAGTGTGTTACCAGGCTTAATGTCTGCATTAGCACCAGAGTAAAGAACGTCGCCGTCTGTAACTCCTAGAGGAGCGATTACATAGCTCTTCTTGCCTTCTTCATTTTGGAGAAGTGCGATATAAGATGTTCTGTTAGGGTCGTATTCAACACCGATAACAGTGTGCTTACCTTCTTCTCTCTTGAAGTCGATAACTCTGTACTTTTGCTTGTTGCCGCCGCCTTGGTGACGAACTGTAATCTTACCATAGCTGTTACGTCCTGCGTGCTTTTTCTTTGTTTCGATCAAGCTCTTTTCAGGAGTAAACTTTGTAACCTCATCAAATGAAGCCACTGACATGTGTCTTCTTGAAGGTGTCGTGGGTTTATATTTCATTGTTGCCATTTGACTTTACCTCCCACATTAGTTCAAGCCGTTAAAGAACTCGATTTCCTTTGAAGAAGCTGTAAGTGTTACAATTGCTTTCTTCCATTCGGATGTGTAACCGAAGTGGTATCCAAGTCTCTTTGGCTTTTTCTTCATATTTATTGTATTAACCTTTGCAACCTCTACGCCGAAAAGCTCTTCAACTGCCTTTGCAATCTCTGGCTTTGTTGCGTCAGCTGCAACCTTGAATGTATATTTCTTATTTGAAATACCATCCATTGATTTTTCTGTAATAATTGGTTTGAGGATTATATCCTGAGCGAATTTCATTACGCATATACCTCCTCTAATTTTTGTACTGCAGCTTGTGCAAATACTACTGTGTTGCAGTTGAGGATGTCATAAACGTTAAGTGTGTTTGTGTAAGCAACCTTAACGCCTGGGATGTTAGCAAGTGACTTAACAACCATATCGTTCTTAGCATCAAGAACTACGAGAGCCTTTTTGCCAGCGCCGATTGCTGAAAGCATACCTGCCATAACCTTTGTCTTGTAGCTTTCTGCTACGATTGAATCTACAACTACCATTTCATTGTTAGCAACCTTTGAGCTCAAAGCGCTGAACAATGCGATTTGCTTAACCTTCTTATTAAGCTTCTTTGTATAAGAACGTGGCTTTGGACCAAGAGCGATTCCACCGTGTGTCCATTGTGGTGAACGTGTTGAACCTTGTCTTGCTCTACCTGTTCCTTTTTGTCTCCAAGGCTTTCTTCCGCCACCGGAAACTTCACTTCTTGTAAGTGTTGACTGTGTACCTTGTCTTTGGTTGAGAAGATATGTTCTCACTGCAGCGTGGAGGACAGCCTCGTTTACTTCTGCGCCGAAAATAACGTCGGACAAAGCGATTTCTCCAACCTCTGCGCCAGTCATATTTACAACTTTAATACTTGGCATTGTTTATTCCTCCTTTGATTAAGCTTTTACGCTGTTGCGAAGAACTACGATGCCGTTCTTAGCGCCTGGAACAGCGCCCTTAACAGCGATGAGATTCTTCTCTGCGTCGATTTTTACGATTTCAAGGTTAAGTACTGTAACTTGCTCGTTACCGTATTGACCTGCCATTTTCTTGTTTTTGAATACTCTTGATGGTGTTGAGTTAGCACCCATTGAACCAACTTGACGGTGGATTGGACCAGTACCGTGAGTTGCTTGAAGCATGTGGTGACCCCATCTCTTAACTGCGCCTGAGTAACCGTGGCCCTTTGTAATGCCTGTAATGTCGACCTTTTCGCCTTGAGCGAAGGTATCGACTGCTATTACATCGCCTACGTTGTAATCAGTTGCATTCTCAAGTCTGAATTCCTTAAGATGCTTCTTTGCTTGAACACCTGCTTTTTCGAAGTGTCCCTTAGCTGGTTTGTTTACGTGCTTTGCGGATACGTCTTCATATCCTACTTGGATAGCGTCATAGCCATCTTTTTCTGTGGTCTTCTTTTGTGTAACCACACAAGGACCGGCCTCGATAACTGTAACAGGGATTACTGCGCCATTTTCAGCGAAGATCTGTGTCATACCGAGCTTCTTACCGATAATTCCTTTTTTCATTTTGCTTTCCTCCATATTATTTGGTTATTGGTTGACGTTTGGGTTTATGTCGTAGCCTTCGACACGTCAACTTGACCGTACCGTCATCATAGACTTACGTTCGCGAGTAACTTTGAACTGCTACTGCTCGGTGGGGTTTGGCTTTTTGCTTAGCGAGAATTAAAGCTTAACTTCGATTTCTACGCCAGCTGGTAATTCGAGAGTCATGATAGCGTCGAGAGCCTTCTTAGATGGCTTAACGATTTCAATGAGTCTCTTGTGTGTGCGTTGCTCGAATTGCTCACGACTGTCCTTGTACTTGTGAACCGCACGAAGGATTGTAACAATCTCTTTCTCGGTTGGAAGTGGAATAGGACCAGATACTGTCGCGCCATTTCTCTTTGCCGCATCAACAATCTTTTCAGAAGCTGAGTCAACGAGCTTGTGGTCGTAACCCTTAATTCTTACTCTGATTTTTTCATTTACTGCCATTTTGCTTTCCTCCTTAATTAGAAATTTGACGGGGACTCTTGCTCTTACACCGTCCCGTGTGTTTCCTTCACCTGCTTAACAAATCCGAACCACCAAGGTTCGGTACAAATGCAAGCGGGTGCTTGTCAGACCTTTGCTGACAGGAGATACACTTTGCTGCATTTAGCTGCTTTGTGAATCGAACGCGCTCCACGAAAATTCCCTCCAAACGCCATAGCAGTAGGACATTTGAAGCAACCTTTCGCTTCTCCACACGTTAAGCCTTGTTATTTTATCATATATATAGAAATTTGTCAATATTTTTTAAAAATTTTACCATTTTGCATTTTTGTCAAAAGCCAAAAATCAAGCCGTTTTTGTGCAAATTGACAAAAAAACAAGCCTTTTATAGCCTTTTTAACCAATTTTGAAATTGAAAATTCCTGTTTTTTCCTTTAAATTTCGTATACTTGCACAAATCGGCTTTTTTTTAAAGTTTGGTTTTTTTCTTCCTATTTATATATAGTTACTATTATATAGTCATTTCCCAGTGAAATCTTGAAGGAAAATTTTCAAAACTAATCGAGCAAAAAAACGGATTTTAAGATGGTTTTCTCTGCTTTACCACCCAAAATCCGTTGTTTTTATTCAGTATTTATTACTTTTTCTGACCATAATATGCATTTGGTCCATGCTTTCTATCATAGTGCTTACGCAAAAGAACCTCTTGCATTCTCTCCACATTTCCATTTGCTTGAAGCATTAACATCTCCGTGTTATATGACATCATCGCCACTTGCTCTAGCACAACCGCCGCCTCAACTGACGATTTAGCATCATCCCCCCAAGTGAACGGGCCGTGAGAATGAACAAGCGCTGCGTGCATTTGCTGAACACCTGTTTCCTTTAGAGCCTCAAGGATCACTGTGCCTGTTTCCTTTTCATATTCTCCCTTGATTTCAGCCTCTGTCATTTTCCGAGTGCAAGGAATAGTTGTCCCAAAGTAATCTGCGTGAGTTGTACCATAGGGTGTAATACCTCTGCCAACCTGAGCATATATTGTAGCCCAAGGAGAATGTGTATGTGTAACTCCACCAATTTCCGGGTAAGCCTTATATAGCTCTAGGTGTGTTGGTGTATCGGATGATGGTTTGAGATTGCCCTCTACAACATTGCCGTTTAGGTCAACAACCGGAAGCATATCCGGGGTTAAATCATCATACTCAACACCTGATGGCTTAATTACCACAAGCCCCTTTTCTCTGTCAATTCCACTAACGTTTCCCCAAGTAAATGTTATTAAATTGTATTTTACAAGCATCATATTTGCTTCGTAAACTTCTTTTTTTAGTTGTTCAAGCATTTTGCTTCTCCTTTTGGCTAAATCTAATATTTTTTACATTTTAATAGTATCAAATATTTCATATTTAGTCAATACTAAATTTTAAATTATGGTTATATTTTACTCCAAACGCTTGATTTTCAGACTCTTCTATGATAAACTCAAAATGTAATATTTATCAAAGGAACACTTAAATGAAAAAAACAAATAAGCTTTTCAACATTTTTCTTTTTGTATCACTTGGCTTAACCATTTTTGCAACTGTTTTCTCTATTCTCTCGCTTTGCTTGACATATACAGAAACAATTGCAAACATCAAGGTTACAAATGTCTTTTCGCTCATCTTCATTACGTTTACCACACTAGCAGTTGCTATTCCAATAGCTCAGTCAATTGTCATTAAGGATTTTAAAATCACACGAGCGAAAAACAATATGGTCTTTCTAAAGGTAGCATCCGTTTTGCTTATGGTTGCCTTGCTCGCCTTAGCCTTGTATGATTTCATAGCTTTTTGCAAAGGGCTTTCGTCAAAGCCATCAACCTTTGCGACATGGAAATTTTTCAGAATCTTCATTACATTCCCATTTGTTATAAGCTTAGTTTTATCACTTTTTCCACAAGCAAGAACACCATCATTTGTTCGCTACTGTTGTGCATTAACTCCTGTTGCATGGGCACTATTCTCAGTTTTGGCAATTTATTTTCACCAAGGTCCTACGCCAGTGCCTGAATTTTTTAGAATCACATTTTCAATCATTTACATTTTCGCTTCTTTGTTCTTTTTATATGATTTCAAGTGGAACAATATGGAATCAAGCACAAGAATCTACGTTGCGCTCGTATCAATCTTTACAATTTTCACATTCATAATTTCCGTTTCATCTATTATTTTCCTTGTTGTTGATGAAACAAATGATACTAATACAGTAATCAATGTGATAGAAATTTTGACCTCTATTGCTTTGAGCTTATATGGCTTGTCAAAGCTTATTGCGTTTAAACGCGCAGTAGCTATCACAGCGAAAAACGAAAAATAAAATAAGACACTCCCCCGAGTAAAATTTAAAAGGCTATCGCAAATGCGATAGCCTTATTTTTATAAAATCAACCGAGACGTGTCCAAATTAAGCCATTTTTTCAAATTTTTCTCGAGTAATTTCGTATTGAGTTGCTTTTCCTGCCAAAACGCGTTCAAATTCGTCAATCATATATTCTGCCATTCTGCCAACCTCGTTAGCTTGGCTTCCCGCGATATGAGGTGTCAAGAATATGTTATCAAGCTTATAAAAATCGCTGTCCTCAACTGGTGGCTCGTCAACAGTAACGTCAAGAAGCGCACAAATATCGCGTCTGTCACGAAGCGCCTTTAACATTCCAGCCTCGTCAACCTGTGCACCGCGACCTGTGTTGATAAATACAGCATTTGGCTTCATCATTCTAAAATGCTCTTCCTTGAAAATTCCGACTGTGGCAGGAACATTTGCTAAGTGGTTTGATACAACATCACACTCAGAAAAAATTTCTTCAAGTGTTGTTTTTTTTGCACCGAGAGCCTTAATTGCACTCTTTGGTAAAAATTCGTCATACACATAGAATTGCAATGAGAATTTTTTGAGAAGCTGAATCACCTTGCGGCCAATCATACCGGCACCAATAATACCAATCTTGGAATCGTAGTTTCCTGTGTGCGATTTTGAATACTCAACTGCTCTATCATAATGTCCACGTCTAACCATACGCACTGATTGGAAGTAGCCCTTATTTGCAAGTAAGATTTGTGCCATTGTAAACTCTGCAACTGGTATTGCATTAGCGGCAAATGCGCTAAATAGCCTTATTCCCTTATCTAAGTAATGCTGACCAAAATATTTTACTGAACCTGCTGCGTAGAAAAGTGCCTTTGCATTTGGAAAAAACCTTGCAAAGTCGTCCTTATCCTCGGTTCCTCCAGGCATTGACCAGGTTGAGAAAATATACTCTACATCCTTAAAGCCATCAGGATTTGATTCTAAATCCTCTTGACAGTAAACCTTGTCAACATCAATATCTACTAATTTTTTCAACCTTGCCTTTGCTTCAGCTGAATAAACATAATCAACTGACTGCGCTCTATTTGCCAAAAATATCGCTTTCAATTCGTATTTTCTCCTTGCGTTCATCGATTTTTACTTATAAAAGCATACACCTGTATTTTCTCATAATTTGATACTTTTGTCAAGCATTTTGAGGTATTTTTATAAATATTTTTATACTTTTCAACTTCGTTAAATTTTATCGTGGTTTTTACCCCTTTCCTTACCCGTTTTTCTTGACAAATTTGTAATATTATGGTATCATCAATATAGTATATAATATATAAAAGGAGACTTTTATGGCTAATATTCCATTAAATAAAGAAGCTTTTTTAAAGCTATGTGAGGAATCAGGCACCTCATTCCCATATTCCGAGGATATTTCTTGTCTTGCCAAGGGCATAGAGATTGCCGGTAAGAAAATCAATAATAGAATTGTATATCAAGCAATGGAGGGCTGTGACGGCACGTACGACGGTGCACCAGATGAGCTTACATACAGAAGATACCTTCGTTTTGCTCGTGGTGGCGCTGGTATTATTTGGTTTGAGGCAACAGCCGTTCTCGGCGAAGGTAGAGCTAACCCTCGTCAAATGTATCTAACCACAAAGACAGAGGATGAATTCAAAAAGATTGTAAATGACATAAAGGAAGCAGGAATTAAGGAAAATGGTTTTGAACCGGTTGTAATTATTCAGCTTACCCACTCCGGTAGATACTCTAAGCCTGAGGGCACTCCTGCTCCACTAATTGCCTACAACAATCCAATTTTTGAAAAGGACAATCCTATTGACAAATCAAGAATTGTAACCGATGATTATCTCGACACCTTAGGCGAAGCACTTGTTAATGGTGCTGTTTGGGCAAAGAAGCTCGGCTTTGACGGTGCTGATATTAAGAGCTGTCATAGATATCTTTTAAGTGAAATTCTTTCCGCTTACAACCGTGAGGGCAAGTATGGTGGAAGCTTTGAGAATCGCACAAGACTTCTTACCACTGCAGTTAAGGAATCAAAGATTTTGACTGGTAAGGACTTTATCATTACATCACGTCTTAACGTATATGACGGATTTGAATATCCTTATGGCTTTGCCGTAAAAGAGGGCTGTGGAATCACTCCTGATTTTACAGAATCAAAGATGCTTGTTAAGCAACTAGTTGCAAACGGTATTGATATGATTGATATGACTATGGGTAACCCATATTTTAACCCACATGTTAACCGTCCATATTCTCAAGGCGGCTACATTCCACCCGAGCACCCAATGCAAGGCGTAGAAAGAATGCTCAACGGCATTTCCGAGATTGCTGCCGAAATTAAGGGAACTCCTGTTATTTCATCCGGCATTTCATTCCTTGGTGCTGTTAGTGCTAATGTTTGCGCCGGTTATGTTGGCGAGGGCAAGTTTGATTTTGCAGGCTACGGCCGTGAAACTCTTGCATACCCATCATGCGCAAATGCTATTACATCAGGCGAAAATTTAGACCCTAAAAAGCTTTGTATTTGCTGCAGCAAGTGTACAGAAATTATGAGAAAGCCAGGCGGAACACCAGGCTGTGTCATTCGCGATGGCGAGGTTTATATGCCTCTTTATAAGAAACTAGTTCTTGGAAAGGAATAATAAAAATGAAGGTTGCATTTATTACAGGTGCGGCAGGCGGAATAGGCTATGCTTGCGTTGAAAAATTTGATAAAGAGGGCTACGCTATTGTAGCCATGGATATTGTTCCAACTGATAAAATAGGCGATAAATTTGCAAATATCAAGGAATACATTTATGTTAGTGGCAATCTTGCAAATGATGAGGATAGACAAAACGCTGTCAAAGCGGCTATAAACAAATATGGCAAAATAGATGTCCTTGTAAACGTTGCAGGCGTTGCTCCAAAGGTAAGAGCTGACATTCTTGAAATGAGTGAGGAAAGCTACGATTTTGTTATGGATATCAATTTGAAGGGAACATTTTTCCTTACCCAATTGATTGCAAATCAAATGATAAAGCAATATGAAAACGAGGGTATTAAGGGCTATATTGCAAATGTATCCTCTTGCTCTGCTTATACCTCCTCAACAAATCGTGGTGAATACTGTATGTCTAAGGCAGGCGCTACTATGATGACAAAGCTTTTTGCAGATAGGCTTGCAGAATATGGCATCACAGTTAACGAAATTTGCCCAGGCATTATAGCCACTGGTATGACTGAAAAGGTTAAGGAGAAGTACGACAATCTTATCGCCGGTGGTCTTGTTCCACTAGGCAGATGGGGACTTCCCGAGGACTGCGCTAATGCAATTTATGCTCTTTGCTCAGGTATGCTAGGCTATACAACCGGTCAATCAATTATAGTTGACGGTGGTATGCACATTCAAAGACTTTGATTTAACAACAAAGGAATTAAAAAATGAACGAAACAACTATTATTTATAATGGCGTTAATGTAAAGAAAATTACAGTTGACGCGCTTGTTGTGGGCACTGGTGCTGCCGGCTATAATGCCGCGCTTAGGCTTGACGATTATGGTGTTAAAGACCTAGCTATTGTTACCGAGGGCATTAACATGGGCACCTCACGTAACACAGGCTCCGACAAGCAAACATACTATAAAATGAACTTGTGTGCTGACTACCCAGATTCCCCAAAGGCCATGGCACAGGACTTCTTCAACGGCAAATGCGTTGACGGAGATATTGCCTATGCTGAGGCTGCACTTTCTGTTATGTCATTCTTACACCTATGTGAATTGGGTGTTGAGTTCCCAGTAAATCGCTATGGCGAATATGTTGGTTATAAGACCGACCACGACCCACGCGCTCGCGCGACAAGTGTTGGCCCACTTACCTCTAAAATGATGACCGAATGTCTTGAAAAAGAGGTGAACAAGAGAAATATAAAGATTTTTGACAAGCTTCAAGTGATCGAAATTATCAAAAATGGCGACACCTGTGTCGGAATTTTGTGCTTAAACAAAGCTTCAAGCGGGGAAAACGACCGTTTTGTCCTCTTTAATTCAAAGAACACAATTTTGGCAACCGGTGGTCCTGCCGGAATATACTCAAACACCGTTTACCCAATTGGTCATCATGGCTCAAGCGGTGTTGCTTTCGAGGCCGGTGTTAAGGGTAAAAACCTAACAGAGTGGCAATACGGTTTGGCTTCAACCAACCCTCGTTGGAACGTTTCCGGTACATATATGCAGGTGCTTCCTCGTTTTGTTTCCGTTGACGAAAATGGCAATGAATACGAATTTTTAAATGATTATTTTGACGGCATCGGCACTTGCTTATCTAAAATATTTAGAAAGGGCTATGAATGGCCTTTCGACTGTAAAAAGGTATTAAGTGGCTCATCAATTATTGACTTACTTGTTTTTCGCGAAAGCGTTATGAAGGGCCGTCGTGTATATCTAGACTTTAGAAAGAACCCTTATGGTCTTGACGAGCTTCCTTACGATGCACTAGATAACGAAGCGCGCGAATATCTTGAAAACGCGCACGCTTGCTTTGGCACGCCTTTGGCTCGTTTACAATTTATGAATATGCCGGCATATGATTTATATCTTTCTAAGGGCGTTGACCTTGAAAAGGAAATGCTGGAGATTGCTCTTTGCGCTCAGCACAATAATGGTGGACTTGATATTGATATGTGGTGGCAAACAAACGTGTCTAACCTATTTGCTTGTGGAGAGGTTGCTGGTAGCCATGGTGTTTATCGCCCAGGTGGAAGCGCGCTTAATGCGGGTCAAGTAGGCTCTACACGTGCTGCACAATATATCTCCAAGCACCCAGAAAACGAGATGGCTGATGCAAAAATCTTCGACTCTGTGGCTGAAATTGCTATTAACAAGCATATAAATATTACACGCAACATTCTTGGAAATGACGACAATGCTCTTGCATTAACCGAGAAATACCAAAAGCTAATGGACGAGGTAGCTGGACCTATTCGTAATGCTTCAAAATTTGATGATGCAATTAGTGAATTTACAGGTGCATTTACTGATTTTGATAAAATCGTAAGAGTTAACAAGGAAAACAAACTTTGGCTTGCTTATCGCTTACGCGATGCCTTGCTTGGCGAAATGATGTATATCTACTCGATGAAATCATATGTATTAGCCGGTGGAAAATCCCGTGGCTCTGCAATTTATACATCCGAAAATGGTACAGCTCCTGAGAAAATGGAGGATGTTTTCCGTTTTGAGCTTGATGATGGTGCGCTCAACGACAGAGTATTTGAAATAACCTACCACTCCGACCTTGATGGTGGTATCGGTGGTGGTGCTCGTCCTGTAAGACCTTTACCTGAGGGCGGTGGATTCTTTGAAAACGTATGGCGCGATTATCGAAAGACAAAGAACATATATTAATACATTGGCTCAGGCTAAAGAGCCTGAGCCATAAAAATATCAAAAAAAGTGGCAATTATAACCACAGGGTGCAGCTTTTTGCACTCATATAGTACGCATTATAAGAATCAAAGGAGATATTATGAAAAGCGGACTTGTTTCTGTTTCCTTTAGAAAAAAAGGAATAAAAGAGCTTATTAAAGCCACAAAGGAAAGTGGTCTTGAATATATAGAATGGGGTGGAGATGTACATATTCCTATGGGAAATGTCAAGCTGGCACGTCGTGTACGTAAGCTTATGCACGGTGCAGGACTTAAATGCGCATCATACGGCTCATACTTTGGGCTTATGTACCATTGTGACGAGCACTTCCCTATTCCTTTTAAAAAGGTATTAAAAACAGCAAAGGCATTAGGCGCTAAAACTATCAGAGTTTGGCTCGGCTGGCCACGATGCGGCTGTAAAAAGGGCTGTGACCAATATGTATGTAATAACGGCTACAATCGAGCTGTAAGAATCACAAAGGACCTTTGCGACCAAACTAAGAAATTCGACCCAAATCTTACTCTTTCAATTGAATGCCATTTTGCAACCTTAACTGACGACTATCACGACACATTAAAATTTATAAATGATGTTGGAAAGGACAATTTAAGGCTCTATTGGCAACCAAATCATTCCAAGGGCTTTGAGTACAATTTAGAAGCATTAAAGGCTCTTTTGCCTTGGGTAACAAACGTTCACGTTTTCAATTGGGACAAGGACGCAAAAAAGTATCCCTTGTGTGAAGGAACAGGTGATTGGAACAAGTATTTAGAGGTTCTAAATGACGAAAACACCGAGGGACGTGTCTGTTTTCTTGAGTTTATGCCTGATGGAGAGCTTACTTCTCTTCCGTGCGAGGCTAACGCTTTAAATTCTTTATTAGGTGGTAAAAAATGATGGATCTTTTAGGAAAAAGTGCTGACCCCAAGTTTTGGGCAGAATTGAAAAATAAGCCTGAATTCAAGCCAATGATTGATGCGCTTTTACGCGATTATGAAAAGGACGGAATGGACGAAATCCCTTGTACCAAATTTTCAAATTTCCGTTTGTTCCATGATATTGGCGACCGTACAATTTACCAAGTAGACTTTTTCAAGCGCCAGCACAGAATGTTTATTCTAACTGCTATGGCTCTAATTTACCCAGAGGAGCCCAAACATCTTGAAAAGCTACAGGACACAATTTGGGAAATGTGCGACCAATACGTTTGGGCTTTGCCAGCTCACATGCCAAATATTACTGAAAACAACAACTCTGAGCTTGACTTAGATTCAACAACTATTGGCTATGCTCTTGCTCTAATTAAGGTTATGCTTGGCGACCGCTTGCACGATTTAATCAAAGCAAGAATCGATGCCGAGATTGACAGACGTATAGTTAAGCCATTTCTTTCACAAAGATGGCACTGGGAATTCAGAGAAAACAACTGGACAACTGTATGCTCTGGCGCTGTTGGATGCACGCTTATGCTCAACCGTCCAGAGGTTTTTGACCTTGTTATGGACAGAATAAACCATAATATGCAAACATATATTGACTACGGCTATCGCGACGACGGTGTTTGCACTGAGGGTGCTGGCTATTGGAGCTACGGCTTTGGCTATTATTTAACATATGCCGAGATGCTAAGAACCTATACAGACGGAAGAATTGACTTAACAAAGGGCGAAAAGGTTAAAAATATCGCTATGTTTTTACAAAAGCTCTATCTTGACGAAAATGTTGTAGTAAACTATGGCGACTGTGGTATTGGAACCAAAATTACAATGCCAGCCGGCTATTTGTATCTACTAAAGAGCTTGTTCTCTAACGATGTTGAATTGCCACCTGAAAACACCTTTGCTTATGAGGTACACTATTTTACATATTTCTTAAACACCTTCCGTTTTTACAACCCATCATATAAGTCAGCTAAGCTATCTAAAAACGCAGAATATTTTATGGCTGACCAAGGCTGGTATGTTAAACGTACAGAAAATTATGGCTTTGCTTGTCGCGGTGGCTCAAATGGAGAAAGCCATAACCACAACGACGTTGGCTCATTTATATTCTCAAAGAACGACAAGGCTGTGCTTTGTGATATTGGCGGACGCCCTTACACAAGACAGTATTTTGAGCATCCAGTAAGATACACCTTCCTTGAAACCTCGTCAAGAGGACATAACGTTCCAATTGTAAATGGCAAATATCAAGGAAATGGTGGCGAGCGTGCTAATGTAACCTTTGAAAACGGCATAGTCAAAATCGATTTTGCTTGCGTTTATTATCAAGAGGAGCTAAAGAAGCTTGTTCGCTATATTCAGCCTGATGCAAATGGTGTAACAATAACTGACGAGTTTGACGGTGTCACAGAATTTACCGAAAGACTAGTTTCACACTTTGAGCCAAAAATTGAGGACGGCAAAATAACCGTCGAGGGTGTAACCATTACATTTGACAAAGAGCTTGCCAAAGCAAGATGCGAGGTTGAAACACACGCACTAGAGCTTGATATAAATGGCGAAATAATAAAGGGAATGCCAACATATTTAATTAGCATTGATGTAAACGAGCCAAAGGACAAATTCACATTTAGAATTGATTCATAAGCTCGAAAAGTCAATAAAATCAATAGTTATTGAAATATGCTAATATGTTCATATGTTTATTTTGGCTTAAGAAGCAACAAAAAAACCACCGATTTTTTATCGGTGGTTTTTATTTTATAGCTTGTGCTTAATTATGCTAATTGCCTTTGGCAAAACTCTAACATCAGCTACGCTTTCCTCATAAAGCTCGCCATCTGCTGAAATTGTTTTACAGCCCTCAACCTTACAGCCTATGCATCTTTTATACATAAGATATTTTTCAAAGCCTTTTTTAACAATGCCATTTTCAGGGTCTTCAATATGCTTTCCTTTTTTAAAGGAGCCAACCAGCTTTAAGAATGTGAAAAAGCCAACATTTTTAACGATGGTTACATCAAGTGTGCCAGAATCAAGCTTAGCGCCAGGGATTGCTTTAAATCCACCGCCATACCATCTGCCGTTTCCAATAGCGACTAAAAGAAACTTATCATCCAAGGTTTCAGTTGAGCCGTCCTCGTAGGTTATTGTAATCTTAGCCTTTAGTGGCTTTTTATGAAGCAATTCGCCCACAACGCCGAGTATGTATGCAAATGGTCCTGTTACAAGTGGCAATTTTTTAAGCTTGTCGGCGCGTTTGACAACGCCACAGTCAAAGCCCATATTGACAATGTTAGCGGCGTATCTATTATTAAATTTCATAATGTCTGAAACAAACTCGTCAGGCATATCGTCAAACGAACGAACAAAGTCGTTTCCTGAGCCAATTGGAACGAGCTTTAGCATAGCCTCGTCGGCACAGCCACTATCCATAATAGCATTGACAGCCCTATGAACTGTACCGTCGCCACCGTAAACTGTAAAGCAGGTATCAGGCTCAACCTTGCAAGATTCCCTTATAAACTTACTAGTTTCTGTTGGAGAAACTGACATATATGTTTCATCGGTTTCTTTGATATGTGTGCGAACCTTTTTAGCAGTACCTTTGCCAGCTAGTGGGTTTAGAATGTGCAAAATCTTTTTGATTTTGCGACCGAATGAGGTTTTAATTCCTTCCATTTTAAATCCTACCTTAAATTAGTTGTTAGGAAACGAGCCAAGTGATTAGGTCTGTTTCTTCAAAAGCTCTGTCCCAGCAATTGTGGCTTAAATCGTCAAAGGTGATAAATTCAATGTCGCCACCAGAATTTTTAACTGCGTTAACCATAAGCTCGGAATACGCATATGGAACAACGTCATCGCGCTTTCCGTGATATACACGGATTGGCATTTTAAGTGTCCATGCGCGCCAGCTCATTCCACCTGAGCAAAGGGGCGCGATTTTATAAAAGCGCTCGGGGTAAGTCATAGCTAATTCCCAAGTTCCAAAGCCACCCATACTGATGCCACAGAGTGAAACACGGCTAGGGTCGATTTGATTATTCTTTATTGTTTCGTCAATGAGCGCCATAACCTCGTTTTTGAAGTCATACCAAGTAAACGGATAGTGCGGACATTGAGGGGACAAGGTGTATGCGCGAACGCCTGCATGCTCTTGATTTTGTGTGAAGAGCTTAGGCACACAATAAACCTTTAATTTTTCAATATCGTCGCCACGCTCACCAGCGCCGTGTAAAAATACAATGAGAGGCAATTTTTCGCCCTCTTTTATATTGTCTGGTGCTGTAAGAATATAATTTAGTTCTTTAGCCTTGATGTCAAAGCCATTGCTTTTTTCATATTTAACCATTGTTTTAGCCCTTGGTAAATTTTTCTACAAATTTCTGCATTATAATTATACCACAAAAATATTGATTTGTCAACCTATTGAGTTTTTATGCGGTTTCTTATCACAAAATGTTGTGTTTGTCAACAAAAAAGAGAGATTTTACTTGCGCAAAATCTCAACCTTTTTTATTAATTTTAATATGTATTTGCTTTTTGTTCTATGCCTATTATTGCTATCCAACTATTTGATTATCTCGCCGTAAACAGTACCGAATGCACAGGAAGCATTAGCCTCGTCTGTGTCGATGTGCATAGCTGCTGAGAAGTTTGGATGAACTCTAACTACAACGTCGTCAAAGATTGTAGTTCTGTCAGAAACAACCTTAACCTTTACGATTTCCTTGTCGCTAACTCCTGCTTCAGCTGCTTCTTCTGGTGTGAAGTGAATGTGTCTCTTTGCGATAATAACGCCCTCGGAAACTTCCACCTCGCCACATGGACCAACAAGCTTACAAGGAGCTGAGCCTGCGATATCTCCACTTTCTCTAACTGGAGCTGAAACACCTAGTGTACGAGCATCTGTAAATGAAACCTCAACTTGTGAAGCCTTTCTTGCAGGGCCAAGAATACTAACTCTTTCAATAGACTTTTTAGGGCCTACAACAGTAACTCTTTCTTGACAAGCAAATTGACCTGGTTGGCTTAAATCCTTAATATTTGTAAGCTCATAGCCCTCGCCAAAAAGAATGTCAATGTGCTCGCGTGAAAGATGCACGTGACGTGCGCTTGTTTCAACTAAAACCTTGTTATTCATAATTTATATCTCCTTAATATTTTTTCCACATTATATATTAGCACACTTTTCCTAAAATGTAAATATATAAAAATATTTTTCGACAAAATTTTAAAATTATAAATCATTTGTCTTTCGGATCATTTTTATATTTCCATATAAAACCACCTGCATGTTTTCGTCGACCTTTTGCACACATAGAAATATTTGATGCATTAATATTCAACTCGGTACTTGCTTTCGTTATTGAATCCCATTCTTTAACAAATTCTTCTTTTTCATTATATTGTAAAATTCGCTTTGTAGTTTTGGAGGATAAAGACAAATGACATTTTTTGCATCCTGTGCCAGCCGTTCTATGTCCTATTGTTGTTTCCCACTCGTTCCCACATTTTGAGCATTTCCACCAAACTTTTTTCCCTGATTTAGGAGAAAACATTTCAGGAGTTAATCCAGAATTTCGTTCATAATTCCATTCATCTACCAATTCGGGGTTGCTTTTAGCAAGGTTGTTTGTTTCTTCACTTATAAACATTTGCATAATCTCAAATCTATCTTTTTTCGTATCCACCCTAACAGAACTATATACGTTTAACGGATTCCTTGTGAACAAAGGACCCGTTATTGGGTCTATTTCGTCTATCAATCTTTGTATGAGTTCATCAAGCGTTTTATTGTTTCCAGAAGGATCTGCAAACCAAGTATTGTTCGACATATAATGTCCACCAGGGCTATACTCAATTTCTTTTATTCTTAAAAGTCTAATATTTTTACTTTGACACAATAAAAATTTCTTTTTCTCGCGCATCTTTGCATCTTTTTTATCGTGCCAATATGCACCATCGTATTCTATTCCCATATTTAGTGACGGGATGTATATGTCAAGTTCCATTTTTCCATCAAGAACTGTTTTGCACCTGCTTATTGCATCGGGTCTGACTTTTTTTATATAATAAAAGAATGCTTTTTCAGCAAAAGATGTTTGCCTACCAGTAAAACAAACCGGACAATTTGTTCCATGGCCTCTATGCATGACACTCGCTTGATAACTGTGACCTTTAGGACATTTCCACCAAATTTTTTTGCCACTACCTATAGTCACATCGTTAGGAGTTAACTCGTTCTTTTCATAATCCCACTCTTTTGCTAAGACTGGATTTACTGTTCCTAAATCATTAATACCTTTCACAATGGTTTTATTTGCACAACATGGACATCCTCTTCCATTTATTGCTCTATTGTTAACTTTGCTTTTCCATTCATACCCACACACAGAGCACTGCCACCAAACAGATTTGTTGCTACCGATTGTATACATTTGCGGCAAATCGGGATGATTCTTTTGGTAATTCCATTCCTTTATCAATTGGGGATCAGTTATAGTTTTATGAGTTTTAATTAGCGTTTTCTTTCTCGACTCCATTCTCTTTAATCTCGCACATTCTGGGCATCCATATCCTCGTTGTGTTCTGTTTCTAACACTAGTTTTCCACTCGAAGTTGCATATCAAGCACTTCCACCAAGCGATTTTTGCGCTTCCAAGCGCAAGTTTTTGAGGATCCAGCTCTCGATTCTTTTCCCAATTCCATTCTTTCATTATTTTTTTATTTTCTACGAGTCGTAACATTTCACATTCCTTTTAGAAAAGCCACGCTGAGCGTGGCTTTGTATTTATAAAATTACATCTAAACGAGACACATCCTCAGGTGTTTCGCGTTTGATTACTACTCTATCGTTGTCGCCTAGCATAACGACTGCCGGGCGTGGGACACGGTTATAGTTTGATGCCATTGAGTAGTTATATGCGCCGGTTACAAGGACTGCGATATTATCTCCTCGCTGGACCTTAGGAATTTTTACATTTTCTTGGATTAGGTCGCCACTTTCACAGTTTCTGCCTGCGATTGTGCATTCATAATTTGCTTCCTTGTCCATTTTGGCTGATGCCAAAACTGTGTAGCTTGAGCCGTATAGTGCATAGCGTGGGTTATCTGTCATTCCACCGTCGATTGCGACATAGTTTTTGTAGCCCTTAATTTCCTTAACTGAGCCAACGGTATAAAGAGTCATACCACTGTCAGCGACGATTGAACGTCCTGGCTCCATTAAAATTATTGGCTTTGGAAAATCGTTTTCCTCGCAGTATTCATTTATATGCTCAGAGATTAACTTAATATTTTCCTCGTAGTCGATAACCGGATCGCTTTCAACATATCTAACGCCAAAGCCACCACCGAGATTTAGATATTTAGGGGTAAATCCAAGCTTTTCCTTGACCTCTCCCACAAATCTAATCATTATGTCGGCTGCATCACAAAACGGCTTAATTTCGAAGATTTGAGAGCCGATATGCGAATGATAACCACAAAGCTCGATATTTTCAAGCGAAAGTGCTGTCTTTACTATTTCAATAGCTTGTCCCGTTTCAATGGCTGTACCAAACTTACTGTCCACCTTACCTGTTGCAATTGCTGAATGGGTATGTGGGTCAATGCCAGGGGTCAATCTTAAAAGAATTTTTTGTGTTTTTCCAAGCTCTCTAGCAATTTCATTGATTGCGTATAGCTCGTCATAGGTATCAACTATAAAATATCCGATGCCGTTTTCGATGGCAAATTTAATATCGCTATCGCTTTTTGAGTTGCCGTGGAAAAATGCGTTTTCAAGTGGGAAGCCTGCCTTAATCGCAGTATAAAGCTCGCCAATTGAAACAATATCAGTATTTATTCCCTCCTCCTTGGCAATTTGATAAATGCCAACAAAGGAAAGTGCCTTGCTTGCATATAGTGGCTTTGAACCCTTACCAAAATACTTCTCCATTGCGTTTTTATATATACGCATAGTATTTCTTATCTTCTTTTCGTCAAGAAGCATAAGGGGTGTGCCATATTTTTTTGCAAGAGTGGTTGTGTTATAGTCGGCGAAGTATAGTGTGCCGTCCTTAACACTTAAATTGTCGTGTAATAATTTTGTTTGTTGACAGTTCATATACTTCTCCTTCCGTTTTTATTTGAACATATCTTGCATTGTATAAAGTCCCTTGCCTTGGTCAACAAGGAATCTTGCCGCTTTAATTGCGCCATCTGCAAAGAGTGCGCGGTCATAGGCATTGTGGCGTAAAACGAGCTGTTGAGAATCGGTTGTGATATAAACCTCGTGCTCTCCAACTATATTAGCCATACGGAGTGCGTGAATACCAATTTCGTTCTTTGTTCTCTTAGCTTCTCCACCTCTGCCATAAACATATTCTGCCTCTGGGCGAACCTCTTTTATAGAGTTAGCAAGCATAATAGCTGTTCCACTTGGAGCATCAACCTTACGGTTGTGGTGAGCCTCTACTATTTCAATGTCGGCATCCGGAAACATTTGGGCTGCTCGCTTGGCAAAGTCGGCAAGAAGTGCAACGCCTATTGACATATTAGCAGCTAGGAACACAGGCACCTTTTGTGATGCGTGGGCTACTGCCTTTTTGTCCTCGTCATCGAGTGCGGTTGTTGCAATAAGCACTGGGCACTCAACACGTACGGCATAATCAAGAACGCTTTTAACAAGAGTATGGAAGGAAAAGTCGATAATAACATCAGGCTTGCCCTCTACCTTATCAAAGCTATCATAATACTTATAGCTCTCAGTACCTGTGGATTTTGGGTCAACGCCACAAAATAGCTCCATATCCTCGCTTTTGGAAATTTCAGCCATTACGTGTCCACCCATTTTTCCATTAGAGCCGTGAACTAAAACCTTAATCATACATCAAGCCCCTGCTCTCTCATAAGACCGAGCATTACCTCATATTTTGCTTCGCTCATTGGAGTAAGTGGAAGTCTTAGTGTGTTTGTGCCAAAGCCCATTTTAGCCATTGCAGCCTTAACAGGAATTGGGTTAACCTCAGAAAACAGGCTATCAATTACTGCGTGTAAATCGTATTGAATGTCAGCAGCGCCCTTAATATCGCCACTCAAAAATTTAGCGCAAAGCTCAGATGTTTTTCTTGGCAAGATGTTGGAAACAACAGAGATAACGCCCTTGCCACCGAGTGACATAAGAGGAACAATCTGGTCGTCGTTACCACTATAAAGGTCTAACTTGCCATTTACATATGACATAGTTTCAACAATTTTACTGATGTTGCCATTTGCTTCCTTAATAGCAATAATGTTCTCGTGGTCGGCTAAAGCCTTATATGTTGAAGGCTCAATATTAACGCCTGTACGAGATGGCACATTATAAAGGATTACTGGTGCACGGCTTGCATCAGCCAAAATATTATACATTTTAATAAGTCCTGCTTGGGTTGCCTTATTATAGTATGGGGTAACTGTCAAAACAGCATCTGCCCCTGCATCACAAGCATATTTTGTTAAAGAGAGTGCATAGTCAAGGTCGTTTGAGCCAGTGCCTGCGATAACAGGAACACGCTTGTCCGCCTTTTCAACTACTCTTGCAATAACGTTTCTGTGCTCGTCATCGGTAAGAGTTGAAGCTTCGCCAGTGGTGCCACAAGCAACCAAAGCGCTAACTCCCTCCTTGATTTGCCAATCAACTAATTTATCTAAAGCCTTGTAGTCAACACTACCATCACTATTCATTGGGGTAACTAGAGCGGTTGCAACGCCTTCAAACAATGTCTTTTTCATATCAGTACCTACCTTTAAGAATAAAATAACTTTAGTTCACTAAAGTAATATAAATCATTATAACAATAATTATTTATACTGTCAAGAATTTTCGCAATTTTTTTCACTTATCTACAATTTTTATGTTGACAAGTGGCAAAAACAAGCGTATAATTGGGAATATCAATAAAGATTGGTAAATATTTCATACAGGAGGCTTTTATGAAAAGAATTGTTACAATCCAAGATGTTTCTTGCTTTGGTAAATGCTCAATTACTGTTGCTTTGCCACTTGTGAGCGCTATGGGAGTTGAATGCGCGATAATACCAACATCTATCCTCTCTACTCACACAGGTGGATTTAAGAATTTCACATTTACTGATTTAAATGAGGACATTCCAAAAATTGCAAAGCATTGGCAAGAATATGACATAAAATTTGATTCAATCTACACCGGTTATCTCGGCAACAAAAAGCAGATTGACTATGTGATTGATTTTATTTCTAAATTCAGAGGGGAAAATACCTTTGTGTTTGTTGACCCAGCAATGGCGGACAAGGGTAAAATGTACGCCGGCTTTAACGAGGAGTTCCCTTCACATATGGCACGTCTATGCTCAATTGCAGACGTGATTGTGCCAAATATCACTGAGGCATCATTCTTACTCGGCATTCCTTACACCGAGGAATATGACGAATCTTATATTATCGATGTGTGCAAGAGGCTTTCAGCCTTGGGCGCAAAAAAGGTGATTTTGACCGGCATCCACTTTGGCAACAAGACACAGGGTGCATATTTTTACGATAGTGAAACCGGTAAAACACATTACTACTGTCGCGACACTATTGATGCTGCCTTCCACGGCACGGGCGATGTTTTCTCAAGCGTTTTGTGTGCAGGCTTGACTCGTGGCTATTCCTACGAAAAGGCGATAAAAATAGCGGTTGATTTTACTGTTTTAAGCATTGAAAAAACAATGCCTGATAAGATAAATCATTCTTATGGTGTTAAATTCGAGGAATGCATGCCCGAGCTTATCGAAATGCTATCGGATGGCTGCAATGGGCAAGACCAAAACAGACGAAACAATTAATTCACTCACATAAGGTTGAGAATTTGCTTCTGCAAATTCTCTTCTTTTTATGTCTGTTTTTACCCACGACCACTACTCTGTCGTACACAAGTACACCGACGCGTACGTGTTCGTGGCTTCTTATCCTATTTCGCTCATCCGTGTTTCTGCAAATTTAAAAGCACCCAATTGGGTGCTTTTTTATTCGTCTTTATTTTTTCTTGCAACGTGACAAAAGCTCTTTTTCCCACAATGTGGGCATTTGAAAAATCGGTCGCTATTAATGTGAAGAGAAAACATTGCCATCCACCATTTCGGATGAAATTTTTGGTTGCATTTTGGGCAGACATATTCCCTTGATATAATATATTTAGTACACAACAAAATCACCGCTACTGAAAATATCGTAACAGGAATTGCAATAGCCCACCAAGGAGCGTCGTATTGCTTGTCGAACCAGTTTACCTTACACGACGTTAAAGCAAGTGTTGTAACTGATAAGAAAAGGCTAAGCATTATCAGTTTTTTCTTCATTCGTTGTCTCCTATTTTCGCATAGTGCTTTGCAAGACCACCAGAGGCAGTTTCACGATAATCACTAAGTAGATTTTTACCTGTTTCATACATAACCTTGATTACCATATCAAAGCTGATTTTACGAGAATCAGTCAAGAAGTTTGCAAGTGATAGCGCGTTTATTGCGCGCATAGCGGCAACCGCGTTTCTTTCAATACAAGGGATTTGAACAAGACCACCGATTGGGTCACAGGTAAGACCTAAGTGGTGCTCCATCGCTACCTCGGCTGCATATTCAATTTGAGAAAGTCCCATTTCAAATAGCTCCCCTAAAGCTCCTGCCGCCATTGAGCAGGCAGAGCCAACCTCAGCTTGACAGCCACATTCAGCACCGCTGATTGATGCGTTTTTCTTGATTAGGTTTCCTATAATTCCACCTGTTGCGAGTGCTTTTACTATTTTTTGGTCGTCAAGGCTATTTTTTTCTTGATAATACATAAGGACAGACGGCACAACTCCACAAGCGCCACAGGTAGGAGCTGTCACTATTGTGCCACCTCCCGCGTTTTGCTCACTTACTGCAAATGCATATGAGCAAACGAGACGGTTTTCTCTTGTTTGTGCTGACTCATCAATATGTCTTTGGTTATATAAAAATTGCGCCTTTCTTTGAGTATTTAAGCCTCCGGGAAGAACACCGGTTGTTGTCAAGCCTTCTCTTATGGAATTTTTCATACATTCCCAAACATCGCCTAGGTATGAAAAAATCTGCTCTCCCTCAAATTCCCTTACATATTCCCAAATTCTTATATTCTTTTTAGCACAATATTCTGCAATTTCAGTAAACGAATTGTGTGGGTAAACGTCCTTTATTTCTTCTCTGCCCTCGTCCTTAAAAAGAATAGAGCCACCGCCAACGCTATATACAGTTTCCTTGCCTAAAAGCTCTTCTCTCTTATATGCGTAAATGTCCATAGTGTTTGGATGAAAATCGCAAGGGGACTTTTTATCAAGCACGATTTCGCACATAATGGGCGCCAAGGTTTCTCTGATAATTCTATCAGTTCCGTGCCCGAGCCCTGTCAAGGCAAGTGACCCAAAAAGTACGATTTTAAAAAAATCCGCATCAGGGTATCTATTCCTTAGAATATTCATTGCCTTTTCTGGACCTATGGTATGGGAGCTTGATGGCCCCCTGCCAATTTTATATAGCTCGCGTAAAGATTGCATAAAAATCTCCTTTTCTTGTAAGCTCTATTTATATTTTATAATTTCAAGGTCTAAAAGTCAAGTGCTATAATTTTAACTCTTTAATTTGAACCTAATAGGCTCATCCTTTGTCCTTATTATTCTCTCCTCGTTTCTCGCTATCAAATCCCCTCTTGCGTAATCATAGCTATATCCACAAAAAACGAGATAACTGGCGTTTGGGATTTCGTAATAATACTCTTTCTTATATACAGGACCATATGAGCCAAACACCACTACATCTGCCATATATGAATTGTCCTTTGTAAAATAATCAAAGATTTCATAGCTTGACGCACCTAAATATAAAAAGTCGTAATTCTCCTTGCTTATATTAAGCGAAACACTTCTTCTCTCTGAACGAGATAAGGTGTCAATAGATGCAAAATCCAGCCTAATTCCACGAATTTCCAGATTGTTTTCTAGTGATAATAGACTAATTTTGTCTTTCTTAGCTATTTTTTCAATTTCTCTATAATTCTTTTTCTCTGCTTCGCTTTGCGGGTCCGGTAAATAAAGATTTTCAATTTTAATTCTTCCCGAAACACTATCAAAATATCTATCTGTTAAATGAGAGTAATCACAAATTATATAGTTTTCAACCTCTGTGTTGTTCAAGTAATCTATAAATCCAAGCGAATATGATGCAACTCCCGTGGTTGTGGTTGATATGTCAACTACGGTCAGCTTTCCCTCCTGCTCGATTGCTATAAAATCACTGGTTTTGTAGTTATAGGTGCTTATGTATGTGTTGTTTAGTTTATCAATATAATTGATAAAACAGCCCGACACAAAAACCAAGGAGCAAGCACACAATGAGATAACTGCGTATTTTAAATGTTTTCTTTTTGAAATCATTATAGCGACAAGTGCAACAATTATTAAAACTATTCCCACCTTTTGAATCACCGAGTAGATAGGAATTAATATTCCGTTAGGCTCTGCCATCTTTTCTATTAGATATATTAGCCAATTTGACACCCTCTCGCCCACAAAGAACAGAGCGCTTGAAACGTATGGCACGCCTGAAAGAAGCAGTATAAATGGACCAAGGTATATAAGAAATGTAAAAATCGGCACTAAAATCAAGTTAGATATTGGCGTCATTAAGGAAAATGAGCCAAAAACATCACTAACTATCGGCATTGTAATAGAAATTACAAAAAATGTGGTTATAAGAGAGAACAAAACAAATCTTACCACCTTAAATTTTGTTCTTCTAAGCCTTGTTTTATAAATTATGTGTGAGGCAATAAGACAACCTAAAAGTGCAAAAAACGAAAGCATAAGTGAAACTGAAAATATAAAAGATGGTATGATGGCACATATTATTGTAACTGACATAAACAGCGAGGTTATATTGTCTGTGCGATAGCCGACTGATTTTATTATATGGAAAATTGTCAACATAAGCCCTGCCCTAATTGCCGACTCAGAAAAGCCCGTCAATACCACAAAAAAGATAATACAGCCTATTATCAACAAATTTCTTATTATAATTGGAATTGGCAAAAGCCCTACTAAAAATCCTATAAGCAAAACAATTATTGTTAGGTGCATACCACTTAAAGCCAGCGCGTGGCTAACCCCTACACGCTGACAATCTCGCTTTATTGTATTATCTAATAAATGGTCATTTCCTAAAATCAAGGCAGAAAGCAAGGCGCCCGAGCTTTCGTCCATATTCTCTAAAAATATACTTGACAGGTTTAGATTTAGCTTTTCAAACAAGGTTAAATTGTCATTACCCTCAGTTATTATATCATAGTCCTTGGCTATCGCCGAAATAGTTATTCCATCGTCTAAGTATTTTGTTCTTTCATTAAAACCTATCTTTGCGTTTTCAAACGGCAAAAACGTAACATCGGCGACAAATGTATCGTTTTTATTTAATTCCCGCCCCTCAATTTTCAAGACCGCTTTAGTCTTGTGCATTTCGTTGTCCACGCGTTCGATTTTTACAATATACTCGCTTTGGTAATTCCTTTCAAACTCAACTTTTTCAACGCTCGCCTCTATTTTGTGCGATTCGCCGTCAAGCAAAATTTCATCCTTTTGTGGGTTAAAAAATATAAGAGAAACAATCATAGCGAGTGAAAGAAAAACAAAAAGCGGAGCATACTTAATCAAAAGATTAAGCACACCCTGCTTTCTGATTATTAGTAATATAACGAGCACAAAAAGAACCAGCAAGGAAGCAATTAAAACAACTATCTTTGCTGTGCTACTACAAAAATATGATATATAAAGACTTAATAAAAACGATGCACATCCTAGTGCTAAATTTCTATACCTAAATATTTCCATGGTATAAACCCTTTACTTCAAAAAGCTTTCAAATTCTTCTTTTGTGTAAAGGATGTTTATTGCCTGTAGCATCGCGTTTGTACTCATATTTGTCGGTAAATTTAATATATTTAAAATTTTTCGCCTTGATTCTTGACTATTGTCTCTGCCGCTTAATCCATAAGCATAAAAATCTGCCTTTGTTATTTCATTCAGTGGCTTTTCGGGAGCATCCTCGCTGAAAGGTGCAAGAAGCTCCAATAATTTTTTCGAATCTATTCCCTCTACACCAAGAGCGCCTTCCTTTGATGGTGCTCTCTTCCTTTTTTCCTTCCCCTCAACATATGGGGTGTACAAATTTATAATTTGCTCAGGTCTTAATGCTCGTTTGATATAGGAGCGAATCAAGTGCCCTGCCCCGTCCGAATCGGTAAGTATAATGACCTTGGATTTGTCAGCTAGCTTTTTTATAAGCCCGATTTTTTCCTCGTCATTAAATACACTAAAGCCACCCGTTGTAATTACCTTTGCAAAAACCAACGAATCAAGCTTAATTTTATCGTATTTCCCCTCGACTATTATAGGGTATTTTATTCTCATTTTCATTTTTCACCTGCAAAAAAGTGCGCAAAGCGAGCTAACAAGCCTTTCGACTGCTATATACGAGGTCAAATTGGAAAGCGACTTTGATTTTATATCTGCCTCATTACATAGCTCTAATGCGCGAATAAGCTTTTTAGGATTTTCACGAGTTATAAAATTTAAATATTTACCAACCTTGAATTCGTGAATTTTAAGTGATGTGGAAATTTGCTTTTTATTGTTTCCTGCTGTGTAAAGTGTCTCAACTAAAACAAGGTCTGAATACATTCTAATGAGTGATGCTAAAATTGCCATAGGTGGCTCGTGAGATGCTTTTTGGCGATAAAGCGTTTCAAAAACCAAGCTCTTGTTTTTAGCTAAAAGTGCATTCGTCAATTGGAAGTCGTCATATTCAATGGTCTTACACGACACAATATCAACATCGTCTTGTGTAACAGTATCTCGCTCATTCATTTTTGCATAGCTAGACAGCTTATCAATCTCGCTTGAAAGAATCCACATATCGTGCCCACAAACCTCAACAAGTTTATCAGGCACTCCCCCCTCGCATTTAACACCATTATCGCTAAAATGACGTGCAACCCAAGACTTTAGTCTTGCAGGAGTTGGAAACTCAAATTCTACAAGCGTTAAATACTTTGAAAAGACCTTGTATTGCTCACTTGGTTGAGCTGGCTTTCCCGGATTGTAGCAACCGTTATCTGCTCTTATAATAAGAACCGTATGGTCGTTTTCCGCAAGAGTTGAAAGAACATCGTCAAGTGCCTCCCATACATCCTTTTTTTGTGATGTATAATCAACACCGCGCACCTCAACCAGCTTTTTCTCCGCCATCATAGGATAAGCACTTATTGCTTGAGAAAGTGCCGAGGGGGAAAAATCCTCGGCGTATAAAATTATGTGGTTAAACTCATCAAAATTGCCGTTGAGTATCCCCTTTGCTACCTCTTTTGAGTAGCTATATTTGAGATAATCCTCTCCACCGAAGAATAAATACCCACCGTGGAGATTTTTAAGCTCGGCTCTGAATTCGGCTTCTGTCATACAGCTTCCACTTCCATTTTCATTACAGTTTTTTGAGCGCACGCACCCTTGATTTCAATTAGATAAGTAATTTCTATATAACCATTGGTCAAAAGCTTGTTATCAACCATTTTTGAGTAAATACAAATCTCAAATGGCATAATTCCTGTGTTGTAAACACAGATATGGCGCTTTCCCTCCTCAAAATACATAAACGATTCAAGTGCGCCTGTGCGAATAATGCTAATTTCCTTTGGACTTGATAGGTCGAATTTAAGCTCAGTATAAACACCACCCATTCCCTCTGTTTCTTCCTCATATTTCAAGGAATAAACGTCATTCTCAGTGGTTATATCGCCATAAAGAGTTGTTTCAACCATATCACTTCCATCGCAAGCATCAAACGTCTCTTGAATCATTAATTCGTCCGCTGCTCGCTCGAAGATTGATTTGCCCTTATATTCCTTTTGTGTTGTTGTTATCTTTATTTTTGCCTTCATTATTTTACCTTTTAGTTTTTGATTATGTGCTCAGGCTTTTTTACATAAACCTTTGAGCCCTTGCAAATGCTTTCTGTTATAAATGAGTTACCGCCGATAACTGCACCCTCACCAATTATAGTTTCGCCACCTAAAATTGAAGCACCGGAATAAATAGTAACATTGTCGCAAACGGTTGGATGCCTTTTGACACCTGAAAGGCTTTGTCCCTTCCTAGGAGACAAGGCACCAAGAGTAACGCCCTGATAAATTTTAACGTGATTACCAATATCGGTTGTTTCGCCTATTACTATGCCTGTGCCGTGGTCAATAAAGAAATATTCCCCTATTGTAGCACCTGGGTTAATATCAATACCGGTCATTGAATGGGCATGCTCTGTCATTATTCTTGGTACAAATGGAACGCGGCTTTTATAAAGCACATTAGCTACTCTATATACAAAAATTGCATAAAGCCCTGGGTAAGAAAAAATTATCGCTTCCTTGCTTTCTGCTGCTGGGTCGCCCTCAAAGGTTGCCTCTACATCCTTTAAAAGCATTGCGTGTACCTCAGGCAATTTAGTAATAAACTCCTCGGTTATTTCCTTTGCTCTTTTAGATGCGCCCTTTTCGTCCTTCACTTTGATTGCAAGCTCAATTTGCTTTTTAATTCTAAAGCTGATTGAGCTGATCCTCTCCTCGGCAAAATCAAGAGCATCGTGCTTGCAGTCTGAAAAGTAAGCAGGGAAAAACAGCCCCTTTATATCCTCAAGGATTGAGATTATTTCATTTTTATCTGGCAGCTTCAGTGATGAGGAAAAGGTGGTAACCTTTGAATTCTCGTAGGATTTTACCATTTCAATAGCTGCTTTTTCATTTATTGTCATAGCTTTATCTCCTTTCACAGTAAGATATTATGAGCTTATATGACATAATGATATCATAAAGCTTTAAAAATTTCAAGTATATATTATACTAAGCAAAGAAAAAGAGCCGTTCGGCTCTTTTTCTATTATTCTATTCCTAAAATTTCCTTTGCCTCATCACCCGAGATTGTATCAACTGTTTTTAGCTTTCTTGTCATTACATTTGTTCTTGTACCGATGAGATTTGCAAGGTCAGCATCTACCTGCTCGACCTTCTTTTTAGTCTTTGAAAGTGCATCTGCAAAGGTCTCGAACTCGGTTTTAACTGCCTCAAGCAGCTTAAATACGTCTGCACTCTTTTTCTGAATAGCAAGAGATTTAAAGCCTTGCTTTAATGCATTAAGAAGCGCTGACAAGGTTGTTGGACCTGCCAAATTCACATTATATTTTCTTTGACATTCCTCAAAAAGACTAAGCTCAATCGCTTCAATATATAGTCCCTCGTTTGGCAAGAACATTATTGCAAAATCGGTTGTGTTTGGTGGGTCGATATATTTGGTCGAAATATCCTTTGCAAAGGTTAAAATCTTTGCTCTTAATTCCTTGCGAGCAAGGTCAAGTGCAACCTTATCTCCCTCATCAATTGCATCCTTAATTTTATAGTATGATTCAAGTGGAAACTTCGAATCTATTGGCAAATAAATATATTCATCATCGCTTGATGGCATTTTAATTGCAAACTCAACAGGGTCGCGTGAGCCATTTTTAGTCGCAATATTCTCTTCATATTGCTCTTTGGTAAGAATCTGGCTAATAATTCCGTCAAGAATAACCTCACCCGCAATACCCTTAGTTTTTACGTTTGTGAGCACATTTTTCAGTGAGCCAACATCGGTAGCAATGCCCTTGATTTCTCCAATTGCCTTATTAACGTTGCCGATTTGAGAAACAACGTTTTCAAAGGATTCCTTTAAGCGCTCGTCAATTGTTTTTTGAAGCTTTTCGTCAACTGTTTTTTGTACTCCGTCAAGCTTCTCTCCCACTGTTTTTTGAATGCTTTCAAGCTTCTCGCTATTTTCACGGCGAAGTTCGGAAAGTGTTTTTTCTACGGTTTTGTCAATCAGCTCGTATTTTTCAGTCATATTCTTTGAAAACTCGTTAAACTTCTTATTTAGGTTTTCTATTGATTTTTCGTTTTCCTCACGTGTTGCCTTCGACATTTGATTGATGGCTGTATTTAATTTCTCCATCATATCAATATAGTTTTTGGTGTTTTGCTCGTTTAAGGCTGTCATTTCCTTTTCGAGCTTTTCAATTTTTGAGTTAATCTCATTTACAAAAACCTTATTTGCACCCTCAATTTGCCCTATTTTCAAGTCAACTATGTCCTTTATTGGTGCAATATCAACGCTTGGTGCTTTTTGCTTTTTTAAGGCTAGTGTTATGTAGATTGCAACTACAAAAAGCGCAAGTAATAAAGCTAAAATTAAAATTCCGACAATAAGTAAAATAATTTCGCCACTTGTCATTTTATGCCCTCCCAAAATTCCTATAAGATTATTCTATCATTTTTTTGCTTGTTTTTCAAGTAAAGTGTTTGAATTTATGTGCAATATATGATATACTATAGTATAAAGTAATATTTTTACGACAAATGAGGTAAAATTATGGCAAAATACAGAAGAAATAGGATAAATGATGCTGTAAAAGAGGAAATGGCAGAGATTATGCGTGACGTTAAGGACCCACGTATTGCAGGTGCATTGGTTTCTATTACCGGAGCTAATGTGTCAGCAGACTTAAAGTTTGCAAAAATTTACTACTCTGTTCTAGGAGAGGACAAGGCAGAGGTTGGTAAGGCACTAAAAAACGCAAGTGGTTTTTTCAGATCCGAGCTTGCAAGACGCATAAATTTAAGAATTACACCGGAGCTTTCATTTGAGTATGACTCCTCGGCTGAATATGGTGCAAACATTTCATCTATTTTAAAAACCTTAGACATTAAGGACGAAGAGGAAGAAAATGATTAAAGAGCTTTCAATTAACGAGCTGGCAGAAAGGATTAAGGAGAAAAAGAAAACTCTTATTCTATGCCATAAAAACCCAGATCCGGACACTATTGGCAGCGCGTTTGCGCTAAAGGACATTTTGTCTTGTCTTGGCTCGCCAGCTGACGTTGTCTCTTGCGATATGGTGCAGTCAAAATTTGGCTTTATTACCGAGGGTGCTTCAGTTGAATATAAGGAAAAGGAATACGAAAGATACATCGCAGTTGACGTGGCTTCTCCTGCTCAATTAGGGGAGCTATCATTCCTTGCCGACAAGGTTGATATTACAATCGACCATCATAAAATGTGTGTAAGGTTTTCCGAATATTACGAAAATTTCCGTGCCTCCTGTGCTGAAAATATTTACCTTTTAGCAGATGCGCTTGGTATTTTAGACAAGCTTCCAATTCATTTTTACAACTGCTTATATGCCGGTATGAGTGCAGACACAGGTGGCTTTAGATTCTCTAATGTTACCCCCGACACTATGTCCTTGGCATCACTTGTAATTGCAAGAGGAATCGACCACGCAGAGATTAACCGTATAATTTTCGATTCAAAATCTCTTGAGGAAATAAAGGCGCAAAGGCTTACATACGAAAAAATGCAACTGTTTTGCGATGGAGCGCTTTCTCTTATAGTTTTTACAAACAAAATGAAAGAGGAAAATGGTATAACTGATGCCGATATTGGAGATATTGTTAACTCCGTGCGCTCGGTTGAGGGTGTTTTAGTTGCTCTCTCCTTAAAGCAAAGCTCAAAGGACGAGAAAAAATATTCTCTCTCCTCCCGTGCAAATGCCGAGATTGACGTTTCGCGTGGCTGTATGGAATTTGGTGGTGGTGGGCACATACGTGCCGCAGGAGCTACTATTATAGCTGATAGCGAGGAGGAGGCTACTAATATGGCGGTTTCTGTTTTCTCTCGCATAATTGACGAATATAAAAAGGGTGCAAAAAATGGATAAGGAGCTATCAGGCGTCATTCTTGTGAACAAGCACAAGGGTGTTACCTCTCACGATATAGTCTTTAAAATCAGACGTCTTTACGGCACAAAAAAGGTTGGCCACACGGGGACTCTTGACCCTCTTGCTACCGGTGTTTTACCGGTTTTGGTTGGTAGGAGCGCAAAGGCGGCAGAATATTTGCTTTCCGAAAACAAAAAATACATAGCAGAAATTAAGCTCGGCATAACAACCGACACTGAAGATATTACGGGCAATGTTTTGACAAAATGCGACACTCTGCCCACAAAAGAGGAATTTTTCTCTACCTGCAAGAAATTCGAAGGCGAAATAATGCAGGTGCCACCTATGTATAGCGCCTTAAAAGTAAACGGACAAAAGCTGGTTGACCTAGCTAGACGTGGCATCGAGGTTGAAAGGCAGGCAAGAAAAATTACTGTTTATTCTATTGTGCCAACCCTAATAAATGAAGATGAGGGTTTATATAAAATAGAGGTTGCTTGCTCTAAGGGCACATATATCAGAACTCTTTGTGCTGATATTGGCGCAAGTCTTGGCTGTGGTGCAACAATGACGGAGCTTAAAAGAACGGAAAGTGGCAATTTCAAAATAGAAAACGCCTATACAATAGACGAGCTTGAAAAAATGAGCGTGGGCGAAAGAGAGAGTCTGCTTTTGCCACCAGAGGAGCTATTTTTGGAGGCTGAGCCTATTTCATTCAGTGAGTTTTACACAAGGCTTTTCAAAAGTGGATGTGAAATATACCAAAAGAAAATTGGAACAAGCTTTCCTCTTGGCACTTTTTTAAGAGTTTATGAAAATGGCGAGTTTATTGCGCTTGCCGAGGTTAAAGACTTCCCCGACGGCTCAGCTATTAAATCAATAAAGTTTTTTAAAATTTGAGGTTATTATGAAATTAATTAAAAATCCAGAACAGTTTCATTGTTGGGAGCACTATGCGGCAGAGCTTCCCGTTGAATACCATCAAAGCCTGGAGGAGGGCTTAGATATTGAGTCTTACAAGGAGCTATTTGATGCGGCGACTAAATTGCCAGATGGCGAATTTAAAGAGGAAATTGCCGATGCTATTTCGAGATTAGTGCTTGAGTTGCCTATAAGAGACGGCTACGAATATAACGAGCCATCTGACCTTGAGGGTATTAAATCACTTAGGAATTTAGAGCTTTTAAAAGCTTCAAAGCCTTCCGTTGCGCTTGAAAAAAAGATTGAAGGCGCTTGGTATGGCAGAATTGCAGGATGCTTGCTTGGCAAGCCTGTTGAGGGCTTGTGGACAAAGACCTTGACTGCGCTTTTAAAATCCTCAAACAACTACCCTATGACAAGATATATTTTGAGCACAGATGTAAACCGCGACGAGCTTGCAAAAATCGGGCTTGACCCTTGGCATTTGACCTCTGATTGGTACATAGACAAGATAAGCTGTGCGCCTGCTGACGACGACACTAACTATACAGTTATGGCTCAGCTTATGATTGACCGTCGTGGCGTTGATTTTACACCTAAAAATGTTCTTGAGGCTTGGATGGACTATCAACCAAAGAATGCATATTGCACAGCCGAAAGAGTTGCTTATATGAACTTTTTAAAGAGCTATGTGCCACCATATACTGCATACCACAAAAACCCATACAGAGAGTGGATTGGCGCGCAAATCCGTGGAGATTACTACGGTTATGTGGCTAACAATGCCGAGGTTGGTGCTGAGCTTGCTTGGCGCGATGCTTCAATTTCGCATATAAAGAATGGTATTTATGGCGAAATGTTTGTTTCGGCTATGCTCGCGTATGCAAAATCAAGCGAAAACATATTAGATGTTATTTATGCAGGTCTTTCTCAAATTCCATCAACCTCTCGTCTATACGCACAAGCTATGGAAATGATTGATGGCTACAAAAACGGAATGACAAAGGACGAGGCTTTTGCCAAAATCCACGCACGCTATAACAACGAGTTTTCACACGATTGGTGTCATACAATCTCTAATGCGCTTATTGTTGTAGCTTCACTTCTCTATGGCGAGGGCGATTTTGGAAAATCAATCTGTATGGCTGTTGAAACAGGCTTTGATACAGACTGTAACGGTGCAACCGTTGGCTCAATTGTCGGCATGATTTATGGAATTGACAACATCGGCAAGAAGTGGACCGACCCACTCGGTGGAGTTTTAGAAACTCAAATTCTTGGTCATGATAAGTCAACAATTGATGCACTGGTAAAGAAAACGCTTGAGCATACCAAGTGGTTTAAATAAAATATATTCATAATAAAGGCACTTGTGAGTTTTCTTCGCACAAGCGCCTTTTTAAAAAATTCGGGAGGGTAAACCCCTCCCCTACGAATATTATATTGTTGATTGTAGGGGAGGCGTCTCGCCTCCCGTTATAAATTGTTACACGAATCCTTTTATTTTTTCTTTTTTGCCTTCGGCTTGGTTAAGTCATAGCTGATTTCAAGTAGCCACGCGATAGTGTCATTGTCGCACATATTAAGGGCTACTGTCAACCAGTGGATTTTATTCATATGATAAGCACGGAAAATGCCCGGCTCTACTTCTGCCAAGGACTCAACAACCACGGGTGCGCATTTTAGATTGACTACATCAATTATATCGTCTCCCGAAAGACCTATTCTGCATTTTGGTATTTTCATAGCGATGGCGAACCATTTTTTGCTCGATGGGTGTCTGAAAATACCTGTTTCAAAGTCCTCGTCAAATGGGTAATCGGCTTTTATATCGTATGTATCAAATACTAATTTTTCAAATTCTAATCTGTCCATTTTAGCCCTTTTCTTCTCTGTTTTTACTTATTCATTTTACTACAATATTGAAAGGGAGTCAAGTAGAGAAAGGGAAAGAACACTGATTCGGTGTGTATAATTTTCCAAATAAATATTAGATAAGCGAGTGCCGAAAACATCAGCACTCGCTTAGTTGATTATTCAAAACTTAAATATTTGTCACCTTTAAAGAAAAGCGTTCCTTTGTTACCTACTTCAAATTTTTCGGAAAAAGATTTATCTACTGCCATTTCAATAGTATCATCATTTCCCAAATCAAAGGTAGCATAATATCTTTTGTGCCAAACCGTACCTGTTGGTGAACCACGTCTAATCTCTTGCATTCTTTTTTCAATAACTGTTGCTTCGATTTGAGTTGCTGATGCTTTACGTGTGCCAAAGGCACCAAGACTAAAAACTCTAAACAAAACAACAACGCCAACCAACAACAAAACGATGCTAGCTATGATTAAAAATGTAATCAATTTGAATCACCTCTTTAATTAAATTATACATTAGTTAGCACAATTTGTCAATATTTGATGCAAGTGGAAAGATTTTTATATCAAATAAAGAAAAATGCAAATCGTGGTATTCAGTTTACGTTTCCTTTGGCACAATTTTGTTTGTGTCTTTTGCTCGGGATACAAAGATGGGCAAGAATCCCCTCTATTTCATTTTACAACGAAATAAAAAAGGTAGCACTCGCAATGATTGCTACCTTTTTTATTTGGTGGAGGTTAGGGATTCGAACCCCGTTCGGTGACTCTCTTAGTTTTCTTGGCTATTTATATTTTTTCTACTTCGCCCTCTGTTGAAGGTTACCCCCATAGTAGCACCTACAACCACCACAACATTCGTACCTATCATTGTACTCACCTCACACATTAGTTTTATCGTCTCAAAGTATTTCATTATGAAATCAAAAACCGTTAGGAGGGGTATTTCAGTATCAAAGTTTGTTTCGTCCAAATAGAACACCAAAAGAAACCTAAAAAGCAAATTAATATGCGGTTTTGCTTGAACAAAACCGCATATGGTTGGCGCAGGAAGAGGGATTCGAACCCCCGTGCCGTTAGGCAAACGGTTTTCAAGACCGCCTCGTTATGACCGCTTCGATATTCCTGCGTATGCAAATGTACATTTGCATACGCAGAGAATATCGAACCGGCTCGCAAAATATTTTGTGAATTCGCTTCGTATGTCTAACGAAAGCCGTTGTCTGCTTGCAAGCAAAAGGCTCGTTGCGACACAAGGCGTAGCCTTGATATTCCTAATATACAATGTACATATTTTCTTTGCACAATTCTCGTGCTTTAGTATAATATCACATTTTTTTGCTTCTGTCAATATATTTTTTATTTTTCTTTGAAATATTTATTTTATTCTCTATTTTCATACTTATTATTCCGTTTCCATTGATTTATTTAATTTCGTTATGCTATAATATTAGCAATAAACCCCATTTAGCGTCAGTCGCTTTACGAACGATTTTTGGAGGAAGGAAATGCTTGAGTTAAACGTTAGATTTCAAGAGGAATATTTGCGCCTTGATTCGCTCTGCCGAGAGTTTTTTACCAGCAAGCGCGGTGTCAGCCTTTATATTGAGCATATGGATGCCACCCCTGAAAAGGAAAGCAGGCAAATCAAGGGCTGGGAGCGCGACTACAAATCATTAAAGCATATGCGCCATATCAGAAACAAGCTGGCGCACGAGCACGATGCTTTAAACAAGCGCTTATGCACCGAAAGGGACATTGAGTGGCTTCGCCACTTTTACAATAGAATTATGGACGAGACAGACCCACTAACAAGGCTTAGTGATTTACGAAATCAGTCTTTCTTTAAAAGGCTTTGGAGAAAAATTAAAGGACTATTTGGGGGCAGAAAATGAGTATGAAGGAAAAATTGCATTCAGGCGAGATTTACTACCCGAGTGATGAAAATATAATGAAGGAGCAGCTTGCTTGTCTTGACAAGCAATATGATTTCAATCTAACGCGCCCAACAGAGCTCGAGCAGCGCGAAAAAATCTTAAAGGAGATGTTTGCCGAGATTGGCGAGGGATGTTATATTGAGCCTCCTCTCCATTCTAACTGGGGCGGGCACCATACACATTTTGGCAAATTTGTTTATGCAAATTTCAACCTTACATTAGTTGACGACACTCATATTTATGTTGGCGATTACACTATGCTTGGTCCTAACGTTGTTTTGGCAACAGGTGGGCATCCGATTTTGCCCGAGCTACGCGAAAAGGGATATCAATTTAATATGCCTATTCACATCGGCAAAAACTGTTGGCTTGGTGCTGGGGTTATTGTACTTCCAGGAGTTACAATAGGCGATAATTCCGTAATTGGTGCTGGTAGCGTTGTAACAAAGGACATCCCATCCGGCGTTGTCGCAGTTGGCAACCCTTGTAGAGTCTTGCGCGAGATAAACGACCACGACCGTGAATATTATTTCAAGGACAAAAGGATTGATTATACAAATCTTTAAATTACTATTGAATAACAAGTTATCTTGTGATAAAATTATATTAATAATTTTAAAGGAGAGAAAAAATGAAAAAACATCTTTGGCTTTTTATTGTCTTAGTTCTATCGTTTTCTATGATGTTGGTTTCATGTGGTGGAAATATAAACATTAGTATTTCTACCGACAGTGGTACACAAACAGAAGATGAAACGGATATCGACACCAAGACAGATGTTGAGTCGAATACTGAAACCGAGGTTGAATCAGACACCGATACCGAGGTTGAATCAGACACCGATACCGAGGTTGGAACTGACACCGATACTGAGGTTGAATCAGACACCGACACAGAGGTTGGAACCGACACCGAGACCGAGGTTGAATCAGACACTGATACCGAGGTTGGAACCGACACCGAGACCGAGGTTGGAACTGACACCGAGACTACAACCGACACATCATCCGATACTGACACTTCTGGTACAGATGAAAACACCGTTACTTTAACATTTGATCTTAACGGTGGTAGCATGAACGGTAGCAAAACCGTTAATTACCAAAAGGGCGAGAAGATTAAAGCCCTCCCTGAACCAGTAAAAGAAGGATGCACGTTCCTTGGCTGGTACACAGTTGAGCAATACGAAGTTGAAGAGGATACAGACTCTGTTATCCCACAGGTTACTCCATTCAAAATTGACAAAGATCTCAAGCTATATGCTTGGTGGCTTGAGCCAGTAAGCAGTGATTCAGATACTGATGCAGGCTCCTCTGACACAGAAACCGAGACTGACACAGAAACTGAAACAGAGACTGAAACAGAAACTGAGGCAGAAACTGAAACTGAGACTGAAACTGAAACAGAAACAGAAACTGAGACAGAGACAGAAACTGAGCCAACAAATCCATTTGATAAGGTTAGCACAAAGGATAATCCATCAAAAAAGTGGGAAGGCAAAACACTTGATGTTTTAGCCACACGTTGGTATGGCACTCCGTCTAAAGAAGCTGCAGGCACTTGGTGCCAACCTGAATTCTATGTAATAGGTTACCTTAACACCGATAAATATGGTCTACAGATTAATGATGCCGTTTGGGCTAGACATGAATATATTCAAAATACATATGGTATTACACTTAAATGGCACGATGCTAAATATGACGGTGTAATGCAAATGGAGCTTCAAAGTGGTCTTGAGGCGGGATTTGATAAATATCACATTGCCCTTCCTCGTATGTTTGAGGCACAATCATTGATTTCTGCAGATACAGTATATGACCTTGCAAATAGCAAGTATATTGATTTAACAAAATCATATTACAATCAAGCATCCGTCGAGTCATTCTCTGTATACGGACACACATTCTTCGTAGCAGGAGACTTTAGCTTCCTTGATGAAGAAGTAGCATCTGTTATCTTCTATAACCAAGCTATGGTCGAGAATATTCCAGAATTCCCTAATCTTTACAATATGGTTAAAAACGGCACTTGGACTATTGCCGAGCTTGCAAAGAATGCTAAAATAGTAGGTAAGGATGATAACGGTGAAACAGGCTGGCAAGATACCGATACATATGGTTTTGGTTCAACATCACTTACATCATTCTTCCAATCAAGTGGAATCCAACAGGTTTCCACAAAAACCATTTCTGGTTCTACCAACAAAGAATACTATATTTCTCTAAACGATAATCCTTCAACAATTTCTACCCTTATTGACGAGCTTAAGGGAATTCAGGCTGGTACATGGGCAAGAACCTCTTGGGACGGTGCCTATGGTGGAGTGCAAGCATCATTTGAAAATGGTAAGCTTTTGTTCTATCATGAGGTTGTACAAAGGTTACGTGTATTTCCAACTACAAATGACAACTTTAAGGTAGGCGTTTTACCAATGCCTATGCTTTCAGAGGACCAAGGTGCATACTACTCGCCTTTAGCTTCTCAAACAACAGTTATGTGTATTCCAAGATGCACACCTGACAGAGAAATGTCTGAATACTTCTTTGATGTCCTTTCATGGACAGGACAAGAGCGTGTTATGAAGGGCTATTACAATACGCTTGAGCCTTTGCTCTATGACGACAACGAAGCCTCTCGTGCAGATGCACTTGAAATGCTTACAGATTACATCTTCCCAGGTATGTGCTATGACCAAGGCTATATGTACGCTACTATGGGTCAAAAGTTCTTAACAAGTGTTCAAAGTGAGTCTGTTAACTCCTCAACTCCATTCGTCCAACTTTATATGGAAGCACTAAATGACGCAAATAATATATTGAACGACTCTAAAACTGGTTGGAACACATACGCAAAGAAGTATAGAGATTAAATAAAAAGAGCAAGTCGCTTGACTTGCTCTTTTTTTATTTATTTTTTCTCTTTTTCTTGATAATTATTATAGCGGTGATACCGCCTGCTACAGCTATTATGCCAAGGGTTGAGCCGACAATAATCAAAACAACTTGAACGGTGCTCAGCTTATATTTGTACTGGCAAATATCACATTTTCCGTCGTTATTTTCGTCCTCGTGGTCTCCATCTATCATTAATTCGGTACAACCGGGGTTTGCGCAGTCCTTGTAGTGATATTCCTTAGCTATTTTCCACTCAGTGTCTTCTATGTGAGTTCCAAGCTCGCCATAGGCTGTTTTACATACTGTGCATATCGCAGGAGCTTTACATGTGGCTGTTCCGCCAGTATGGGGTAAGCATACTCCATAGCTCTCTCCACAGCGCTCGCAAACAGCTTGCTTTGAGCAGGTAGCCTCGCCACCTATATGTCCCAAAATGTCGCCATATTCAACGCCACAAACCTCACATATAGCCAAGGACAAGCATCCTGCCTCTCCACCTGTATGTGGTAATCTTTCGCCCTCGTGCAAATCACAATCCTTGCATATTTTAGGATAAGCACAGCTTGGCTCACTGAAGTTATGTGGAAGCTCATCTAAATATTTAGTTTTACAACGATAGCAAGAGCCCTTTTCTGTGCATGTAGGCATATTATCCGGGTCTTCAACGTGATACTCAGTGCGTAAAAAAAGCTTACAGCATTGCCACATTACATTATGCTTTGTCGAATCCTCCTGACAAGACTCATAATACTCTTCAGGATTGCTATGAGTAAATGGATCTAATTCCCCATATTCCTCACCACATAGCTCGCAGACAGCTTTCCCTGTGCAGGTAGCACGTCCTCCTGTGTGCTCACACTCTTCAGATGCAAGCGCAGTTGAAGAAAAGACACAAATCGATACCATTACAAGAGTAATAGTAATTAATAACTTATAAATTGATTTCATTTCTGCTCCAAAAAATTCATTTTTATAATTATAGCACATATTAATCTATAATGCAAGAAAAAAGCCTACTTTGAAGTAGGCTTTTAATATTTATTCCTTGTTTTCCTTTGACTCCTCTACCGTGCCCTTCTTGCCGAAAAGATAAAATTTCTTTTCTGTGCCTGTTAAGAGTCTTACCACGTTTTCGTGATGTCTCCAAACCATCAAGAGAACGGACGCAGTATAAAGAACCAATGTCCAAATTTCAATAGCTGTCCAGCCACCCTCGCAAATTTCACATACTAAAAGTATTGTTGGGCATAAAAGCATTGAACAAATAGCCGACAATGACATAAATTTTGTTGTGAACAGGAGAACTATAAACACACCAAACGCAACAAGTGCTATTCTCCAATCTATAAACCAAACAAGAGAAAGAGAGACTAAAAAGCCCTTTCCACCCTTGAATTTATAGTATATTGGGTATGAGTGTCCGATGACTGCAAATACGCCTGTAAAGGCAGCACAAAATCTAAATGCCTCCGTGCTGAAGTGTACGCTTGGGTCCCAACCCGAGAAAAATCCAAACAAGGTTGAGAATATGCCAATTACAACGCCTGCCTTTAAAACATCAAAAAGAAGCACCCACCAAGCCCATTTATGACCGAAGTTTCTTTTGAAGTTTGTAAAGCCAGCATTTCCACTGCCACAGGTTCTTATATCTTTTTTGTAAACAAGCCTTGAAATGATTATTGCAGGGTTAGCGCCACATATTAAATATGCGCACAGCGCTGCCATTATAAGTAGGAAAATATCCAAAATTTCACCCCTTATTCTGCTATTATTATATAGCTATAAATATGTTGTCCACCGTCAATGAAGAACACCTCTGCGCGTGGATAATTACTGCTTATGTAATTTTCTATTTCGTGGCACTCATCTTCGCTTGAATCCTCGCCACGAATAACAATACAAATCTCGTGAGATTTTAATTCAAGCTGGTCGATTGTTTTTAGAGTTGCCTCCAAGCGAGATTTTGAGCAGGAAAGAATATTTTTGCCCATAAAGCCGATATAGTCGCCGATTGAAACGCTGATTTCATCAAACTCAGCATTTCTTACGCACTGGGAAATTTCGGCAGTTAAAACACCATCCATCGCCATTTCGCATTCATCAACAATTGAGTCAATGTCGCCACTTTCAGTATCAATCATAGAAAGTGCGGCATAGCCATCACCTATTGTTTTGCTATTGACAACTCTCACCTCAGCCTTTTTATAAATGCTAGCTGCTTGCTGTGCTGCCAAAATTATATTTGAGTTATTTGGGAAAACCAAAATTTTCCTTGCGTGTGCATCATCAAATGCCTTTAAGAAGTCCTCAGTCGACGGATTCATGCTTTGGCCGCCATCTACAATGACATTAGCACCCATCTCCAAAAACGCCTCTTTAATGCCCTCTCCGTTTGCCACAGCAACAATGCCAAGCTCGATAAGATCCTTTTCTACGTGAGTAGTCAATTCTTCGCTATCGGGCAATTCAGTATTGTTGTGCTGAAGCGACATATTTTCAATTTTTATCTTTAAAAATTCGCCAAACTGCTGACAGAA
Source organism: Eubacteriales bacterium (assembly GCA_045543955.1). Lineage (GTDB taxonomy): Bacteria > Bacillota > Clostridia > Oscillospirales > CAG-272 > RGIG2000. The sequence goes on from JAZPYB010000021.1 coordinate 44,018, forward strand.
GGCAAGCACCTTGTCAGGTGTCATTGTATGAACGTGAATTTTGACAATTGAGCCGTTCTTTACCGCAACTATTGAGTCGCCTATTGTTTCAAGATATGCAATAATAGTTGAAACCTCAAAAGCATCAATATTTGTCTTTGCGTTTTGCAAGCGAAGCAAAAGCTCAGTACAATAGCCAAATTCTAAAACGCTATTTTCGTCAAACGCGTCAAGGTCTAATTCCTGTGCCTTCTCTTCTGTTTTTTCCTTTTTTACAAAGCTCTCGCCGTCAAGCGCGCGCCTCATACCCTTGATTATATAGATAAGACCAGCACCGCCGGAGTCAACAACGCCTGCCTTTTTTAGAACAGGAAGCAATTCCGGTGTGTGGATTAGGGATTCCTCGGCTGCTTTTATAAAATTATCAAAAAACTCTAGTGGAGTTTTCGCACCCGATTCAGCCGCTATCTGTGTTGCCTCTCTCATAACCGTCAGAATTGTGCCCTCTGTTGGCTTGAAAACCGACTTATAAGCCGATTCTACACCACTTTTAAAGGCAACAACTAGCGCATCGACGTCAGCCTCGTCTACCCCCTCAAGTCCCTTTGCAATGCCTGCAAAGAACTGAGAAAGGATAACGCCGGAGTTTCCTCTTGCGTTTAGAAGCATAGCCTCGGCAATACGATTAGATTCCTTGCCTAGGTTAGCCTCGCCACCGTCAACACCAGCTCCACCCTCGATTGTTTGAAGCATATTTGTACCAGTATCTCCGTCTGGGATTGGAAAAACATTTAAATCATCAACCTCGCCCGAATGTGAGCCAAGCACAGAGGCACCGCCCATTATCATTTGAGAGTATATTTGACCGTCTATTTTTTTATCCATTATTATTCTCCAACTCTATATGTAACCTCTTTACCAAATGCGGCAAGTGCCACAGCATCAGGGCCGATTGAGCCACCGATGATTGGTCCTATATAGCTTACATAAACGTCCTTGCAAGGAATTGCATCCATTACCATCTTCTTTAATGTTTCAACCTCTTCCTTATCACAGTCAGAGTGTGCGAGGAATATTGTTTGCTCCTCTGGATTTATGATTGCTTCCTTCATAAGATTAACTATTTCCTCAAATGACTTTTGTCTGCCCTTTACCTTTTTGAGTGGTGTTTGAACTCCGTCAGCGTCGGAAATAAGAATTGGCTTAACACCTAGTAGATTGCCAAAGAATGCGGCAGCACCCTTAACACGACCTGCTTGATGTAATGTCTTTAGTGAGTGAACTGTGCAAAATTGATTTACCTTTTTACGCATAGCCATAGCAGCCTCAGCTACCTCCTCTACGCTCTTGCCCTCTTTTGCCAGCTTTGCAGCCTCAATTACCAATGTGCCAAGTGGTACACAAGAATTTAAAGAGTCAATACAAATGATTTTTGCGCCCTCATTCTCTGCCATAACCTTTTCTGCCACTACATATGATGTGTTTACAGAGCTTGATTGCTTTGAGGAGCAACCGAGATACACAATATCGTAGCCCTCGTTTATATATTTTGTAAATAACTGAGTATATTCATCAGCAGGAACCTGAGCAGTTGTTACACGAACGCCTTCGCGCATTACATTATAAAGCTCGTGAATTTCATCCTCACTCCAAGTAAGCTTTGCTTCCTTTTCAACACCATTGTAGGTATAACGCATTTTTGCATAATCTACATCGTATTTTTCAAGAAGCTCGCCAGTCAAATCCGAGCAAGAATCTGTTAAAACCTTTACTTTTCTCATAACAATTTACCCCTTTGTTATTTGTTTATTTTTTAAATTAGATTGCTTTTTAGGCAAATAAACTGTAAATGCTGTTATCTTGTTTTCGCTCTCTACTGTTATTTTGCCGTTATGCAAATCTACAATTTTCTTAACTATTGCAAGACCTATGCCGTTGCCCTTTGTCGCATGTGATTCATCTGCTTGATAGAACTTGTTAAATATTTTACCAAGACTGTCCTTTGAAATCTCCGAGCCTGTATTCTTTATTGTTACAGAAAACCTTTTTTCAAGGTCCTTGATTTCAACCGAAACAGTTTCCCCGTTTGGCGAAAACTTAATTGCATTATCAATTAGGTTTATCCAAACCTGCTTCAAAAGTGGCTCGTTTGCCTCAATTTCGTACTCATCAAAGTCGAGATACAATTCTATTTGCTTTTTCGACCACTCATTTTCCAAAAGCAAAACGCTTGTACGTATCTGCTCCGATAAATTGAATTTATTTATATCAGAAAGAATGGTCTGGTTTTCTACCTTTGTTAAATTTAAAACGTTTGTCGCCATAGTTGCCAAGCGTAAGGATTCCTCCTCGATTGCAACCAAGTATTCCTTTTTTTGCTCCTCTGTCAAATGGCCCTTATTTACAAGCTTAGCAAGACCTGAAATTGAAACAATAGGAGTTTTAAACTCGTGCGAAAAATTGTTTACAAAGTCAGAGCGAAGCATTTCTGTATTTTCAAGCTCCTCTGCAAGCTCATTAAAGCTCTCCTCAATCTCTTTAAAGGTTTTATGCTTTGAAAGAACCTTGCCAAAATGAAGCCTAGCACGAAAGTCGCCTGATGCTAAACGGTTCATTTCGTTTATTAGCTGGTTAACCGGCTTTAATGGGAATTTACCAAACAGCATAACCAAGCCAAACGCAACAATAGTTGAAACGCCAATAAATATTAGCATCAAAAGAAGCGCGTCAACCAAAAATTCAGTATCTAAAAAAACTCCTGCCTCGATAAGAATCCACGCTGTAAGAACAGCTAGCGAGCAAGCAATTATAAGCAACGCAACAACTATACCAGCCAAGGAAAGTGTCAAGGAAAAACGTTGATTTTTGAATCTTTTAAAGCTCTTGAAGCCTCTGTTTTTCATATTTTCTTTACCGCCTTATAGCCAAGCCCTCTTACAGATTCTATTGAAAACTCGTCCCAGCCCTCAAAGCGCTTTCTGAGTCTTGCAATATGAACAGTAACGGTTTCCCAACCGGTATCGCTATCAGCACCCCATATTTCATCCATTAGCTGAATACGGGTAAATATCTTGCCTGGGTATGAAAGGAGCTTATATAAGAGCAAAAATTCCTTTTGAGGAAGCTCCTGCACCTCGCCCCTGTGCGATACGGTAAGTGAATCATAATCTATAACCACATCGCCAATTTCAATACGGCGCTCAGTTGCTATCTTAGCACGGCGAAGAAGCGCCTTTATGCGATATAGCATTTCCTCATCGTCTATCGGCTTTGTGATATAATCATCAGTTCCTACTATAAAGCCCTTGTGCTTGTCAGAGGGAAGCTGCTTTGCCGAAACCATTAAAATCGGCAAGTTGTTTTGGGATTCACGCACGATTTTTGTAAACTCATAGCCGTCCATCTCTGGCATCATAATATCAAGCACGACAAGGTCAATATGCTCCCTGTCCATTACCTCAAGGGCGCGCTTGCCGTTTGATGCTGTGCTAACTGTATAGCCATCGTTTTCCAAAACCGCTTGTAAAAACAGCCTTGTATTATCGTCGTCATCGACAACCAAAATACGAAACATTCATACCACCTCACTATGCATTATAAAGGGTCAAAGTAAACTGAAAATAAACAACACACAATAATTATACCATAAAAAATAATGTTAGTCAAATATATAGTTTTTTTACATTTACATTTACATTTATATTTATATTTATATTTTCATTTATATTTTCATTTTCCATATGCAAAGCTAGTGCTTAGCATATGCTTTTACAATTTTGGTTATATTTTCCTTATGTAAAATAAGAAAGAGAGAACAAATCGGTACAAAGCCGAAATGTTCTCTCTTGTCTATTTATTTTTCTTTTTAATCAAAAAGATGAGCACATAAGCCATAGCGAGGCAAGAAAAGGTAACGCCAACTATTGAAACAAGCTGCTGCGCGTGTATTTGCATACCAAAAACGGTGTTGCCATTTGCTTGAATTTTGTCAACCAACGGGCTGACTAAAACAGTTGTTAAAAAGCCGATAACGCCCGATACAGCTTGGGTAACCGCCAATGCCCCAACACGCTTTTCAACCGGTGCATAGTCATAGCAGAGGTTAATAAGCGAGCTATTAATTCCGCCCATTGCAATGCCATAAAGGATATAGTGCATTGTAAACATAATATAGCCGTTAGCTGAGCCGAAGGCGGGCGAAGCGAATGTGATAACCAAAAAGCTTGCTGCGGCTATTCCGAAGCAGATTGATACCATTTTGGCAAATGATTTTTTGTCGGCATAAATACCTAAAACAATAGATGCTACAATTCTTGCAACAGCCGAGATTGCTGGCAAAAAGCCTATTCTAAACCAGTATTCAAGGCTTAGGTCGTTCTTCATATATGTACCAAGGAATGGCTTTGTCGAGTTTGAGGCAATATTCCAAAGCACAAAAACAACAGCGACCAAGATAACGCCCTTTTCCTTAAAGGTTGAAAAAATCTCCTTCAGCCCGTGTTCATTTGACTCTGGCATTGGCTTCTCTACTGAGAAAATCATAGTAAGAGAGTGGCAAATCATTAAAACAAATATAGTTATTGCAAAAATTATAAATGCGGTTTCTTTTTCTCCCTTTTCGGTAAAATAGCCAGCCACCCAGCTCATAAGGAATGAAAAAGCCATACCTGAAATTAGCGAAATGATTTCCTTTTTTGAGGTAAATATTCCCCTTTGACCATCGTCAATCAAGGACATAAACCAGTTTATCTTTTTTGGATGAGCTATATAGTAAATCAAATACGCAAACAAAATTCCCACAATAAAGAGTGTAATTTTTGTGTTTTTGCCCCAATTGAAAAGTGGAATTAGATAAAGGAGCATAAAAATCACTTGATTTAATATGCTGAATGCTAAAACTATCGGCTTTGCGCGGCCACCACGCAAAAGCATTGAAACAAGCTGAAATACACAGCCAAGCGAAATAATGGCAGAAATTACGCCTGTTACAGCATCGGAAATTCCAAGCGCCTTTGTAAGCTCTGGCAAAAGCTCGTTGGCAAAAAATATAGAAATTAAATATTCAAGCGCGGCTTCGATTATATATAAAACGCGACTCCTTTTGTATGCCCTTTCCATATGCCCTCTCCCTTGTATTTATTAAAAAACACCTACATTTTAGCACAAGGGGTATCTATTTGCAATAGATTTACAAAAAAAGTGTACCATTGAATGGTACACTTTTTGCGAAGCTTATGACGTCAACAATTTTTGAAGATGCTTTATTCTATAACAGGAACTGTAATTTTATTTACGGTTATATAGATGTTATAGTTGTCGGAAAGCAGGTCACATTTGCTTCCTAAGCCCAAATCATAAAACTTAACATCGTTTTTCTTTAGATAGTAGTGCCTATGGTTGATGTAGGCATCTAAGGTCAAATATAAATCTCCGTCCTTGATTTCCTCTTTTGTAATTACAAAATCATATTCGGGCTCGGTTGGTAAATATAACACTACCCTAGTTTCAACAGTGAAAGGCTCAGTTGAAACAAAAGTCAAGCCGAATTGCTTTTGAATCTCGGAGTCATTTTTCACAACCCAAGAGGCTGGCGCATCAGGTAACTCTGCATTTGCATCATGCCCTACAAACCAATAATAACTTCCACCTAATGAGGTGTAATTTATTTTTACATTAATTTTTTGTACCTCCTCAGTATAAGGAATATCTGATCTTGGTACAATTAAATAACCATCATGTGGAAACAAGTATCCAATATCTTCATGAGCGGGTGGCTTCTTACTTTGATAAACATCTAAAGATATACTATACTTGCCATTTTCATATGAAAAGCCATGATACCCTATTACTGTAGCTGAAACATATTGTTTTATACACAACACATAATTTTCTTCAAAAATCGACTCATCTATGGCTGGTTCGGATATATACGTTTTAAATTCTTCATATGAATTTATCATTTTCATATATTTCGTAAACGAGTCCCTTTCCTCGTCTTTGGGAAATCCCATAGATAAGTTTGTTTCCTTTACATTTTCTATTGATGTGTAGTAAATATTTTCCTTCTCAAAATATTCAAGTGAAACACTGTTGGCATATTTGGGGGATTCAGGCACCGTTGGGACGGTAATTTTATTGACAGTTATATAGATATTATAGTTGTCGGAAAGTTGAGTGGAGTCCTTTATATATAAATCATAGAATTTTATATCCTTCTCTGCCAAATAATCGTTCGTATATTTAGTGTAGGACTCTACCGTTAAATATAAATCTCCGTCTTTAATTTCTTTACCTGTGATTATAAAATCATATTCGGGCTCAGCCGGTAAATACAGTATTACATTGTAGTCTCCTTCCACATCCAACTCATCATAAATAAGACCAAGTTGCTTTCCAAGCTCGGAATAATTTTCAATGACCCAAGATTTAGGAGTTTCAGGTAATTCTGTGTCTTTGTTATGACCAATAAAGAAATGCGTGTTTGTTTGAGGTGGATTAGGGTCTCCCAATGATATACCGCCTAACCCGTTATTTCCATTTATCTGACGCTGTGTTACCTCAATTTCTTGTACATCTTCTACATAAGGAAGTTCAGCTTTTGGTACTACAATATAACTAATAAATGTTTTTATCCTTCCAACCATTGGAAAGACCTCGCCAATTACAGAATAATAGAAATCAAGAGAAATTTCATATTTTCCGTCCACACATACAAAGTCATAATATCCAATAAGATTTAAAGAATTTTTGTGAATACCATCATAGGAGCCTACTGAAAAATGTTTTTTTATACAAACTACATAATTATCATCAAAGATGCTTTCGTCTAAATTTGGATTGGATATATATTTTGATAAATCCTCGTAGTTATCAATAATTTTTGCATAAGTCTTTTTTTGAGGGAACTCTTCCTCGGGAAAGTCAATAGGAGTATCCGTTTCTTCAAAATCTATTATTTCAGTATAATAAATATTCTCTTTTTCTTCATATGTGAAATGAACCTGATTTCCGTACTTTTCTCTTTCTGTTTCGGTATCAGATTCCGCTTCTGTATCAGTTGTTGTGTCTGTCGCTGTGTCGGTTTCAGTTTCTGACTCGGTTTCAGTATCGGTTGCAGTATCGGTAGAGGTATCTACTACTTCTGTATTTGTGTCCGTCTCGGTATCAGACCCTGTATTGGTTTCTGTGTCGGTGTCGGAATCAACCTCAGTTTCGGTCTCTGTTGCCGTACTAGAGTCAACCTCAGTTTCGGTAGAGGTATCTACTGCTTCTGTATTTGTGTCCGTTTCAGCATCAGAGTCTGTTTCTGTATCTGTCGCTATATCTGTTTCTGACTCAACCTCGGTTTCTGTTTCGGTTGTAGATTCGGTAGAGCTGTCAATTATCTCTGTCGCAGTATCGGACTCGGTGCTTGTTTCTGTGTCCGTGTCTGTATTGCCGCCACAAGCGGATAAAAGCAGCATCCCCAACAATAAAAATAAGGCGACTAGAGTTTTTTTCATAAATATTTACCTCCTATTCAATTGTATTTAAGTATTTAAATCATTTACCAAATTGTAAATCAATGAGCTTATTTTTACAGTTCCATTATGAGAATTGCTAGTTGACACAGATACACATATTCCGCAAACCAAATAATTATCGTTATCTATAAACATAGGAGATCCACTAATACCATGATCGACAGGTGCATTATGATAAAATATGTTTCCGATTTCTTCTACTACTTTTCCCTGGGATTTCTCCATTCCGAAACTTAATTCATCATAACCTAATAATGCTACATTTTGGTTCACCATATCACTCGGCGTAATTTGCAAATTAAGATATTCAAGTGTTTTTTCTGTAGTATTTTCGAACTCGCATATTGCCCAGTCATAACTAAAGGATTCAAAAGCAGAAACATCTGTCATATAGTAATATTCTTTCGCAATATAACAAGTATCTACACAAAATTCGCCATATGGCAAAACGGTATTTCCTTTTTTATCAACATATGCAGCAGGTTGAACTATGATTTTATCAGCAATTCTAGGATTATATACTCCATCGCTAGTTACATCATCATAAACCGCATGTGCCGACATTATTACTGTGTTTTGTCCAACTAAAAATCCTGTACTAGTCGAGCGTTCTAGTATTTCATTTCCATTGTTAAACTCCGTTATTATATAACAAACTGAATTATATGGTTTTTGCGTTGTATTGTCTACATAGCTACTACTACGTGCGTTTTGAGTGCTAACGCTATTATTTTCCGTAGCCAAGTTGTTTGAAGGTTGATACGTATAACTTAAAAATTCATCTTCTCGTGTCTCCATATCGTGTTTTACTAGATTAAAGCCTGAGTCGGTATATATTTTGGGGTTATATAAGATGGTATAATAAATATCATCCGGCAACATTGAATCGTTATATGTATATGTTTCTTCCTCATTATTGCCTACCTGTATGGATATTTTTCTCCCCTTATTGTCGAACATATATCTTGTTTTTATGTCATTTTCATTATATGCTAAATTTTCACCATAGTCTATAGATATCACGCTGTTTTCATCTTCAGTTATTACGATTTTATATTGTAAATCTCTGTCCACATTATAACCTGTAGCAAAAGTATATCCTAAAACAGTTTTTGCTTTTCCTGTCGAATCATACTCATAACCTATACAATGTTTAACATCTGTA
>JAZPYB010000022.1:0-58438 GCA_045543955.1 Eubacteriales bacterium
AAGTACTACCCAGAGGTAAACGGAGTAGCAAACTATTTTGCAGATGCAATTCACCAATATTTCTGCGCACAATGTAACACAGACGTAGAAAAAGCAGAAGAGGGAACAAGCCTCTTTACAGAATACGGCTATTCAGTAGCAGAAAATGATTCCACAAATGTATCATATATCGTATATGCAAACTCAAAGCTAATCCAAGCATATGCTGAATATAAGGGTGTAGAAATAAGCTATGGACTTGTAGTAAGCGCAGCAGCAGACGGAACACCTTTGACATATGATAATGGTACACTCACACCAGATGCAAACACATTAAAGGTAGAAATGCAAGGCACAAGATACAACAAGCTAACACTTAATGTATCTAACCTACCAGAGAACCAAGCACTACACTGCAATGGCTACGTTGTAGTTGATGGAACAATTTCTTACCTCAACCACAAGACAGTAGATGCTGAGGCAGCTATAGTAACCCACGCAGATATGCTTGCGCTTATAAATGCAAATCAAGGATCTGATGAGGAATAATTTTAATATTTAATAATGAAAGAAACCACTCAATGGGTGGTTTCTTTTTTGCTCTCAAAACAAAATAAGCCTCCCCGTGTTAGGGGAGGAAATAAAGAAGGGGTAGTAAATCACTACATAATTTATGCAATTATATAACGAATATAATGAATAATTGATAGTTTATACTAACGAATAATGAATAATATTCATAAAAAGTGAGATTTTGTGAAAAAGTTTTCACAAAAGAGAAACATGGCGCATATTTCAAAAGGAAAATAGTTGAAAAAAGACTAAAATTTGTGACAAAATCAATAAAATTTGAGCAGAAATGAATATTCATTTTCGGCTTTTGCCAATATTCATCTTTGTGCAAAACGTAGAAAATTTTAAAAAATAAAACCGTTTTTTATTGATTAGTTAACTAACATAATTTGTGCATAATACACAACCATTTTATACACTTGTCTATTATGAAAAAGCATCAACAAAAATGTTGAAATTAAAAAAAGGCGTGGAAAACTCAGTGGAAAAAGTGCAAAACTCTAGCAAAATAGAGGTGTTTTTCAACTTTTCCACGTACTCAGGGTGTGGAAAAGTTGGAAAAATGGGGTGATTTTACTCATTTGCCAAAAATACGGGATGTAGAAAAATAAAAATTTTCAACTTTCCACTTGACAAAAAATAGTCCAAATTTGTTGTGAATATTCCGACTTGAAATGCGTATTTTTGGTGAAACTGTACAAAGGTCAAGCCATTATTGACTTTAAGGGGCATAGATTTTAGCACGCTAAAATGAAAAAAATCGCTATTGTATAGGGAGAAAATTTAAATTATTCATTTTTCGCTTGAATTTTTTTTTCTAGTAAGTTCCACAGTAAAAAGCCAACACTATAAATAAACAACGAAACAGATAAATATTCACAAATAAGTGGCACTTGTGGAAGAATATTTATCTCTTCAAAAACAGTTCTTTCGTTAATTAGTAGCTCCATAACCTTCAGCTCTGATGCAATTATAATTAACGCAAGCAGCTTGAAAAAATTAAGTATATGTAATTTGTCCTTTTCCATTTTTTCTCCTTTCATATCATAATTTATTACTATAATTTTATTCTACTGCCATAGACAACCAAATTCAACGAACAATATTTTCCATATAAGAGGCTATTTTGTTTTTATAGTGATGAAAAAATGAAAAATTAATATTATCTATTGCTTTTTTAAAAAAAATATTGTAATATAATCTATATAATTATGTTTTGAGGAGAGAGCAGCTTGGAAAAGAAGATTTTAAGTGCAGTTAAAAAATATCAAATGCAAGATATTTATAGCGGCGCAGTTCTTGCATTTTCAGGCGGAGCAGATTCCTCGGCACTTTTAGAATACTTAAGCTCTCGCACCAAAAATCTTGTGTGTGTTCACATAAATCATATGATTCGTGGGGATGAAGCAGACAGGGATGAGGCGTTTGCAAGAGAAAGTGCAAAAAAATATGGCGTAAAATTCATTTGCGAAAGAATTGATATTCCAAGGCTATCAGCTGAAAGAAAAACAGGACTTGAAGAAACCGCAAGAAAAGAGCGCTATCGGGTGCTTTATAGTGTCCTTGACTCAAATCCGGAATATAAATGTATAGTTACAGCTCACAACGCTGACGATAACGCAGAAACCGTGCTTTTCAATTTAACTCGTGGCACAGGCGCATCTGGACTTATCGGTATTAAGCCAGTAAATGGCAAAATTATGCGCCCATTAATCTATTTATCTAAAAAAGAAATAATTGATTATTGCTTGGCAAATAATATTGAGTATGTGACTGATTCAACCAATTTTGATACTGCATATACAAGAAATCACATAAGGCAAAATATTATTCCAAGACTAAAGGAAATAAACCCCGACCTTTTGGAGTCGGTTAGCCGTCTTGGCGCTCTGGTTTCCTATGACGAGGAATACTTTGATAGAGAAATTGATAGAATAATTCGTGATAACAAAATAGAAGAGGAAATGGAGCTTTCGCTTTTGCGCTCCCTTGATTTTTCAATTTTATCTAGACTTTTAAGGCGCCAATCTCCCATAGATTTAGATTATACATCGGTTAATTTGTGCATAGGCTTAATTAATAGTGCACAGGCAGGCGCTTATATTAATCTTAGTGATGGTGTTTCATTTAAAATTGAGCATGGCTATGCAAAATTTTTAAAAACAGATGAATTAAAAAGTAATGAATTTTGTGTACAGCTAAACGATGGGCTAACATACATTGATGAAATTGATACAGCAATTTCATTAAATTGTGATAACGAGCCTAGTGGCTACGAGCTGACAACTAAAATCAAACTTGACGGTTCAAAAATTGACAAGCCATTGTATGTGCGCTCAAGAAGAAACGGCGACAAAATTAAAGCTGGCAAAATGACAAAAAGACTAAAGCAAATTTTGGTAGATAAGCATATTCCGTCGCATCTGCGCGATAAAATTCCGCTGATTTGCCTTGATAGCGATATTATTTGTGTTCCAGATATCGCACTTGCAGATGGCTACAAGGGTAACGATTTTGTAATCAACATATTTAAGAAAAAGGAAAGCTAATATGAACAAGGACGTAGAAAGAGTATTATTAAACGAAAAAGAGCTTGACGAAATTACTACAAGACTTGCAAAAGAAATTGAAAATGACTACAAGGACTCTAAAAACGTATTGCTACTGGGCATTTTGAAGGGTAGCGTTGTGTTTATGTCCGATCTTATGAAAAAAATCAATAAGCCACTTCAAATTGATTTTATGAAGGTGTCATCATATGGTAGTGGCACTACATCATCCGGTAAAATCAATATTATTCTAGATTTACACAGAAGCGATATCAGTGAGCTTGATATTTTGGTTGTCGAGGACATTATCGATAGTGGAAAAACACTTACATACCTTTGCGAATATCTAAAGCTAAATGGCGCAAAGAGTGTTAAGACGGTTACACTTTTAGATAAGCCATCAAGGCGTGAGGTTGACTTTACTCCAGACTATTGTGGCACACAAATTCCTGATGAATTTATTGTCGGCTATGGTCTTGATTATAACGAAAATTATCGAACTCTTCCTTATGTTGCGATTTTGAAGAAGGAAGTTTTCAGCAAATAATAATTAACTTAGGCGAAAGCGTATATACGGAGGAACTATGAAGAAGAAAAAGAACGTCGGTGTCATAATATTTTATATTGTGTTGATTGCTGTTTTGATTTTTACAGTAGCTACAATTTTTAACTACTTGAAGGGTCAAAAGGACAAATACACATATGACGAAATGATTAATGACTTTTACGACAATAAAATTTACGGATATGAGTTTAATTTAAACAATTATGAAATGACCGTTACTCTCAAAAATGAAAAGGGAGAGGATTATACACAGGTCTGTGAATTTACAACAATAGATTTCCATAATTTCTTTGCTCCATATTACGGAGAGGGCGATTTGAACAAAATTAAGGCTGAAATGTCAACTAAATTTGAGCCTGAATTTGACGAAAATGGCAATGAAATCACAAAAGAAAAGTGGAACCTAGACCCTAACGCAGTACACGTTATTCCAATCAAGGAAACACCTTGGATTGTACAATACCTACCATTTATCATTCTTATCGGTATAGTTTTACTATTTATGTTCTTCTCAATGCGTCAAGCAAACGGAGGAAAAATGGGTGGCTTTGGCAAGTCCAAGGCAAGAAACGTAACCGACAAGGACAAAAAGGTTACCTTTGCCGATGTTGCAGGAGCTGATGAGGAAAAAGAGGAATTAACTGAGTGCGTTGAATACCTCAAAAACCCTTCAAAATTCACACGTCTTGGCGCGAAAATCCCTCACGGTGTTCTTTTAGTAGGCCCTCCAGGTACTGGTAAAACATTGCTAGCTAAGGCTGTTGCTGGCGAGGCTGGTGTGCCATTTTACTCAATGTCAGGCTCTGACTTTGTTGAAATGTACGTTGGTGTAGGTGCATCTCGTGTTAGAGATTTGTTCGATAATGCAAGAAAAAGTCCTGCTGCAATTATCTTCATAGATGAAATCGATGCTGTTGGTCGTCAAAGAGGCGCAGGTCTTGGTGGCGGACACGACGAAAGAGAGCAAACACTTAACCAATTGCTCGTTGAAATGGACGGCTTTGACGGACATTCGGGCGTTATCGTTATGGCGGCAACAAACCGTCCTGACATTCTTGACTCAGCTTTATTAAGACCTGGTCGTTTTGACCGTCAGGTTACTATTGGTTACCCAGACATCCAAGGCAGAGAGGCTATTTTGAAGGTTCACTCAAAGAAAAAGCCGTTTGAGGAGTCTGTTGACCTATATAAAATTGCTCAGGTTACAGTTGGCTTTACAGGAGCTGACCTTGCAAACCTCTTGAACGAAAGTGCGCTTTTGGCTGCTCGCCGTGGTAAAAATCTCATTGGTATGGCAGAGATTGAGGATGCAATGATAAAGATTACTGTCGGCACACAAAAGAAGGCAAGAAAGATGAGCGATAAGGAAAAGCGCAACACAGCGTGTCACGAGGCAGGCCACGCAATTCTTTCACACATCTTGCCAACACAAGATCCGGTTAGACAAATTTCTATTATTCCAAGTGGACGCGCGCTTGGTTATACCTTGACTCCTCCAACTGAGGACAAATATAGCGAGTCCAAAGAGGAAATGAAGGAAAGAATCGCTATGATGCTTGGTGGTCGCGTTGCTGAAAGACTTGTTTTTGGCGACTATACAGGTGGCGCATCTAACGATATTATGAGAGCTACCGAGGTAGCGAGAAAAATGGTTACCGTTTATGGTATGAGCGACGAGCTTGGTACAATCCACTTTGGCTCACAGCACGGTGCAAACGAGGTGTTCCTCGGCAGAGACTTCGGCTCTACTCCAAACTACTCCGATGAAACCGCTGCAAAAATTGATGCAGAAATTAAAAAGATTATTGACCAGTCCTATAATATGGCTGTCGAGCTTCTCACTAAGTATAGAGAAAAGCTTGATTTCATTACCGAATTCCTACTACGCAACGAAATTATGGATGACGAGCAATTTGCTCTCGCTATGAAGGAAGGCGTTACAATGGACGAGGTCGAGGCTTTAGTTACTGAAAAGAAAAAGAGAAGCCAAGAGGAAAATGAAAGACGCGCTCGTCAACTAGAGGAAGAAAAGAAAAAGGCAGAGGACGAACGTCGCCGTCTTGAAAAGGAGCTCGGCTTGTCTGATGATGATGCCCAAGAGGTTATAATCGTTCCGGAAACAGAAGAAACACAAGATGATTCTTCAAGCAAGGAATCAGACTCTACCGAAAGCGACGAAACAGAAACACAAGAATAATAAATGAACAGGCGCAAACGTGATTTGCGCCTGTTTTTATTTGTTGCACTATAAATATGAAAACTACATATTGATATAGAAACATTAATTCAAACATATTCAATTGTCAAAATGCACAAAAACAATGGTGCGATATTGGTAAAAAGACCGAAAAATATACAAAACTATTGACACTAAGCGCTTAATATTATATAATAATGATGTAAAAAAATGATTTCAAGGAGAAACATTATGAAAAAGAAATTAATATTTATACTTCTTGCTATACTAGCTATGATGTTTGTTTTCTCTGCTTGTGGTGGTAATGATGAACCAACAGATACATCAACAGACTCAGCTAGTGATACTGGAACAGCTTGTGTACACGATTGGAAATTCACAAGTGGTACAGTAACCTGTATTGCAGGAGGCGACGCTACATATACATGTTCGCTTTGCCAAGCAACAAAGAGCGAAACAGGTGTTGTGGCACTTGGACACGATCCACAATTCGTAAGCACATTGAAGCCAACCTGTGTGGCAGGTGGTTATGACAGCTATAAGTGCTCAAGATGTGACTACACAGAAAAGCGTAACGAAACACCAAAATCAATTAAGCCTGAAGCACATAGCTATAAGGAAATTCGTGTAGAGCCTACATGTACAGATACAGGCTCATCAGAAGTAGTTTGTGAGCTTTGTGGAGCTGGTGACGGTGAAAAAGAAATGCTTTCAGCACTCGGTCATACATATGAAAGAACCTATGCTGAGGGAGAAACCGACACAACAATAGTTACAACAGTTCCTCGCGATTGCGAAAATCACGGTAAGATCACAAAGCAATGTGCTGATTGTGATGCTGTTATAGAGCTTACATATGAAAGCCTAACAGGCGAGTCGGCAACAGCTGAGGATTTGGCTTTGGCTGAAACACTCAAGGCTCTTGGCCATGACTACACAAAGGAATCACAGACAGTAAATGCAACATGTACAGATGCTGGCTACAAGATTAATGCTTGTGCTAACGAGGGCTGTACAAGCACAATGCAAGTAGCTAACTATCCTAAACTTGGGCACACATACGAAAGAGCAGGCGCTACTAACTTCAAATATAAGACAGTTGTTGAGCCTTTATGCTTCAAGGCTGGTAAGGAATGGGCAGTTTGTGAGGACTGTGCATACAACTCAAGCAAGGATGTACCTCAAAACGCAGCATACAGCCGTGAAATCCCAGCAACCGGAGACCACGATTTTAGCTATGTGGTTCGTGTAGTAGGTGCTTCTTGTATCAAACAAGGCTATACCGAGTATAAATGTACTACTGAAGGCTGTGGCGCAACAACTGAAATAAATGCTATAGGACCATTACCAGAACACAAGTGGACACGTGATACTGATCAACTTACCAATGTTGACGGGGAATGGGTTGCAACATGTAAGACAGGTGGTAACTACCCATACTACTGTGCAACTAAGGGCTGTAGTGCTACTGGTATTAATAAACAAGGTGAAGAATATAAAACACTTAGACATGAAGGCTATACAAAGGGTGAATATGTTGCCGAGCCTACATGTATAAAGAATGCTATGTACTTATGTAATGACTGTGGAACAGAGTTTGAAGCGTATTCTGACGACAACGCAGCATTAGCAACAAATGTGCACGATTTTAGTAAGATTGAAAATGCGGTAACAGTTGCACCAACATGTGAATCATATGGTTATATTGAATACCATTGTAGTGCTGATGCAGATTGTACAGCAATGGAATGCAGGGAAATCAAGGCAAGAGCACCTCATACATTTGATGAAATATCATCCGATGGTATTGCAATTTGTACAGTTTGTAAAGATCAATTTATCAACATTAAGACAGAAATCGTAAACGAGTTTAAGGATGGAAAGGATGTTATTGTTTCCTCTGAAGGAACACGCTTGTGCGAGGAGGATTGTCAAGGATGTGCAATCCACGATATCATAGTTAAGATTCAAGCGTCAACATCACCTGGAGATCCAACAGCTATTGAATTGGTTGGAGAAAATTACTCAACAGAAATCAATGTTTCCAAGTCCAAGCCAATCAACTTAATTCAATTGAACGGTACTATGGGTACAACATATACAATTGAGCTTCTCGACAAGGATGGCAACAAGATTACATCCTTCAAGGAAATCATCAATGGCAAGGAAGAAGATATTAATATCGAATTTGCAACTGAAAAGGATGCAGTTGGAACAATGTTTGTTGATATCGCTGAGGTTGCTAGCGAGGTTGTAACAATTAAGATTACAGCTTCAGGCGAGGGCGCATCAGTTGATTACTACACAACATATGTAGCAGCAGAATAATTATAGAGATGTGTGCCAAACGGCACACATCTTTTTTATTTAAAAACTTTACTAAACTAAAGTAAAATTTGGTCAAATATATTGACACACAAAAAATATAGGTTTATAATAATATATTATACTTATTATATTGTGTACGTGTGTGCATATGATTTTTCGTCGGAGGTGGAAAATGAACGAGCTTGAAATTGCAAGAAAAATCATAAATGAAACAGACAGCGAAATGGCGCGTCTCTTTGAAAAAAGAATGAAAGCAAGTGAATTAGTAGCTAAATATAAAAAAGAGCACGGTCTTTCCATTTTAGATACCTCTCGTGAAAATGAGGTTATAAAAAACAATAGCTCATTTATAGAGGATGATACAATTAAAGAGTATTATGTTGAGTTTTTAAAGAATACAATGGGTATCTCTCGTTCGTATCAAGCAAGACTCAATGAAGGTATGCGCGTTGCTTATAGTGGCGTTGAGGGGGCATTTGCCCATATTGCATCGAAAAGGCTTTATCCCGAGGCTACATACGTTCCATATAAGGATTTTGAGTCTGCATATAAATCGGTTGAAAACGGCGAATGTGATGTTTGCGTTTTGCCAATAGAAAATAGTTATGCAGGCGATGTTTCAACAGTTATGGATTTGCTTTTTTCTGGCAGCTTGTACGTAAATCAAGTTCTTGACCTTGAAATTAACCACTGTCTAATGGCTAATGAGGGTGCAACCATTGATGATATTAAAAAGGTAATAAGCCACCCACAGGCACTCGCACAATGCAGTGAATATATAAGTAAGCACGGCTACGAGCAAGTAAGCTATCAAAATACCGCACTAGCTGCAAAGCTTGTAAAGGAATCAAATGATAAAGAAATTGCTGCCATCGCTTCTGACGAAACTGCTAAGATTTTTGGACTCAATATACTTGAATCAAAAATCAACTCCAGCAGAAACAACACAACACGCTTTGTCGCTTTCTCCCGCGCATTAAATCTTTCATCTCCCGACTCTAAAAAGAAGATGAATGAGCATTTTATGCTTGTCTTTACAGTAAGGAATGAGGCAGGAGCTTTGGCAAAAACAATAGATATTATAGGCGCACATAGATATAATATGAGAAATTTGCGCTCACGTCCTATGAAGGAGCTACTCTGGAACTACTATTTCTTTGTAGAGGCAGACGGCAATATAAACACACAAAACGGCAAGGATATGTTAAGGGAGCTGGGCGCTACCTGTGATAGACTAAAGCTTGTCGGCACATATCATTCTTAAATCAAACTACAAAAATCGCAGAAAAGGAGGAAAAGGATATGGTTTTACCAATGAATTTGGGCGAAAATAGCTATGATATAGTTATAGAGCGTGGCGCTTTAGAAAAAATCGGCAAGTATCTCAATCTAAAAAGAAAAGTGCTAATTTTGACCGATTCAGGAGTACCATCAGAGTATTCAAGCAAGGTTTTATCTGCGTGTGAAAACGGTTACATAGTAACAATCCCACAAGGAGAAGCAAGTAAAAGCTTTGAAAACTACAAAATGCTCCTATCATTTATGGTGGGAAAATCCTTTACTCGCACGGATGTGGTTGTTTCTGTCGGTGGTGGCGTTTGTGGTGACCTTGGTGGCTTTGTAGCCGCTAGCTATATGAGGGGCATTGATTTTTATAATATTCCAACCACACTCCTTTCTCAGCTTGATTCATCAATCGGCGGCAAGGTTGCAATTGATTTTGATGGTGTTAAAAATATAATAGGCGCATTTTATCAACCCAAAAAGGTTGTCATTGATAGTGAAACATTAAAAACTCTTGATAAAAGACAACTAATGGCAGGTCTTTGCGAGGGGATTAAGATGGCAGCTACATATAATAGTAGCTTGTTTGAATTGATCGAAAATTCAACCGACCTTGAAAGCGACCTTGATAAAATAATCTTAGGTGGCTTAAAAATCAAAAAGGACGTTGTTGAAAAGGACCCGAAGGAAAAGAATTTACGCAAGGTTTTAAATTTTGGACACACCATAGGACACGCAATTGAAAGCACCTCTGGTCTTGGCGAAATCCTTCACGGCGAGGGCGTTTCACTTGGTATGCTTCCAATGTGTAGTGATAATGCAAGAAAAAGACTTACAAAGGTTCTAAAGAAATACAATTTACCCACAAAAATAGATACATCAAGCGACATTTTGCTTTCCTACATCAAAAAGGATAAAAAAGCAAAGGGCGATTTTATAACAATTGTCTATGTTGATAAGATTGGTTCGTTTGAGTTTAGAGATATAAAAATAGACGAAGTGAAAAAATATATCGACGGAGGTATTTTATAATGAAAAATACATTCGGACAAAGCGTAGCAACAACCATTTTTGGCGAGAGTCATGGAGAGGCTGTTGGCGTTATATTAGACGGACTAGCTCCCGGGATTGTGGTTGATAATGACTTTATTAAATTTCAGCTTTCCAAACGCCGACCAAGTGGAAAAACAGACACTCCACGCCAAGAAAATGACAATTACCAAATTTTAAGTGGTGTTTTCGAGGGCAAAACAACAGGCACTCCAATAGCTATTGTTATTCCTAATGAGAACACAAAAAGCAAGGACTATAATTATGGTGTTGCTCGTCCATCGCATGCAGATTACACTGCATATATGAAGTATCACGGCTATGAGGATTATCGTGGTGGTGGACATTTCTCAGGTAGAGTTACAGCTGGATTGGTTGCCGGTGGCGCTATTGCAATTTCAGCACTTAAAAAGCTTGGCATTAATATTGGAACCCATATTTTAAAATGCGGTAATGCTTGTGATATAGCATTTGAAAATTCAGAGAATATAGAAAATGCAGTTTTATCACTTCAAAACAAAGCCTTTCCGGTAATTGACAATGAGGCAGAGGCTAAAATTACTGAACAAATACTTAATGCATTACAAGAAAAGGACAGTATCGGTGGTATAATACAAACTGCCATTACCGGTATGCCTGCTGGCGTTGGCGAGCCTTGGTTTGACTCAATTGAAAGCGTTCTTTCCCATGCGATATTCTCAATAGGTGGCATTAAGGGGATTGAATTTGGCTTGGGCGATGGCTTTGCAGCAAAGCTTGGCAGTCAAGCAAATGATTCATTAAAATATGAAAATGGCAAAATTATAACCACAACAAACAATAACGGTGGTATAAATGGTGGCATAACAAACGGAATGCCAATTACATTTAAATGCACAGTAAAGCCAACTCCTTCAATCGGCAAGGAGCAAGACACAGTTAACTTCATAACAGGCGAAAATGCAAAGCTTGAGATAAAGGGTAGACACGACCCTGCAATAATCAGACGCATATGCGTTGTGGTTGATAGCGTTTGTGCACTTTGCTTATGTGATGCTTTAGCTATGCGATATGGCACAGATGTATTTTTAAATGGATTTAATAAATTAGCTGACTAATTTCATTAAGGCAAAGGACAAAGCAATGAAATACGGATTAATTGGAGAGCATTTAGGACATAGCTTTTCAAAGGTAATTCACGAAAAAATAGGCGACTACGTGTACGAAATTAAGGAAATTGAGCCCGAAAACGTAGAGCTATTTATGAAGAAACGTGAATTTGTGGGCATTAATGTTACCATTCCTTATAAGGAAAAGGTAATCCCAATGCTTGACTATGTTGATGAAAATGCGAAAAAGATAGGCGCTGTTAATACAGTTGTCAATAAGGATGGTAAGCTATACGGATATAATACCGACTACTCAGGTATGCGCGCGCTCGTTTTACGCGTTGGCGCAGAGATTGAGGGCAAGAAGGTACTAATTATCGGTACTGGTGGCACATCAAAAACAGCAAAAGCAGTTGTTACAGATATGGGGGCAAAGGAAATTATCTTTGTTTCTAATATCAAGGTTGACGGCGCGCTTTCATATGAGGAGGTGTATGCGTTCCACACAGATGTTGACGTTATATTTAATACGTCGCCTG
This sequence comes from Eubacteriales bacterium, assembly GCA_045543955.1. GTDB lineage: Bacteria > Bacillota > Clostridia > Oscillospirales > CAG-272 > RGIG2000. Next base: position 12,153 of record JAZPYB010000022.1, read on the forward strand.
TGGGTATGTATCCAAAAAACAACGCAACACCAATAGATTTAAAGAAATTTCCAAAGCTTGCAGCTTTAATTGATGTGGTTTATAACCCAATTAAAACTAAGCTTGTAAGAGAGGCGCAAGCCATTGGTATAAAAGCAGAGGGTGGACTCTATATGCTTGGCGCTCAAGCTGTTTATGCATATGAGCATTTCTCGGGCAAAACAGTAGAAAAATCGCTTTGCGACACGATTTACAATGATGTAATCAAGGAAAAGAATAATATTATTCTTGTTGGTATGCCATCGTCTGGTAAAACAAGCGTTGGTACAAAAATAGCAAGTCTTACTGGCAAGCAATTTATAGATACCGATGTTGAAATAGTAAAGACCGAGGGCACCGATATTCCTACTATTTTTGCTAACAAAGGCGAAGCATATTTTAGAGATTTAGAAGCGAAAATTATCGAGGACGTGTCTAAATTAAATGGTTTTGTTATTGCAACAGGAGGCGGCGCTATTTTGCGCGAGTCCAATGTTGACAATTTGAAGCAAAATGGCAAAATCTACTTCCTTGATCGCTCACTGTCTAAGCTAATGCCAACTGAGGACAGACCTCTTTCAAGGGACAGAGAAGCAATAGAAAAAAGATATAATGAAAGATACCACATATATAGAGGCGTTGCCGATGTGATTGTAAATGGCGATGGCACGGTTGATGAGGTAGCTGAGATATTATATAAGGAATTATAAAATGAAAATTTTAGTTTTAAACGGACCTAACATAAATATGCTCGGCATCCGCGAGCCTAATATTTATGGCAAGGAAACGTATAAGGATTTACAAAATTTAATTTTAGAAAGCGCACAAGGGGTTGAAATTGAGTTCTATCAATCCAACCACGAGGGCGATTTAGTTGATAAAATTCAAGATGCATTTTTTAGTGGTGTTGACGGAATTATATTTAATCCCGCTGCATATACCCACACAAGTGTTGCAATTTTAGACGCGCTAAAGGCTACAAAAATACCTTGCGTTGAGGTTCATATCTCAAAGGTAGAGGAGCGTGATGCGTTTAGACAGGTAAGCTACGTAAGAGAGGCTTGCATAAAGACCATCACTGGTGAGGGGCTTTATGGCTATGTATTAGCACTTGAATTTTTAAAGGAATATTTAAAATGAAAATCAAAATAAATAAAAGCATCGCCAAGGGAGAGATAAAGGCTCCACCATCCAAAAGCTATGCACACCGTCTTTTAATTGCCGCTGCTTTATCAAAGGGCGAGAGCAAAATAGATGGCATTATTGATAGCAAGGATATGGAAGCAACCTTGTCTTGCCTTATGGCTCTGGGCGTTGATTATACCAAAAATGGCGACTCTGTGTCTGTTTTTGGTGGTATTTTCAAAGAAAAATTTGATGATTTCAATTGCAATGAGAGTGGTAGCACACTAAGGTTTTTTGTACCTATCGCACTTGCTTTAGGTGGGTGCGCTACATTTGTTGGCACTGAAAGACTAATGTCACGTGGGCTTGAGATTTATGACGAAATTTGTGAAAAACAAGGCATCAAGGTAACTAAGGACAAAACAAGCATAAAATACGAGGGAGAACTAAAGCCGGACACATTTTATGTGCGTGGGGACATTAGTAGTCAATTCATTACAGGCTTGCTTTTTGCCTTGCCACTTCTTTCAGGCGATAGCAAAATTGTTGTAACTACTCAGCTTGAAAGCAAAGCTTACGTTGATATTACAATTGATGCTTTAAAGACCTTTGGCATTGAAATTTCAAGAAATGACAATGAGTTTTATATTAGAGGAAATCAAAAATACAAGGCTCAAAATGTAGTAGTCGAGGCTGATGCTTCAAACAGCGCATTTTTAGATGCATTTAACATTTTAGGCGGGGAAGTGTCTGTTTTAGGACTTAAAGAGGACACACTCCAAGCCGACTATATCTATAAAAAACACTTTAAGGAAATAGAAAAATCCTACCCGAGAATAGATTTGTCAAATTGCCCCGATTTAGCCCCTATTTGCTTCGCTTTATCAGCAGCAAAGAATGGCGCTCATTTTGTGGGTACGAAAAGATTAAAAATTAAAGAAAGCGATAGAGCCGAGGCGATGGCGTGTGAGCTTAGAAAGCTAGGCGCAAATGTTGAGGTTTGTGAAAATGAGGTTCTAATTGCCCCCACAACCTTACACGCACCGCGAGAGGCACTCTATGGGCACAACGACCATAGAATTGTTATGTCCTTAGCTGTTCTTCTTTCCACCCTTGGTGGCGAGATTGACGGATGCGAGGCGGTTTCAAAAAGCTATCCCCACTTCTTTTATGACATTTCTAAACTAGGCATTGACTGGGAGGAGGTAGCCAAATGAAAATTATCAAGGACGTAAAATTTTTAATTGTTGGTCTTGGTCTTATCGGTGGTAGCTATGCCGAGGCATTAACAGACCTAGGCTATGAGGTTGGCGCAATCACAAGGAGCCAATCCTCAATTGATTACGCAAAGGAAAAAGGACTTATTGCAAGTGGAACAACTGAGGTAACAAAAGAATATGTTTCTCGCTTTGACGTTATAGTTTTCGCACTTTATCCAAAGGTTTTGGTCGAGTGGCTGGAGAAATATCAAGATTACATCAAGGATGGCGCAGTTTTAACTGACGTTACGGGTGTGAAAAGCCCAATCGTCTATAAAATCCAAGAAATTTTAAGACCGCAAATCGAGTTTGTTGGTGCGCACCCAATGGCAGGTAAAGAGGTTTATGGCGTTCAAAACGCAGATAAATCCATTTTTAGAAACGCAAACTATATAGTTACCCCGACAGAAAAAAATACACCCGAGGGAATACTTTGTTGTCGTGAGCTTGGCAAAATTTTAGGCTTTAAAACAGTAACAGAGCTTTCACCAGAAAAGCACGACGAAATGATAGGGTTTCTCTCTCAGCTAACACACTGTATTGCTGTTTCGCTTATGACCTGTAAGGAGTCAGAGGACTTAGTTAATTATACAGGCGACTCATTTAGAGACTTAACAAGAATCGCAAAAATCAATGAAAATATGTGGACTGAGCTATTCCTTCTAAATAAGGACGAGCTAATTTCCCAAATGGACCTTTTTTCGGCAAAGTTTAAGGAGCTTCGTGATTCAATAGAAAACGAGGACACCGAGAAAATGAAGGAAATTATGAAATTATCGACACACCGTCGTCAATTTTTTGATAAAAAGTAAAAATAAATCGCAAATACAAGGAGAAAAAGACAATGAATATGAACTTCAAAAGAAAACTACCAATCCCACAGGAAATTAAGGAAATGTACCCAATTTCAAGTGAGATGCAAGAAATAAAAGAGAAGAATGATAAGGAAATTGCAAAGGTGTTTACAGGGGAAAGCGACAAGCTCGTGCTTGTTATCGGCCCTTGCTCAGCTGACCGTGAGGACTCAGTTCTTGACTATATTTCAAGACTCCGCAAGGTTCAAGAAAAGGTTGAGGACAAAATCGTTATCATTCCTCGTATCTACACAAACAAGCCAAGAACAACAGGCGATGGCTACAAGGGAATGCTTCATCAACCAGACCCAAATGAAAGCCCAGATATGCTAAACGGTCTTATCGCAATTCGTAAGCTACATATCAAGGCAATTGAGGAAACAGGCTTTACCTGTGCTGACGAAATGCTTTACCCATACAATTACAGATACCTAAATGACCTTCTATCTTATGTTGCAATCGGCGCTCGCTCAGTTGAAAACCAAGAGCATCGTCTTACTGCTAGTGGTCTTGATATTCCTGTTGGTATGAAGAATCCGACAAGTGGCGATATCTCAGTTATGATGAACTCAATTACTGCAGGACAGCACAAGCATACATTTATCTATCGTGGCTGGGAGGTAGAAACAGAGGGCAACCCACTCACACACGCAATTTTGAGAGGCTATGTAAATAAGCACGGTCAATCACTTCCTAACTACCACTACGAGGACCTAGCTCACTTATCTGAAATTTATGCTAAAACAAACCTAGTTAACCCAGGCGTTATAGTTGATACAAACCACGCAAACTCAGGCAAGAAATATCTTGAGCAAATTAGAATCGCTAAGGAAATTTTGCACTCAACTCGTCATAACGAGGATGTTAAGAAGCTAGTTAAGGGACTTATGATTGAGTCATACATTGAGGACGGCGCGCAAAAGCCAGACGGATGCACCTATGGTCAGTCAATTACCGACCCATGCCTTGGTTGGGAGAAGACTGAGCGACTTATACTCGACATCGCCGAATTAAGATAAGAGGGCGCATTAGCACCAATAGAACAAAAAGCGAAACAAAATTTCGATAACAATAAGGTGGAGATTTGCACACGTGTGCAAATCTCTTCTTTTTATCCGCTTTTTTAGGCGCGACCACTTGTGTTGCCGTACAAAGTACGTCGACGACTTCGTGTTCGCGCCTTCTCTTGGCACTACTGTCCCTCTGATGAGGTAAGATGGCGCATTATCAGGCGTAGACCGAAAAGCACAAATAATTTTGTAGGGGACACATCGACATTCGAAAACATTAAGACCCATTCAACTCCGCTACGTTGTGCTCGGGCTGACGGACAGGTTGCTACGTGCTATCGTCATCCTGAGCTTGTCGAAGGATCTCTTGAAAATGTAGGGGAGGGGTCTGCTCTCCCTTAATTTTGATATAATAAACACGCATCAAATGCGTGTTTTCTTTTTGTGTACAATGACTAAAAAATAGGGCAAATTTTGGTACTAAATCCAGTTGACAAAATTAGTCTATTATAGTATAATTTATATGTATAACTATTTTTTAGGAGAAAAATTATGAAAAAGAAAATTTTCTTAGCACTTGCAGTAAGCATTATGCTTGTGTGCTTATTTGCAATTGGTGTTAGCGCTGCGGGTTCATCAAGTAATGAATTTGCCGAAACACCAGAAACAATAGAGGGCATAGCTGCACCAACCAAAATAGGTGCAAGCGAAAGAGTTGTTATGTTAGGTAATGATGGGCTTTATTATACCTTCCCAGCATACTACATTTTAAACGACAATACATCTTGCTCACTTAAAACAAATAATTCGGTTAACAGTGTGCTTGGTTATGCTGATGGCACAAGTCATAAGAGCTATGTTGTACGTATTGAAATCCCAGAGGATACAACCTACATCAATGGCAATTTGCTTGACAATAATAAAAATTTAGTATATGTAAAAATGCCTAACACTGTAACTAACACAGGTACAAAGGTATTCCAATCCTGTACAAATCTCGAAACACTTATTTTGTCAAACAGTCTAACTGTTCTTCAAAACGACCTATGTAAGGGTAATAGCAAGCTTACCTCTTTGGTTATTCCTGCATCAGTAACAGCAATCAATGGATATGCCTTTGATGGTTGTAAAATCTCATCTCTTGTAAACTATGCAGAGAATATAAAATCCATTGCTGGTAACGCTTTCTCAGGCTGTCCAATTGAAAATGACTTTAATTTCCCAGATAATTTGGAGACAATTGGTCAATATGCGTTTAACGGAGCTCAATTTAAAAACCTTGATCTTCCTAACACAGTAACAAGCTTGGGTCAAGGTGTATTCCAAGGCTGTACACAGTTATCCTATGTTCGTATTCCTGAAAAAGTAACTCAAGTACCACATGACTTTTTAAAGGGCACAACAAGTGCTTCTATAACTCTTGTTGTTCCTAAGGGTTGTACATCAATTTATTCACTGTATTCTCTTCAAAACAGTGGTGTAAAGACCATTATCTTTACAGGCGATAGCGATGACGCATTCGTTGCAAGCGTACAAGAAAAGGCATCAGGCTGGGTATCAAAGATTACTTATGGTAACCACTGTGAATACTATTATGATAATGTTCACGATATAGCGTTTGAAGAAGGTAACACATGTTGTGGCAATTGCTCAAGATGTGGATTCTTCTCAATGGCTGCAGAGCCAGTTCACGTAGAAGAATTAAAGCTTGTATTTGGTGAAGAAAAGTCTGAAACAGTTGACTACTATGCAGTAATGTCAGTTCTTACTGTTTGCAAAAACTGTGACAAAGAAATAAACGTTCAAGAATACGGCTCAATCTTCTCAACTCTCGGCTTTACAAAGGCTATCAATGCTACATCAGGCTTTGCATTCGGTGTTAGCGTTAACTACGATGCATTAGAAGTTTATGAAGAAATGACAGAAACAACACTTGAATACGGTGTTGTAGTAAGTGCACAACCAAGCACAAGCCCAATCACAGGTGTTGCTGACGATGGCAAGCTTACATTAGCTCAAAACACACTTGCTGTTAAGATGGCAGGTGCAGGCTACACCAACTTCTCAGTTAAGCTTTCAAACGTTGGAGCAGAAGCTGTTCTCAACTGTGCAGGCTACGTTATTGACGCAGGTAAGGTAACTTACCTTGGCGATGTGGCAGCAAGCACAGAGGCTGAAACATTTACATACGAAGAAGTAATGGCAAAAATAAAAGAGTAAAATAAAAGAAACCACTCAAAGGGTGGTTTCTTTTTATTAGAAAAACAAGATAAATTGTTGAATTTAAATCTACCATATGATATACTAATCATATGAATATTAAATATACTCTAGGAGAGCTTATGAAGCAGGCATTTAACCCCTTTACACCGATAAATGAATATGTTCCGGATGCCGAGCCACACGTGTTTGGCGACCGAGTTTATATTTATGGCTCACACGATAAGGAGGGTGGCGAGTTTTTCTGTATGCTCGACTACGTTACCTATTCAGCACCAATTGATAATTTGCGTGATTGGAGATACGAGGGTGTAATCTATAAGGCTTGCCAAGACCCACTGTACCCCGAGTTTCGCTATATGTACGCACCGGATGTTGTAAAGGGCAATGACGGTAGATACTATTTATATTATTCACTCGCTGATACCCACGCGTGCAGCAATATTATGAGCGTGGCAGTTTCCGATTCTCCCGTTGGCCCATTTGAATATCTGGGCGTTGTAAAAAATCCTGACGGAACCCCTCTTCAGGACTACATAATTTTCGACCCGGGTCTAATAAATGACGATGGACATATTTATTTATACTATGGCGTATGGTACGACTGGGACGAGCGCCCTGACTACACAAGCGAGCAAAGTATGAAAAAGCAAATGGAAATGTATCGTAAAACAAGGGAGGAAATAGAGAATACACCCGGCGGTGTTCAAGGTCCTGTTTGTGTAGAGCTTGAAGACGATATGATGACAATCAAGCACAGGCCAAGACGTATTTTTCCTGCTGTTTATACAGATACTCCATTTGGCAAGCACCAATTCTTTGAGGCTAGCTCAATGAGAAAAATCGGCAATAAATACTACTTTATTTATTCTACCTTTACAAACCAAGAATTAGCATATGCAACAAGCGACTACCCAGATAGAGACTTTGAATATGGTGGAGTTTTAGTCTCAAACGGCGATGTTTACTATAAGGGCAGACTCCCTAAGGATAGACTTGCAAGAACAGGCAACACCCACGGAAGCATTGAAAATATAAATGGAGAGTGGTACGTTTTCTATCATCGCCAAACAAGACGTGACGAGTTTTCTCGTCAGGCTTGTGCTGAGAAAATTAAGATTTTGCCAAATGGCTTCATTCCTCAGGTTGAAATGACCTCTTGTGGACTAAATGGCGCTCCCCTTGTCGCAAAGGGCGAGTATTCTGCGTACATTTCCTGTAATTTGACAGACGGAAATTTGCCCCACGGTAAATTCGATTATGAGTGCCCACACCTAACCAGTAAGGGGGAGGACTATTACGCTGCTGAAGTCCACACGGGCACTATGATGGGCTTTAAGTATTTTGATTTTGACAATGTAAGGAAAATCGGCATATCATATAGGAGTGGAGAGAGAACACCAAAAGGCAACGTTTACATAAAAACCGACCTAGAGGGCGCACCTGTGGGCAAGGTTAAAATTACCCCAATGAGCGAATGGTCTTGGGCTATGGCTGATGTAGATGTAGAAAACGGCACCTACCCCGTATATTTTATATACGAGGGAGAGGGAACTATTGAAATAAAGGACATTAAATTTGAATAAGAAGAAAAGGGCTATCAATAAAATGATAGCTCTTTTTATGAAATCAAAAAACACGACAAAGTGTCTGATTTTTTGCAAAAAGTTAATTTTCAGTTAATATTTTCACAAAATTCATTGTATTTTATAGAGCTTTATGATAAAATATACTTACTTTTTTAGTATGGAGAATTTATGAAAAACTGGTCGCATATGTCCAGGTCACATTTGGTAAAGCTGATTTATCGTAGCGCCTTATTTTTGGCTGCCCTTATCTATTTTGTTGTGCGTCTTTTAACGGGTGCTAAGTATGGCGAGGACAATGTTTTGTTTGTCAGCTTTTCAGATGGCGTACCTGTATTTTTAATAATAATGACCGTAGTTTTTGTAGGAGAAATGATTTTCCGCCTTTTTCCGACCAAGCACGAGGCTATTGGCAACCAAAAGGTTTTTAAGGTTAATTATATTCCAACAACGACAGAGGTTAAATTAAAGCCAAGAAAACAGCATCCGGCAAGGACCTTGCTCGTTTTTGCTTCTTGGTCAGCCCTAAACCTTGTAATAGGTGGGCTACATTTCTTTAGTGATGGCAAAATCATTTCTGATGATGTTATGGTGCTCATTTGTCTGGCATATTCAGTTTGTGATTTGATTTGCATTATGTTTTTCTGCCCCTTTCAGGCTTGGATGATGAAAAATAAATGCTGCACCACTTGTCGAATTTATAACTGGGATTACCCAATGATGTTCACCCCATTTATATTTTTAATTTTAAAGCCAGGACCAATTTTACACTATGTAATGCTCGGTGGTGCGCTTATCGTTTGGCTTTTGTGGGAAATTTCCTATATACGCCATCCAGAGCGCTTTACAGAGAACACAAACGACCGCCTCTCCTGTAAAAGCTGTAACGAAAAGCTATGTAAGCACAATAAGCTTTTTCCTTGCAAAAAAGCACTAGAGAGAAACGCAGAGGACAAAAAATTAATAGAGAAAAGCAGAGAATAATCCCTCTGCTTTTTTTCGCAAAAATAGCACTATACCTCACCTGTACTACACCAAGAGGGACAGGGAGGTAGGGAAAAAGTGTGAGGGGCAGTCTCGTCGCCGTACTTGTGTACGGCAGAGATGCCACTCGCAGTTAGAAATCTCAAAAAGAAAAGAGGTCGAAAAGACCTCTTTTTACCTTAGCGATTTAATTGATAGCACGAACGAGCAATGTCGCCCGTACAGTATTGGTTTAGATTGATTAGTGCTTGGGTGTGATTTCGATTTCACACCTACCTGCTCCCTCTACCAATCAATAGTTTTTAGCATTAACCTCAAAATATGCCTGAGGATGAGCACAAGTTGGACAGATTTCTGGCGCCTTTGTGCCAACAACAATATGTCCACAGTTACGGCATTCCCAAACCTTAACCTCGCTCTTTTCGAACACTTGCTTTGTCTCTACATTGTTAAGAAGTGCGCGATATCTTTCCTCGTGCTCCTTTTCAATAGCAGCAACTAGACGGAATTTCTCAGCTAATTCGTGGAAGCCCTCCTCGTCTGCGGTTTTTGCAAACTCAGCGTACATATCTGTCCACTCGTAGTTTTCACCCTCGGCAGCGGAGAGTAGGTTTTCAGCAGTATTGCCAATACCCTTTAGCTCCTTGAACCACATTTTTGCGTGTTCCTTTTCGTTGTCAGCTGTTTTTAAAAACAGAGCAGAGATTTGCTCGTATCCCTCTTTCTTTGCAACTGATGCAAAGTAGGTATACTTGTTTCTCGCTTGGCTTTCGCCCGCAAAAGCAGCCTCTAGATTTTTTTCAGTTTGTGTACCTGAGTACTTTGTCTTTTTGTCTTCCATAACTACCTCCAAAGCTCCACCTGTCGCCTTGCAAACAGGACAAACAGGCTCGATAACTCCGTCCTCAACCTCAAATGTCGCTTTGCAAATTTTACATGTGTACTTTTTCATACTTTCTCCTTAATTATATTAATTTTAATAATTCTTCTTTTGTGCGATAACCAACTATTTTGTTAGTAATTTCGCCGTTTTTGTAAATAAATATTGTAGGAATGCTAGCAATTCCAAAGCCCATAGCAAGCTCGCCGTCGTTATCAACATTAACCTTGCATAGCTTAATTTCCTCATTCTCTTGTACAATTTCCTCTAAAATTGGTGCAATCATTTTGCAAGGGCCACACCAGTCAGCATAGAAATCAACAATAACTGTGCCAGAGGATTCTATAACCTCTTTTTCATAATTATTTTTGTTAACTATCATAAAATTACCTCTTTTAATTTATGTAATTATTCGTTTCTTGAAACATAGTAGAGTCTACAATGGCAAAAGCCCTCAAAATTTGGGTCGTTTATCTGGCTTTTAAACTCCTCGCACATACATTTGTTTTCGGGGAGCTTGCCAAGCTTACAGGGACAAAAGCCGTCTTTTTTCTTTAGTCCCTCCTTGATGGTTTTAACAACCTCCTTGTCGGGATTTAGTTTAATTTTCATATTCTATTCCCCCTTTTACTAATTATAACATTATTATTGCCAAAATGGAAGATATTATATAAAAATTTTTTCCTTGAAAATAAATAATATATGTGCTAAAATAATTTAATAAGATTTCTCGGGAGGTATTTATGGATTATCGTATAGAGCACGACTCAATGGGAGAGATAAGTGTCCCTGCTGATAAATATTGGGGCGCTCAAACTGAGCGAAGCCGACAAAATTTCAAAATAGGCGATGAGAAAATGCCGAAGGAAATTATAAATGCCTTCGCATACTTAAAATTAGGCGCTGCAAGAACAAACGCTACCCTTGCACCAAGTAGAATGACTAGCGAAAAGCTAGCCTTAATAGAAAAGGTAACAGGTGAAATTTTAAGTGGCGAACTTGATGGTAATTTTCCACTTTCCGTTTGGCAAACAGGAAGTGGCACACAGTCAAATATGAATATAAATGAGGTTATTGCCAACCGAGGAAATGAAATCGCTGGCAAAAGGCTCCTTCATCCAAATGACGATGTAAATATGTCACAGTCCTCAAATGATACCTTCCCAACAGCTATGCATATTGCTGCTGTTATGGAGATTAAAAACAGGCTTTTACCCGCCATCAACACCTTAATTGACACATTTTACAATCTTGAGAAGGAAAACGAGGGAATAATTAAAAGCGGCAGAACTCATCTTCAAGATGCTACCCCTATTTCATTTAGTCAAGAGATTAGTGGTTGGCGTGCATCGGTTGAGCGCGATTTGCAAATGATAGAAGCATCACTTGAGCCTTTGAAAAAGCTGGCTCTCGGTGCAACTGCTGTTGGTACAGGCTTAAACGCACCAAAGGAGTATGATACTTATGTGGCTAAGGAGATTGCTTCTCTTACAGGAATAGATTTTCAAACACAGGAAAATAAATTTCACGCACTAACCTCAAAGGACGAGCTGGTTTTCTCGCACGGAGCATTAAAGGCATTAGCTTGTGACCTACTTAAAATAGCAAACGATATTAGATGGCTTTCATCCGGCCCTCGCCTTGGGCTTGGTGAAATTACAATTCCGGAAAATGAGCCAGGCTCATCAATTATGCCCGGCAAGGTTAACCCAACTCAATGTGAAGCCATTACTATGGTCGCAGTTCAGGTTATGGGCAATGATACAGCTATTGGCATAGCAGCTTCTCAAGGCAACTTCGAGCTTAATGTATTTATGCCGGTTATAATTTATAATTTCTTGCAATCTGTTAAATTACTTGCCGATTCTATTGAATCATTTAATAATAACTGTGTAAAGGGAATTAAGGCAAACTCTAAAAAAATGAGTGAGAATTTAAATAATTCACTTATGCTAGTAACAGCTCTAACCCCACATATCGGCTATGAAAACGCCGCTAAGGTTGTACATCTGGCATATGAAAAGGATTTAACCTTGAAGGAAGCTACAATAAAGCTTGGCTATCTCACAAACGAGCAATTTGACAGCTATTTCAAACCAAAAGAAATGATATGAGCATTCCCAAATGACAAGATAAAATTGAGAAAAAGCACACGGAAAAATTCGTGTGCTTTTTAATTATATTTCCTTTAAGAAAAGTGCCTCATAAGATGTAAGTGATACCTTGCCACTTACATTTTTCTTACCAAGAATATCGTAATATTCCTTGTCAAGAACGATGTAGCCGTCCTTACCCTCAATTTCAAGGGCGATAATTCCATTTTCTTCACCTTGGCGCTTGGTTAGAGAAATATTGCTTGTAGCTTCGAGTGTTGGCTTTTTGTCAACTAGCTTTAGAAGCTCCTTTTTCTCTGGAGCTGTGCCAAGTAGAATTACAGTACCCTTACCAACCTTGCGCTTGGCAATTGCGCACATTCCTTCAAAATCAAAGCCTGTATATGTAGCTAAGCATTCGCTATCTACACAGTCAAACGCATCACAGCCAAGGAAAATGTCAAACACCTTGCCGTCTGTCCATTTCGCCTTGAAGTTTTCCTGTTCAATTGGTAAATGGTGCTTAACCTTAACTCCTGCTAAATCCTCAAGAATTGAGTAGGTGGATTCAGTGTGCTTAGTTGCGTGGTCAGTCATAATGTCGCTGTATGGTCCAGCAATAAGCGTACCGCCATTTTCAACCCATTTCGTAACCCTTGAGCCAAAATCACAGTCGTCAAAGTTGGAAAGAAGTGGCGCTATAACCACATCATATTCTTCAAGGTCCTTGTCGGTTTCAATGACATCAATATTATAGTGCCTGAACGCATCGTAGAAGCGGTCGATAAACAAAGGTCTATATGAGTGGTCGTGGTCGTCAAGATGACAAATAATAGGCGAGAACATAAAGTTCTTAATCGAGGTTGAGGAGTAGGTCAGCGCAATTTTTGATTTAACCTTTGAGTTTTCCAAAAAGTCCTTGCACGTGTCCAAGGTTTCAGAAATTTTCTTTATTGATGGAGCAATAGGAGATGGCACTGCCGCACTTGAATAAACTGCCCCGTGTCCAATTTCGTGTCCGGCTGGATGGCAACGGAAATGCCAGTATAAATTCATCTCGCCACCCTTAACAATAGGGGCAAGTGAGTTAATATAGTTGTGTCCGTTTGGACGGTAACCGTTGTAGCCAGCATATGAACCATTGTAGCCTGGCTGAGTTTCAGTAACCCAAAATGGTCTTTCCTTTAATGTGCGATAGAAATCATAGTTAAATAGAGTTCTATATAGCTCGTCTTGATTTTCGTAATGGTTGTGCTGAACAACATCAAGCCTTTTGTTCATTATATTGTAGCTAAGAGTATTGTCCATCATCATATCAGTTCCAATAGGAGCCTTTGAGTACTTACGGATTGCATCAGCCTGTTCCCAAGTATAGGTGTTGATAAGCTGACATTGGAATCTCCACCACTCAACCGCGTGAGAGGGATGCTCCCAAGACTGAGGAGCAGGTGCCATAATCTCGTCAAATGAGGTAAAGTCAAGAGACCAACGCTTCATTTGCCACTTTTTGTTTAAATTTTCAATAGTTGAGTATTTTTTCTTCAGATATTCACGGAATTTTTTAGTACATCTTTCGCAGAAGCAACCAAAATCGTATGGATAAAGCTCGTTGTCGATTTGCCAACCAATAAGTCCGGGGTGGTTGCCAAGTGCTTTTGACATTTCTTCTGCTATTTTTGAGTTAAGGATGCGAATTCCCTCGTGAGATTTACAAGGATGAGCGCGTGAATGTACCTCAACCTTAATGTTATCGTAGTTGTTGTATCTTACTCTCATAAGGTCTGGGTACTTTTTAAATACCCATCTCGGTGGAGTACAGGATGGAGTACAAAGAACGGTGTAAATACCATTTTCGTACATTGTATCCATTACATATTTAAAAAATTCGAAATCATAGTTGCCCTCGGTTTTTTCCATAGTGCTCCAGGCAAACTCGCCAATGCGCACACAGTTAATTCCAAGCGCTTTCATCCTTTCTACATCCTTGACTACCTCTTCCTTTTCCCAAAGCTCAGGGTAGTATGCAGCACCAATATAAAGCATAATTAAATCTCCTTAAAATCAAGCTCGGTAATTGAAACACAGCCCTCATTGGGCGTGCCGTAATTTAGCCAACCGCAAGTAGTTATATAATATTTCCCATTAATTTGCGGGCGAAAAAGCACGCGCCAATCACTTTTTATGTAGGGTATTTTCATTTTTATCTCAAGTATTTATCAATTAGTGGCTCTAATTTTTCAAGCTCTCCCTCTTTGAATAGACACTTGTATTTTTCAAAGTAAGCAAGCAGTTTTTCCTTGTTTATTTCTTTTGGCTTATCGCTTCCCACACGGCGCTCAAAGTTAGCATAAAGAATATTCTCCTTGTCCTTGCCACTTAGGTTAAGACCAGTTAGATTTCTGTCATCAAAAGCCTTTTGCACCTTGTCAGTTGCTATAAAGTGGTAAAGCCTATCAAGGCACCAAGCGTGTCCCTTGCATTCCCAAGGGAAGGTTGCATCAGTTCCAACTAAAATTCTATCTGAATATTTTTTAAAGAAATCAACATAAAAATCGTGGTTATCTTCAAAAGCAAAATACATTTCAGTGCCTGGGGTAATATCAACCGCCATATTTTTATATTTTTTGAACATAGCCTCTAGCTTGTCTGGATACTTTGCGTAGAAAAAGAAGTGCGCAAAGGTAACATTTAATTTGGGGTATTTGTCAAGAATTGTCTCAATTTCCTTAACCACAACCTTGAAATCAGGATATGTGCCGTCGCCATAAAACCAGCCTGTGTCCTTGCACCACTGTGGCGCTAGGTCGTAATCCCAAAACTCGTCAGGGTCGTTTACGTGGAAGACAATATGTGTTCCGTCTTTTTCTGCCTCGCTAAAGAACTCGTCAAGCGTTGGGAACAAAAGAGTGCCACCAAGAGGCTTTAAGCAGGTAGGCTTTCCCTCAATTAGCTTAATTCCATCAAAGCCGATTTCCATCATTTCCTTATATTGAGTTACAAGCTCCATACCGGCTGGCACATTAGCAGTAATTGGGTACTCAATGTGGTGCAAGCAGCCGTGTGCAAAGGTTTCCTTATGCGCCAATTTATAAAGTGCCATCATAATGTTGTTGGCAACGCCGCTTGAGTGAGAGCTAAGGGCACAAAGGTTAAGCCCATTTACGCCCATACCCTCGCGATATGGCTCAAACGCATCAATAAAAGAGCCAACCTCGTCATTTTCCCACGCTTCAATGTGAAGGTGTCCATCTATAATCTTATCATTAATTTTTGGTTCGTTAAACATAATAATATACCTCATAATTAATAAATTTAAATTAAATCCTTGCATCCTTTGCAAAGGGAGCTGTCGCAAAGAGACTGAGGGATTGATTAAAACCTAACAGTAACGCTTTCGCCAACCTTAATAAAAATTTTCTTGAAGTCAAGCAATTGTGGATTTGGCTCGTATTTAAACTTGAGCACAGAATAGCTTGTGTCCATTCCACCCTTGTTTGTTACGACAACCTCGTTTTCGTTTAGCCATTTTTCCTCAATATCTCCATAGGTTAGACCATGACCAAACTTATATAAAGGCTCGCCCTTGAAGAATTTATATGTACGGTTTTCCATACTGTAATCACGGAAATCGGGCAAATCGTCATCACTCTTATAGAATGTAACAGGTAAACGGCCACTAGGAGAGGTTTTACCAAAAAGAACATTAGCAAGAGCGTGTCCACATTCAGCGCCACCATAGAAGCATTGAACAACAGCATCGCAATTCTTATCTTGGTCAACAAGAGAAACACAGCTGCCACTGATGTTAACAAAAATAGTAGGCTTGCCAAGCTTCATAACCTCATTATATAGCATCTTTTGTGGTTCGGGCAATTCAATTGATGTCTTGTCTCCTGCAATGTCGCCATTGTATGCATCGCCCTCCTCGCCCTCAATAGATGGGTTAAGACCCATACACATTATAACAAGGTCAGCCTTTGAGGCGGCAATTACACCCTCACGGAATGGGTTGCCACTCCACATAGTGGAGCCAACATCAGTTGGATGGCAGCCTCCCGCATAAATAACCTTGCCCTCGAACTCGTCTTGAATACCACGCAGAGGTGTATAGTATCTCGATGGGTTTCCGTTATAGTTGCCAATCAAGATGCTAAAACGGTCACTGTTTGGGCCAATTACTGCAATTGTTTTGTATTTGCTTCTGTCAAGAGGTAAAATACCGTTATTCTTTAAAAGAACTATACTTTCCTCTGACATTTTTAGGTTCAATTTTTTGTGCTTTTCGCACTCTACAACATCGAATGGAATATTGTTGTATTCGCAATCATCATCGAACATACCAAGACGGAAGCGCGCCTCGAAAAGCTTAGTTACAGCCTTGTCAATTGTTTCCTCGTCAACTAAGTCCATCTCGTAAGCCTCGTAAAGAGAGAGGTAGGCATCGCCACAGTTTAAATGGCAACCGTTGTTAAGTGCCAAAGCAACGCTTTCTGGCTCTGAGTTGGTTATCTTGTGGCCTATATGGAAATCACGAATAGCACCACAGTCGGAAACTACATATCCCTTAAAGCCAAACTCGCCAAAAAGAATATCGCCAAGCAAGGTCTTTGAGCCACAGCAAACCTCGCCGTTAACTCTGTTGTAAGCGCCCATAACAGCAGATGGGTCAGCGTTATCTATACAATATTTAAAAGCACTCAAATATGTTTCATATAAGTCCTTTTTTGAAACCTTAGCATCAAAGCCGTGGCGCTCATACTCTGGGCCACTGTGCACGCAGTAGTGCTTAATTGTAGCATCAAGCTTTCTATATTTGCCCTCGCCTTGAAGTCCTTTAATAAAGGCAACACCCATTTTACCAGTCAAAAGTGGGTCCTCGCCATATGTTTCGTGTCCGCGTCCCCAACGTGGGTCTCTAAAAATATTGATGTTAGGAGACCAATATGTAAGACCTTGATATTGCTCAGTTGAGCCAAACTTTTTAAATTCATTGTACTTTGCGCGCGCCTCGTCTGAAATTGCAGTTGCAACATCAAACATAAGCTCCTCATTATAGCTCGCCGCCATACCAATAGCTTGTGGAAAAACAGTAGCCGAGCCCTGACGAGCCACACCGTGTAAGCACTCATTCCACCAGTTGTAGGCAGGAATGCCCAAGCGCTCAATTGCCGGCGCATCATAGCGCATTTGCCCCATCTTTTCTTCGATGGTCATTTTCGAAACTAATTCCTTAGCTCTTTCATAAAAAGTCATAAAAGCCTCCTAAATATAAAATCACAACCTTATTTTACCATATAGAATATGGTAATGCAAGAGAATAATATTGATTTTTTTGTACGATTGTGATAATATTAATTAAGTAACTTTTAGGAGGCAATATGAGAAGCTTTATTTTAGGAACAGACTGGGGCGCGGACTGTGACGACTGCGTAGCAGTAAGAGTGCTTGCAAGAATGGTAAAGGCAGGCAAAATCAATCTTCTCGGTATAGGAATTAACTGCGTAAAGGAGCACGCATATGCTTCAATGAAAGCATTTTTAAAGCTAGAGGGGATTGATGTGCCAGTAGGTATTGACCCACGCTCACACGAAACAGATGGCTGGACATGGACAGAGAACTATCAGCCAAGACTTGCAAAATTAGAGCCTGAGCTTTCAAACGACGATGCTGAAAGCGCGGTGAGAGTTTACCGTCGTGCTATTGCCGAGGCAGAGGGCAAGGTTGAAATTATGGAAATCGGCTTTTTACAGGTGCTTGGCGACTTTTTAAGGAGCGAGGGCGACGATATTTCCCCAAAAACCGGCTACGAATTATGTAAAGAAAAGGTAGAAAGGATTTGGTCAATGGCAGGCAGGTGGGACATTGACGGTGGGCGCGAGTTTAATATCGCGTGGACACCACTCACTCGCGAGGCTGCAAATTACGTTTTTGATAATTGCCCTGTGCCAATCACACTCCTTGGCTGGGAGGTTGGCGACTCAGTTATTACCGGCGCAAATCTTAGCCACGACGATTATCTTTGGCAGGCAATGGCAGACCACGGACACAAGGAGGGGCGCTCATCCTGGGATCCAATGCTTGTTTATCTTGCAATAGTGGGCGACCCACAAAAGGCAGGGTACGACACAGTAACAGGCAAGGCTTCACTTGAGGTTGATACAGGCAAAAACCACTTCGAGCTTGACCTAAATGGTATGCACACTTACGTTATTAAAAATCAACCCGACTCATATTACCAAAATACAATCAACGAAATAATCGCATAAAAAAAGGACACCAATCGGTGTCCTTTTAATTTAATGTTTGAAAGTGGATCCTTCGACTCACTTTGCTCGCTCAGAATAACGTGGAAGGTTATTTTATTTATCCTCCAAATACCCGAGGTAATCAAGCCATACTAAAACATGTGAAGCGAAGCCGTGATTACAGCTAGCACAAGTGGAGTCATACTCCCAAAGTGTGCCGGTTGTTTTTGCCATATAGTCGAAATAGCCACGAATATCACTTTCAAGCTCATCTTTCAGCCCTGCGCCCTTTAGTAAATCCAGACGCAAGTAGTTACCAATAAACGCATTTGAAAAATGAACATTTTCCCACTTGTTTTCTTGCTTTCTCTTCGAGCCAAAGTCATTAACCATAGTTTCCCAAAGCTCGCGATTATTTACCCTGTCGGCAACACCTGTAAAGAACGCATAATATTGTGCAGTTTCGGTAATTTCTCCACTCAATTTTTGTTTGCCGTTTTTGTCAATGATTGCATTGTCGCAATAGAAAAATCCAATTTTGGCTTCCTTGTTTATCTGCGCCTTTAATTCGTCTGCCCCACAAAATAGAGCCAAATCGTCATATAGCTGCGCAATAGTTCTTTTGAAAAGATAGTAGAGCATATTTGTTGGATAGTTTATATCTTGTGTCAAGTCATTGCATTTGGACCACTCAACAAAAACCCAACCCTTTAAATTTTCTAGCAAGCCGTTTTCATTCTCACAGCCTCTAAAGTATTCAAGTAAACGATAAATTCTTTCACGCGCTGAGTAAATAAAATCAATATCGCCACTTCTGTTTAAATATTCGCGCATTTCCAGTACATACCACATAGCCCAGTTAGGTATAAAATTGCCGTCTACGTGGTCGGCAGGGTAGCACATAGGTATCATACCGTCAGGAATTTTCGGGTATTGTCCACCCATTAAAAAGTTAGAAAGAAACGCGTGCTCAACACGGCTGCCACCCGACATTAAGTATTCAACGCGAGATGTGAAAAAGCTATCACATAGCCAACCTGCGCGCTCACGTGATGGACAGTCCATATAAATATCGAAGGTGTTTTGACGGAAGGTTTCAAGCGCCGCCTCGTAAATCCTTTTAATCTGCTCATCAGCCGAGGGCTTTAATTTTTTTACAATTTCACTCTTATTAAAATCGGTACGAATAATGCCAAAGCTGTCAAGTGAAGCATCTCCGCCGAGTGAAATAATACTTGCATACTTAAAGGTGTATGGCTCGGCAGTAAGGAGCGAGTATTTTTTGCCACCCTTTAATTTAAAGGAAAGAATGTTTACGCAATCCATACGCGCATAGTCAACCCGTCCGTTGGTTAAAAGCTCGTCAAACGTGATAAATAGAGTAGTATCACTCTTGGCCTCTACCTCTAGCTTAACCAAACCGGTTGTGTTACATTTCATTTCAATTGTTGCATATGAATTGTTGGAAATTTCGCCACAGGGTACGCCGTTTTTACTAACCAAATCCAAGCCATCCATAATATTGGTCATAGAAAACTCAATATCATTTGGCAAATAACCATCATATTTCTTGCCAATGTCTCCGAGCCACCAAGGGTTAAATGTGCGGGGAGTGTCGCGTTTTTCAACCTTTCCCGAGTCAATAAATGATTTTTTCTCCTCGTATGGAAACTCAGGGTAGTTAACCTCACGTTCAATTAAGGTATTATCGAAATTGTCATATACAATTTGCTCTATTGGCTCACCAGCCTCAAGTGGAGCCTTGGATGTAAAATCATATACCTCGCAAAAAGGCCTTTGGTATGCATACCTTTCGACCCTTTGTAGCTTTTGGCTGTATAAATAGCCTTGCCAAGCATCTGTGCCGGTTGGGGCAAAAACCTTGTCTCCGTTGCTTAATTCACACATGAAAAACGCAAGCTCGGAAACTAAATAAAAGCTATGACAATGGTAGCCACAGACCAAAACCGAAATCTCATTTTCCTTTTTGGTTAGGTATTTTCCAATAGGTAGCCGGTCCACACGATAAAAGCCGTGAGAGGCACGGGATGGACCGAAAAACACAAATTCACCGTTTATGAAAACCTGATATGTGCTTTGTCCCGCAATATGTAAAACGGTGCTTTTGCCCTTAGGTGCAGTAGTTTTAAACAGAGCAGTACAGTTGAAAGCCCCCTCATACCCCTTTAGCCAAACACCCTTTGCCCTTTTAAAATCAGCTCGCTTAAAAAACATAAAAACCTCGATTTTATATCAAATTTTTCTATAATTTTGTGGAGAAATTCCTAAATGCTTTTTAAATAATCTACTAAAGAAATACTGGTCGTTATAGCCAACGCTTTCGCCGATTTGCCTTATTGACATATTAGTATTATTTAGCAAGCTTTTAGCAAACTGTAGCCTTAAATAAATTATGTATTCATTAGGCGTTTTTCCCGTTTGATTTTTGAAAAGCGTTATGTATCTTGAATTGCTAAGGTTTTCTAAAGCCGCAAGATAGGGAATTTCAATTTTGCTCCTGAAGGAGCTGTGTATATATTTTAGTGAAGCCCTGAGAGGCGAGTCGTTTGCCTTTTCCTCTGCATCTTTAGAAATATCTATCAAAATTTCTTGCAAAAGACAAGCGCTTTTTTGAATGCTTAGTGATTCATTAAGTAAAAACGTATTAATTAGTAAATTGAATTTATTTCTAATTTCTATATTGAAATCGTTTTCGATAATACAAGGTAAATTATCAAACCCACATTCCCTTAAAAATTTGTCAGCATATGAGCCTGTAAAATGAGCGTATAAATAATTTATAGGTGGCTTTCCCTTATACTTGTACTTATATTTTGGCGGAAAAATAATCGCTGAGCCCTTTTTTGCGACATACTCATTACCATCAATGTTGATAGACAACTGCCCATCAACAATGTAAATTAAATAGTAGTCATCTCTGCCGATAGAATTGTATGTATCAAAAGGGGCGAAAGCATCATAATATCCTGCGACATTTATAAGTATGGGATAATCGTCTGAAGACGTGCTTTTAAAATTCAACCAATCATTCGGGCATTGTAAAATTCTTGCCATTTTTACCTCCAAATAGTAAAAAAATCCATCTAATATGGTAAAATAATCTATTGTCATTCTATATATATATTGTATAATGAAAATAGCAAAAAGTCAATTAAATTAAAAACTTCATTTCAAAAAGGAGAAAGAAAATGAAAAAAAGACTATTTTTGACACTTATAGTTGTTGCGACTCTTATGTGTATGTTTGCAATTTCGGTGTCTGCTGTTGAGGTTGATGGTATTTACTATACCTTGAATGATGGAGAAAATCCGACCGCAGTAGTAAATAATGAAAATGCAACCAAATGCATACTTACTGATGTTGTAATTCCAGAAACCATTACGTATAATGATGTTACTTATACAGTAACTACAATTGACCACCATGCTTTTTCAGGCACACAAAGCGGATGGGGTAAAAACCAAACAATTAAAACCCTTTACATCCCTGAAACTGTAACAAGCATCGGTACCCACTTCTTGCGTCAATGTGAAAGCGTTGAATCAGTTGTAATCAAGGCGAAAAATCCTAATGGAATTGTGCTTAGTAATGCTGAGTTTTATGGTTGCACAGGCTTAATTTCCATTGATATGAGCGAAAGTGATATAACATCATTTGTCCAATATACTTTGCATGGTTGCTCCGCGCTTACAACAATTAAATTCCCACCAAATCTAAAAACTCTCGGTTCACAAGCATTTAGATTTTGTTCAAGCATTACAACCATTGACCTTTTAGACACAAAGGTTGAAAGCATTGGTAACTTCTGCTTTAATAGTTGCTCCCAGCTCACTAAATTAAGACTTTCAACAACCTTGAAAAGCATTGCTGGCAACGCAATTCAAGGTGTAAAAATTACCGAGCTTGTTCTTCCACACGGCTTCACCACAACAACAGGAAACGCAATCCCTGCACTTTCATCACTTTATATGATGGTTTTCCCAGAGCTTGATGAAACATCATCCTTTAGCAGTGGCACATTCTATGGCACATATCCAGAGCTTGTTATCTATGCGGGCGACAAGGATTCTTGTGAAAAATATTTAGTGGGTACAGAGGATGACAAAAAGCTCCTATATGGCTATAATGTATTGCCAATCAGTGAATATGATTCAAGCAAAACATATACAGGCAAAAATCTTTTCTACGGTGCAACCACCTGCTCAAATTGTAACGGTCTTTTAGAGGATGGCGAAAGCTTTATTTACAAGGATTATTTATCTGAGTTTGGTATGGGTCAAGGCTGTACGAACTGCGATAATGTAACAATGACAAAAAAATACGACCCAATGTTTACTTGCCTAGGCTACTCAAAGGCTGAGGATGCAAATGATGAGTTTACAATCGGTTATACAGTTAATTTTGATTCCGTTAAGTTTTATGAGGAAATGACATCAAACGAAATTTCCTGTGGCATGTATATTGCTCTTTATGATGTGCTCGGAACAAACGATATTTTAAATGCTGATGCAACAGCAACTGAGGGCGTTTTGAAAATCGACCTCTCAGGCACAAAATATAATAAGTTCTCTGCGAAGGTTTTGAACATCAAAACAGAAGAGCAAAAGGCAACAAAGCTCTTAATTGGTGCATATGTAATTTCAAAGAAGGATGAAGAAATTGAAATTTCATATCTTGACCAAGGCAAAAAGGACGAGAACGACAAATATTGCTACATTACCTATAACGACATTATATAGGAGCATAAACAAAAGGACACTCGTTTGAGTGTCCTTTTATATTTTTTAGTGTGAGCATTGCTCGTCCTAAAACAGAGATATTGTAGGGTAGGATAGTATCCTCCCGTCTTGTAGGGACAGCGTCCCGACTGTCCAAAAAAGAAATCCCCACGTTTAGCGTGGGGATTTCTAGTTTATATTTTTTCTAAATAAAGCTTGCCATTTACATCAACACATGAGTCCTTGCGAATAACGGCACGAACAATTTGATAATGATACGGCTTGTCGATAGAGAAGGTGGAGGAAAGATTGCCACTCACCCATTTTTTGTTAGAATCATTGTCGGTAAGAATCAATTGAATGAAAAAACTTTCATTTATTGAGCTAACCATAGTGGAAAATGTGTAAGCTCCTTGTTGAATGGGTGCGTTTACGGAGCGCCAACCATCGAGAGGATTTTTGTTAGCCTGATAAAGATAAAATACGGTGTCTTCAATGGCAGTACCATTTATTGAAAAGCTGAAATCTGGATTGACAACGAGAGTAACTCCGTTTTTTTCATATTTTCCAGACTTCATGCCAAAGCTGTAATTCAAAATATTACGTTCACTCTGTATACATTTGGTTACAGTTGTATAATAATTTTGGAAAATTTCTTTGGAATATTTTTCGCGTAGCTCAAGTAGGAACAGCTTTTCCGCGTTCTTAGTCATTTTTGAATGAATAATTTTATCAATTGCACGATACAAGTAAATATAGACCTCATCAACAAAATGGAGTCCACCCTTACCCCATTTATGCTTAATATTTCCAACAGAGACGGGGAGAGAGTCAATAAAGTGAGCTTGGGGAATTCTTTCCTTTGCACAAATATACGCAAAATCAATCAATTCGTTGTCCCTAATATATCTTTTGTCAAAGGAATGATATGTTGAGGATATAAATTCTCCCTCGCTATCAATAAAGGTTTGTGTATGCCTTGCATCGATTACAATAATTCTTTTTTGTGGATAAATTTTGGTAATTCTATCTAGATATTCGTAATAGATATTTTTTAATTCATCCTTGGTTAAATCGGAAAGTCCGACCCTTTCGCCTGTTAAAAATTGCTTTGTTACATCCTTTGGCATATCGGCAGGGATTCCAGTTGCTACTGTTGTGCCTAAATCCTCGTAGGTAAGATAACCATTGCCGATTTTTCGGCAATCAAGCCTAACGGTTGAAAAGTCAATAACAAGATAATCGGATTTTACCTCTGATAAATAATCCGTCCACGATTTTGTCACGTCAAGCTTATAGCATCTTTTGTAAAAATTACAAGCGCTTGATGTCACAGATTCATCTAATAAAGAGGTGGAAATTTCATCTCCTAGCAATGGGCTAATGGCAGATAAAGGATTTATGCTTTGAATAAATCTATCTACCACATATTTGTTTTCATTCTCGCCATATTCCTTTGTACCTTGTGGGATTGAAAAAGCATCACGAGAAACACAAGAGCCGAGAATACTAATGTGTGTTATTTTAGACTTCATCTTAATATCCTTTTCATTTTTAATAACTATATTATACAGCCTTTTGAGTTATTTGTCAATGAAAAGAGAATAGATAAAGAAAGAAGAGCTCCATAGGGAGCTCGGCCACTTTATTAGTCATTAAAGCTAATTGTGTAAAGTGTGTAGTTATAATCGTAAACCTCGTTTCCAAACTCATCCCAGTTTGATGTACGGTCAGTTATGAGATATGAATAGAAGTTAGAGCCATTATAGAATGCGTCAAAGTCATATGGCGCCTCAAAGGTTTCCTTTAATGTTCCATTGTCGTCATAAACCTTATAAACAATTGTTTGTGAGAGCTCATAATCGTCGAAAGTATAATCATAAATTAATGATACTTGTGTTTCACGAATGATGTAGTATGAGCTTGTTATATCTTCGATATAATAATAAGTGATGTTGGATTTTCCAAGCTTTTCGAGCTGATATTCAGAATAAGTATCAGATGTCTCATAAAGCTTTGTCAATTGATCACTACCTGTGAACATATAGTATGTGTAAGTGTTCTTGGTTACAGATTCTTGGTATTCATAGCCCCATGTATCTGTTACTGTGTACCATTCTACACGCTCGCCAGCAGCTCTTAGAATAATGGAATTTTCCATTATCTTAACAAGCTCGAAGGTTTCCTCATCAATTGTATAAATGAGGTTAGCGCTCTTGTCATAAATCTCGTTTCCAACGATTGCCCACTTGTTGTTGTGAACAGCGCCTACAAGAATAGGAGCATAAGGAATACCATTTTCGTCAACATAGTATGTACCAAATTCTGTCTTTACATATTGCATACCATTTTGAGTTGACTCATAGTCAAGAGTGGAAAGAACCTTACTAAAGAAACGGTCAACCTTTCCGTCCTCGCCAATAACAGCAAGCTTTTGACCTTGAACAAACGCTCCGCTTGGAGTAAGCTCCCAGTATGAAGCAAGATTCAATGTCTTGTCTTCAAGCTCATAGTAGCCGTCATTCAAGTCAATTCTTTCAGTTGGGAAGTATCTTGTTTCGATAGCTGTCTTTGTGCCTGTTGAAGCGCTGATTAGGTAAGCCTCAACGTTAGCCTTGCTACCATTGTAAACAGCATCCCATTTTTCTGTATCTAAAGGAAGAGTAACAAGCTCTGTATAGATAATATCGTGGTTGTTAAGAACAACAGTCCATTCTTTAGCAGCGCAAATGTTAACATCAAAAGCAACCTCGTCTACAAGCTCAAGCTTGTTGTTGTAGAAACGAACTGTTTGTGCGGAGAATGGAGTATTATCAGGAACTAGATAAAACTCGTCATTAGCCTCTAGGTAGAAAAGGTTATAAAGGTCAAATCCAAGCTCGTTAGCAGCTGTGAGCTTTGTGAGTGTTGAATCTTCATTTATATAGTAAAGAATACCATCGAAGCAGTAGAGAGGAAGCTCACTAATGTTGTTGTTGAAATGATTGTCGATTGAATTAAATTCTTCGAACTTTTCTTGTCTTACAATGTTGCATCTCTTTGCAACCTCTGTGCCGAAACGGTCATAGAGATATACATCATATCTGCTTGGGCTGTAAGTATTACCATACTTAATAGTGAAGATAATGAAGTCATTTACAGTTCTGTAATTAACATCTACAGCGATGTTTTCATAGTCATAGTCTTCAGCTGTGATGTCGTAGTATTCTGTAAATGTAATTTCTGTATCGTTATAGAAGTTTGCAAAGTAGAATGATGTAGAATCGAGATTGTTCTCTAAATCATAGCTTAGGCTTGTGTAGTAGAAGAAATGCTCGTTAATTCTTTCAGGTCTAGTTGCACCAAAGAAGGATTCAACCTTTGAAAAATTAGGAGCATCCTTACTTTTGTCAAGGTTAACCACGTTGTCAAGAAGACTTTCAGTATTAGGAGCAGGCTCATCAAATATAGGATTTGATGTTTCTGTCTCGGTCTCTGTTTGTGTTTCCGTTGTTGTATCAGTATCTTCGTTTCCACCACATCCGATAAGAGTGAATGGTAAAAGTAGAACTAATGCAAGAACGAGGAATAAAAAACTTTTTTTCATAGCTTCGTCCTCCTCAATTATTTGTTAATAAAGAGTGGCACGTAAATGTTAGTTGTAGTGTTTGTTTCTTCGTTTCTAACTACATATCTTACATAATTATCAGCAAATGTAGGTCTTTCGCTTGCATTTACTATCTTATAAATTTCGTTACCTAGTGAATCGTAAATAACTACGTTGTAATTGTAGTCTTCAGTTGTGTCTATTTCTGCATAATAGTTATTTGTAATAGCTAGTTCATTGTAGCTCAAAGCTGTTTCAGCGATTATAACTTCGCTGTCAACACCCTTCCAAAGGATGTATTTGTCAATTCTGTTGCCAGCCTCGTCAAATGCTTTTTCTGTGAACAAAATAGCATTTGGCATAATTGTATTAGCAACGCGTCCCTCTGGAATTTCATAAATTGACTTCATTGTAGCGTCATAAACGTTCTTATCTGTGATAAACCACTTGTTGTTGCTCTTGTAGCTATATGGGAGAACACCAAGCTTTTCGCCGTTTGCATTGTAAACAGTTGTATCATAGATACCCTTCATAATGATAGCGCCATTAGGAAGTGTTTCTGTGTAGTAATAGTTGCTTGTGATGTCTGTTGTAAGAATCTTAACAGCCTTAGCATTGTCGTCAAGAACAACGATGTCCTTCATTGAAACAAGCTCTTTAGTTTCAGTAATCTTTCCAGCGTTTACTAGAATGTTCTTAATTGATTCATCCTTCGCAACAAGTCTTCTGTCGTATGCAGAAGGAGTTAAAACTGTACCGATAAATTCAGGAGCATCAACCTCTGTGTAACCGAATTCAACAGAATATACACCAGCCTTTACAACATACTTAGTAGCGCCGATGTGGTATGTGTAATCCTCAAATGTTGCAGGAACTTGGTATGTTTCTGTGATGTACTTATTGCCATTTGATAGAGTGTAAACATTGATATTTGAGTTTACAACTCTTTCATATTTAATAATTGTCTTTGGCATAAGAGTGTTGTCAAGGATTGCAATACCCTCATTGTTAGAAATGTAGTATTCGTCTGCAACCTTGTCGTATTGCATGGATGAGAGGTAGCTAATTGGAGCAGAGGACTCGTCCAAATCAACAACCTTTACAAAGTTGAGATCTTCTCTTTCATTATTGTATGTATCAATATCATAATCAACTCTGTAAATAACATTGTCAACCTTTACAAACTCTGAATCAGCATTGTATGATGACCAAGAGCGTTCAGGGTAAATGGATGAGCTGTCATAGTCCTCAACTGTGAATGCAACAGAACCATCAGCCTTGTAAATAGTGATGTCGTATTCGCCTGTGTTTCCACGCTCAATAGCAACTGTTGGAAGAGTGAAGCTTGAGATGCCGAATGTGTTGAAGCTAATGGTGGTAACTGCATTTTCATACATAGATGGATCTTCATTGGTTTGAAGAACAGGCTTTCTGAAGGTTAATGTCTTACCTGTCTCATAGATGTACATAATGTAGTCGTTTGCAGTAACAACCTCAGTTATTACGCCGTCAATCTCTCTTGTTTCAGAGATTTCGTGCTTGTAAACAATATAGCAACTATTGCTTTCATAGTAGCTAGCGTTGGCAGGAAGGTTAACCTTTTCGCCCTTTACTAATGTTGTTTCGGGTGCTTTAACGCTTTCAAATTTTCCCCAGATATCTTCTGTAGGAATAACGTTACCCTTTGGTGTTGTGATTGTAACAACATCTGGTTGTCCATCATCAACTGGATCAGTTGTTTCTTGGTTGCCACAAGAAACGAGTACGAGTGATGCGAGCATAAGCACCACTAGTAAAAGAGGTAAAATTCTTTTCTTCATTTCTAATCTCCTTTAAATATTTTTTGAAAGAATTTAATAAGTAATATTAAATTTACTTATCGTGTATATTTTAACATATAATGTTAATAAAAACAACAATTTTACTAAATTTCGGCAATTTGTACAAATTAAAAATCCGAAAACCCCAAACACCTAGAAATTAAAAGAAAAACAGTGTAAAAAGCAGTCCGATTTTAGCAAATTTTAAAAGGAAATATACTAAAAATGAAAAAAATTCGAAAGAAATTTTTAATTCTGAATATCACAAATTTGTGTTGTAATGATTTTTTTGGTGTGATATAATTGATAAGGAATTTTAAAACTAAAGGAGCGCCTTATGAAAAAAAGAAAAGAAAGCTTTTGGGGCTTGCATTTTGATTTTCACGCTGAGCCAAAGGACGGCATACAGGGAAGGACATTAAAGGAAGAGGATATAAGGAAAATATGCCACCTTTTAAGACCTGATTTTATTCAAATTGATTGTAAGGGGCACCCGGGCTGGACATCATATCCATCAAAGCTAGGCAACGCATTGCCCGAATTTGAAAAGGATACATTAAAGCTTTGGAGACGCGTTACAAGAGAAGAAAACATAGCCCTCTATATGCACTATTCAGGCGTTTATGATGTTAAATATTGCAAGGAGCATCCAGAGGAGCGCGTTTTAATGGCAGACGGATACCGTCATTTTGGCTCGACAAGGCTGAATGGCTCATATGCAGACGACCTACTCATCCCTCAGATGATGGAATTAGCAGGAGAATATGAGGTTGACGGCGTTTGGGTTGACGGTGAGTGCTGGATGGCACTTGCGGATTTTTCCAATGAAACACTATCGTCATTTGAAAAGGAAACCGGAATTAATCTAAATGGCAAAATCCCGGCATCTAAGGACGACGAATATTTTCACGAATTTAGAGAATATAATCGCAGCCTATTCAAAAGATATCTCAGCCATTATGTTGATGCCGTTCACGAAAAATACCCTAACTTTGAGATATGCTCAAACTGGGCATTTAGCGACCATATGCCCGAGGAGGTGTCCGTAAATGTGGATTTTCTCTCGGGAGATTTGAACCCACTTAATTCCTTTAATTCTGCACGCTACGCAGCAAGAGCATTAGCACAGCAGAAGGGACATGTGTGGGATTTGATGTCTTGGAATTTCAGAAGCAACGTTGCCGGTCGCTCAGCATATGTTCCTAAGCATGTAAACCAATTAAAGCAAGAGGCATCGGCTGTTATCTCGGTTGGTGGAGCATTTCAAAATTATGTACCTCAAAACAGAGATGGCTCACCAAGAATGTGGGAGCTTGAGCCATTAAAGGCGCTCTCCGATTTTGTTCTTGAGCGTAAGCCATATTGCCACAGAGCCAAGCCAATTCATCAAGCTGCGCTTTTATTATCTACCTATGACCGATATATAGAATCCGAGCATTTGTACTCAAGAACTGGATACGAAAAGGTAATGGGAATGTCAGCCCTTCTTTGCGACATAGGTCAGTCGCTGGAAATAGTATGTGAGCATACATTAAAGAAAAGCGTAAATGAATATAAAATGCTCGTCGTACCTGAGCTTTATAGTGGATTGGAGAGCGAAACTATAGAAAAACTTTTAGCTTATGCTAAAAATGGTGGAAATTTGGTCCTCATAGGCAAAAACACCTGTTTAATTTTTGCAAAAGCGGACGCGCCATTTAAGTGCAAGGAGCATAGAGAATTTTTCGAGATAGAAGCGAAAGGCTCGGAGGATGGACATAACAATAAAACCTCAAATAAATATGTTCCGTACCAATTTACAGCCGATAATGTAAGCTATGGCGCTTTGTTCTCGCCCTGTGAGATTTTAGCAGATGGCAAATCGAACGCGTTTTTTAGGGAAAATCCAAGCGCACCGCTTTCTCCACTGTCCGTTACAACCAAGTACGGAGAGGGAACAGTTACTGCAATAGGCTTTGATATAGGCTCTCAATATCTAAGTGCAACACAGTTTACACACAGAGAGCTTATGAAACAAATAACAAGCCTCTATGAGCCTATTGTCAAGGTTGAAGCTTCCCTTGGCAGACTTGAAATAGTAGCAACCCAAAAGGACGAAAAGACAATGATACA
Organism: Eubacteriales bacterium; assembly: GCA_045543955.1. Taxonomy (GTDB): domain Bacteria; phylum Bacillota; class Clostridia; order Oscillospirales; family CAG-272; genus RGIG2000. Next base: position 42,684 of record JAZPYB010000022.1, read on the forward strand.
GCTTGTCAATGCAGGTGGCACACACGCCGACAGCACAAGCGCAACAGACGACTATATTCCACCTGTTCTTGACATCACACTTTCAATTAAAGCTCCAAACGCAAAAAAGCTAATCCTTCAGCCCGAGGGCAGAGAGCTTCCAATAGAAAAAGCGCCAAACGGCAGAATTTTAACAAAAATCCCTCGAATAGATATACATAGCACAATAGAAATTTGCAAATGACTTAAAACGAAAAGGACACTCATTGAGTGCCCTTTTTTGGTTAACCGATTCAATTTTAATTTAACTAAGAAAGCTGATTTTTAACCCAACCGGCTGAATGGTAATCGCCACCCTCAATAGCGACAGCCCTTACAAGCACGGATAATATCATTTGATTATTGCTCTCGTTTTTCCAAATAGGAAGAGAAGCACCAAGCTTGCTTGCAATAGAAATTATATTTGGCAAATCGCTTGACATTGTGTGCCAGGTTGTATGCATATAGCCAAAGAGCTTGTGGGCTGAAATAGTGTCAATATGTGCGCTTGCGTTTTCTATATCGAACCAAGAAGCGCCGATAACGTCAATTCCTAAATTTTTAAAATAAAGAAGACTGCTAATAGGTGCTTTTTTTACGGAATATTCCCAATCCACAAAAACTGTATTGTCAGCTAAAGCGTTGATTATTTTTAAGCACTCATCCTTTGGCTTTATAGAATGGCAATTGCCAACCATATCAGTAAAAGCATCGGGAGGCAAAAGCATATCCATCCATATCATGGGTCGTTTGCCCTCGTTTTGTACCTCTTTTGTCAATCGCGACATATAGTAGGGAAGTCGTTCCTTTAAATAGGGATTTTTGTTGTGCGCGTGAGATTCATCAAAGCCTAAATGGAAGAATCTGCACCCATCAAAAACATCATAAAGCTCACGCCTTATTTTCTTAAATAAAGTCCAAACATCCTCGCTTTCTAAATCCCAAGCCCAACCATCAGGCGTGAATAGATGATAAAGCGACAAATCGTTATCAAGAATAGTGTGATTGCCACTCATAGAGCGCGACTGTGAGGCATGAGCAAGAGAATTAAACATAGGTATAGGCTCAAGCCCAAGTGCCCTTGCCTCGCTAACAATTTCTTTTACCTCATCCTTTGTAAAGGCGTTGTCCCAAGCGAGAGAGGGCAGTGTGTCAAATTTAATCATTCCCCAAAACTCGATAATCACATGGGTGTATTGAAGAATAGCAAAAAGTCGTATGTACTTTTTTATTTCTAATAAGGAATTTTCGGGGAAAACGCATAAATGTATCATGCGATTTTTGATATCATATGCTTTGTTTTCGCACACAGGGGCAATAAAAAGCTCATTTTTACCCATCTCGCGCTCAATCTTCATCAAGAGAGAAAAATACCCACGCAAAAGCGAGTTATAATCACATCCAGCTATTGCAACACCCTTTTCGTTTACCAAAATTGCATATTCACATCCCTCTAGGATTTCGGGAATCTTAATATCGCCAATTACAAAAGTGTTTGGTGAGCCATCTTCAATTTTTAAGGATGACTTTTTGTAGGTAAACCTATTAAAAAGCTTTAGTAAGATATCATTTTTAAAGCGAGCATCTGCCACAGCAGTTACATCTTTGTCAATATAAAACCTGTTAGAAATAACTATCTCCCCCTCAAATAAGCTTTAACTAAGTTTACCACAATAAGCGCTTTATTTCAATAATTTTGCAAACAAATGTAGGTAAAATAAGCGCACCCCTGATATTGTAGGGGAGGGGCTTGCTCCTCCCACCTTGTAGGGACAGGCGTTTCGACTGTCCGTTTGTACGGGAAGATTTATGAGCCTCCTTTGTAAAGGGCGATTTCCCTGCGAGGGAAAATGTCGCAAAGCGACAAAAGGGTTGCCGCCTCGGCGAGAGGGGGCAGAGCAGACGGAGGGATTGTAAATTACAACGCAATCCGTACAAGCAGGAAGGTTCACTCCGTGAACTATTTTCGTCTAGCCTCTTGCGAGCAAGCTCCCGTCGGCTTTAGCCGAAAATGCGAACCCGATCCTTAATTAAGCGAGTGCGAACAAGCAAATTTTTGACAAGGTCGACTATCAAAAATTTGTACGGGAATCGAAGCCTACACACTTCCGCACCCTGAATTTCCTATAAAAACGCCCGAAAGTGTCGCATTTTGACACTTTTTCCTTGTTTTTTGAGGCTCAGTCAGACTAATATTGAACACTTTATTTCGAACCTACTTCCAAGGAAATTTGCGTTTGAGAGAGCAGGGGTGGAATTGCTATTGTAATAATATTACTTTGAATCGAGATTCTTTCGTTCCAGCAATGTGGGCAAACCTGTATCGTTGTTTTTCTGGTTTATAGTTAATCTTTTTCTATTTCGTTTAGCCTTTCTAAAAGCTTTACAAGTATACCATTTTCTATAAATTGTGCAATCCTTCCATCACAAAATCTCTCACCACGAATAATTGCGGTTATGCAGGTCGCAATATTATTCTTTGTCATTGATGGTATGTCCTTTTCCATCTTGTCTATATCATACCAACCGTTTTCATTCATATTGTTTTTATAATTAAAATCCTGGAATTTGTCCGAACTATAAAACGCGCTCTGAAATTTAATGACAGCTTTAGGATAAACAGGGAAGGGAAAGGAGCGGATTCCTTGATCGTTTACAGTAGATTCCCATTTTATTTTATCTATATCTTTTAGTTGCTTGATATAATCAGTTAAATTTTCCATATAAACCTCCAATATGGTTTGTTGATATAATTATATCACATGAAATTTTTCTTGTAAAGTTTCAGGTGTACCTAAATTGTGACACCTTGTAAAAAGTTAGAATGCCCCGTACTTTTGCTACGCAAAAGCAAGCGGGAAGGCTCCCAAAGGGAGCTATTTCTGCCGAGCCTTATGCTAGCAAGCTGACAACGGCTTTCGTCAGAAATGCGAACCCAATTCAAAATGCCACTGCATTTTGAAGATGGGTCGATGAGCGTACGGAATCACAACAAAACGAAAAAAGCACTCCAAGTGGAGTGCTTTCGTTTTGCTGGTGACCCGTACGGGAATCGAACCCATGTTTCAGCCTTGAGAGGGCCGTGTCTTAGCCGCTTGACCAACGGGCCGTTTGTCAAATGCTTAAGTATTATAACATAGGTTTTTACATTTTGCAAGAGGTTTTTTAAAAAAATTCAACATTTTGATTTTTTTGTTGTTTATAGTCGCTTTGGGCAGCGAAAGCTTACATATTTAATAGAATAGAGACTAAAATTAGATACCGAACAAAACGTCGAATTTTTAAAACAATGTAATGTAGACAATTATATACTAATTATGTTATTATTTTAGTAGAGGCTCTATACTCCTTTGGCGACATATTTGTTTTTTTCTTAAAAATATTGCCAAATCTGTCAATAGAGTTGAAGCCAACCTTGGCTGAAATTTGTGTTATTGTCAGGTCAGTGTGCTCGAGAAATTTTTTTGCGTATTCAATTCGTGTTTTTATTAGATAATCGTATGGCGACATCCCTGTTTTCTCGGTGAAAACCGTCGTGAAATATGAGCGAGAAACGCCGATGCTTTTTGCATAAGAGCCCACATCAAAATGCTTGTAGTAATTACTTTCTATATATAAAACGGATTTTTTAATAAAATCGTTTTCTTCCTTGGTACTTTCGTCCTTTATCGAGTTTAATACCTCAAATAGAGCACTAAGCGTACCAATAGTGTCGGAAATTGAATTGTCAAGTAGCTTTTTAATAGCAAGTATCCCACTTTCCTTGTATTTTGGATACAGAGAGCTTGTGGTTCTTTCCATTATACCTTTAGCGTCCTTGCCGTTAAAAGCAATCCAATAGTATTCACACGGGTCGCTTGAGTCTGATATCATTGTGCTTTCTTCATCAGGCGCATTAATAAAGGCATCACCACTTGATAAATGAGTTGTTTCGCCATTTTTGCGTGTAACGCTTATTTTTCCCGATTTTATTAAATGAATTAAATATCTTGGACGTCCGTTTGGTGACCAAGTATGTCTAGGATTTGTCTTTTGCCAACCAATTTCTATCACGCAAAAGGGAAGAAAAAAATCATAATCGAGATAATGCACCCTTGCTTGATTATGTATCATTTTTGAAGCAATTGTCATTAATATCACCACCTAATATTATTTTAGCACAGAACATAAAACAAATCAACGAATTTTTCAGAAGAGAGGAAAGAAAAATGAAAAAAAGAATTTTCTTGACACTTTTAATTTCAGCTTTACTTGTCATTGCATTTACCATTATTGCATCCGCAAAGGATGTTAATATTGGTGTAAATGATGTGAACGGCAATGCTATCGTTGTTCCAACCGAGGACGCTGATGGCGACGCTCTTACCTGGTATCGCGTAACCACCGCACCCGAGAGTGGCACATACTACGAGTATGTTTCAGGTGAAACAACCTATTATCTTGTTAGTGTAAAAACCAAGGATGCCGCTTATGTAAACGATAGCTATTATCTATGCTACTCATACCCGGGCATTACAGCAAACGCGTGGAGTGGTAACATTATAGTTATGAATTCAGCTGGCATTAAGGACGCAGATGGTAACGGTCCGCAAAAGCTCAACTTCGTTTTTGAGGGTACACCTGTTGCATATGTATATCTTCCTGCAAGCATCGTTTCTTTGACAGGAAGAAGTGGCAATAGTGAAAAGTCGCTCTTTTATGCTGCATCATCACTTATAGAGCTTGAAATAGAAAGCGGCTCTCAAATAAAAGAATTGAACACAAATGGCTTTTATAACTGTAGAAATTTGAAGAGATTTGTCTTGCCTGAAAATTTAAGAACAATTAATGCAAATGCCTTTGTAAGCTTGACAATTGAAATTACAGTTCCAAAATCGGTTACTACATTTGAGGTGTCAAACTGGGCAAACCTAACAGTTCACTACACAGGCACAGCGGCGGACCACGCAGGCTGGACATATCAACCGTCTAACATTGATTACGTTAGCCACTGCGACGTCTACAGAAACGGTGTTCACACAGCGGGAGAGGTAGAAAATTACATTACATCATGCTCCGAGTGTGGCGAACAAATGTATTGCGAAAACCCCGAACATAATCTTCAAACATCTATTTCCTATGATAGCTATGCACAAAATGGCCTAAAGAGCGTTCTTTGCACAGACTGTGGCTTGGACGCAAAGGAAACCCAAGCTCCTGCGATTGTCACATTCAAGGGCTATTCAAAAAATCCAGAGGGAACATCAATTTGCGTAGGCTATTTTATTGACCAAGCTACTTTGAGTGAATATATGAGCTATCTCCAAGAGGATGCGATTTTCGAGTACGGCGTATGTGTTGCTTTGGAAAGCAATGTGGCAGAAAACAAGCCTCTAACTCTTGGCGAAAAGGGCGTTACAGTAGCAAATAATATGGTTATTAAGGCTACCCTTGACGCAGTTGTTTATTCAAAAATAGAGATTAAGCTAAATGGTGATTTCTCACAAAATTTGAATACCGAAATTTTGATGTGCGCATACATCTATGATGGAAGTAAGCTTGTTTACATCCAAGATAATGACAAGGGAGAAAGCGCTGAGCATGATTTTGTTAAATCAGTAACAATGGCGTCCCTAACCGAATAAAAATAAAGCACCGATTTTTTCGGTGCTTTTCTATTGACAATATTAATTTAATATGCTAAAATAAACGCGTAATAAACACAATGACAAAGAGGAGTAGCCCCTCAAATATACCTCAAAGAGAGCCGACGGTGGTGCGAGTTCGGTAGGTGATGGTGGGTGAAGTAGCTTTCGAGTGGCAGTGGCGAACAGGTTCTTAGTAGCCATTGACGGCACCTTCCGTTAAAGAGGCAAGAGTGTGCACCCTTTGGTGCAAATTCAGGTGGTACCGCGCTTATGCGTCCTGATGTGGTTTTCACATCAGGCTTTTTTATTTTCAAATGTAAAACATCAAAAAGTAAAATGGCAAGAGGATTTAGGGCGAGATGAGAAGACATGAGCGTGTACTCGTCGCCGTACTTGTGTACGGCAGAGAAGCGGTCGTGTCTAAAAAGGCAAATTATGATATTTTGCACGCAAAATATCTACCTTAAAATCTCAAAAAAGCAAGCATAAAATATTTGATATGTTTATGCCTTTTGCTCTCACTCGTCATCAATTCTCTTGAAAGGAGATAAAGAATGAAAGAACTAGCAAAAACCTACGCTCCGCAGGAATTTGAGGAGCGTATCTACAAAAATTGGTGCGACAATAAGTATTTCACACCAATAATCGACAAGACAAAGCCAAGCTATACAATAGTTATTCCTCCACCAAATATTACAGGTCAGCTCCATATGGGACATGCTCTTGATAATACCTTGCAGGACATTTTGATTCGTTATAAGAGAATGAATGGCTACTCAACCCTTTGGCTTCCGGGCACTGACCACGCTTCAATCGCAACCGAGGCTAAAATTGTTGAGGCTATGCGTAAGGAGGGGATTACCAAGGACGATATTGGAAGAGATGGCTTCCTTGAACGTGCTTGGGCTTGGAAGGAGCAATATGGCGGACGCATTATTTCTCAGCTCAAAAAGCTCGGCTCGTCCTGTGACTGGAGTCGTGAGCGCTTTACTCTTGACGAGGGCTGCTCCGAGGCTGTAAAAGAGGTGTTTGTTCGTCTTTACAACAAGGGACTTATCTATCGTGGAGAGAGAATTATCAACTGGTGTCCACATTGCTTAACCTCAATTTCCGATGCAGAGGTTGAATACGAGGACCAGGCAGGACACTTCTGGCACATCAAATACCCATTCAAGGATGGTTCAGGCTACCTGGAGTTTGCTACCACCCGTCCGGAAACTATGCTAGGAGACACCGCTGTTGCAGTTAACCCTAACGACGAGCGCTATAAGGATATGATAGGCAAAACCTTGATTATTCCACTTGTAAATCGTGAAATTCCAGTAGTTGCTGACGACTATGTTGAAATGGACTTCGGTACTGGCGTTGTTAAAATTACTCCGGCACACGACCCTAATGACTTTGAGGTTGGTAAGCGCCATAACCTTCCAATTATCAATGTTATGACTCCTGATGCTAAGATAGTTGACGACTACCCGGCATATGCAGGAATGGATCGCTACGAGGCAAGACGTGCAATTGTTAAGGACCTTGACGAGCAAGGCTATCTGATTAAGGTAGAGGACTACTCACACAATGTTGGCACTTGCTATCGCTGTGGCACAACCGTTGAGCCACGCGTTTCGCTTCAATGGTTTGTGAAAATGGAGGATTTGGCAAAGCCGGCTATTAAGGCAGTACGCGAAAAGGAAATCAAATTCGTTCCTGAGCGCTTTGAAAAGAACTACTTCTACTGGATGGAAAACATCCGTGACTGGTGTATCTCACGTCAGCTCTGGTGGGGACATAGAATTCCAGCCTTTTACTGCGACGATTGTGATGAAATTGTAGTTACAAAGGAAAATAAGGCAGTTTGCCCAAAATGCGGCAAGGAAATGCGCCAAGACCCAGACACACTTGATACTTGGTTTTCTTCAGCCCTTTGGCCTTTCTCAACACTCGGCTGGCCAAATGAAACTGAGGACTTAAAATATTTCTACCCAACAAACACTCTCGTTACTGGCTACGATATTATAACATTCTGGGTTTCAAGAATGATTTTCTCGGGACTTGAGTATATGGGAGAAAAGCCATTTGATACCGTTTTAATTCACGGTCTTGTGCGCGATGCACAGGGCAGAAAGATGTCAAAATCTCTCGGCAACGGTATTGACCCACTTCTAATTATTGAAAAATACGGTGCTGATGCACTTCGCTTCGCTTTGGCAACTGGTAACTCTCCAGGAAACGATATGCGCTTTTCAGACGAAAAGATTGAAAGCGCACGTAACTTCGCAAACAAGCTTTGGAATGCGGCACGCTTCGTTATGATGAACCTCGATATTGAAAAGGTTGAAATGCCTTCGGTTAGCGAGCTGGCTTTGCAAGATAAATGGGTGCTTTCACGTCTTAATAAGCTTATTGAACGCGTAAGAGCATCACTTGATTCCTACGAGCTTGGTATTGCACTTGGCGAGATTTACGACTTTATTTGGGACGTGTTCTGCGACTGGTATATTGAGCTTTCTAAGACAACACTTTCAAATAAGGAAAACCCACAAAACAAGGTTTCACAAAACGTTATTGTTTACGTGCTTGAAAACATCTTAAAGCTCCTACACCCATTTATGCCATTTATCACAGAGGAGATTTATCAGTCGTTACCTCACTTTGAAAGTGCTGACAGTATTATGATTACAAAGTACCCAGAGGTAAATCCAGAGTACAATTTCTCAAATGATGAAGAAAATATGGCTCGTGTAATTGAAGCAATCCGTGAAATCCGCGCGCGTAGAAATGAAATGAACGTGCCACCATCAAGAAAGGCGAAAATCTTTATTACAACTAAGTATAGTGAGTCCTTTAATTCTTCAACTGCAAGCTTCTTTGAAAAGCTAGCATCAGCCTCCGAGGTTGAGTTTGTTGGCGAATATGATAGCGATGGCGCAGTTCAAATCATCACTCCATCGGCAACAATATATATTCCAATGGCTGAAATGATTGATACCGAAAAGGAAAAGGCACGTCTAAATGGCGAGCTTACAAAGGTGAACGGAGAGATTGACCGCCTTGTTAAAAAGCTATCTAATCCGGAATTTACAGCCAAAGCCCCTGAAAAGGTTGTAAATGGCGAGAAGGAAAAGCTTGCAAAGTATGAAGCGCAAAGACAGGGCATCTTGGACGCTTTAAACAGCCTATAAATTAATAGTATAAAACACGCACAAATGGTGCGTGTTTTTCTTTTGCCTCGTCATAAATACAAAAAATTCGAATAATATATATAAAAAAGGCAAGGAGGCAAAAATGCAAGAAACACACAAAGGGCTGACGTATGATGAGGTTATAGCCTCGCGTCAAGCACATGGAGAAAACAAGCTTGGTACATATAAGAAAAAAGGCTTTTTTAAAAGCTTTTTAGGAAACTTGAACGACCCGATTATCAAGGTTTTAATAATTGCGTTATTTTTAAACATTTTCTTTTCGATTCCAAAGGTGAATTGGTTTGAAAGCTTTGGAATTGCATCATCCATTCTAATAGCAACACTTGTTTCAACAATTAGCGAATACAGTAGCGAAAATGCCTTTGAAAAGCTACGTCAAAAAAGTGGAAATGAAGAAGTTTTGGTAAAAAGAGCCGACGGAGTGTCCAAAATTCCCACAGAGGAGATAGTTGTAGAGGATATTATAATTTTAGAGTCCGGTATGTGCGTGCCAGCCGATGCAACACTCCTTTCTGGCAATATAATGGTGGACGAATCGTCTTTAACAGGCGAGAGTGAGGAGATAGAAAAATCAAGTCAAAACGAGGCTTTAAAGGGTAGCTTAGTAACGAGAGGCTACGCCGAGGCAATAGTTAGCCGAGTAGGGGAGAATACATATTACGGAAGGGTCGCTATGGAGTTGGGGAGAGAAACGCGCCCAAGTCCACTAAAAAACCGTCTTTCGCACCTTGCAAAAAGCATAAGTAAGCTCGGATATATACTTGCTGGCATTACCGCGCTTGCTTACCTGTTTAACGCGTTTGTAATTGACTCGCATTTCGTTTTTAGCGACACAGTATCAAAGATTTTGGATTTTAAGTTCCTAATCTCAAAGCTTTTAGGAGCGCTGACACTAGCCATTTCCATAACAGTTGTGGCAGTCCCCGAGGGACTGCCTATGATGATAACTGTGGTGCTTTCATCAAATATGAAAAAGATGGCGCGTGATAATGTGCTGGTAAGAAAAATGGTGGGCATTGAAACCTCGGGAAATATAAACCTTTTGTTTACTGACAAAACAGGCACACTAACCGAGGGAAAATTAAAGGTTGTAGAGCTTACATCTGCCAGCCTTGGGAAAATGAGCCGAGATGAGGTGAGAAAAAATGAAAAATTTAGAGAATATCTTACCCTGTGTGCGAATTTTTGCACAACTGCTTCCCATAATGGCAAAAAAATAGTGGGAAATGACCCGATGGAAATAGCTCTTCTTGAATATGCCTCGTTTCCGTGTCCTAGGGCTAAGGTTATTGAAAAAATCCCATTTGATAGTGTCAAAAAATATAGCGCATCAATAATCAGACGAGATTTTGAGGAGTTGACCATAATCAAGGGCGCACCTGAAATAATAATCAACAACTCACTCTCTTATCTTGATGAAAACGGAGAAAAAAGAGAGCTTGACGAGTGCGTTTTAAAAAATTTAAGGTGTAAGCTGAGGGAACTAACAGGCAAAGCATATCGTGTTGTTGCGATAGGCGTAAAGGAAGAAATTAGCGACACTCCCCTCGAAAAAATTACATTTTTATGCTTTGTGGCCTTTCGAGATAAAATTAGACGAGAGGTGCCGAGGGCGATAAAAGAGGTGCAGGGTGCCGGTGTTGGCGTTGTTATGATTACTGGCGATAATATTGATACAGCAAGGGCAGTTGCCAAGGAGTGTGGCATAATTAGTCCTTACTCTAAAAGAAGCTTGGTTATTTCTGCCAACACATTAAGTCAAATGAGCGACAACGAGGTCGAAAAAATCTTGCCAACCTTAGCCGTTGTAGCCAGAGCCTTGCCATCTGACAAAACAAGGCTTGTGAGCATCTCACAGGGTGCAAAATACATAGTCGGTATGACAGGTGATGGGGTAAATGATGCACCATCCTTGAAAAGTGCAGACGTCGGCTTTGCAATGGGCTCGGGCACTGAGGTTGCCAAGGAAGCAGGCGATATAGTAATTAAGGACAACAACTTTGCTTCAATTGTTAAGGCAATTCTTTATGGGCGCACTATATTTGAATCAATTAGAAAATTTATTCAATTTCAGTTGATTATGAATTTTTCAGCCGTAGGAATTTCACTACTCGGTCCATTTATCGGGGTTGATACCCCTGTTACAATTACGCAAATGCTTTGGATTAATATAATTATGGATACCTTAGGTGCTTTAGCCTTTGCATCAGAGCCACCGCTGGCAAAATATATGAGAGAAAAGCCCAAAAAACAGGACGAAAAAATATTGTCAAAATCAATGATGAAAACAATAGGAGTTACAAGCTCATATGTGCTTCTTTTGTGTGTTTGGTTCTTAAAAAGCGACACTCTGGGAGTTATTTTAACAAATGGCACGGAAAAATACTTAATGTCCGCTTTCTTTGCTATGTTTATTTTTACCGGCATTTTTGTGTGCTTCTTGTCAAGAACAAGCAGCTTAAATGTTTTTGCCAATATAAGTAAGAATAAATCGTTTATTTTAATAATGCTTTTAGTCCTTGTTATGCAGCTTTCTTTTATCTATTTTGGAGGCGATGCCTTCCGCACAGTACCATTAAAGGTGGGGGATTTGATTTCTGTCATTTTGATTTCCTTTACAGTAATTATTTTTGATTTTTTAAGAAAGCTGTTTGGAAAAATATTTATAAGAAGGTCTAATAAAAAAACTAGCATTTTAAAAAGCGAGCGCGCATAAAATTTAGTAATAATTTGAAAGGAAAATCGAAATGACAAAAAATAAATATCTAGTCGAGGGTAGCTTAATTTCTACACACGAAAACAAAGAATATATAGGCTCAATTTCTGGTCTTGAAAGGGCAAGGTGCGAGGGTAAAATTCTTGAAGGAATTGTAACAAAATGCGACTCAAAAACACTCTCACTTCATCTTGACCTATATGGAATTGAGGGTGTAATTTACAAGGAGGAATGTGTTTATGGCGTTCCTTTAAAGGACATTGCAGTAATAACTCGCGTAGGAAAGGCAGTTGCCTTTAAGGTAATGCAAATTGAAAAGGACGAAAACGGCAAGACAAGAGCTATTCTTTCTCGGAGAGAAGCACAAAGAGAGTGTATGGAAAACTATCTTATGGATTTGGTCGCAGGAGATATAATCCCAGCCAAAATAACTCATTTTGAGCCATTTGGCGCGTTTTTGGATATTGGCTGTGGCATTTCCTCACTCTTGAGCGTTGACTCGGTTTCTGTTTCCAGAATTGAAAGCCCACGCGATAGGTTTTACGAGCGCGAGGAAATAAAGGTGGTTGTAAAAAGCATCGACTACGAAACTGGCAGAATCTACGCCTCAACCAAGGAGCTTTTTGGCACTTGGGAGGAAAATGCAGAAAACTACTCAGTTGGTCAAACAGTTTCAGGAATTATAAGAAGCATAGAGGACTATGGGATTTTTGTAGAGCTAGCACCAAACCTAGCTGGCTTGGCTGAAATTAAGGATGGAGTCAAGGTGGGAGAGCGATGTGCAGTTTATATCAAAAGCATAATGCCAGAGAAAATGAAAATAAAGCTGGTTATAATTGATACATACGATAGCGTTTCGTTAAGCGATAGACCAAAGGAATATTTTATAAACACCGATGAGGTAACACACATTGACAGCTGGAGATACTCTCCCAAAAGCTCCTTGAAGCTAGTAGAGACAATATTTAATTAAAAAGGAACGGCAAAACCGTTCCTTTTTCTCTATTTATATATGATTATATTGACATATGTTCATTACTTGTACATTTTATATTTAAGTCTCATATCATCAGCAATCATAGCGATAAACTCACTATTGGTGGGCTTTCCGCGGTTGTTTTGTATGGTGTAGCCGAAGTAAGAATTTAATGTGTCAACATCGCCTCTGTCCCACGCAACCTCAATGGCATGACGAATGGCTCTTTCAACGCGTGAGGTTGTGGTTGAATATTTTTTAGCAATAGATGGGTATAAAATCTTTGTTACTGAGTTGATAATTTCATTATCAGAAATAGTCATAAGTATTGCAGTTCTTAGGTATTGATAGCCCTTAATATGAGCTGGCACGCCTATTTGATGAATTACCTTAGTTACTTGCGTTTCTATATCTTCCTTTACACTAATTGAGGAATGTGAGCCTTCAATTCTTTCTCTATATAGTGAGTCAATATGCTCACATAGGCTTGAATAATCAAAGGGCTTTAAAAGACAAATTGAAGCTCCTGCACGCGCCGCATCTACGAACACATTTTGGCTTGAAACCATAGATGCAACAATGAATATAGGGAGTGAGTCAGAGCCGTAATTTATGCCCTTGGCATTTCTTATAAGACCGATTCCATCTAGCTTTGAGAGCCAAATATCGCAAATGACAATATCAGGGTGCGTTCTGTTAATTTTGATTAGCGCCTCCTCGCCGTTTTGTGCCTCGTCAACATAGCGATATCCTCGGCGCAAAAGAGTCTCCTTTGTGGTTTGCCTTGTTGCACTGTTTTCGTCTGCGATTAAAATTTTTGCGTTTGTTTCCATTTTTTCACCTCGTATTTATTTCCAAAAATTGTAAATTTATTACATTTTCATTTTACCATATTTTTCCAATTTATTCAACAAAAATTTGCTCGTCAATATTTACAAAATTTTACCTTTTAAATTGTAAATATTATACAAATATGTAAAATAATGGAAAAGCAAAAAGAAAAGAGCAGCTTTATAAAATAATATTGCATATTGCTTCGTTTTATGCTTAATATTAAAAAATTTATCAAAAAGAGGAAAAAAACGTCCTTGAAAACGTGGTTTATATGTTTGAGCTTAAGGAAACTATTACTTTAAACACGTTTTTAAAAACAAAAAAGTAGCACCTGCAAAATTGCAGGTGCTACATATTTTATATAGCTATTAAATTTTCACTATATGATTAAGCTGCAGTGTAGAAAGCAACTGAAGCATCAGCTGAAGCTGTGATTACAATTGTAGCAACTTGGTCAGCAACCTCGGAGATGTCAACGTATGCATTTCCTGTAACCTCAGTAGTTACATTGAATTCGTTAGAATGCTCGCCAACTGTAACCTCAAATGTTGTGATTGCATTGCCTTCAGCATCGAGAAGCTCAATTGTGTAAACTGTGTCCTCAGCGCCGTTAAGTGCGATTACTGAAATTACTTTATCAGTTTCAGGGGAAACAGGTGTTCCTTCTGGAAGAGGAGTGTCATCATCTGGGCTCTTCTTACCAGCAACAACAACCTTCATATGGTTGCAATCAACGCCGTCGCATACTTCACCCTCGCTAACGAGACATGTTTCTTCAAGATAAATCTCGTCCTTACCGGTAATGTTGATGTACGCTATGCCACAGTCTTGGCAAACAATCTTGCCGGTTTCTGGGTCGATAGCACCAAAGTTGTGGTCGAGCTTGTCAGCCCAGTTTTCAACTATTGTAGCTGTGCAGTTTTCGTCATCTGTACACTTGGAGTACTTATAACCATATTCTGTGCAAGAAGGAGCAACCTCTTCAATAACTTCGTTGTATTTGTGTTCGTTTGTTGGGTCAAGAACCACACGATAAAGCTCAGCATTTTGAACCTCGTCGTCAATTGTGCAGTATTCGCATTCTTCACAAACTACCCACTTTTCACCTGGAGTGATACATGTTGGTTCGGTTGTTACTTTATATGCGAATGTAGCGCCGTCTCTTTCATATGTATGACCGAGAGCGTCAACCTCATCTCTGTTTTCTGTTGCTTGACAGCCTTCGTCAGCTGAACAGCCGTATGTTGTATAACCAATCTCTAGACATGTAGGATCGGTTGTGCCTTTGTTTACATCAAATACGTGAATACCAGTTGGGTCAATATCTTGACCGTATGTATCGTCTTGAGTACTGCATACTGTACATTCAGCAGTCTCGCGACCCTTTGTAATACAAGTAGGAGCAAGTGTTTCTACATATTTAACTGAGAAATCTTCGCCTTCTCTTGTGTAGGTATGACCAAGAGCAGGGATTACCTCTTGTTCAGTTAAAATCTTATCACAAACAGAGCACTTAGAGCCAACCTCAAGACCGGTTTCGGTACATGTTGGGTCAACCTTAGCGATTTCCTCTGGTGTATGACCGGTAGGATCAACAACCTCTTGCTCTATTAATATAGCATCACAAACAGAGCACTTTGAGCCTTCTGTTAAGCCTGTACCCTCACAAGTTGGTGGAACAGCATCAACTACCTCAGGTGTATGACCGAGCGCGGCGGTTAATGCACCGTCTTTAACTTCGTTACATTCAGCATCTGCTGAGCACTTGAAGGTTGTATAGCCACCCTCAGTACATGTAGGATCTAATGTGTATGTAGGAATTGTATACTCGTGGAAGCCGTGAGCTTGAGCATCAACGTCATCCTCGTAAGCTGTGAATGTTTCGCCACATGTTGTACATTCATATGTAGCAGCTGTGATACATGTAGGATCAGTTAGATATTCGCCAGCATTGTATGTATGACGGATTTCGTCTGGAGTTTCACCGTTGTGATTGTATTTTGTTTCGCCACATCTTGTGCACTTATATTCGTAGTTACCTTCTGTTTCACATGTTGGTACACCATTGTCAAGCTTTGATTCGTCAAGAACCCAATTGTGTCCGAGAAGCTCTGTCTCGTCTCTGTTTTCTGTTGCTTGACAGCCTTCGTCAGCAGAACAACCGTATGTTGTGTAGCCACCTTCTGTACATGAAGGATCGGTTGTGCCTTTGTTTACATCAAATACGTGAATACCAGTTGGGGCAACATCTTTACCATATGTGTCATCTGTTGTGCCACAATCTGTACACTTAGCAGTCTCGCGACCCTTTGTAATACATGTAGGAGCAAGTGTCTCTACATATTCAATGGAGTAATCTTCGCCATCTCTTGTGTAAGTATGAC
>JAZPYB010000023.1:0-157703 GCA_045543955.1 Eubacteriales bacterium
AAAGCTTATTTAAACTCATTATCGAATTGAAAAGTCCGATACCAATAATAAATGAGCCGATACACCCAATTACTATCCAAGCACTATCGGGAGCATCTAATAAAAAATGATTTGTTAAAATAAGTAATAAGATAGGACAGATAAGCAAAATTATTCCGATAAAAATTAATATTTTTGTTTTATTGTTAATTTGTTTATTTTGCCTTTTCTTTTTTTGATTTTTATGATTCATAAAGTTTCCTTGTTTAATTTGTTTTAAATTTATTAAACAGATTATAGCATAATATGTACTCAAAATCAACGATTAAATGAAATTGCAAAAATCTCAACCAATAAATAAAGTAAAATGAAAATTTATACGCAATGTTTAAAATATGATTTTTCTATGAAACGGCACTGTGGCGTGTGCCTGTTTATGATAAATAATAATAATAGAAAGACCGGCTCTTTAAATAGAGTCGGTTCTTTTTATTTCCGCTTTGTATTTATAATAGCTTTGTCTTGAACAACCACAGAGTTTAATTACATCAATATCGTTTAGTGTTCCGCCAAAGTCTTTTGAGTGTTTTGAAATGATTTTCTTACACTCAATGCTTTTCTTGGTTGTAAGTGTTGTTCCTTTGGTTAGCCCGACCTTAACACCGTTTTTGCTTGAACTGAGCTTGTAATTATGCTATAATCTAATTGATAAATAAAAAGCTGATTTTTACAAACATGGTGAGTTGGCAAAAAAGGAGCAAAAATGCGTAAGCTTTTATCTATAATTTTAATTGTTTTGATTGCGGTTTCCTTGGTGGCAGTGTCTGGCTGTACAGGTAAAGTTGAATTAAATACCGTTTTTAAAAAGCCAACAACTCTTGGCGATGGAGAGGGCAAAAGGGTCAAGGTGATTTTATTGCTTGGGCAGAGCAACGCAACGGGCTGTGCCCTAAACAGCTACCTTGAGGAAAATGTCGGCAAGGAGCAATATAGCAAATACGAAGAGGGCTTTTCGAGTGTCCTTATTAATTATAGCGTTGACAACTGGATAAACACCTCAAATGGTGAATTTGTAAAGGCTACTGTTGGATTTGGACACAGGAGCGAGTATTTTGGACCTGAGCTTGGTATGGCAGAGGTGCTATCAGAAAAATACCCAAACGAAACAGTTATAATTTTGAAATATACCTATTCTGGAAGCTGTCTTAAGACCCAGTGGCTTGATGGTAAAAAGCGCGGTGAAATATACAACGCATGCATAAAATTCACTGAAACATATATGGATGCGCTTTTAGAAAGTAATTATGATGCAAAAATAGGCGCAATATGCTGGATGCAGGGCGAGAGTGATGCGATAGGAAGGGTTGCTGATAAGTATTATGACAACCAAAAACGATTTGTTTCCTTTCTAAGAGAGGACCTTGATAGATACGCAGATGATGGGAAAATATACTTTATAGATGCGGGAATTCAAGCGGGCGATATTTTTCCAAGATACGAGGTGGTCAACGAGGCAAAGGCAAGGCTTGCAAATGAATCTGAGCTAAATTTATATTTTTCAACTATAGATGAGGGCTTAACAACAAGTCTTGAGCCGGAAGAAAGTCCTGACCTCGCGCACTATGATTCTATGAGTGAATTAAAGCTTGGCCATCTTTTTGCTGAGTATATAATAAGCTCATATGAAAAAAGAAATTGAAATACATAAAGGGGCAGACTTCTCTGCCCTTTTTTATTTGCTGTATTTTATGAAAACAACTCATTGAAAAGAGCGTTGTTATATGATACAATATAACAAAAGGTGGTGTAGTTTATGAAATATAAAAATCCTATTATTCCGGGCTTTAATCCAGACCCGAGTATTTGTCGTGTAGGTGATGACTTTTACCTTGTTACATCTACATTTGAATTTTTCCCGGGAGTTCCCATTTATCACAGTAAAAACCTTGTAAACTGGGAGCTAATTAATTATTGTCTTGTGTCAGACTCTCAGCTTCCCTTAGAGGGTGCAGAAGTGTCCGGTGGCATTTATGCACCGACTATCAGATATCATGACGGTGTGTTTTTTATGACTACTACTAATGTTTCAAATGGTGGAAACTTCATTGTACATACCAAGGATATTTACGGGGAGTGGAGTGAGCCTAGCTATGTTGACCAAGGCGGAATTGACCCATCGTTGTTTTGGGATGATGATGGAACGTGCTACTTTGTGTCAAACGGACTTGACGAAAACGAAAGGGTGTCTATTTATCTTTGCCAAGTTGACCCATTCACAGGTAAAAAGCACACACCGACAATGCTAATTTCCTACGGCTGTGGCGGTAGATATCCAGAAGCGCCTCACATATATAAGAAAAACGGCTACTATTATTTGATGCTTGCAGAGGGTGGCACTGAATACGGACATATGGAAACCATACAGCGCTCAAAAAATATATACGGACCCTTTGAAAAATGCCCACATAATCCAATTCTTACCCATCGTGATACCCCTGGTCCTATTCAAGCGACAGGACACGCTGACTTGGTTGAGGACCAAAATGGAAATTGGTGGCTTGTATGCCTTGCAATAAGACCGATTAAAAATATGCAGCTGCACCATCTAGGTAGAGAAAGCTTTTTAGCGCCTGTTATCTGGGACAAGGATGGATGGCCTGTTGTTGGCAACAATGGCACTATTGATTTTGAAATGGAAGGCCCTCTCCCAGGACCTGTGCCACAGCCTGTCTGCCACGACTTTTTTGATAGCTTTGACAAGGATGCTCTTGACTTGAATTGGAGCTTTGTCCGTAACCCAAGAAGAGAGAATTATCTTTTGGAAAATGGTCGCATAATTTTAAAGGGAGGCAAGGACACACTCTCTACTCCCTTAGGACATCCTACAATGATAGCAGTGCGCCAGCCTGAATTTGATATCGAGGCAACGGTACAGCTAGAGGGCGAAATTAAAGAGGGGCAATCATCTGGCATGAGCGCGTTTTATAATAGTGACTATCACTATGATATTTTTATAACAAAGGAAAAAGACAGCTTTAAGGTGTGCCTGCGCAAAAGGGTGGCAGACATTGAATTTATTGCCGAAAGCCAGCCTGTTGACTATAATGGCTCAGCTAAGCTTAGAATTATAGCTAACGAGGATTGGTATTCCTTCCTTTACGAAAACAATGGAGAATTTATAGAATTAGGAAGGGGTGCAGTCTCCTTGCTTGCAACAGAGGTAAATGGTAGGTCCTTTACAGGAACGTTCCTTGGTATTTTCTCTGAGCAGGGAGATATTTCTGCAAGTGGCTTTAGCCTAAAGGTGCTTTGATTTATACTAATCCATATAAAAACAAAAAAAGCAGAATTTCTTAGTGAAATCCTGCTTTTTGTATTTGAAAAATTACAATCTTTTAAGGGTAAAGCTATCTGAAATATGTAAATAGTTAGCAAGCAGACAAACGCCGTTTTCATTCAATTCCTCGGTGCTTACTGCTCTATTTTCACAGCCGGACTTAATAAGGGTATAATTTCCCTCTCCCTCTATAAACGGATAAACTGTTGCGAGTTCCTGTGCGGGATGCTCGGTATACGAATAAATCCTTATTTCATTATAGTCCTTGTCGTTAAATTGCAAAACGGTAAGGGTAGGTGTATTACAAAGAATATGGCACTCACTATTTGACCAAAATTCTCTTTCGCTCTTATATGTGTTAATAAAGCCGGCTAATTCCTTGATTGTATCACTTGATACCTGTGTCAAATCACAGCTAAATCCGATAGGTCCGCCAACGAGAGCATTTTTGATAAAGTCAAGGCTTGCCTCCTCTGCCCTTTGCCAGTTAGCCGTGGAGCTTAAAAGTATCTTTTCCTGTGTGCCACCCACGGGGTAAGTAGGCGTAAAGCCCTCAACTGAGCGAATGGTTGCCCACCTTTCAAGCATTGACACAGGCATACGCACAAGCGCATTTTTAAAAATCTCAAGCTGAGTATAAATGCCGTGGCTATCGCTCATCCAAAATGAATCAAAATATGGAGCGTTGGAAAGCGACATTCTGCCACCACCACTTGCACAGCATTCCAAATGTAAATTAGGGTAATCAGCCTTGATTCTTGAAAGGAAATAATTGTAGCCCTCATAATATTTAATAAAGCTACATCTTGTCTTATCGTAGCATAAAGGAGCGTTTAGGTCAAACTTGATAAACTCAACACCGTATTTATCAATATTTGCTTTTAGAACACCATAAATAAAGTCGCACGCATCTTTATTTGCAAAATCAATAAAGCAATGCTCGCCCTCGGTTATATAGTATTCGGGGTGCGCCTTTACATTCTCGCATTTTGGGTTTGCTCTTTCAATCTCAAACCAAAGCCCGAATTTAAGTCCCCTTTCGCGAACTCTGTTGGCAAATTCCAGTAGTCTACCCTGCATAGCGCTTTCATTTGATTCCTGCCAATCTCCAACAACCTCCCACCAAAGCTGAGTTTTGCCAAACCAACCGGCATCAACCGTAAAGTATTCACAACCAAGAGAGGCTGCTCTTTCAAGCTGGGCCATAAGATTGTCAAAATCAATATAATCAAAGTGGCTCATCCAGGTATTATAAACGATAGGTAGCTTGTGAGGCTTCTTTTCGTTCCAGTATCTATGTAGCTTGTAAGCATCCATATCAAGCTTTGATTTGAAGGTATAATAAAGAATGGGAGGAAGCTTTAATTCCTCGCCAGGGCGAAGGATGTATCTAAAATCTTGACTTTTTATGCCTAATTCAACAGTTACAACCTTGGGCTCTAAAAACTCGCCGTGTCGGCTGACCCTGTATTCAAAGCCGGAATTAGACATTATATGAAAGGCAATTCCTCTTTGATTTTGTTCATTGAAAATTGATACAAAGGGGTTTACATCTTGATTTGTGCGTATTTCATCGCTCATTCCAAAAATGCCACTTACAAGTGCCTGCCACCCGCCTATGCCTTCTTTTATGTGCTTGCTTGTCTGTGAGTAAACCAGATACTCTCCTCCGTTTAAGGTGAACTTAGAAAGCAGAGTGCTGATTTCAATGTTCCTGTTTGATATGTTTTTTATAGTGTCGCATCTTTCAAAAACTCCAGAGGAGTGTCTGTTTGTTACACTTTTTAGTTCAATTTCATTGTTTTTATAGGTAACTATATCGCCGTTTTTTGTAGCAAAGCCAATAGCCCTTTCAAAATTCCCATAAATGGTAAATAAATCTGTGATTTTTTCGTTATACATAAAATCCATTTTAAAAATCTCCTCGAAATACTGCCTTAATTTTAATACATTATAAAAGCAATGCCAGTGTGTGGCTTTGGTTAAATAAATTTATATTCATATCCTTTAAAACGGCTGGAAATATCTTTTTCGCAAACTATAAGGTCAACCTCGTCGATGGTGCAAAGGTTGTTCATACAAGGCTTACCAACCTTTTCTGAATTGAGCATCAAAACTGCTTTCTTTGATTGAGCCATCATCACTTTTCGTATAGAATTTTCCTCTATCGCATTATCGGTAAGAATGCCGTCGGGAGTTAGAGTTCTAACCGAGAAAAAGCAGATATCTGCATTAAATGAACGCAGAAACGATTCTGCATAGTTACCAACATAAACATATGTATCTGAGGCAAGCTCGCCACCTGTTACGAAGGTTTTAATCTTTGTTTTGGCAAGAACCATCGGAGCCTTAGCGCTGTTTGTAATTACAACTACGGATTTTTTTCCACAGATTTCTTGCAAAAGAGCAAGTGATGTTGACGAGCCGTCAACCATTATGGTATCTCCATCATTAATCAGCTCAAGGCATTTTTTACCTATTATTGTCTTAGCCTCCGGGCTTTCTTTTTCTCGCATTAGTAAAGGCAGGTTTTCGCCAAGCTCTTTTCGGTGTGCCGCACCACCGTGAGTGCGAATTATCTTTCCTGACATATTAAGCTTTGCAAGGTCACGACGCATGGTTGGCTCGCTGACAAAAAGCGCCGAGCAAAGCTCTGAAATGCTCGCTTCCTTATGCTTGCGCAAATATTCAAGAATTGCCACTTCTCTCTCCTTAAATGCCATTTGTATATTCCCTCCCGATATGATTGTTTGCTCATTGAATATTTTGATGTTTATCATTTGTTTGAGCGTATCGCTCAATATTTGTTGGCGCTGTTGACAACTGCGCTCAAATGGATTATAACATAATTAAAGATAAAAAACAAGTTAAAGGAGAATTTATTATGGCAAAAATGAATCTTGATTGGAAAACAGCTTATGCCTTCATCACAGATGCTTTTGTTGGAGCAGGTGTTCCTCGCAAGGATGCTGAAATATGCACCGATGTTTTACTTGAAAGTGATAAGCGTGGTATAGAGTCTCACGGCTGCAATCGTTTTAAGCCTATATATATAGATAGAATAAAAGCTGGAATTCAACAACCAATTACCGACTTTGAAATAATTAAGGAAACTCCCACAACAGCTGTTGTTGACGGACATCACGGTATGGGACAGGTAATCGGACATAAAGCTATGAGTATGGCTATTGAGAAGGCTAAAAAATTTGGTATGGGAATGGTTGCCGTGCGCAATTCCTGTCACTACGGTATAGCAGGCTACTATGCAACTATGGCAACTAAGGCGGGATGTATCGGTATGACCGGTACTAATGCTAGACCCTCGGTAGCTCCTACATTTGGAGTTGAAGGGATGTTTGGAACAAACCCTTATACAGTAGGAATACCAACTGATGAGGAATTTGATTTTATTTTTGACTGCGCTACATCTATAACTCAAAACGGTAAGGTTGAGTATTACGAAAGAATAGGCGAGCCTGTACATCCGGGAACAATTATAGACAGTGACGGAAATGCCGTTGAAGGCGATGCTGGTGTTGCGCTCAAAAAAATCAGAAACGGAACAGCTGCGCTTACCACTCTTGGCGGTATCGGTGAAGCACTTGGAGGATACAAGGGCTATGGATTTGCACTCGTTGTAGAAATGCTTTCTGCTGTGTTGCAGGATGGTATGTACGGTAAGGACCTTGATGGCAAGGACGAAAACGGCAATATTCGTCCCTACCATTTAGGACATTTCTTTATAGCAATAGATACAGAGCATTTTATGGGCGAAAGCACTTGCCGTAAAAAGGCGGGAGATATTCTCCGTGCTATAAGAGCATCAAAAAAAGCTCCGGGAGAGGACCGAATTTATACAGCGGGCGAAAAGGAATACGAAATATGGCTATCTCGTAAGGACACAGGAGTGCCTATAAATGAATCCGTTCAGGCTGAAATGATAAAGGTAAGAAACGAGCTTGGACTTACACAATATATATTCCCTTGGGAGGAGTAATACAATGAACTACGCAGAAGAATCTCTTAAAAAGCATTATGAGTGGAAGGGCAAGATAGAGGTTAATGCAAGGGTTGAGGTAAAGACTAAAGAGGATTTATCACTTGCGTATACACCTGGCGTTGCCACCCCTTGTCTTGAAATACAAAAGGATGAAAGCAAGTCATTTGAATTAACTCGCAGATGGAATACTGTGGCAGTCATAACTGATGGAACAGCGGTGCTGGGACTTGGAGATATAGGCCCTGTTGCGGGAATGCCTGTTATGGAGGGTAAGGCGTTACTTTTTAAAGCATTTGGAGACGTTGATGCCATTCCTATTTGCATAAAAACCAAGGATGTTGACGAGCTTGTGCGAAATATTTATCTCATTTCAGGAAGCTTTGGAGGAATAAATCTTGAGGACATCTCTGCTCCTCGCTGCTTTGAGGTTGAAAGACGCCTTAAGGAAATCTGTGACATTCCTGTTTTCCACGACGACCAACACGGAACAGCTATCGTTTTAGGAGCTGCACTTATTAACGCACTCAAGGTTGTTAAAAAGG
The DNA here is from genome assembly GCA_045543955.1 of Eubacteriales bacterium. Taxonomy (GTDB): domain Bacteria; phylum Bacillota; class Clostridia; order Oscillospirales; family CAG-272; genus RGIG2000. The sequence goes on from JAZPYB010000023.1 coordinate 7,859, forward strand.
AGCTTTCCTTCGCGCATATAGTTATTAATGGTGCAGGAAGCGCAGGCATAGCTATTGCTAACTTCCTCATAGGTATGGGAGCAGAAAATCTTATTGTTTGCGATAAGGCAGGAACACTCTTTGACGGCAAGGCTGGAATGACCGAGCCGCAAAAGGAGCTTGCGAGAATTACAAATAAGGAAAAGCTGGATGGTTCATTGGCAGATGCTATGAATGGAGCAGATGTGTTTATTGGTGTTTCTGCGCCAAATATTGTGAGCGAGGAAATGATAAAATCAATGGCAAAGGGCGCAATTGTCTTCCCAATGGCAAATCCCGTGCCGGAAATTTCCCCCGACCTTGCAATTAAAGCAGGTGCTACAGTTGTTGGCACAGGAAGAAGTGATTTCAACAATCAGATAAATAATGTGCTTGCCTTCCCGGGTATATTCCGTGGCGCACTTGATGCAAGAGCAAGTGAGATAAACGAGGAAATGAAAAAAGCAGCAGCCTATGCAATAGCATCTCTTGTAAGTGAGAACGAGCTTTGCGCTGAATACATAATTCCTAAAGCGTTTGATGAGCGTGTAGGAAGGACTGTGGCAAGGGCGGTTTACGACGCAGCCGTTGAAAGCGGAGTGTCAAAAATAATTTCAAAAGGAAAAAATTTATAAAAATCCTTAATTATACTATTGTTTTGTGCTTACCTATATTGATTATTGCTATCTATGGCGCAAAATGGCTGATTGGATTTTCGAAAAGTAATTTAAATACACAGGAATCTGACCTAAGCTGTTTATATGGATTGTGAAAAAACAGCATTTATATGGTCAAAGCCTTGTTACTCGTAAACTTATATTAAAGGGAGGATTTTTCTTCCCTTTTTATTTTTCTTGACATTCGGTCGTTCGCTATGTTATACTATTTTTTGCCACCGGTCTTTGAGGAGAAGTAATAACAATTTCATAGTTTGTCAATTTGAAGCCTTAAGATTTAGAGGAAAAATAAAAAACGGAGAAATAAATGGAAAAAAACGAACAAAAAGCACAAGGGATTGTGGAAAATCCTTTTCCTTGGAATGGATCGCAATTGGTTTTAGAAGAGTATAAAAAGGAAAATATAAGGGTTGAAAATACTGGCGAAAAAACAGGAAAAGCAATCATATTTTTCTCAAGTAACGGAATTTATTACCCCGAAACAGAGGATTCTTTTCGCAAAAGCATTGTTGAAAAGGATAGATACGAATTTGAAAATATATCTCGCGATGAGAAAATTCAAAAGGAATTTGAACTAATAATCTTTGTAAGAGATGTTTATAAGCAATGGTATGTAAATGGTATAAACGAAAGAGTTAATAGTGTTGATAAGCTATGCGAGTATTTGCAGGACATAACCAAGGGATATTTGGTAACAACATGTGGCTTGTCAGCTGGTGGATATCTTTCAATGCTGATAGGAAATATGATAAATGCAGATAAAATATTCAGCTTTTCGGGACAATTTTATTTGTGGAATGAGTTAACGAGCGCACCATTGCTAAGAGAGAATCAATCGATAGAATCAAAATCGAAATATTATGATATATCGAATTTAATATCGCGTGGTTACTATTTTTATCCAGCTAAGGTGGATGTAGATATTTTTCAAAGCTCCTTTGTAAAGAATAATGAGGGAATAAAAAAGCTTCCAATCAATCAAGAGTGGCACGGGTCTACGGTTGCTCCTGAGTGTTATGTTTATATATTGACTATGAGCAGAGACGAGGTTGATTGCTTTTTTGAAGCACTAAAAGGAAAGGCTATGGTTTCTCGTAAGCAGATTAGCAAGCGCGTTTTGCCGTTCTCAAAAAGAATCATTCTTTTCCCTAAAAATGTTTTGAAGGCGACTGTGAAAAAGTTCAAAAAAATAATTGGTTTGAAACGATAGATTATATTACCAAAAAGGGCAGACTTCTCTGCCCTTTTTGGTTGAAAAATGCTTTTGTGTGTGCTATAATTTTATTAACAAAAACTAGCGAGGTAAATTATGAGAATTTTATTTCAAGGCGATTCGATTACAGATTGCCAAAGGGACTGGAACAACGATGCAAATCTTGGCAGAGGCTATGCGCACCTTGTAGAGGCTGAGCTTGGCTTTAAAGAGCCTGGTAAGCACACCTTTATAAACAAAGGAATTAGTGGCAACCGTATAGTTGACCTATACGCAAGAATAAAGCGCGATATTATAAACTACAAGCCCGATGTTATGAGCATTTTAATCGGCGTAAACGACGTATGGCACGAGATAGGCGAGAGCCCAAACGGGGTTGATGCTGACAAGTTCTTTAAAATCTATTCAATGCTTATTGACGAGGTTAAGGAAGCACTTCCTAACATTAAAATTATGATTTTAGAGCCTTTTGTTTTAGAGGCATGCTCAACCACTGAAAATTGGGAGTTTTTCAAATCAGAAACTGCGAAGCGCGCCCAAATGGCAAGGAAAATTGCAGAAAAATATGATTTACCATTTATTGAATTGCAAAACGGCTTTGATGAGCTAGCAAAAAAGGCTGAAAACAGCTATTGGTTAGCCGATGGCGTGCATCCAACCTCAGCTGGCCACGAATTTATTAAAAACGAATGGCTAAAGGCGTATAAAAATTTATAATTAAAAGGGCAGGCTTTTCTGCCCTTTTTTCTTGCCAAACGCCGTAGAATGTGATAAAATATACATATACTTTTTGTAAAGGGGACTTAAGATGGAACTAAAGGTTATAAGCTTTAATATAAGATGCTGTGACGACAAGGATGGTAACGCAATTTCCGAGCGTGCGCCTCGTCTTGCTGAGGTAACAAAAAAATATGATGCCGATGTAATCGGATTTCAAGAATACACAGTGCCTTGGGAAAAGGAAATTGAGAAATTCTACCTCGAGTATGAAATTTACAATAAATATCGCTCCCAAAACGAGCTTGAAGGTGCTCCTATCCTTTGGAAAAAGGGAAAATTTGAATTGCTTGATAAGGGATATTTTTGGCTGTCCGATACACCGGAGGTTGAGTCTCGTGGATGGGATGAGCTATATAATTGTTGGCGTATGTGCCAGTACGTTATCTTAAAGCATAAGGAAAGCGGCAAGGTGTTTACTTATATGAACACACACTATGGCTTTGGGGACAAGGGACAAATAGATAGCTCGAATCTTATCTATGAATACTCAAAGAAAATATCAACTAACCCCACCTTTGTAACAGGCGACTTCAATATGTATCCGCATAGCAAGGGCTATGCTGAGATGGTAAAGCACTTTTTTGACGTTAATGAGGCTACTATAAACGATAGGCGCACAACATATCACGGCTACGGCACTGTCAATGATGCGCATATAGATTATTGCTTTATAGACGACAAAATTAAGCCGATAAGCTTAAAAATAATTGACGAATTAGTTGACGGCAAATACCCAAGCGACCACTATGGACTTTTTGTAAGACTTGAAATATAAAAGCATAAGGCTTGGAAGGAGCGCGACAGAATGACAGATAAGATAGCAAGATTTGAAAAAGTGTATAAACAAGGTGTATCAAATATTATTGAAATTTGGGTCGACACCGAAACCGGTGTTAACTATATCTATAGGCAAAGTGGCTACTCGGGTGGAATGACAGTGCTGCTAGACGAAAACGGCAAGCCTGTCATCACTAAAATGACAAAGATAATATAAAAGAAATGGGCATCGTTGGATGCCCTTTTTTGTTGCCCTTCTCTATCGCCAACAACAAATATGGCTTGGCGCCAAGCAAAGCTGTTTTAAACCCGTGAAAGCTCCAAAATGGCGCAAAAAGGAGGCGGGTGATAAAGTTATCACAAGAAGACAAAAAAGCCAAAAAACGGCTTTAAAAGCCTCGTAAGAAAAGCGAAATAAAAAGGAGCAGCCAAGCTACTCCTTTACTATATATTAAGTTATACTATACTATATATATTATATTATAGCATTCATAAGCATTGGCATTAGCCAAGCCATAAGGGCTGAGATGATAACCGACAAAATAATGAAAATTGGTAAAAATATCCATTTTTGCTTTGTTCCATAGGTTATCTCTGCTCTTTTTTTGTTGCTTTCCAAAATGTAAAACTTGGCATTCTCAAAGTCTGGGACTAAAACCCCTTCGGTGTTTTCGGCTTTCGGGATAGTCCCGCCAACCACGTTGACCACACCCCTTAGGATTCCACCATCTTTTAGGATTATTCTCGTCCAAAGGCTTATCTTCTCATAGCCTAGCTCAGAAAGAGTTTTTGCGTTCTCTTCACCGGTTTGCCCTTCTAAAAGCTTACGTACAATACTACCATTAATGTTTTTGGAAATAAAAGAAACAATAAATCCTAGGTTTACTCCAATGCATATTGCCCAAATAATGAACTGCAAGGGGACTATATAAACCGAATCAGCGAAAAGTAGTTGCATTCGTTACTCCTTATTTCTCTATGATGTCTTTTCCACAGAGCTTAACAAGGATGTCCTCTAGGTCGTCGTTTCCGTAGAAATCAATTTCAACGGTTGAAACCTTGCCGCTTGTTTTGATTTTTACACGCTTGCCGGTGATATACATTGCTTTTTTCTCGAGATCCTTGATATAGTCAACCTCTATTCCTTCGCTTGGTGGGGTTACTGTTTCGATTTGACCCTTCTCAAACTCTTTGTTTAGCTTCTTGACCCAAGCTTCAGTATCGCGAACTGAAAGTGAACGAACAAGGATTTGCTCTGCAACCTCGACAATTTTTTCCTTGTTTTTAAGTCCTAGTAATGCTCTTGCATGACCAGCTGAGATATCTCCGGTCTTTAACATTTCAAGTACGTCATCGGGCAGGTCTAAAAGACGCAATGCGTTTGCAATAGCAGGTCTTGATTTACCAACCTTCTCTGCTACCTCTTCCTGAGTTAAACCATATTGCTCCATTAGTGAGTTGTAAGCGCTTGCCTCTTCGTATGCATTGAGATCTTGGCGCTGAATGTTTTCGATAATGGCGATTTCAGATGCCTTTAATGCATCTGCTTGCATAACGATAGCTGGTATCTCGGTAAGACCAGCTAGCTTGGATGCGCGCCATCTACGCTCGCCGGCGATAATTTGATAGTAGTCTTTTGCGCTTTCTCTTACGATGATTGGCTGTAAAAGACCGTGGTTTTTAATTGAATCTGATAGTTCAAGTAATGCTTCCTCGTCAAAATGCTTTCTAGGTTGATCAGATTTTGGTTCAATTTGTGAAATTCTAAGTGTTTGAATGCCCTCTTCGTTTGAGGAAACCTCTATGTAATTATCTGCAAAAATGGAATCTAGTCCACGTCCGAGACCTTTTTTCATTGTTGATTTCTCCTTTTTTAAAAAATTCCTTCTATTCTTGTAATGATTTCTTTAGCTACTGCCATATATTCTAAGCTCGATTTTGAGTATTTTGAGTAGTAATATAACGGCTCTGCAAAGCTTGAGGCTTCGCTAATAATAACGCTTCTTGAAATCTTTTGTTCGAAAATTATGTCGAAATAATAGCTTTCAAGCTCCTTGAGTACCTCTTGAGATAGTTTAAATCTAGGGGTAAACATTGTTATTAATATTCCGGTTATGTTTAAATTTGGATTGTATCTAGCTTTGATTTGCTTAACGCTCATCATAAGCTGAGTAAGACCCTCAAGTGCAAAATATTCACATTGCGTTGGAATAATTAATCCGTTACTAGCGACTAATGCATTAATTGTAATCATTCCTAGTGATGGTGGACAATCAATTATAACGTAATCAAAAAGATTTTTTTCGTCTAAATTTTGCAGAATTCTCTTTAAAAATGACTCTCTGTTGCTTTGCGAACTTAATTCTGTTTCTATGCTTGCCAGCGACATATTTGATGGGATTGTCCAAAGATTTTTGAAATTTGTCTTGATTATCGCCTTTGAAATGTCATTGACCTTGCCGACAAGAACGTCGTAAATCGAATATTTTACCGAATTCTTTAATATTCCAAGTGCGCTTGTGGTGTTTGCTTGTGGGTCTAGGTCTAACAATAACACTCTCTTATCTAATACTCCGAGCATTGTCGCAGAGTTTAGAGCAGAGGTTGTTTTTCCTACGCCACCTTTTTGGTTGGCAAATGATATTACTTGCACAACAATTGCTTCCTTTTCATATGTTGTTCTATTAAAAGTATATCACGCAACTTGGACAAAATCAATAGAAAAATTACGAAAATCATTAAATTTTCACAAAATCCTTATGTTTCACGTGAAACACGTCTGCCCTCATTCACAGTTGAGCTGCCCTTTTAAAAGCATGAGATTGTGGCTTGCTGCGTTGCACGAACGCTTAAACAATTCCCTTGAAACGACCCGAGGTGCTCGCTCCTTGGGGAGTTTTTGGTTATCAAACTGTGCGCTACTAAACAAAAGGAGCGTTTGACGCGCAAAATGCTAAAAAGCAGGACACGATTCTGCTAATGGGCCCCCCTGATTTAAGTTTTTGCTAGCGCGGGGTGTTTTTTGAAGGAATACAAACCCGCTTTCACACGAATTCGAGAATGCAGCCATTGTTAAGGCGTGACATTTAAGTTTTATTACGAGAGAAATCGCGATTTTTGTGTTTCACGTGAAACAATTGACGTGGCCTTTTTGGTTTGTGCGTTTTGATAACCAAATTGGAAGAGCAGGGCACCCCTTCTTTTGTTAGCTGTTTTTAAAAGGCAAGAGAAGTGGGGGTTTTTACTCTCTTTTTCAAAAAATGCTACCCCTCCTTCTAATTAATTTAATCAATTTGTGCCAAACGGACTTATTAGCGTGTTTCACGTGAAACATATCGTATTTTGTCACTTTTTGTCTGGGGGGCATGCATCGGATTGCTTCGAGCTAACAAATAAAAAAGCGCCCCCTCTTTTTGGGGAGCACTCTTTTATATGTATGTCTTTTCCGTTATTGCCATTTGCTTTTGGTTTTTCACGTTTTGTTGAAAATTTAGTGGAAAACTTTACGAAATTTGTAAATAATTGGAAAAATATGGAAATTGACGTTGGTTATTCTGCGGCTTTGGGGCTTAGATTGTCGCTTGCTTCGCAATTGCAAGGGACTACAAGTGTAATTTCTATATTACCGTCGCATTCTATTTTTTTGCTTTTTATTTTTATTCCACTATTGCTTGCTGTGTCAATTGCTCTTTCTATCGCGTTATAAAAACAAGAAATGCTTTTGTATGTTTTCTTTTGAGGCTGTTTGGGCTCTTTTTTTGCTATTAATCCGTCTATCATAGCCTCTGTCTGCGAAACGTTTAAAGAGTCGGAAATTATCATTTCTAGAGCCTTCTCGCGCAGCTCCTCGTCTTGTATTTTTAATAATGCCCTTGCGTGCCTTTCTGTTAGCTTTGCGCTAACAATTAAATCTTTGCAAGATCTGGGGAGTCTTAAAAGCCTCAGCTTGTTTGCTATGTAGGACTGGCTTGTTGATAATCTCGAAGCAATTTCCTCTTGGGTTAGAGAATACAAATCAATAAGTGTTTGTATTGCCTCCGCCTCTTCGAAAATGTTCAAGTCCTCGCGTATTAAGTTTTCAATTATTGCCATTTCTGCACTCTTTTGTTCGTCTGCTTTGTTTATTACGCAAGGTACGTGAGTATAACCCAACTCCTTCGCGGCTCTTAGACGTCTTTCGCCCGATATCAGCTCGTACTCTTCACCGGACTTGCGTATTACCAATGGCTGAATAATTCCGTATTGCCTTATGCTGTCGGCGAGCTTTAAAATTGCCTCATCAGAGAAGGATTTTCGGGGTTGGTTTGGATTTGCGCTGATTTTACTGATTTCAATGGAAAAGACCTCTTGCTTTGCCTCTTGTGCTTCTTTTTCTTTGACATTCATTGTTTTTCTACCTTTCTTAATGGAAATAATATTGCCAATACAATAATATCATTTCCCAAGTGCGAAAATTGTTGTATTGCGCGCGAAATGGCACTGTTTATCGCCAAAATACAACATAACTGGCGCAAATGTCTTGCGAATAGTGTATTGACGCCAAAAAGCGCCTAAAATAGCGCATAAACTACTGTTGCGTTGGTTGCGCGCGTACAACTAAAGGTGCGTTTGAAAACTCATTATCAAAACAACAAAGAGTGGGCGATAAGAACGAAGCACTTAAGCCGAAACGACTTTTGGTTTCACTATAATGAATAATTATTAATTTTGTTATATCTTAAATTCAGACACTCTGTCTAGCTAAATTGCAATTAGGATTTAAATAATGAATAAATATAAACAAATTATGCTATATTATGGAATAAATATTCAAAAAGCAAAAAAATCACACACTCCCAAGGCAAAAAGCCGAGCAATCCATAGTTTGCTCGGCTTTATTGTTATTCATACTTTACGTTAATGTTAATGATTTCCTTAGGTCTTACCACCTTGCCGTCAAATAGGGCATAGCCCTTTACTGCGTCGGCAAAGGATTTTTCCGGTCTGTATGCCTCTGTGTAAGTAACTGGATTAACAAACGCAATCGCACGCTTTGTCCTAATCATGATGTTGTCGGTTGCACCACTGTCTGTCTTTGCCACGTTGTTGGAAAGCTTTACAGTTACGTTTCCGTATGTAGCTACCTTGCCGTTTGAGAGAACCTCTGAATTAGAAGAGCTGTTTGAAACGTAAGCTTGTTTAAATAGCTTGTAAAAGCGTGGAGATACTGTAACCGTAACTCCACTTGCCAAGCTTACATCATTTTCTTGAAGCGCTTGGATTGCGTCGTCAAGAATCGAAAGTACGTTGTCTTTTGTAACAACGGTTGCGCTGTTGTGAAGCTTTGTTACATTGCTTTCTAGCACCATGGTTGCAATATATTTGTCGATTTCGTTAGCAAGCCCTTCGCTTGTTTCTTCGGAAAGCGCGTCCATAAGTCCGCCAATTGCTTGAGCTTTGTCAATGTCTCCGACCTTATAGTTGAAGTAACGGATTTGATTGATGTTTAAGATTACAGATGTGTCGTTTATTTCCTCTGCGTCGTCAATCACTCCGCTTGCATTATCTCTCTCTAGAGATTTGATTGTTGGCTTTCCAACGCCGAGAATATGGACACTGTCGCCTTTTTTAGACACCTCGCCCTCGTATTGACGATTGCAGTCCTCGGCGAAGACGCAAACTCTCTCAAGCTCGCGGTTAATTGATTCTGACCAAACAGATGGAATGAAATTTGAATATGCCATAAATTTTTCTCCTAACATTTTTTGCGAGAATGTTGGACCTTTGTCTTTCGTTTTGCTCCGCTCATACCTTCGGCTTAAAGAGCCATCTTTTCGGACGACAACGAATCGGTGAGCGAAAGTCTATTCATAGCGAAACATCAGTACGCCTATGCGCATTTAACAATGCACCCATTTAGAGCGCGAGAAGGGCTGTTTTTGGGCAAAAGACGTGCATTTACGTGTTGTACACGCCACTCGCGACAAAAAGCCTTATACAAGCTGAATTGGGCTGAAGCGGGCAAAAAAACGCAGTGCGAAATGCTCGATTACCATTTTTGCTGGCTTTCTCTGATTGCAATATAGTTTTTTGCAATTTGTGCCTTGCTCATCTTTAAAACCTGCTCTTTAGTAAAATAGTTAATATTATTAGTAGTATTACTGGAAAGAGAGCCAGGAGATGCTATCTTGTTATTTTGCGCTACTTTGCCGCGCATTTCTAGCTCTTCACCTATTTTTTTCACTAAAACTAAATAATCAGCATAAAGAGAAGAGAAGTCGTTGCTTTTCGCCTTTCCTTTTGCAAAAATTAAAAAATTTTGATCTTTTTTAATATTATTTATATTTATTCCGGGAAAAACTGATGCAAAAGACGCTTTTTCTTCTTCGCTTAATTCGAAAATTGAATTTTCAAGTGAATTTTTGGTATCGGATTTATCATTAATATCAGACACTGTGTCTAGTGCGATGTTTGAATCAATAGAAATTTCTGAAATTTCATTATCAAAAATAGTCGAATTTTGCAAGTTTTGGCTTAAATCCGAGGTGCATCTGTCATTATCTGCTTTATCAGCTCGAAAATCTTCATAATTAACATCAAAACAACCACTTCCCTGAGTGTTTTTTGTGTTGTCGACACTGGCTTCGGTGCTGTTAGTGTAGTTTTTGGCAGAAGGAATAGATAAATCATCCTCGATATTGGCATAATTTTCGCACTTGACTTGATCGGATGAACTAATTTTACTCATAATTTTCTCCATTCTTGCTAAATTGCTTTCTTTTTAAGCTCTTCAAGCTCAGCCTTTAGCTTTAAAAGCTCTGAATCCTTTTCAATAGCTATTTGCTTGAGGATTTCATCCTTATTTGTAATTGCGGAATTTGGATACGCTCTTATATATGTCTCTAAAGAAATTACCCCTGCTTTCAGGCAAGTGTCAAGTAAAGAAATGTCTGCAGCCACACTGGCTTTTGTGCCTCCAATTGCTTCTACATATACATCAATAGTTGCGTTTTGATAGGGAAGAGACGAAAATTCTTCAAATGTTTCACTAAGCGCTCCGACTTCGCTACTCATTTTCTTTATATATGCGCATTTGTAATAAAAATGCTTTAAAAATTGAGCTATTACTAGGCCTTGCTTGCGTTTTACGTTATAAAAGTTGCTTCTTAAGTCCTCAATTGGCACTTGAGCCTGTGCTTGCAGATATGCAATGGCAGCACCGGATAGTCCGATTGAGTAGCTGTCACCAGTCATTACATCGGAAATTCCATTTACAGTTCTGGTCAGCTCGGTTAAATTAATGGTTAAATCCATCGGGATCTTTGAAAGCTCGTCTTGTTCCAGACGCTTGATACCGTCGCCTGTGCCTGTATAGTCAACTAAAACTTGCCCAGGAACATTAGAAATTTTCTGTCCGTTTAAGGCGTTAGGTAAAACAATATATTTTCCCCACGCACATTGCTGAGCATTCAAAAGACTCATAGCAATATTAAAATTAATCGCTTTTTGGTTGGGAATAAGCCCCTCAACTTCGCCAATTCCGTAAATTGAGCCCTCCTTTTTTTCATAGTAACCACAAACAATAGGAAAGAGCACCTTGCCCTTTGATAAGCTACAGCTATACGATGGATTTCCCGTAAAATCACTTAGATTATCGACAACGGGATCGGAAAAGCAGTTTTGCGGAATAATTTTGAACGGGTCATTAATTACACATCGTTTTGTTGCTCTTTCGCACCAAATTTCGCCGTCTCTTTTGAAATATCTAGTTAAAAGAGTGGCCATGTTGCCACCATCCTGCTCAAGCGCGGCGTAAGGCAAATCGTCATCGTCAGGCTCTAGGGTGGTTAGGCTCTTGCCTGTGTCGGCAAGCTCTTTGATTTTTGAAATTTGTTTTCTAGAAGAAATGATAATCCAGTCTTGCTTTTGCTCATCTAGCTCGGAAGGATTAGAAAAAAAGATGTTTAAAGGGTCAATTATTTCACAGCGTAAGCCTCCAATTTCACCTGTATCGGTGGAAATCGCATCGCCGTCCCAATAATAGTGATAGAAATATGAGCCCTTTTTAACTCCGTCGTCTATGGCTAGCCTGTCTAGCTCGCTTTGATTAAGCTCCTTTTGGATTCTGTCGGCAAAGGAATTGAATCTTTCCATATCTGCATAGGGTGTAAAGCTTTTGAAGATAAGCTTCACAGGGGCGGAAAGAATAGCGCCCTTTTTGTGTCTGCACACCATTTTTATTATATTTACCACAGGGCGAGGTAAATTTTTTGTGCTCTCAGTAGGAGTCGGCCATTGCTTGCCCTCGAAAAAATCAATGCAAGTTGGTATCTTATCACGCAAACCCAATCTTATTTGATAATCAAGTGCATTCTGATAATATGACCATAGTAAGGTTTCATTTACTGAGAGTTTGTCTTGCCATTTAGCCATTCGTCAAGTATCTCCTTATATGACATTTCATCCACAGGGTCGGCTTTTTGGCTCATTTTGTCACTAACAAGCTTGCTTTCTATCAAAATGAGTCTGTTTTCAAGTTCAATAAGTTTTTTCTTGGTTTTAAACATTTTACCACTCCATGTAGTTTTCTTCTTGCAAGGGTGGGGAAGAGAAATTTTTTAAAATAAAATCAGCATCGGAGTCGTGTAAGGTTGCTTCATGCCTATAGTCATTACCAATAAAGTGGGCAATTGCGCTTGCCATAACCAAATCGTCGTGTGCACCATCAATTGCTGCTGCTTTTCCGTCGTTTCTTTTCACAAAGGTGCTCATTTCCATAAGGGTTTGCCTATCTGTTTCAAGATAAATATTTTCACGCATTATGGAAACAAGATTAGAAATGATTAGCGGCCTTGTAATTGATGTAGTCAAAAAGCCATAGCTTCCACTTTCCTTTTCGTAGGAATTAGAATATGATTTTGATTTGTATAGATTTATGTACCCGAGCGACCTCAATACTCTTATTGGATGGGTTGAATAGTTAGCTTCTATACCAATTAGTGCATCGAAATAGTATTTTCCAAGGCAATAAAGCTGATGTGCAAACAAATCCTCATCAATGTGTTTTTTATGAAGAGTGGCGACACATTTTCCAGATGCGTTGTCGATAATTTTAGCGCTAAAGTAGTCTTCTCCAGTGCCTGCGGTGTCTGCTCCGATCACATATGGATGGCAAGATTTTAAATGACCTTGCAATGAACAAACCGGCTCCTCAACTATGGATATATAGCCAGACTCACTTTCTATAAAGTTAATATTGGTAATTTTGTTCTGAAAAGCAACAATATTGCCATTGTAACCATAAACTGGTGACGGAACAAGCTTGTAATCAAAGTAACCAAGCTTAGATTTAACCTTGAAGTTGCTCAAGTAATTTGATATCTTCTCCTTATCAAATAAACAGTCACCACTTGTGACAAACGCCTCCTCTGGTGTGCAGGGGTATTCCTGCCTTATAGCTGCTTTGTCTATGTAGGATGAATACTTTTTTGCGTACCAGGTTAACTGCTCCTTCGAGAGCCCTCGTTCTTTTAATGTAAAAAGCCTATTTTTTAACCACGTATCGGCGCTTTTTAAGTATTCGTACTCATCTGATACATATTCGCTAGTTCTCCACCATTCGTAAAAGAGATTATGGCAGCTGCCACTATCCCAAAGCGTTTTTGCATCGTTAAATCCGTTAGCTGTAGTTTCATAAATACATAAAGCATCCTCTGTTGCCGCTTGAGCAATAGATTTTTGCAAATCGGCGATCGAGCATTTGAAAAAAGCAATTTCAGAGTAGTGTATAAATGAAAGAGTTCTGCTTCTTCCAACGTTGGCGCTGGCAGAAGCGACTCGCCACGAGGAATTAAGCTTGTCAAAAAACAATTCATTTACTGAATTAAATTTCTCGGTTGGCTTTAATCTCTCTGGCAAAGCATTATACATTACCTTTGCCTTGTCAATGAAAATCGCTTTGGTGTTGTCATCTCTGTCTGCTAAGGTAAAGCCGGAAAAGTTGCGCTTTACTATGGCAGAGGAGAGAACAAGAGCTGTTATCAAAGTTGTAAAGCCCTGCTGCCTTCCTTTTAAAATAAAGTATGGCTTTTTGCACCCCATTGTCGATAATTTTGACACAAAATCGCGCTGGACTTCATTAAAAAAGAATGGAACATTGCGTTTTTTCTTGTCAACTATACTGAAGGCTAACTCAATAAGAAGATGTGGGCTTTCTATAATCTCTTCTCTTAATTCCTTTGAATCAAGAATTGTATTAGCAATAAATTCCACAAGCTCTTTATCTCTTTCAGTGCTATGCTCCCTTTCCCAAAGCTCTTTTCGTTTTTGCCTTAATTCTTCTAATGTGAATTTTCTTTTCAAGTGTCCTCCTTTCCCCTTGCAAATCTATTATTGCATAAAAAAACCTATACTGACTGGTACAGTTTTTGAAAAAGTGAAAATAGTTTTGTTGACATTCTCCTTGCTAGATGGTATAATTTTACTATAATATATCGAAAGGAGAAGTTCATATATGGAAAAGCTTAAAAGTATTTCTAAAAGATCTGTACCATATTTATTAATTCTTTTTCTTTCCATTATTGGAACTATCCTTGTTTTTTGGAAGGGATTGAATAGAGGAGATGACTTTTTCTATCATTTACCAAATATTCTTGATAAATATAACTCAATTATAAGTGGCAATGGCTTGAGTGGCATTAGCTCTGAGGTTGCAAACGGTCTTGGCTATGGTGCGGGGCTGTTTTATTCTCCACTTTCGCATTTTACAGTAGCTGTAACTGGCGCTTTGCTTAAAATTTTTGGAATTTCTTTGATTTCTTCATATAAATTAATTCTTGTTCTATCCGTGTTTTTGTCAGGTGTATTTATGTACAACTTCGCAATGAAATTCACAGGAGGAAACAAGATAGCATCACTTTTAGCTAGCGCTTGCTTGATTATATACCCGTATAGACTCTTTAATATGTTTTGCAGGGTTGCGTTTGCTGAGGCATTTGCGTTTACCTTTATGCCACTGTTCTTTGGCGGAATATATGAAGTGACCCATCAAGACAGGGAAAATATAAAAATTATGCCATTTGTTAAGCTTGTAATTGGCGCATCACTTGTGTTTTTATCACACAATTTGACAGCGTTATTCGCATACTTGGTCGGCTTTATTCTATTTTTGGTGTATATTGAAAGACTTATTAAGCTGTTTAAAGCGCCAAAATATTCAATTTATTGCGTAGTGTCTGCACTGTTAATAGTTGGCATAAGCGCGATAGCTCTGTTTTCTCAGCTTGAGCTTTTGGGAATGGATTATTATGCTGTAAGCAATGACGAAAGCATGCGTACGGATTTAACTCACGTGTTGAATCATGTCGGTAAGGAGTGGAATTATTCTGGCTTTTTAAATATATCGTTTTTGTCGGGCCGTGGAATAACAAGCTCGTTCCTTTTCAGCGGAATAGTAATGTACTTATTTAGTTGCGCAATTTTTGTAATTGTCGACACGTTGCTCGGCAAAATACGTGCAATAAAGTATGCCCACTATGTTATTTCCTCTGCCATTTTATTTGTTTTGATTAGTCTTGTTGCTCCAAGGCTTGAGGGTTATTTAGGAGCGATAATTTTTATTGCTCTGTATATTGCAATTTCACTTTACGACAAGGGAAGAGAGGAAAAGCCGATTTATAAAAACCCATTATTCTGGTTTTCGGCTACTGTAATTTTGTTTGCATTTTTCGCGATGAGAAGCGAGTGGTTATGGGAAAATGTGCCAGATGCAATGAGAACGATTCAGTTCCCTTGGAGACTATGGTCGCTTGTTCAAATGTTCTTGGCTGTTCTTATAGGACTTTTAGCTTCGCACCTTGCAAAAAGAAAAAATGCGCTCAATATAATAGCTATTTTTGTTGGACTACTTATGCTTGTAAATATGCCAATTATTGAAAAAAGGAACGCATCTGAAGACAAGTGGTTTGATGAAATTAGCGACACATACCTCGATAAAAGTACTGTTATGGGTCATCAAAAGGAATATTGCCCACAGATTTATTTAGAGAGTGATTACGAGCCAAGAGAAGGCTCGCTTTACCATGACGTTAAACGAATAATTTTCAAAACTAATTACAATAGAGATGAGAAGCTTTCTCCGGTTATTTTAAAGGGCGACGGAGAAATTGTGGTAAATTCCTTGTCGGCTCCTAAAATCGATATGTCGATTTTATTGACTGAGGATTCTGAAATTCAGCTGCCGTTGTTCTATTATCCAGGTTATAAGATTTTTATAGAAAATGCAGATGGCGAAAGAAAAATTACACCATATGACGTTGACGGCTTGATAGCCTTTGAGCTTGAGGCGGGTAGCTACACAGTAAAAACCGATTATGTTGGCACTCCTCTTAGAATTTTTGGAAAGGTTTTGACTATTTCCTCTTCAATTATTACCGTTTCTATTCTTGGCTTTGCAATTTACAAGGAAACTGAAATAAAAAAACTATTTAAAAAATCTAAAAAAGAAAAAGCGTGCTTGTGATATTGCGCGCTTTTTTATATATTTTATACTTGACGAAACTCTGTAAAGGTGCTATACTTTAATATAATAAAATATATAGCAAGGAGAAAATAAGATGAAGGCAGTTGTAACAGTTATTGGAAAAGACTCTGTAGGTATTATTGCAGATGTTAGTATGGAGTGTGCAAAGCACAAGGCGAACATTGTTGATATAACTCAAAGTGTTTTGAAGGATTATTTTGCTATGATTATGCTCGTTGAAATTGAGAAAATGGAAACAGAATTTTCAAGCTTCCAAAGCGAGCTTTCTAAATTAGGAGAGAAGAAAGGGCTTGACATTCGTGTAATGCACGAGGATATCTTCAATTCAATGCATCGCATCTAATTTAGAAACGCAAGGGGGTTAAAAATGGTTAATATAAATGATATACTAGAAACGGTCAATATGATAAAGCAAGAAAACCTTGATATCCGTACTATAACTATGGGTATTTCGCTTTTTGATTGCATAAGTGACGACCAAAAAAGATTAGAAACAAAAATTTATGATAAAATAACAAAAAATGCCGAGAATTTGGTATCAACCGCTGATGAGCTTGAGGCTAAATATGGCATTCCAATTATAAACAAGAGAGTATCCGTTACTCCTATTTCATTAGTCGGCGCTTGCTGTGACAAGGATGGCTTTGTGCGTCTGGCAGGGGTTCTTGAAAAGGCGGCAGACGAGGTTGGTATCAACTTTATTGGAGGATACGGTGCGCTTGTTCAAAAGGGAATGACTAAGGGTGCGGCTAATCTTATTGATTCAATTCCTGAGGCACTTGCTTCAACCTCAAAGGTATGCTCAAGCATAAATGTTGCAAGCACTAAGGCGGGAATTAATATGGATGCGGTTGCTCGTATGGGCGAGATAATGAAGGAAACAGCATACCTTACAAGAGATAAAGACTCAATCGGCTGCGCGAAGCTTGTTGTTTTCTCTAATATTCCTGAGGACAACCCATTTATGGCTGGCGCAATCCACGGCATGGGCGAATCTGACACAGTAATTAATGTCGGCGTTTCAGGTCCTGGCGTTGTAGCTTCTGCTATAAAGAGAGAAGGCTTCTGTGATTTTTCACAGCTTGCTGACGTAATTAAAAAGACAGCGTTTAAGATTACAAGAGTAGGTCAGCTTATCGCCTATGAGGCATCTAAAAAGCTCAACACCCCATATGGTATTATAGATTTATCACTTGCTCCAACTCCAGCGGTTGGTGACTCGGTTGCTAGAATACTTGAGAATATGGGTCTTGAAAGATGTGGTACTCACGGTACAACCGCTGCACTTGCTATGCTAAATGATGCAGTCAAGAAGGGCGGAGTTATGGCTTCCTCTCACGTTGGAGGACTCAGCGGTGCATTTATTCCGGTTTCTGAGGATGCGGGAATGATTGAGGCAGCAGAAATGGGCGCGCTTAGCATCGAGAAGCTAGAAGCAATGACTGCGGTTTGCTCGGTTGGTCTTGATATGATTGCAGTGCCAGGAGATACAAGCGCAGCGACTCTTTCAGGCATTATCGCTGACGAAATTGCAATAGGCGTTATAAATAATAAAACAACAGCAGTCAGACTCATTCCTGTTTATGGAAAGGGTGTTGGCGAGAGTGTTGAGTTCGGTGGACTTTTAGGACACGCGCCTATTATGAAGCTAAGTAATTATTCAAGCGAGGAATTTATTAGAAGAGGTGGCAGAATTCCTGCTCCAATTCACAGCTTGAGAAACTAATTTTAAAAAATTGCACCCCAGTGTAGATAATTTGATATTTTTGCACGGGCGTTGTTTATTACGCGTATAAGCGTAAAGGAGGAAACAATGAAAAAACTAGATACAATTTGTGTACAAGGTGGCTACAAGCCAAAGAGTGGCGAGCCAAGAGTGGTGCCGATAGTACAAAGCACAACCTACTATTACGAAAAGGCAGGCGAGATGGCTGATCTTTTTGATTTAAAGTCAGAGGGCTATTTCTATACACGTCTTGCAAACCCAACGGTTGACGCATTTGAAAAGAAATTGACAGAGCTTGATGGTGGTGTTTTGGGAATTGCAACAGCTTCTGGTATGAGTGCAACATTACTCGCTATACTAAACGTTGCAGGCGCTGGCGACAACCTCGTTGTTTCACGTGCAATCTATGGTGGAAGCTACAATCTTTTTTCTGTTACATTGCCGAAATATGGCATAGAGTGTAGATTTTTCGACCCGGATGACTCAGCTGACGATATAGAAAAGCTAGTAGATGACAGGACTAAGGTTATCTTTGCCGAGACGATTGCTAACCCAACAATAGTTGTTCTTGACTTCGAGAAGCTATCAAAAATTGCAAAGAAGCACAAGGTTCTGTTTATGGTTGATAATACACTTGTAACTCCTGTTCTATGCAGACCTTTAGATTTTGGAGCTAATATTGTAATTTATTCCTCATCTAAGTATCTTGATGGTCACGCAGTAGCTCTTGGTGGTTGTATTGTTGATGGTGGAAACTTTGACTTTACAGCAACTAATAGATATGAAGAATTTTTGAAGCCGGACGATAGCTATCACGGACTTGTTTATGCATCACTTGGCAAAACTGCATTTGGTGTTAAGTGCAGAGTTCAAATGATGAGAGACCTCGGTGCTATTATGAGTCCAGAGAACGCTTTCCTTACTAATCTAGGAATGGAAACGCTCGCACTTCGTATGGAAAGACATTGCGAGAATGCTAAAAAGGTAGCAGAATTCTTGTCAAAGCATCCAAAGGTGGAGTGGATTTTGCATCCATCGCTAAAGGATAACAAATATCACGATTTGGCTAACAAATATATGCCAAATGGTCAAGGCGGTATGATGAGCTTTGGCGTAAAGGGTGGCAGTGAAAAGGCATCAAAGTTTATGGAAGCTTTAGATATGATTGCAATAGTTACTCACGTTGCAGATTCCAGAAGCTGTGTGCTGCATCCTGCATCAACAACACATCGTCAGCTTTCGAGCGAGGACCTTGAGGCAATAGGCATAAAGGACAATCTAATTCGTCTTTCTGTTGGTATAGAAAACGCAGAGGATATCATAGCCGACATTGAACAAGCGCTTGACCAAATTTAAGCTAATTTAGACACAGGGTGGCTCATTTTGAGCCAAAACACATAAATAAAGGAGAATGAAATGCCCATTATAATTCCAAAGGACATTCCTGCATATTCAACCTTGCTTGGCGAGAATATTTTCGTAATGAATAACGAAAGAGCGACCACACAGGACATAAGACCAATAGAAATCGCAATTCTCAATTTGATGCCAACAAAGATTGAAACTGAAACACAATTAATAAGACTCCTTTCCAATTCCCCGCTTCAAATAAAGGTTACCTTGATAGGTACCGAGAGCTATGTTGGAAAGCATACGCCACTTGGTCACCTTCAAAGATTTTATAAAACCTTCTCCGAGGTTAAGGACTGCCGCTTTGATGGTATGATTATCACAGGCGCACCTGTTGAAATGATGGAATTTTCCGAGATTAAGTATTGGAAGGAGCTAACCGAAATACTTGACTTTGCAAATACTAATGTTCAAAGCACGATATTTATTTGCTGGGGCGCACAAGCAGCTCTTCATTATTACTATGGACTTGATAAAAAAATTCTTGATAAGAAGCTCTTTGGAGTTTTCAAGCACAAGAAATTTGTCAATTTTGATCCGCTTTTAAAGGGAACGGACGAGGAATTTTATATGCCTCACTCTCGTCACACAACAGTTGATATTGAGGACATACGTGGGGTTGAAGATTTGCTCATTTTGGCTGGCTCTGATAAAATAGGTGCATCAGTTGTCCGTTCACAAAATGGTAGACGCATTTTCTTAATGGGACATATGGAGTATGACAAGGACACTCTTAAAAACGAATATTATAGAGACCTTGGCAAGGGGCTTCCAATAGATCCACCGGAAAACTACTTTAAGGACGAGGAAAAAACAAAGGTTGTGCCAAACTGGTATTCAGTAGCTAATTTGATTTATTCTAACTGGCTAAATTACTATGTATATCAGGTCACTCCATACGATTGGCAAACAAAAAAATAAGATAACAAAAAAGGTGCACATTTGGTGCACCTTTTTTAGCTTTTTTGGGGAGAGTGTAGATAAAATCGTTTTTTATTAACCATCTACACCGTATCTGTATTCATAGTCAATCTCGTTTGCTTTTACGCTTTCAAAGGTGATTTTTGACACCTTGTTTGAAATGTTAACAGAGAGAGCACTGGTCTTTTCGTGTTCCATAAGTGTTGTAAAATAAACATAATTTGCAACCGAGGACTCAAGCGAGCTGAAAAGCTCTGAATATACGCTGTTTTTGTATGGCTTTGAGTCAAGAGGAAGTCGCTTAACAAACGTGGTGCCATACTCGAAATAGTCGCCTGGATTTACATTGATTCCGCCACTACCACCTTGAATGGCTTCGTTTTGGCTGAGAAATCTTGTTGCTGTAATTGTTTTTACTTCGCCCACCTTGCTCTGGTAAGCAGCAGCTAAAACCTTGGAATTCGCAAGTGCTTCCTCAGATGGGTTTGATGGACCATAGTAACCGTTTGGGAATGTGTGGTCGTCAGAATACTTTTCCCAAAGCTGGTCATATGTGAGACTTAAGTCGTCCTTTAATAGAACGTAATTGTAATTTGTGTTTTTGTTAACAAGTAATTCCTTTAATTCCTTTACCAAAAGCTCTTGGTTTTTCTTTTCTGTCTCGGTTAGAGGAATATAGGTAAGACGACCCTCTGAATCAACGTGAGTTGAATACATAGTATTAATAACGATAACCTTATATCTCAAATAGTTTTCAAGATAATAGTTTTCAATTTGTGCATCTGTTATCTTTTCATTATTTTTTCCAAGAATGTACTGGCGCACCTTTTCTTCCTTTAATTGCTTTTCGTAAACGGATTCAAGTGTAGCTCTATCAAACCCATACTCGCTAAGCTTCTCGGAGCCATATAATGCATAGATAACATATGCTTGCTCTTTAATTTGATTTTTTTCTTCCTCTGTTAATTTAAGGCCATATTCGTCAAACATAAGCTGTGCATAGAGAAGGGTTAGAATGCTTTGCTCAAAGCTTGAAGCATATTTGTATTCGATGTAATCACTCAAGGTGACACCGCTTGAAACCTCGGTGGATAAGTCGTCGTCAGTAAGATCAGGGTCAATTGACATTAAAACTTGCTTTTTGAACATACCCATAAGATATGTGTATTCCTTCTTGTCAATGGAATATTTTCCTAACTCGAGCATCTTCCCATTTCCACAAGAGGTACATAATGGCAACACTAGTAAAACAAGGAAAATCAGACACAGGGTGCGACATATTAGTTTTTTCAAGTCGTTTTTCTCCTTTAATTTGGATTTCTATATGACATTATATCATAAAATCAGCAAAAGTTAAATGCTTTCGCTATTTTTTTCTTTATAAAACTTTAAAAGCTCAATAGCCTTCTCATAAATGGAGAAGCCGCCCTCGCCCTTTATACAAAAATAAGGAATTTTTCCAACGCCTACAACACTTATATATTTTCTGTCGAATCTTGAAACCTCGACAAAGAGTGGAAGATTGATTAGCTCTGGGTAAAGTCTTATTTCTCCTCTTAGCTCCTCGACCTTTTTTATCTTGCATTTTTGTGAAAGAGCTTTTATTAGCGCTATATATAAAAGAGCCTCTGTTTGAGGTGGAACCTTGCCGAATCTATCACGCAATTCAGCTAAGATATCTGCCTTGTCCTCCTCGGTTTCAATATGGGCTATTTTTTTGTAAATTTCAATACGCTGTGTCGATGAATTGATATATTTGTCAGAAATAAAAGCATCGCGAGAGGAGCTGATTTTTGTTTCATATATTTCTTTAGGAAGGACGCCCTTTTCCTCTAAAACCGCTTCGTTAAGGAGTCTTATATAAAGGTCATAACCGACAGCATCCAGATGGCCGTGTTGCTCGCTGCCGAGAAGGTTTCCCGCACCTCTGATTTCAAGGTCTCGCATTGCGATTTTAAATCCGGCGCCGAATTCGGCAAAATCGCGTATCGCATTTAAACGCTTAGAAGCAACCTCGGAAATTTCCTTTCCGCGCCTGTATGTGAAAAATGCATACGCACGGCGATGACTTCTGCCCACTCGTCCTCTTATTTGGTGTAGCTGAGCCAAACCCATTTTATCTGCGTTTTCAATTATTAATGTGTTTGCATTGGGAATATCAATTCCTGTTTCTATAATAGTTGTACAAATAAGAATGTCAACATCGCCAACGACTAACGCGTGCCAAATTGACTCTAGCTCTTCGCGCTCCATTTGACCATGCCCAACGGCTATGTTTGCGTCGGGAAACGCTTGACTCAATTCTTGTGCCGTTGAATATATTTTTTTGATATCATTTAGCAGATAAAAAACCTGTCCGCCTCGGTGTAGCTCACGCTTTATTGCATCATTAATGATTTTTTTATCGTGCTCCAAAACATAAGAGGCAACACCAACACGACCCTCAGGAGCTTCGTCAAGCACGGAAAGGTCACGTATTCCACCTATTGCCATGCTAAGAGTTCTTGGAATTGGAGTAGCTGAAAGAGTAAGCACGTCAATATCTGGCCACGCTTGCTTGATTTTTTCCTTTTGCCCAACGCCAAAGCGCTGTTCCTCATCAATTATGAGAAGCCCTAAATCCTTAAACTCAATGCTTTTAGATAGCAGCTTGTGTGTGCCGATAATTATATCAAGATCTCCGCGCCTTAACGAGCGCAGGGTAGCATTTTGCTCTTTGGTAGTTCTGAATCTTGAAATCATACCGACATTGACACCAGTTCCGGCAAAGCGAGAAATAGCGGTTTGATAATGCTGCATAGCCAAAATAGTGGTAGGAACTAATATAGCAACCTGCTTATTGTTAGCAACTGCCTTCATAGCAGCACGGAAGGCAACCTCGGTCTTGCCATAGCCAACGTCACCACAAAGAACTCTATCCATAGGATATGGCTTTTGCATATCAGCTAAAATCTCGTTTATAGCTATTGCTTGGGATTCGGTTTCCTCGTATTCAAAGGACGAAGCAAACTCCTCCTCCATCAAAGAGTCCCCCTCAAATGCAAAGCCGTCAATTCTTTGCCGTCTTGCATATAAATCTATAAGCTCCTTTGCCATATCTTGAGCCGATTTTTTGGCACGCTGTGTAGATCTTTTCCAATCTGCACCACCCATTTTAGATAACTTAACGTCGCCATCAAGTGAGCCTGCACCGATATATTTCGACACCATATCAAGCTGATCAACTGGCAAATACAATTTGTCAGTCCCTGCGTATTGAATAGTAATGTAATCACGATACGTGCCCATTACGCAAAGATTTTGAATGCCCATATATTTGCCAATGCCATAGCTGACGTGAACAACATAGTCGCCAACGCTCAAATCAGAGCAGGAAAGGATTTTATCGCCTGCATTTTTTGCATATAATTTGTTCTTGAAGGTCTTTTTCTTTTTGCGCTCCTCACGAGAGGAAATCACCAAAAGGGCAAGATGAGTGTCTGGAATTTCAAATCCTTCAGGAAAAAAACCTGTTGTTACGGAGATGACTCCCTCGCTAATGTCATCCCTTGCTTCCTCGTTCTTTATCAAGGTGGCAGGTATGCCCATTTCGTTTAAAATTTTAGTGGATTTTTTTGCTTCTTGCAAGCTTTGACAAACAAGCAAGGTCTTGTATTTGTTTTCAGAAAAGTATCTTATTTCCTCATACAAGAGATTAATTGAACGATTTGTGAAGAAAGCACCCTTTGTGCCAAAGTGGTATATGCCACCCAGTGCTTTGAAGGTGGACATTATATATGTGTCTATATTTATGGTTTGAATTTTTTCACTAATCTTATCAATTAGCGACAATGGGGCGCTAAATTCTGTATATTTAACTGGAACGAGGTTTGATTCTATTAGCGATTTTGCTGTTTCGTTTTCTGAAGCCTCTGACTCTCTGGCTTTTTTCGAAACAGCATTTGTGTCACAAATTATAATTGTTGAGTCAGCACTGAAATAATCTAGCAAGCATTCCTTTTCTTTATAAATTAGTGAAACATATTTATCAAAAAATGGATGGGATGAGCCGCCCGCCTTTATAGTCGCAAGCTCCATTTTCAGTTGCTTGATTGACTCCTCGTCCTTTGCGTATGAGATTAATTCTTCGATTTCTTCGCTGATTTTTTCAAGCTGCTCGCTATTTGCCACGATTTCTCTTGATGGCATTATCTTAAACGAGGTAATTTTGTCAATAGTTCTTTGCGTAGCAGGGTCAAATGTAGCCATACGGTCAATTTCATCGCCAAAAAGCTCTATTCTTATTGGCTTTTGGTCAACAAACGTTTTTTTGCCGATGCTATATTCACATTTTGTTGGGAAAATATCAACTATATCCCCACGAATTGAGTATTGTCCAGCGCCCTCGACAAGGTCGTACATTGTGTATCCCATTTCAAAAAGCTTGCGAGAAAACTCGGAAACATCGAGGGGAGTGTCTAAATTTATACTAACACAGCTCTTTTCAAGCTTTGATTTCGGAATAGTATATTGTAAGAGCGCATCGGGAGTAGTGAAGACTACGTCACAAGAATTATAAAGAACCCCTGAAAGCACCTTTAGCCTCTCATGCTCTTGGTCATGGGAGGCTGTAATGTTATAAAAATTAAAATCTCTTACGGGATAAAACTCGCTTTTTGCTCCGCTTTTAGAGAAAAATTCGTTTAGCTTGTTGGCACGTCTTTCCTCTCCCACCAGGACAAGCACGGGTGAATTGTATTCACTTCTTAAATCACAAGTTAGTGAAAAGAGAAGAGAATAAAGCGCCCCGTCAGAAACGCCATCAACTAAAAGTGGCAGCGGCGAGCCACTTCCCTTTAGCTCCTTTAGTCTTGAAAAAAGCTTATCGTATTGCGGACTTGCTTTTATCAAGCTAGTTAAAATATTGTTATTCATTCTTACCTACTTTGAAATACCGTTAAAATCACACATTGCCTTTTCAATTTCGCCAATTACCATCAAATTCAGTATGTCAGGGATTGATTCAAGCACGGAAAAGAAACGAGGCTCTTCGTCCTTTGGCAGTCTTGCAAGCACCCAATCGGCAATATCATAATCGGGATTTGGCTTTTGTCCAACACCGAGCTTTATGCGAGGAAATTTATCAGAATTTAGACACTCTATGACACTTTTTAGTCCGTTGTGCCCTCCTGCACTGCCATTTTTTCTTATGCGTAGCTTGCCAACATCAAATGAAGCATCGTCGGAAATTACAATTATATTTTCAGGCTTGATTTTGTAAAAATCGGCAGCCTCCTTTATGGCCTCTCCTGATGAATTCATAAACGTTTGAGGCTTTAAAACTAGTGCGCGTACCCCATTTATTGTTGCCTCGCCACATAAGGATTTAAACTTAATTCTGTCACATTTAAAGCCAACTCTTTGAGATAGATAATCAATCGCTAAAAAGCCCGCGTTATGTCTTGTGAATGTGTATTTGTCTCCTGGATTTCCAAGTCCGACAATTATATGAGTGATTGGAACCTGAGGTTCTTTTTTCTCAATTTTTTTAAAAAGATCAAAAATATTAGCCATTTTTCTCCTTCCTTTTGCGTTTAACGTGCAATAGCCCGTCAAAGCGGGCGTGAGTTTGTTTTAATAAGTATAGCACAAAAAAATTTTATATGCAACTATAAAATAATATTAAATATAAAATACTTTACAAAATAGCAAAATTCTGTTATAATAATATATATTTATAAAATTGTAATTGAAGAAGCTCTTTTTGGAGGTGTCTTATGAAAAATAAAAAAATGACTATGATAAAGATATTATTTGGTATTGTTTTGCCAATAATTTCTATTTTGAGTATGGTTTTGGGCTATGCTTTAATTTTGAAATTCCCTAATTCTGCCGGCGCTATAATTGGTGTGTGCCTATGCGTGTATGCGGGTATTTCTATTCTTTTTGCAATAGTTACATCTCTCACTAAATCAAAAATAGAGGCGATAATTAAAAAAGGTCCGGTTCTTGGCACGGTTATGTACGATAAAATTAATTTTGCAAATGAGCCTGCGTTTATTTGCGACTCCGACCATAAAATCATTTGGGCTAACCGTTTTGCCGCAAACAACCTTTCTGTAAAGAAAATTCTGGGTGCTTCTGTTACCTCTATTTTTCCTTATGAGTTTTTGGAGGAAACAACTATAAGACGCCAAAAGGAAACAAAGGTTGAGCTTGATGGCGAGGTTTACTTGGTTGAGGAAACTCAAATCGAGGCTTCAAATGAAACATATTACTTATTATATCTGCGCAACAAAACTAAGCAGTCGCATCTAGAACAGCTTGAGCGCGACAAGGAAAAGATTATTGCATACGTCGTTGTCGATAACCTTGAGGCGCTATTGCAATTCGAGCAAGAGAAATATCGTGAAACTGCGGCAAGAGTTGAGAAGATTGTTCGCTCTTGGGCAGAAAGCGTTAATGGTATTATAAAGGAATACGAAAAGGACAAATACATTTTCGTTTTCAATATGGAGGACCTTGATAAATTTATAGCTGACGAGTTCTCTATTCTTAATAAGGTTAGAGACATAAGACTTGGTAGCGGAAGTATTCCGGTTACTCTTTCGATTGGTGTTGCAAAGAAGTCAAACGCAACCCTTGCAGAGAAGGAGAAGCTTGCGCACATCGCCCTTGATATGGCACTCCAACGCGGTGGCGACCAAGCAGTTGTTAAGCTAGAGGAGGAAGTTCGCTTCTTCGGCGGTAGAACAAACGCAATTCAAAAGAGAACTAAGGTGCGCGCACGTGTTGTTGCGAGTGAGCTTGCAAGCCGTATGGCTAGAGCCTCGAACGTAATTGTTATGGCACACGCATACCCCGACTACGATGCTATTGGCGCGTCGATTGGTATTGCTCGCTTGGCAAAATTCTGTGGCACTAAGGTTAATGTTGTTACAAACTTTAAGGACATAAACGCGACAAAGGTTGTTAAGCTTTTTGATAATATTGACGAATACAGAAATGTGTTTGTTGATTCCTCAAAGGGGCTTGACCTTGTTAAGTCGGATACACTTTTGGTTATTGTTGACGTTAATAATGTCAATATGTTTGAATGCAAGGATTTGGCGAAAATGGTTGATAATATTATTATCATTGACCACCACCGTCAAACTGCCGAATTCCAAAAGAAACCAATAATTTCTTATATCGAAACATCCGCATCAAGCGCGAGTGAAATTGTTACTGAAATTTTGGAGCAAGCTCTCCCTATGCAATCACTTCTTATACAAGAGGCGAATGCGCTTTATGCTGGAATTTTGCTTGATACTAAGAACTTCCAAAAGGGCGCTGGCACAAAAACGCACGCGGCGGCTATGTATTTAAAGGACAACGGCGCATCCTATGAAAACGTACAGGATTTATTCAAGTCAAATATTGCAGACTATAAAAAGGAAGCCTCATTTGGCGAAAAGATTGAGATTTATCGTAACTGTATGGCAATTGCATTAAACCCATATGGCAAGGATGCAACAGATAAAATCTTAGCAGCAAAGGTTGCAGATAACTTACTGGGACTTGAGGACGTTTCGGCATCCTTTGTCCTAGTTCAAATTGACAATGTGGTTTATATTTCTGCTCGCTCAAACGGAACTATAAACGTACAGCTTATACTAGAAAAGCTCAATGGTGGCGGACGCTACGATGCAGCGGGAGCTCAAGTTAAGGGCTCCAGTGTTGGAGACACGCTTATTGCTCTAAAGGAGGCTATTGACGCTTACATCAATCCGGAGGGTTAATTATGAAGGTGGTTTTATTACAAGACGTTAAGGCGCAAGGCAAGAAAAATGATATAGTTGAGGTTTCCGAGGGCTATGCAAGAAATTTCTTATTCCCAAAGAAGCTTGCTATTCCTGCCGATGCCAAGGCGATAAACGATATAAAGAACAAAAAAAGCTCCGAGGCTCACAAGATTGAGCTTGAAAGAGCAGCTGCAAAGGAAACAGCAGAAAAACTAAACAATACAACAATTACTATTGTTGCCGAGGGTGGACAAGATGGCAGATTCTATGGCGCTGTTACATCCAAGGACATTGCTGAGGCATTAAAGAGCCAAGCAGGAATTGAGGTTGATAAGAGAAAAATCGTACTTGATTCTCCAATAAAAGCATTCGGCTCATACAAGATCGACGTAAAGCTTTTCCAAGAGGTTTCTGGAAAGGTTACTGTTAGCGTTAAGGAGAAATAAATGGACATTTTACAAAAGAAAATGCCGTATTCTCTCGATGCAGAGCAGAGTGTTTTGGCTTCTATTATAATAGATCCGGAATGCTTTGATGACATCGCGCAAATTTTGAAGGTGGATGACTTTTATCTAGACGTTCATAGAGAAATTTACGGCACAATGCTTGATTTTAAATATCACAATAAGCCCCTTGATGTAGTTACTCTTGTAAATGCGCTTGTTTCAAACGGTGCATATGAGGACGAGGCCTCTGCGCGCTCATATATTAGGCTGATTGTTGATGTTATTCCTACAAGCGCAAACGCAAAGGATTACGCAAAGATAGTTTTTGACAAGAGTATTTTGAGGCGCTTGATTGATGCGGCAGATTCTATTCAAAAGGATGCGTTCTCTGAGGGCGACAAGGTTGAAAACATAGTTGATGCTGCCGAGCAAAGGGTTTTTGAAATCGCACAAAACAATGAAAAAAGAGATTTTGTACACATAAAAGAGGTTATTGTTCAAACATATAATCGTCTTAGCGAGCTTCAAAAGGAAGGTGCAGAGGAAAGCCTTGGCTTGAAAACTGAATATCCAGACCTTGATAAGGTTGTTGTCGGCTTTGGCAAGGGCGACTTGATTATTGTCGGCGCTCGTCCTGGTGTTGGTAAAACATCATTCTGCCTAAACTTGGCAACTAACATCGCAAAGAAAGCAAAAAAATCCGTTTGCATTTTCTCACTCGAAATGTCAAACGAGCAGCTCGTTTCAAGAATTATTGCATCCGAGGCGCTCGTTGATTCAAAGAAGCTTCGTACTGGTAAGCTTGAGCCACGCGATTGGGACAATATTGCAAACGCATCATCTGTGCTTTCCGAAACCGATATTTACATAGATGATACAACCAATATTTCAATAACAGCTATGAAAGCAAAGCTTCGTAGAATAAAGAACTTAGGTCTTGTTGTAGTTGACTACCTACAGCTTATGGAGTCTGAAAAAGGACGCAAGGACGGATCTCGTGTTAATGAGATTGCTGATATTTCAAGAGGACTTAAGATTTTGGCGAAGGAATTAAACGTTCCTGTTATTACCTGTTCACAGCTCTCTCGTGGAACTGAAAAGGAAAAGGAAAGAAAGCCAATGCTTTCCGACCTTCGTGATTCTGGTTCTATCGAGCAGGATGCAGATATGGTAATTTTCTTGTCGCGTGACTACTATGGAAACGATCCTGATAAGGCTAATATGGTTGACGTTATTGTTGCCAAAAACCGTCATGGCGAGCTTGGTACAGTTCAAATGAGCTGGCTTGGTCAATACACAAAGTTTTCATCATTGGAAACAAATTTAAGCGAGGAATAAAATGAGTAAGAAATCATACGATAGATACATTGATAGATTCTTTGATGAGGAGAATTTTGATGATCTTAAAATGGAAGACAATAACGGCAAGGAAATCGAGTTTGAGCAAGTTGCCGTAGTTGACTATGAGGAGAATTATTATGCTATTTTGCATCCAATAACACCGGTTGATGGCGTTGCAGAGGATGAAGCTCTTGTATTTCTAATAGACGAAGAAAAAGACGAATTGGTATATGTAGAGGACGAGGCTACGGCAGTTAAGGTTTTTGAAATGCTCTATAGTGAGGACGAGGAATAAACAATTTTTAGCCTTCCGTTAGGAGGGCTAAATTTAAGAAAAGGCGACCCAGTGTCGCATTTAACAACTTATAAGGAGGACTTATGGAAAACATGTTTTTACCTATAACCAAAAATGAGTGCTTGGCTCGTGGCTGGGATGAGGTTGATTTTGTATATGTAAGTGGCGATGCGTATGTCGACCATCCCTCCTTTGGCACAGCTATAATTACAAGGGTTTTGGAAAATGCTGGCTTTAGAGTCGCGGTTTTATCACAGCCCGACTACAAATCCTGCGAAGAATTTAAAAAATTCGGCAAGCCAAGATTGGGATTTTTAGTTAGCGCGGGCAACATAGACTCAATGGTTGCACATTATACAGCATCAAAGAAGAAGCGCTCGTATGACTATTATTCTGCCGGAGGAAAAATGGGCAAGCGTCCGGACCGTGCAGTAATTGTTTATTGTAATAGAATTAGAGAGGCTTATGGAGATGTGCCGATTATCATAGGTGGACTTGAAGCATCACTTCGTCGCTTTGCACATTACGATTATTGGGACAATAAAATTAGGCGCTCGATTTTGGTCGATTCACGCGCTGATATTTTGACATATGGAATGGGCGAAAGCATAATTTTACGTCTAGCAACTCTTCTTGATAGAGGCGTGCCGATTAAGAAAATCAGAGCCGAAAGAGGCTGTGTATATCTTTGCAAGCCCGAGGACGAGGTTCATTTCCCGATAGGTGCAGAGTTTGATTTTAACAAAATCAAAGAGGACAAAAAGGAATACGCCCGCGCCTTTGGAATACAGTATAAAAATCAAGATGCCATTAATGGCAAGGCAATAATTGAGTATTATGACAACAAAAAGCTAGTGCAAAACCCTCCGGCGTTTCCACTCGAAAGAGAGGAGCTTGATAAGGTTTATGCACTTCCGTACGCAAGAACCTACCATCCGGTTTATGAGAAGGATGGAGGTGTTCCTGCGATTTCCGAAGTTAGATTTTCTATAACTCACAACCGTGGATGCTTCGGAGGATGTAACTTCTGTGCGCTTGCATTCCATCAAGGTAGAAGTGTGCGCTCCCGTAGTATAGAGAGTGTGGTTAAGGAAGCCAAAATTATAACCGAAATGAAGGACTTTAAAGGCTACATACACGATGTTGGTGGACCTACTGCTAACTTTAGATATCCTGCGTGCAAAAAGCAACTAAAGGATGGGGTTTGTAGCACCAGAAAGTGCCTGGCCCCGACCCCGTGTCCAAATTTGGAGGTTGACCACTCGGAATATATTGAGCTTTTGAAGCAAATTGAGAGCTTGCCAAAAGTAAAAAAAGTGTTCATTCGCTCTGGCATTCGCTTTGACTATATGATTTACGACAAGAGCGATGCGTTTTTTAGAAAATTAGTGCGTGACCACGTTAGCGGACAGCTAAAGGTTGCTCCCGAGCATTGCTCATCAAACGTATTAAAATATATGGGCAAGCCTGATGTAAAGGTTTACGATAGATTTAGAGAAAAGTATTTTGCGCTTTGCAAGGAATATAACCTAGAGCAATATCTAGTTCCTTATCTTATGTCTTCTCACCCGGGCAGTACAATGTGCGATGCTGTTGAGCTTTCATTATACCTAAAAAATTTAGGACTGAATCCCGAGCAGGTGCAGGACTTCTACCCAACGCCTGGCACAGCCTCGACTGTTATGTACTACACCGGCATAAATCCACTAGATGGCAAGATGGTTTATGCTCCTGACGACTACCGAGAGAAGTTAATGCAAAGGGCACTTTTGCAATATAAGCGCCCGGAAAACAGGAATCTGGTGAGAGAGGCGTTAATTTTAGCTGGCAGAGAGGATTTGATTGGCTTTGGAGCTAATTGTCTTGTTAAGCCTGATATGCGTGTGGGTGCACAAGCTTCATCGGTTAATACTCAAAAAACGAAAGAAAAGACTACAAAAAGTGGGCAAAAGCCTCCACAAAAGGGTCGAAAAACCACTAAAAATTCAAAAAATGCCACAAAGAATGCTATAAAAAATCAAGCAAATGCACAAGGCAAAAAGCAAGCCTCAAGCAAGGCGAATAACTCAAAAAATAGACACTCCTCGCCACAAAAAACAAAAAACGGAAGAAAAAAGTAGTTTTAAAAACCTAGTTTTTGAAAGTGTCGCTTTAACAAAAAACTACATTTGCCGAAAAAAATACTTGACAAATCTTTATAGTGTGTGTATAATATAACTTGTCTTAAAATCAATCGAGATAACAATTTTCAGATTGCGTATGTAAATACGACTTCCAATTTGAAATAAGGAGGTGCTATCATGTTAAGAACTTACCAACCAAAGAAACGCCAAAGAAAAAAAGAGCACGGCTTCAGAAAGAGAATGAGAACAGCTGACGGCAGAAAAGTTTTGAAAAGAAGACGCGCTAAAGGCAGAGCAAGACTTACTTATTAATTAATTGCGCATGCTTTAGATTCGGGACTGCATCTATTGTGCCGTCCCGATTTTTCATTATTAATCCCCAAACGACAGGGGTAAATGTCGCTATAATCGTGATGGAAAAAAGTGCAGGGGTTAGCCTGCAGGCGAAAAACGCCAAAACGGAGGAAGCGGTTATGAAGCATATTGCAATCGGTGAAAATCACTTATACTCGAAGGCTTACGCAAAGGGACAAAAATTTGTGGGAAAAAATGTAATAGTCTATGTATTGCGCGACTTGAAAGCGAAAAGACTAATGCTTGCACACCCACAAAAGGTTTTTGTTAACCGAATTGGTCTTACTGTATCAAAAAAGATCGGCAAGGCTCACATAAGAAATCGTGTTAAAAGAATTTTGCGTGAGGGATTAAGACAAACGGAAAAGAAATACGATATAAGAAAAGGACATTTAGTAGTCCTTGTTGCAAGGCCAAGTGCGGCTTTTGCAAAGAGTGGTGATATTTCACTAGATATTGAAAGAGCATTCAAAGCTCTTAATATGATTAACGTATGAAAAAAATATTGATCTTTTTTTTAAAAGGCTATAAGAAAATAATTTCTCCATTGATACCGCCGTGCTGTAGATTTACACCGACCTGCTCGGAGTATGCAATGGAGGCAATTGGCAAATTTGGCGCAATTAGAGGCTCACTCCTCGGTGCATATCGGTTGCTTAGATGCAATCCGTTTTGCCGTGGTGGATATGACCCTGTGCCAGAGAAATTTACCTTTAAAAGACAAAAATAAAGGAGATAACGAAAATTATGGATTTTGCATATCCCTTTGGCTTAGTACTAAAAGGCTGCCACTGGTTAACTAACAACTATGTTTTTGCTATTCTTTTGTTTGCTCTCGCTATGCAGCTTTTGCTCTCTCCATTTGGAATTATTCAGCAAAAAAATATGGTTAAGCAAGCAAAAATGCGTCCTATGGAATATATTATTCGTAAAAAGTACGCAGGCAGAAACGACCGCGCAACTCAACAAAAAATGCAAAACGAGATAATGGAGCTTTATCAAAGAGAAGGCTATAGCCCATTCAAGGGTTGCTTGCCTATGCTTATTCAGCTCATTATTATCTTCCCAATATATAACGCAGTTGTAAATCCACTTCGCTACATTTCCGCCCTTCCAAAGGATGTTTGTAGCACAATTGAGCTCTGCTTCCAGCACTTCAAGGATGCAAACGGAGAAGGAACAGGTATTCCGGGCTCTGCAAGACAGGTTTGGCTATCAGCAAACCTTCCAAAAATGAGCTTTCAAGAGGTTTCTGAAATTATTAAGGAAGTTCCAAATCCAAAGGGTGGAGACCCACTAGTATCTGCAGAGAGTGCAACTAAGGCTATGGACGCTTTGTTTACTGACGGCGCGCTTGATGTAAACTTTGCAAATGTGCCAGAAACACTTGCAGAATCACCATTTGCTGCATTTGCTGCATTTGGCGCACTTTGGTTCTTACTACTCATACCAGTATTGAACCTTGGTCTTACCTATCTTTCACAATTTGTTTCAAAGAAGCTTTCATATCAAGATCCAAATGCACAGCAAGCTAACGGAATGGGCTCAATGAAGATTATGATGCTTGCTATGCCACTTATGACATTCTTCTTTACCTTTACATTCCCGGCAGCAATTGGTATTTACTGGATTTTCAGAACTCTTCTGTCGATGCTTCAGCAGTTTATTCTTTCGAGAATTTTCAAGTATCCGAAGTTCACGGATGAGGACCTAAAGCGTATAGAAAAGGAAATGAAAGAGGCAAAGAACAACGCAATGCCTAAAAAACGTCGCCTATTCCAAATGCCTGTCAACGAGGTGTTGGAGGAAAAGGGCATACGCTCACTACATCATATAGATGATGACGATGAATAATATAAAATAAGGAAAAAACAATGAAAAGCGAATTTACTTTACAAGCTAAAACAGTCGAAGAAGCATATGCTAAAGCAAATGATATATATTCTTCACTAGGCGAAATTTCGATAGAGGTTGTTAATCCTGGTAAAAAAGGTTTTTTAGGTTTTGGCAAGGTGCTTGCTGAAATCAAGGTTATCGTAGATGATGGAAAACCTGAGATAAAACCTAAAAATCAGACACAGGGTAAGCCAAAGATTGAACAAAAGCCACAAAATAAAGCTCCGAAGGAGCAACCAAGGGCTGAACAAAGGCCACAACCAAAAGTACAAAAGCAAGAAGCTAAAAAAGAAGAACCAAAGGTTAATGCGGTTCAAGAAAAGGAAGAAAGCATCAATGTAACAGTTGAAGAAAAAACAATCGCTGTTAACTTCCTAAAGGGCTTCATTGAGGATATTGGCTTTAACTGTGAGGTTAAGGCTGATATGACAGTAAATGAAAAGGGCTATGTTTCCCGCCTTATCACAATTGAGGGCGAGGGCGCACCAAGCCTTATCGGTCACAGAGGAGAAATGCTTGATGCACTCCAATACCTTTCCAATCTTTGTCTCGCGCGCAAGAGCAGTGGCGACCACAAGGAATATGTAAAGGTTATTATCGATATCGAAAATTATAGAGAAAAGAGAGAAGAAACACTTCGCGCACTTGCTAGAAGAATGGCAGCAAAGGCACTAAAGTATCAAAGAAATGTACTTCTTGAGCCAATGAACCCATATGAGAGAATGATTATTCATTCTGAAATTCAAGCAATTGAAGGAGTTTCAACTCATTCTGTTGGCTACGACGACAACCGTAAGATTGTTATCACTTGTGAAAACAAGGGCAAAGCAAAAAAGAACACAAACGTATAATAAAAAGCACCCACTCAAGCGAGTGGGTGTTTTTATGTACTTTAGATTTCGTTTTTAGCTAAAGCTTTTAGCATAATTTCTGCGCTCTTTGCGTTTGTTGCAAGCGGAATAGACTGAACATCGCAAAGACGGAGAAGGGCTGAAACATCAGGCTCGTGTGGTTGTGATGTTAGTGGGTCGCGTAAGAAAACTATAAGATCTAGCTTGCCCTCAGCCACCATAGAGCCAATTTGCTGGTCGCCACCTAGAGGTCCACTCTTCATTCTGTTAATTGAAAGACCGGTTTCTCCCATAACCAATGTTCCGGTTGTGCCGGTTGCGTATAGCTCGTGCTTAGCAAGAGTTTCCTTGTGCTTGATTGCGAGATTTATCATTTCTGACTTTTTCTTGTCGTGTGCTATTAAAGCTATTTTCATTTTTCGTTCCTCTTTTTATTAGATTTTACATTTATATGTAGATTTTTTCTTCTTTGTTACAATCTCCTCGCCATTTGGCAATGTGATGTGCTTTTCAACTCTATCACGCGCGCTTTCAACCGTAATTTCAAACACTCCCTTGGACTTTTTCCAAGAAACAGTGATATCTCCTGCGATTGTAGAAACTGTTCCGTGCGCATAATTTCTGCCCTTGATATATGGCTTTACAGAAACTGATTTATCTAGCACGTTATAAGTGCGAACGCCGAGAACGGTTGCACTAAATTCGTAAATTGCTAGAGCCCCCCACGCGTGGCAATCACTGCGAGAATAGGTTGGTGTTTCTGGTACTGTTGTGCAGTTGAGCTTCAAGAGTGCGCGATAGCTATTCATCATTTCCTCTGTGTACTTGTACATTCCACAAACCTCAAGGGCTCTGAAATAGAAGTATGCAAAGGCGTATGTAGCTTTTGCTTCGAGAGTGAGAGCTTTTTTCATTATAGATTTCGCGCGTCTGCCAGTCGCTGTACCACTAAGAACACACCATGTTTGCATATGCTGTGAGTATTTTGTGTGCTCAAGATTGTCTGCAAAAAGTCCGGTTTTTTTGTCATAGAAATACTTAATTGTATTTTCCTTTAACATTTGTGCAGTGGCTAAATATTCATCTGCAACATCGTGTCTGCCACAAATATCATTTAATTTTGCTGCACATTGGAGGAAGTATGCCATCATAGGGTTATAAAGGCCTATAACACCACCATGGATTCCAACAGGAACACCGCCGTCGTTTTCTCCCTCAACATAGCCCCAAGGGGTTGCCCAGTCAACAAAGTTCCAATATTTGCTCTGTCCAACAACACCATCATCGTTTATGTGATTTGTAAACCATTCACAAACGCCATCAATAGCGCGAAGGTGCTTTCTGACAAGGTCTAAGTCGCCAAATCTTGTGTAGTGCGCATAAACCATAAATATAAAGTAAAATTGGAAGGTTGGAATATGCTGGTCACCGACGCTAGGAGTTCTTGACGGCATAAGCCCGTTGGCGAGCTGAGCAGCAGCAAAGTCGTCCATTGCCTTTCTTGCTAAAAGGTCATCATCAGTCAATTGATAGTTAAAGATCATTTGAGTTGATGTGTCCATGCAATATTGTAGCTGCTCATAGAAAGGACAGTCCTCATATGTTTCGTGCATACAGCGTTGAAGTGTGCGCACGCTAATTTCCCAAAGCTTATTGTCGTCTTTTCTGCCAAAGTCGTAGTCGGTGCGAGGAAACATTGGATAGTTAACCTCAAGCATTTTTTCTAATTTAATCGACACATCTCCTGAAATTTCGGGTTTGATAAAACGGAAGCATCTAAACCAGAATGGCTCGAATAAAGCATCTCCATCAACTGTAATTTCGTCATACATTTCCTTGGTAAAGTCAAGACTTCTATCGGTTCGGTTGTTGTTTGTTTTTCCTTGAATTTCAGTAAAGCATTCAAAGTAGTAAAGCCTTACCTTACCTTTTCCACTTAATTTAAAGGTAGGAAAGCCAAAGGTTAGATAATCTGCCTCAAAAAACTCGCCGTCGAACTTGACAATTTCGGTTTTTTCCTTAAAGTCAAGCATTGGGATCGGTCTTTCATAAAGGAAGCATTTGTTGGTTGATCCCCACCAGTAATGGTCAACCTCTGCATTTGATAACCCTGTTTGGATTTTTGCATTTTCGTACACAGGTAGGGCTGTTTTATCGTGAATTTCTCTAGTTGCCGCAGAGTAACAGCTTGAAGCACTTAGGTGCTCAACAGGCGCCTTTGCCACAAGCCAGCTCTCGTCAGTTTGAATGCAAAGCTCTCCACAATTTAACTCACAAATTAGTAAGAGCGAGCCAACTCTAATAACACCCTCAATAGGAGACATTTTGCCTTGCATATCGTCTGCAACTAGCTGTAATACCTCGACGAAAATTTCGTTTTCGCCAACACGTAAATATTCTGTAACATTGATTGCGTCAAAGTATGTTTTCTCACGTGTTCCCTTGCAAGGACCACAGGAAACAAAATTGTTGTTTATGAAAAGCTTATATCTTGCTTGAGCACTTATTTCAAATGTTGCTTCTCTTACCTCGCTAAGAGTAAAGCTTTTTTTGAAAAAGTAGGTAGCATTGTCGCTAAATTTTGCATTTTTGTGTGTTATCCATCTACAATCCTTCATTTTTACGCTCCTGGCTGGTTAAATAATTACATCTATAATTTCACAGGTGTAGGCTCTGTGGAAATCGTTGTTTTTGTAGTTCGACAATAGAGATTTGTCATAAAAGCACTCACAAGATAAGTCTTGAAAATATAGCTTTTTTAAAATGAGTGTCAATTTTGCATCCTCAAAAAGACAAGCACCATTTTTAAGCTCGTATTTCAAGTTACAAGCTGCAAATTTGTCCACGTCCCTGCCTGTTTTTGTTCCACAGTAGGTTAATGTGTCATGCCTTTCATCTCCAAAAAACGAAAGAGTAAAGGTGTCTCCATTCTCGCAAAATTCGTATGTATATCTCTGTGGACGGACGAAAACCGTGCAAACCTCTTTGTTCCACAAAACACCGGCTGTTCCCCAAGAAACAGTCATTGTGTTAATTTCTCCATTGACATTGGTTGCAGTTAAAAGAGCACCCTTTCCAATTCTGTCAGTAAAATTAAAGCTAGTTTCAGATAATTTCATAATACCACCCTTCACGCAGTTTTGCGTTATAATTTTATTATAAATTATATTTATTCACGTGTCAACGAAAAAAGTAATTATTTTCGCAAATTCTCTTGACATTGACAAGCGTATAATATAAAATTATAATGTGTAGAAATTTGGTTTAGTCGGTTTTGGGCTGACTGACACCTTTCACATAGGAAAATCTACAAGGAGGTAATTAAGATGGACTGGTTACATTGGACACTCATTGGTACTTCCATAGCTTGTGCAGTTGTTGGCGTTGTTGCCGGCATTATGATAAGAAAAGCCATGGCTGAAAAGCAGATCGGCTCGGCTGAAACACAAGCGAAAAAGCTACTTGAGGATGCAATAAAGGCTGCGGAAACCAAGCGCAAGGAATATATGCTAGAGGCTAAAGAAGAAATTATGGCTTCAAGAAAAGAGCTTGAGTCTGAAGTTAAGGAACGCCGCAGTGAACTTACCCGTCAAGAAACCCGACTTGCCAATAAGGAAGAAAACCTCGACCGTAAGGTTGATGCTATAGAGAAAAAAGAAGAGGCATTGGCAAATAAGGTTAAAGAAACTGAAGAAATTAAAGACAAATTAACACAAGCACACGAAACTCAACTTAAATTACTTGAAAAAATCTCAGGTTATTCAGCAGAGGAGGCAAAGGCGGCTCTTGTTAAAGCCCTTGAGGACGATGTTAAGCACGAGCAAGCGCAAAAGCTTATCGAGCTTGAGGAGGAATTTAAGGACGAGGCAGACAAAAAGGCTAAAAACATTATTTCTCTTGCTATTGCAAGATGTGCTGCCGATCACGTTTCAGAGGCGACAATTTCAGTTGTTGCGCTCCCTAACGACGAAATGAAGGGCAGAATTATCGGCCGTGAGGGACGTAATGTTCGCACAATCGAAAATCTAACAGGCGTTGAGCTAATTATAGACGATACCCCAGAGGTTATCACAATTTCGGGCTTTGACCCAATCAGACGTGAAATTGCAAGACTTACAATTGAGAAGCTAATTGCAGACGGACGCATTCATCCAACTCGTATTGAAGAAACCGTTGAAAAGGCTAGACGTGAGGTTGATGCCACAATTAAGCAAGCCGGCGAAAAGGCTACATTCGAAACGGGTGTACATGGTCTTAACCACGAGCTTGTCAAGCTTCTTGGTAGACTTAAGTATAGAACCAGCTATGGTCAAAACGTGCTCACCCACTCAATTGAGGTGTCCGCTCTTGCGGGCGTTATGGCGGCGGAGCTTGGCGTTGACGTTACTCTTGCTAAGCGTGCGGGCTTGCTCCACGATATTGGTAAGGCTTTGACGGCTGAAATTGAGGGCTCACACGTACAAATTGGCGTAGACGTGGCTAAAAAGTACAAAGAGTCAAAGGAAATTATTCACGCAATTGAGGCACACCATAATGATGTTGAGCCACAATCTATTATAGCTGTTATTGTTCAAGCGGCAGATGCAATTTCTGCGGCAAGACCAGGAGCTAGGCGTGAAAACCTTGAGAACTACATAAAGAGACTTGAAAAGCTTGAGGAAATCGCCAAGAGCTTTGATGGCGTTGAAAAGACATTTGCTATTCAAGCAGGTCGTGAAATTCGTATTATGGTTAAGCCAGAACAGGTTGGAGACGACAAGATGGCACTCGTTGCACGCGACATTGTTAAAAAGATTGAAAGTGAGCTAGAGTACCCTGGTCAAATCAAGGTTAATCTCATTCGTGAGAGTCGCGTAGTTGATTACGCAAAATAGGACAAGCATTAAATTTTTACACAAATAAAGCCTCGGATTCTGCTTTCCGAGGCTTTTTCATTTATTGAATTATGTTTAAATGATGGTTAGATAAATGTAGCTTTCGGCAAGACCATCGCTCGTTGCAAGATAGCACCTCATACGATATTTGCCCAAGCTAAGCGCTTCTCCCTCGGCAACTACTGTTCCGTCAGATGTTTCAAGGTTAGCGCCTCTTAGTGGCGCACCACTATTCAAAATTTCGTGCATAATAGTGCGTCTTGCATCTTCATAAGCTACTGTGCCGTTTGTTGATTTCAATTCTATTTCGATTGAATTTTTAATTAAATATTCAAAGTACAAATTGGAGTCAACCAAGGTAACATTTATATCCATAGCGGTTGATTCCAGTTTTTCGTCCTTTGTGTCAAATGAGCCAATCTTTTGTAGCTCTGTTATACGAATTCCTTCGTCGGCTGTTGCCGCGTAAACAACCAATGCGTAATTACCCTCGCTAAGATTCTTGGGAACTGCATATTTGCCACTTGCTGTTAAGGTTAGTGCATCCCCAGAGAATGTAGAAGCACTTGGCGTTCCGTCTAAGGAAAGAGGAATGGTGTTAACGCTGATTGGATTGCCTTCTTTGTCGCACAAGGACAGTGCAACCTTCAAGGAATAGTCCTTTGATTCTTCTAAAAGGGTTTTATCAGAAATCAAAGCAGAGATATTATCAATAGTTATAATGCCGTCTAAATAGGAATTATTTGATGTTGTTAGTGACTCGATTTTGGCAAAATTAATATTCTTTGTGTTGATTTTCTTTGCCGATGCTGTTTCGAAATCCTTAACAGCTTCGTATTCGCTTCTTGCACTGTCAAATTGCCCTTGTAAAACCTCGCGCGCGCTTTCAATGTTTGATAAGCTGTTCATTTTGTAGCCGTTCCATTCAAACGATTCGCCGAAATCGTCAGACAAAAGAGCCGAGTGCTCAATGGAAGCGGAAAGCGTTTCCTTGTCGGTAGCAAGCGTTAAGCCCATTTCGGAAAGTCCGTCAAGCAAGCTTGATGCCTTTTCGACCAAAGAAGCTTCACTGCTGTTTGAAAACACCATCATTCCAGAATATACGTTTTCGCCGTAGTCATAGTGGGTTGAGCCTCCCGAAAGATCAAAGCCTTCAAATGGCATAGAGTCATTCCCGATTTGGTATGTGCCCTTTGATGTTTTTAGTTCATTTAGTTCGCCTGTTGTATAAGCTCCGTCGCTTTCGTAGGCGTTGCTTGTGCTAACGGAAACAAAGCCATCGGTGATTGCGGAGAAATATAGCCAAAAATTAGTGAGTCCGCGGTCGTCTAAAATCTTGAATATTTCACGATTCTCGTTTGGCGAGAAAATGGTGTACCAGGTGTTTTTTAGTTCGCTTGCGTTGTCGCTTGACTCACCATATTTGTCGAAAAATGGCTCTGGTCTAATCTCCAGCAAGGCACCGAAGCCAAGGCCATCCTTTACAATATAAGGGAAGAACGCAGCGCTTTTATAGTCAGTTTCCTTGTCGTAATTGTAGTTAAAACGAGTAGAGAGCCAATAGCCACGAGTGTTTTCGGCTATGAAATAGTCGGTAAATCCGTTTGAGTTGTTGTACATATATTCAACTCTTTCGCCGGGAATGAGCAGGGTTCTTATTTCTCCCGACGTTCCGTCGTCGTAATTCATAAGAGAGTACATTTCATAAATATTTTTTGCGTTTTCGTTTGTGTAGCGATAATAAACGTGTATGTCCTCGTCCTCTCCCTTGACGATAAGCACATCACTGTTTTCATAAACGCGTAGCATTTGAAGCCCGTATCCGACTTGAACCCATTTATCGACAACGCCTACGTTGTTTTTCATATCAGCAATGTCCTGAGCAACCCTTTCTGCCTCTTGCTCAACAATCAAAATAAACGCTTTATATTCGTGTAAGGATTCGGATGTGGCAGGGAAGTCAGACCAGGTGTATGGAACTCCCGTAGAGCTGCTTAATTTAACAACCTTGTCGAGAGGAGAAGAGCTAGTCGAAGCCATGTATTTTTGACCGTCTGATGCACTGGTAACACCGACATTTATCTTTTGACCAACAAGGCTTTCGTCAAGTCGTTCATTTGCAAGAAGCAGCTTTGCTCCCTCTGTGCCTGCTACTTGACTTTTTCCACAGCCCGAAAGGAAAAGCACAGAAAAAAGAGAGGAAATCAAGCAAATGGTTAATAAAAATGAGAGAATTCGTTTCATATAAGAGCCTCCTTAAATTATCTTCACTTTTATTATATCATATGTGTAAATAACTGTAAATAAAAAATTTAAATGGCGGAAAAATCTTTTGGACATAGGCAAAAGCAGCGAGGATGTTGAAGGCGGTGATTTCAACCGAGACTCCTTTGTAAAGGGATCTGTTGCCTAAAGAGGAGATCGAGGGATTTATAAATAAAAAGAGGTCAGGACTCTAGGCGTTGTTGAGTGTACGAAAGACAGTAAAATGCCGGATTCTCGCCTGTGGCGAGGCATTTTAGCACGTCTCTTCCTAGCAAGCAGACAACGTCTTTTGGCAAACAAGCGAACCATTCTTAAAGCACAAAAAAAGGACACCCAAATTGGTGTCCTTTTTTGTGGTGGGGGATGCTGGATTCGGACCAGCGAAGTCGTCGACAACAGATTTACAGTCTGCCCCCTTTGGCCGCTCGGGAAATCCCCCATTATAAAGTTGCAGGACTTGGAGCTGGTGAACGGAGTCGAACCATCAACCTGCTGATTACAAATCAGCTGCTCTGCCATTGAGCCACACCAGCATTATTGTCCTGCAACGCACCTTATTCTATCATATAAAAAATAGTTTGTCAACAGTTTTTTTAAAATTTTTTAATTTTTTTAAACTGTATGTTTTTACTTATAAGAAAAAGCGCCCAAATGGGCACTTTTTCTTATGGCAAATTTAACTTTTTGTTCATTAGCCACTTTGTAAGGAAGAAAAATGTAAGAATAATTGCTACAAGTGAAATAAATGAGAACAAAAGTGATATGTTTGATATAACAAGTGGGTCAATTGGTGGGGCTGAGAGCCATGCCTCCTCGTCCTCAAAGCCTGTTGTGAACATAAATATGCCAAATGACAAAATTAAAGAAGCTATTTGTTGGAAAATATAGTATGCAACATGGCCGCCGACGATTATGCCACCACCTGCCAAGAGCTTATGCTTCTTTGCGACAACGCCACCGAGGAATATTGCGAAAAAGTAAAAGATTTGCGATGCAATAATACCAAAGAATGTGTTTTGTATGAACAAAAATATGGTAAGAACCAAATTCATACGATTTACTCCCTCAAAGTCAAATAAAAGCGAGAAAATACTTAACTCATTAATTGAAACAGAGGGAATGATAATTAAAGCTACGCCCAAAACGAAAATTAATGAAATGATTGTGTTCCAAATTGTGCCGTTAATGATTTTTGAAAGAAGAATTTTTGTTGGGCTGACAGGCAAGGTGAATGTCAAATAGCCTTGGTCGGTAATTAATGTCTTATAGAAGTTGACAGCGACCAAAACCATAGTTGTAAGACAAGCTGCAGACAACAAAAGAAATACAAAGAGTAAAGCGAAAACCAAGGCGGTGTTGCCAAGACTGATTAGAGTGTACTGATTTGTGTATGCATCATATAACGCTTCATCTCCTGCTTGATATGCATTAGATATTAGTGTGCTTATTTCTTGCAATCTTTTGGCGATGAAGGACTGACCTACAGAAGCCAAGCCGCCTAAGAGGGAGAGAATTAATGCACCAATGCAAAGAGGCTTTCCTGCCTTGCCAACGCTTTTTAAATCGTGCTTTAAAAGCTTAGCGAACATATCTGAACACCTCCCTAAAATAAGAATCTAAGGTAGCATTCTCGTGCTTAGTCTTAAAATCATCAATGCTTGAATGCTCAATAATATCGCCATTCTTTATGAAGATATACTCGTCAAGCACACCCTCGACATCGGAAATCAAGTGTGTCGATATAACAACAGAGGCGTCCTTGTTGTATCTTCTAATGATTGTATCAAGTATATAGTCGCGCGCTGCTGGGTCAACACCGGCAATTGGCTCATCTAAAAGATATAGCTTTGCGCGTCTTGACATAACAAGAATCAATTGAACCTTTTCCTTTGTTCCCTTTGAAAGGGTACGAAGCTTTGATTTTGGCTCAATTGCCAAGTCCTTTAGCATTTGCTCTGCAACCTCGCGGTCAAAATCCTCGTAAAAGTCGGCAAAAAAGTCAAGACATTCTTCAACCCTCATCCAAGAATTGAAATATGGTCGTTCTGGTAGATAAGAAACGATGGATTTTGTTTCAACTCCTATTTCCTTACCATCTATTGTGGCAGAGCCAAGAGTTGGTGTTAAAAGACCTGCTAAAATTTTAATCATAGTTGTCTTTCCACTGCCGTTTGGACCTAAAAGGCCAATAATTTTTTTGCTATTTAATTGCAAATTAACGCCCTTTAAAGCATTGACAGTGCCATAGCTTTTTGCAAGCCCCTTGATATCAACTAATAGCGCGGAATTGTTGCTAAAACAGACACTGGGTACGTCGTTTTTGATTTCTTGTGGTGGGATTTTTTCTGTCCCACACGATGAGCTTTTCTCTTCGACAAACGATAAAGAAATGGTTTTGATTTCCTCGCTCATAATAACCTCCTAATAAATTAAAGCGCAATGAGAAGACCCCTTGCGCCGAAGATGTATAACTAAAAATCAATATTTCTGGATTTTAGAAAATCCTTGAGCCTTGCAAAGGTTTTATCACTAATGACGTGCTCAATTTTACAGCTGTCAAGAAGCGCAGTTTTCTCATCAACACCAAGTGCCATTAGAGCCTTGGAAATTACAGTATGCCGTTCGTAAACGCGCTGTGCAATTTCTAGTCCTTTTTCGGTTA
Organism: Eubacteriales bacterium; assembly: GCA_045543955.1. Lineage (GTDB taxonomy): Bacteria > Bacillota > Clostridia > Oscillospirales > CAG-272 > RGIG2000. The sequence goes on from JAZPYB010000023.1 coordinate 52,771, forward strand.
GGTCAATATTTCCGTCAGGGTCGACGGTAATATAGCCCTCCTCACGAAAGTTTTTCATAGCGACGGAAACGCTAGGCTTTGAAACCTCTAAATCGTTTGCAATATCAATAGAACGAACAAAGCCCTTTTGACTTTTTATAACCAAAATGGACTCAAGATAATTCTCTGCAGATTCCTTGATAATCATACGCTAATCTCCTTTCGCAACATTACAGTAATATTATATCATATATTATTTCTTTTGTCAAACAAAAAACGCACCAGCCCGAGTGCGTTTTCTTGTGTTGAATTTAAAGAGTAGCCATGTAGCCTTGAGCTTCAATTGTTGCTTTTACAAGCTCTGGGTCGATTTCCTTTGAAAGCTTGATTATAACATTTGATTTCTTGTGGCTTGGCTTAGCCTCACTTACACCATCAAGAGCTTCAAGCGCAGTCTTTACTCTTGCCTCGCAGTGTGGGCACATCATTCCTTCAACCTTAACCTCTAATTTCATATCGTCTGTTTCCTTTTCTATATTAAATATTTTTTTCTTACGCTTATATGAGCGCTTTTCGTTAAAAAGATTTAAGCGAAGCGCGTTTGTAACGACACAAAAGCTGGACAAGCTCATAGCAAGAGCGCCGAACATAGGAGAGAGGGTAAGCGCTCCTTTTGATATATAGATGAATGCGCCGGCAGCAAGCGGAATCCCAACCCCATTGTAGATAAAAGCCCAAAATAGGTTTTGCTTTATGTTTCGGAGTGTAGCGCGACTTAGCTTAATCGCCGTGCAAATATCTTTTGGCTTGCTTTTCATAAGAACAATGTCGGCTGTGTCGATTGCGACATCAGTTCCGTTGCCTATTGCCATTCCAATATCGGCAGAGGCAAGAGCAGGGGAATCGTTAATCCCATCGCCAACCATGATGACCTTACCATATTTTTTCATTTTGTTAACTACTTCAGCCTTGCCGTCGGGCAAAACTCCTGCAATAACGTCGTCAACCCCGACCTCACTAGCAACTGCGTTAGCAGTTTTTTCGTTGTCGCCGGTTAGCATAACTGTATAAAATCCCATTTCCTTTAATGAAGAAACTGCTTGAATTGCGCCTTCCTTTAAAGTGTCTCTAACTGCTATAATTCCAAGAGGAATGTCGCTTTTTGCAAAAAACAAAGGTGTTTTGCCTTGAGAGGCAAGCTTTTCAAAGTGAGATTTTAAAGTATCGCTTTCACCTAAATGCTCTATGGCGTATTTATAACTAGCGCCGAATACCGTTTCGCCGTTTATTTCTCCCATAACACCACTGCCGCTTAGGGTTTTAAAGTGCTCAAGCGGATAAGGAACGATTTTTTCTTCCCTTGCGCGCTTGTTAATTGCCAATCCGAGTGGATGTTCGCTTTTTTCCTCGATGGAGTGCGCAAATTTCAATAATTCCGCCTCGTCAATTCCGAATGGAATTATGTCTGTTACCTCTGGCTCACCAGAGGTGATAGTGCCGGTTTTGTCAAGTAAAATTATGTCACATTTACCACAAGCCTCGAGCTTTGCGGCATCCTTAAATAAAATGCCTTTCCTTGCACCAACCCCGCTTCCTACCATTATAGCAACAGGGGTGGCAAGGCCTAGTGCGCACGGACAGCTTATAACCAAAACTGAAATTCCACGCGCCAAGGAATAGCCAATATCGGCTCCACACAAGAGCCAGATTATTGTTGTTATAAGCGATATTCCAATGACAACTGGAACGAAAAATCCAGACACTGTGTCGGCAATTTTTGCAATAGGCGCTTTTGTGGCGACTGCATCTGACACTGTTTTTATTATTTTTGAAAGGGCTGTTTCCTCTCCTACCTCAGTTGCTTTTGCTTTGATGTAGCCAGATTTGTTTATTGTAGAAGCAAAAACCTTATCGCCCACGCTCTTTTCAGCCGGCACGCTCTCTCCTGTAAGGGCGGATTCGTCAAGAGAGCATTCGCCCTCTAAAATTATAGCATCAACGGGGACAGACCCGCCTGCTTTTACAATAAAGACATCTCCAACCTTTAAGGTAGCAATAGGGACTATGGTTTCTTTGCCATCAACTAGTAAAATAGCGCTTGTTGGCTTTAATTTAATTAAGCTTTTTAGTGCGTTTTTGGTTTTTCCCTTGGAAAAAGCCTCAAGCATTTTGCCAACTGTAATAAGAACCAGTATCATAGCCGCCGACTCAAAATATAAATCAGAGTGAACTAGCTCCATTAAATATGCTTTTTCCTCGGATCTTACGCACATTACAAATAAAATTACTGTGCTATAAATAAACGAAGCGCCAGATCCTATGGCAACTAGAGAATCCATATTGGGCGAGAGCTTTATTATTCCCCTAAAGCCATTTATAAAAAACTTTTGGTTAATTACTAAAATGATCGAGGAGAGAAGCATTTGTGTAAGCGCTAAAACAAGGGGGTTCTCTTTGAAAAATTCAGGCATATACAGCCCCATATGTGCGCCCATAGAAAAATACATAAGAATGAGCAAAAATCCGAGGGAGATAAAAAAGCGCCTTCTTAAAATTGGCGACTCGTTGTCGATAAATATGCTTTTTTCTTCGCTAGATGTGTCGATGCTTTTACCTTGAGGACTTGCCCCGTAGCCTGCTTTTTTTACGGCATTTATTATATCAGCTTCACTTGCCGAGCCTTCGACATTCATTGAGTTAGTTAGTAAATTAACTGAGCAGGACTTAACCCCGTCGCAAGAGCTTACTGCCTTTTCAACACGCGCAACGCACGCAGCACAGCTCATACCCGTTACATTAAATTTTTGCAAAAAGCCCCCTCCTTTTTTCTATTCTATCAATTTAATTATACCCCGAAAAACTTTTTTGTCAACCCACATTTTAAGAGAAAAGATGTAGCTTTAGGGTGTTCGAATCAAACTCTTCATTATTAATATAATTAGTCAAAAAATGAAAAAATTTCTTCAAAAATTTTGGTCGGTTGAAAAATTTAAAAAATCTTCAAAAAATTTACAAAAAACTCTTGACAAGACAGGTTAGTTATGCTAAACTAACTGCGTAGTTAGTCGAGACTAACTTGAAAAGTTATTTATGAAGGAGTAAACAAAAATGACTTTAAAGGACGCAAGAGTAGGCGATACTGTCAAGGTTTTAAAGGTTACTGGCGAAGGACCTATTAAAAGACGTATCATGGACCTAGGAATTACAAAGGGCGTTGAAATTTATGTAAGAAAGGTGGCTCCTCTTGGAGACCCATTTGAGCTTACAGTTAGAGGCTACGAGCTTAGCTTAAGAAAAGAAGATGCCAAGATGGTAGCAACAGAAAAAATCGGTTAAATTTTATTAGATATGCAGATTACGCATTTAGGAGGAGAAAATGTCTATTAAAATTGCTTTAGTCGGTAACCCCAACTCAGGTAAAACGACCTTATTTAACGCATTGACAGGCGCAAACCAATATGTTGGTAACTGGCCTGGCGTTACGGTCGAAAAAAAAGAGGGAAAAATAAAGTGGAACAAGGAGGTTATTTTAACAGACCTTCCAGGTATTTATTCACTTTCCCCATATACCCCAGAGGAAATAGTTGCAAGAAACTATTTGGTTGATGAGCACCCAAGTGCGATAATCAATATAGTTGATGGCACAAACCTCGAAAGAAACCTTTATCTAACAACTCAGCTTCTTGACTTCGGCATTCCTATGGTTATTGCGATTAACTTTATGGACGTTGTAAGAAAGCGTGGCACAAAATTAAACCTTAGTAAAATTGAAAAGGAGCTTGGCTGTAAGGTTGTTGAAATTTCCGCTCTAAAGGGCGACGGAATTGAGGAGGTTGCAAAGGAAGCAATCTCAATCGCAACATCAAAGCCTTCCTTTAAAAAGGATATCTTTTCTCATAAGACTGAGCGAGCAATCGAGAAAATAGAGAGGATTGTTTCTGGTGGCTACATAGAGGAAAGAGAGCTTCGTTTTATCAGCGTTAAGCTTCTTGAGAGGGACGAGGAGATAGTTTCCCATATCGACCTTAGCGAAAAGGGAAAGGAAGAGATAGAAAAAATTATCAAATCTCTTGAAGAGGAATATGACGACACTAGCGACGGAATAATTATTAGCGAAAGATATGACTATATAACCTCAATAGTTGAAAAAAAGGTGGCAGGAAAGGACAAAATTTCCACCTCTGACAAAATAGATAGAATAGTAACAAACAGATGGCTTGCAATTCCAATCTTTGCACTTATTATGTTTGCGGTTTACTATATTTCCATTGCCTCTATTGGCGACTGGACAGTTGGTTTTATGAATGATACACTCTTTGGCGAGTGGATTATTCCTGGTGCTACTAGCCTTCTTGAGAACTGGGGCGTTGCTCCTTGGATGGTTGGCTTAATCGCTGATGGCGTTATCGGTGGCGTTGGCGCAGTTCTTGGATTTGTGCCACAAATGCTCATTCTATTCTTGCTCCTTTCGCTCCTTGAGGATTGCGGATATATGTCAAGAATTGCGTTCATTATGGACAGAGTTTTCCGTCGCTTCGGACTTTCTGGAAAATCATTTATTCCTATGCTAATTGCATCAGGCTGTGGCGTTCCGGGTATTATGGCAAGCCGTACAATCGAGCAACAAAACGACCGTAAAATTACAATAATGACAACAGGCTTCATTCCTTGTGGAGCTAAAATGCCAATCGTAGGCTTTATCGGTGGCTACCTCTTCGGTGGTGGCTGGCGTGGAGCTCTCGTTGCAACAGGCGCATACTTTATCGGTATCGGCGCAGTTATCTGCTCGGGTATCATTCTTAAAAAATTCAAGGCGTTCAGAGGCAACCCATCTCCATTTGTTATGGAGCTTCCTGAATACCACGCACCAGCTCCACTAAGCATTTTAAAAACAACATGGGATCGTGGCTGGAGCTTTATCAAGCGCGCAGGAACTGTTATTCTTTTGGCTAGCATCCTTATCTGGATTGGTCAAAACGTTTCTCTTGAAACAACAGAGACCGAGATAGTGGTTGAGTCCAATACACAAACAGCAGTATCCGGCGAGCACGCACACCCAATTTATGATGAGATTTCATATACAGATGAAAACGGAGAAGAGGTAACCGAAACAATTATTGTCGGATACGATAAGGTTGAGCATAAGGGCTTACACTTTATAGAAGATGGTTGCCCGTCTAAATCCGTTCTTCAGGTTCTTGGCGAATGCGTTTCCGTTGCGTTTAAGCCACTTGGCTTTGGCGATAGCTGGGAGGCAAGCGTAGCAACTGTTCTTGGCTTAGTAGCTAAGGAGGAGGTTGTTGGTGCTATTGGAACAATGGCAGGAACAACTGACGATGCCCTTGGAGATATGGAAGCGGCAGATGGTGGCGACGAAGCAGCGAAAACAAGCTTAACAAAGGCCGCAGAAAAATTCTTTGCAGGAGAGGGTAGCTGGCTTAAGGGCTTCTCATTCCTAATATTCAACCTACTATGTGCTCCTTGCTTTGCCGCAATCGGCGCAATCAAGAGAGAAATGAACAATAGCAAGTGGACTTGGGCGACAATTGGCTATATGACAGCTCTTGCATATGCAGCATCCTTGGCTACTTACCAGCTCGGTATGCTCTTTGCACACGGTCAATTCGGCTTCTTCACAATAGTGGCAATGATTGTAGTAATAGTATTCCTATATCTACTCTTTAAGCCTGCAAAATTTTCAATCTTGGGAATATTCAAAAATAAAAAGGCTGTAAAGGCTGAATAATTTAAAGGAGGACACAAAAATGGATTTGCCAACAATAATAGCACTAATAGTAATAGTAGGAATTGTTTTAGCGCTAGTTATCAAATTAATAATTGACAAAAAACAAGGAAAGACCTCTTGCTCCTGTGGCTGTGGTGGATGTGCAATGAAGGATATGTGTCACTCTCAAGAGAACAAAAATGAACAATCTTCGCCAAATGAGCAAGAAAAAAGCGAAGAAAAATCAGAATAAACAAACATAAAATTTTTACATAATAAATCTTTCCATAAAAAACTAACTAGGGGAACAGTTAGTAAAAAAGCGAGTGCAATTTGCACTCGCTTTTGTTATTCAACTAATGACCACACCTGCATAGAGCTTTCGCCTCTGTTTGCAAATGCGTAATATGGAATGAATTTCGCCTTAGCCCTTTTTCTGTTTTGAGAAATTGGTGCGTACAAGGAGTCAGAGCTTTGCTTGATAAATGCGTCTAGCGTAATAGTAGGTATACCCAATTCCTTATCAAAGCCGTGGGTAAACGCTGTATTTTTGTCAATGCGAATATTAAAAATATCGTATTCATTGTCACAGCCCTCAAGACAGTAAACCAAAGGTCCGTGCATAAGTGATACCTTGCCGATACAATCTTTAACCTTAGGGCTTGCCTCGATTAGCATTGTAGGAATTTCAAATTCTATTGTTTTTTCCTCGTCTTTAACTAAATTCACGGGGAGGTATCCGTTTTTACCGATTTTTTCGCCACCTAAATATTCAGGCACGCGCACAAAAACAGTTACGTCATCACTTGCTTTTAATGTGATTTTGCCATTTTGAGGGTAGCTAGTTTTTTGAAGAAGAGTGATTTTTTTGTCTCCGATAGTAAAGGTTGCTTCGCTGGACATATATTGTTGTAGATATATGTACTTGTCGTCATAGGTGTATATATAAGAGCCGAGCGAGCCTAGCATTCTAACGATATTTGGTGGACAGCAGGAGCATTCAAATACCTCCTTGCGTGTCATTGGCGGGAGAGGGTCAGAGTACTTGACCGAGGCATGTCTTTTGTGATTTTGTGGTACAATCTCAAGTGGATTAACATAGAAAAATGCTTTTCCGTCAAGAGAAAACGAGCTTAAAAATCCGTTGTATAAAACACGCTCGATAACATCTGCATACTTCTTTTTGCCTGTTAAATTTAACATTCTTTGCGCAAAGAAAATAAGACCAATAGCCGCACAGCTCTCAGCATATGCACCTTCGCTTGGCAAGTCAAAGGGAGTAGTAAACGCCTCGCCCAAGTGAGTTGAGCCAATGCCACCGGTTATGTACATCTTGTTATTTATTATATCATCAAATATGCATTCACAGGCAAGCTTTAATTCCTCGTCATTTCCCTTTAACGCCAAATCAGCCATAGCGGAGTACAAGTACACTGCACGTACACTGTGTCCCTCGGCTGTGCGTTGATTCTTAGGCTCTAGATGAGATTGACTATACTTACTGTCAGCCCATTCAATATAATTGTCCTCTTCGGTATGCTTGCCTCTTTGGGAAACAAAGAATTTAGCAAGGTCGAGATGCTTTTTCTCTTTTGTTAAATCGTATAAGCGCACAAGTGCTAGCTCGATTTCCTCGTGTCCGGGGGTTGTAAAGCCTGTGTCTTGGTCGATTTTAAATCGCTTTTCGATATAATCCACATATTTTAACATAAGGTCAAGAAGCTTTTTCTTGCCAGTCGCCTCGAAATAAGCGATGGCGCCTTCAAGCAAGTGCCCAGCACAATATAGCTCGTGGCAGTCGCGATTTGTAAAGATTTTTTCCGGCTCCATAACGATAAAATAACTGTTAAAATAGCCACAGGGTAGCTGATTTTTTTCAATTTCATCAACTATTTCGTCAACTATTGCTTCTAACTCAGGCTCTCTTTTTTGCTTTGTAAGATAAGCAACGCCTTCAATCCACTTGGCAACATCGCTATCCCAATAAACGTGAGGCTTTGTCTTTGAGTTTTTGTCACACTTAAATGCATCAAAGCGCCCTGTTTCTTTGAATCTATCGTAAACTGCTTTGATGGTGGTCTTGCGCAAAAGCTCTTGTTTTGCTTGCCAAAAGCCGCCATTTATTTTTACATTTTCATAGGTTAAGTTTTTATACGCCATAAAGCATTACTCCTAAAGCACCGGAAAAAATAATTAATATTATAGGGGAAACGGGCTTTTTAAATATCTTTTTCCAAATATATGCAAAAAGGAAAACGAAGCCTAAAATTACAAGAGCGAAAGCATCGAAGTGAAATTGGCTTTTTGTCGTTGAAATCCCGAACAAAAGATTCAAAACAAGAATTAACGACATACCAAGAATAAGACCGACAATTGCCGGACGCATACCGTTCAGAGTAGTGCTTACACCTCGATATTTTAGTAGGTTCCTTAAAAATGCCGCAATTATTAGAATAATAATAAAAGATGGCAAAACAACACCAAGAGTTGCAAGTAAAGCACCGAAAAATCCGGCTTGGCTTGAGCCAACAAAGGTTGCAATATTTATTGCAATAGGGCCGGGCGTGGATTCTGCCACGGCTACAAAATTAAGCAGCTCCCCTTCAGTTAGCCAACCGTTGCCAAGACACTCATCTCTGATGAGAGAAATCATACCAAGCCCACCGCCAAAGGAGAGGGCGCCAATCTTTAAAAATGATAAAAATAACTCAAGATATATCATTTTTTGCCCTCTCTTTCCTTAAGGTATTTTATAAGGAATATTATAAGGGCTAAAAGTCCACTTATTAATATGTAGAATATAGCTGAAAAGCTGATGTTGAAAATGCTAAACAATACCATCAAAACAGCAGTTATACACAAAATTACAATGTTAAAAGCGTTCTTTTTCAGTTGCATTAGCATTTTAATCCCTGCTGACAAAATCAGATATATTACGCAGATTTGAATTCCGTGGAATGCGGATTTTACCCAAGTAATTTCAAGGAAGCGGTCAAAGAAAAGCGAAATTGCAAAGATAATTAAAAAGGACGGGATGCACATTCCAATAGTGGAAAACAGAGCGCCTAAAAATCCACCTCTTTTGTAGCCAATATATGTTGACATATTAATGGCAATCGGACCCGGCGTGGACTCAGCAATTGCAACCAAATCCATAAATTCATCGTGACTAAGATATTCCTTTTTTTCGACAAACTCGCTATGCAAAAGACTAATCATAGCGTACCCACCACCAAAGGTGAATGCACCAATTTTCATCATAGAGAGCATAATTAAAAATAGGTTTTTAAGCTTTTTCATTTAAAATAATTTACCTTTATTCCGTATGCTGTTATTTTGTCATTGATAATAATTTACAATTTAATCATATCATAAAGGCAAAAAAAGTGCAAGAAAAAAGTGGTGCTTTTGCACCACTTTTTAGTGTTACATTTCCCAGCTGGAAATCCAAAGAGAGAATTCCTTATAAAGGGAGTCCATTTCGCTTTTTAATTCCTCGCCCTTGTTAAGAGTATAAACATAATCGTAATTATCAAAGTCCTCTAGATATTTGTATTCCTTAGTATAATTTTCCGATGTTAATTCGTTTAATGCTTTGTTAGCTAAAGCCTCGGCTTTTCTAACATTCTCTACAAGATTTGATAGTTTATTTTTATCTATGGATTCAATTTTTTGAACAAGAGAGTCAAAATATCCATCCTTATAGCCATAATAGTATTGTGCGCCCTCTCTTGTTATATAGTTTAGCGCATCGCTTGGATAAAGGTAGTAGCCCTTGACAAGCTCCCCGTCAGCATTTATATAGGATTTAACAAAATAAGTATTCCAAGCAGAGACAAAGTTTAAATATTGATACATTTTATCAATTTCAGTAACAATGCCGCTTTCGGCAATTTTTTGCCAAAGTGCAAGATCGCTTGAAATTTCGTCGGCGCTTAGAATAGAGTATTCGGCATCGACAATTTTAAAGTTGAATTCATAGCCGAATTCGTCAGTAAAATATTCATCCTCACTAGGCGCAACCATAAGCGTACCAACGACCTTGATAGCTTGTGTTGTGTATTCAAACGCCTTGCCCTTTTTTGGATAAACCTCTAATGTGTTTGAAAGCTGAGAGGTGTTTGGAACGCAGAAAGGACAGCTTTGATATGGCATATTCATTAAGAACATAAATGAACCATCAACTGGCGACGAGGTTGCCATATATCCATTAATTGTTACCTTTTCCCCGTCTATTGATTTTAAATAATCATATGTAGATGCTGATTTGAAGCTTAATTTTGTTGCATCATCTGCATTTGAGCCGCATCCTATTATCGGAATAATAAACAAGAGTGACAATAAAAGAGCTGAGATTTTTAAAACAAATTTTTTCATACATCCTCCTAATCACTAATTGAATCCTTGCGAGACATAACGAAGGTCCAAATAGCTGTTGGCAAAACGCTGATTAAAAATACGCCAACTAAAATAAGAATTTCCAAAGGATATATGCGTCCAATGTTCAAAACAACACCCATTGATGAAACAAAGTCGTTCATCAAAGCAAGACAAGCTCTTGATAGCCCAAACGCCAAAAGAACAGACAAAAGACCGATAAGCGAGTTTTGAATTATGTATAAAAGATTGATTTTTTTCATGCTTATACCAATTAAGCGCATAAGCGAAATCTCCTTTGAGGAGTGGTACATATTGAGAAGAGTGATAATAGAAATTATCATAATATTCATAATGAGAATTACAGCACAAAGAACAAAGACTATGTATTTTGTGTTGTCGGCATCGTTTAAAACATCCCTTACTGCGCTCATAGGAGAAATTGCTTGGAGAGAAATCGGGTTTCCGTCTCCCTCAATAACCTTGCCATCGTATTTTTCAATCAACGCCATAGCAGAGGACTCGTTTCTTGCTTTGATTAGGACTGCACAAACCGTTTTTTCGTGGTGGTGCTCCTCGCCCTCGTGATCACCCTCGTGCTCGTGAATTTCCCAAAGAGAACGAACTTGGGTAAATACAACATTGTCGTATGAGGAGTGCGTTTGCTCCAATATACCAACAACCTTAATTCCCTTTGCGTGAGTTTCTGAGCTGTTTGCAGAGTGACTTGTGTAAAGAGTATCGCCAAGCTTTAATCCGTTTTGCTTAGCTACGCGATAGCCCACAACAGCCTCGAAAAGTCCAAGGTCGTCAAGCATTTTGCCTTCCTTTAATTCCTTGCCATCTAAATAGGTGGAGCTTGTGCCAACGACACTGGCGCCGTTATAGTTATCTGCCATAGCAAACGGAACGGCCTCTCTGACATTTGTTCCATCCTGCATTAGCTCTGTAACTATGGAGTAGGGGATGGTGCCAAGCGGCTCATCTGAAAAATACATAGAGTTCATAGCGAGCTGCGTTTCACTGCCTGAAGGACCTATAATAACACCATAGTATTTTGCGTTTTTAGAAATTCCGTCGCTAACCTGATTTGATACATTAAATGCAAGAACAGCAATTCCGGCAGAAAGAACGATTGAAAGAACAATTAAAATAATCTGCACCTTTTTAATTGCCATATTTTTCAAAGCGAAGCGTATCATAAATTCGCCTCCTTTGATGGTATAACATCAACTATACCACTCGTCATTTTGTTCATATCAATTATATAGTCGAAGTACTTGCCAAGCCTTTCGTCGTGAGTAACGGCAATTAAGGTTTTGCCCCTTGACACATCGATGAGCGATTTTATAACCTCCTCGCCAATAGCGAAATTGAGGTTGCCCGTAGGCTCATCAGCCAAAATTATCTCAGGAGCTTTAACAATAGCACGGGCAATAGCAACCCTTTGCTTTTGTCCTCCGGAAAGATGCTTGATCTTACTATTTTTCTTTTCTAAAATGCCTAACATTTCAAGAATTCTGGGAGCCTCCTGTGTGTTAACGCCCTCTAATCTTAAAATGTTTATATTGTCCATAACGCTCATTTCATTTATTAGCTTGAAATCTTGAAATATATAGCCTATATTTTTAATTCTATACCTGTCCTTTTCCTTTTGGCTTTTATCTGTCATATTTTCGCCATCAATAATAATAGAGCCACAGGTGGGGGAGAGAATACCCGCAATTATGTTTAAAAGTGTAGATTTTCCGCAACCAGATGCGCCTAAAAGCATATAGGATTTGCCCGTTTCAAAGGTAATATCACTATATGTAATAGCCGTCTCGTTTTGAAACTGCTTTGTTAAATTTTTAACTTCTATCATTTTTTAATTCCTTTCTTTATTTAGCCTGGATAAAGAAGGAAAATCAATTTGACAGCTTTACCTTTAATTTGATAGGAGTGGATTTTTTTATTAATACAAAAATTAAGTGTAGAAAAGCGAACAAAATAGCACAGATAGCGAAAGAAATTGTAGTGGAAGCGTTCAAAATAGAGTCATCCTTGCTGTGGCTTGTTAGCAGTGCACAAATATGACAAAGCTCGTTTTCGCAAGAGCATACATGTCCGATTTCAAAGAAAATGGAGAAAACAGAAAATGCCATAGCAAAAGCTAAGACAAGAGCAACAATAAATAAAATACGCTTGCTTTTCATAATTTCCTCCTTCTCGAATTTAAACTGAAAAATTTGCAATAATATATAATATATGATAGCACACTAAAATCAAAAGTTCAAGCATAAAGGATAAAAAGTTACAAACTCCAAAAAATCACATAAAAACTAAATTTTGAAATTTTTCAATAAAGTGCTTGACAACCAAAATAAAATGTGATACAATACTAACGCAATATTGGGATGTAGCCAAGCGGTAAGGCACCAGACTTTGACTCTGGCATTTCGATGGTTCGAACCCATCCATCCCAGCCAAAGAAAACAGACCATCAATTGATGGCCTGTTTTTTCTTTGCCAGAGATGGCGCGTTCGACCACTTTGTGTTGCGTTGCAACACAAATATGGTTCGTTCTTTTGCCCTAAGCCGTTGTCTACTTGTAAGCATAAGGCGTGGGCGAAAGCCTCGCCTTTGGCGAGAAGCCATCCATCCTCATTTTATCCGTCTTTGCGGACGGTCGAGGCGCCTGTCCCTACACATCAAATGCAGCAAGTCCGACTAAAGCCGTTGTCGGCTTGCCAGCAAAAGGCTAGTCGAGACTCTTTGACAAAGGCAAAGCCTCCATCCATCTCACCCAACAGATAAGCCGCTCGTTACGAGTGGCTTTTTTGTATCTTTGCTTACGCAAACAAATCAAATTCTTTCAACGCTTTTATTTGCGCTAAAAATGTTGAAAAACGATAAGTTTTATTGTACAATTAAATATATCAAAGTAAAGGTGGTAAATTTACCTTAAAAGGGATGATAAACATGAAATCAGCTTATGAATACAACAAGGAATTGATGCAAAGGGCTATCCCGTCGATGTCCTATAACGGCGGTGACTTTCAAGAATGGAGAGCCAATGCCAGAAAAAAGCTTTCACAGCTTTTGGGCTTGGATAAGTTTGAAAGGGTAAACCCGGAATTCAATGTGGAATACCAAAAGAAAACAAACGGGGCGACTGAAATTAGATTTACCTATCAAAGCGAAGCGGGTTATCGTGTACCTTGCCATTTGTTGCTTCCTGATGGAATTGAGAAGCCACCACTGATGATATGTCTTCAAGGACACTCTAAGGGAATGCATATTTCTTTAGGCAAGCCTAAATTTTTGGGAGATGAAAAATCCATAAGTGAGGGCGACCGAGATTTTTGTGTGAGAACTGTCAAGGAGGGCTTTGCGGCAATTTCGTTAGAGCAAAGAAACTTTGGAGAATGTGGCGGAGACGAAAACGGACCGAGGTGCTATGAATCGACTATGACTGCATTGCTTATGGGAAGAACAACGGTAGGCGAACGCGTGTGGGATGTGTCAAGGCTAATTGATGTAATTGAAAACGAATTTGCTGATAAAATTGATACAAAAAATATTTGTTGTATGGGAAACTCCGGCGGGGGCACCGCTACGGTGTACGTTGCAGCCTTGGAGGATAGAATCACTTTGGCAATGCCATCCTGTGCAATGTGCACATTTAAGGATTCCATCGGAGCAATGACTCATTGCTCTTGCAATTATGTACCAGCAATATCTAAATATTTTGATATGAACGATCTTATGGCAATGGCATATCCAAAGTACTTTATTCAAGTGTCGGGAATTGAGGATCCAATGTTCCCGTTGTTTGGTGCTGAGCAGGTCTTCAAAAAGGGAAAGCAGGTTTATGAATCATTAGAAAAGGGTCACCATTGTACATTGGTTAAAGGAAATGGTGGACACAGATTTTATGCTGACGAAGCATGGCCGATTGTACACAAATATCTCTTATAGAACACTAAACAGAACATACCTTTAAATAAACTTGACCTTTAATAAAATAGTATAAATTTCAGGTGTAAATTATATTTTTAAGCAAAAGCAAAATCAATATTTAAAATATTATCTGTAAGCAAAAAGCATCAAGTAATTTTGCCTGTTGGCTTACTCAATAAAATGTACAATTCAACACTTGCGTTTTTCTTGACAAAGGTTGTTTTAAGGTGTATAATCAACGTATCAACATATTCGAGGAGAATTGTTATGAAAATTGTAAACAAAAAAGCAGAAAATGTAAAAATTGCCTATATTGGTGGTGGCTCTCGTGGCTGGGCTTGGGGTCTTATGAGTGACTTAGCCGCTAACGAGGATATGAATGGCGAGGTTTATCTATATGATATAGATTTTGAGGCAGCACAGGCAAACGAAATTATCGGTAATAGATATAACGATTGCGAGGGTGCAAAGTCAAAATGGAGCTACAAGGCAGTTAAAACTCCAAAGGAAGCAATGACGGGCGCTGACTTTGTCGTAATTTCTATTCTTCCCGGTACATTTGATGAAATGGAGAGCGATGTTCACGTTCCGGAAAAATACGGCATTTATCAATCTGTTGGCGATACAACAGGCCCCGGTGGAATTGTCCGTGCTATGAGGACTATTCCTATGTTTGAGGAAATCGCAAATTACGTTAAGGAATACTGCCCAAATGCCTGGGTAATTAACTACACTAACCCAATGACCCTTTGCGTTAAGACTCTTTATAGAGTATTCCCTGAAATCAAGGCTTTTGGATGCTGCCATGAGGTTTTTGGAACACAAAGACTGCTTACGTGGGTAGTAGAGGAGTACTTAGGAAAGAAGGCTACAAGAGAGGAAATTAAGGTTAACCCAGTAGCTGTAAACCACTTTACATGGTTAACAAGTGCTACTTATCAAGGCATTGACCTATTCCCGTATTACGATAAATACTGCGATAAATATGCTGACGGACTTCCCGCAAAGCCGGATAACAACTGGATGAACAATTTCTTTGCTTGTGCCGGCAAGGTAACCTTCGATTTGTTCAAAAGATTTGGCTATATTTCAGCGGCGGGAGATAGACACTTGGCAGAATTCTGCCCTGGAAAGTGGTATCTTGAAAGCCCCGAAAGAGTTAAAGAAATGAAGTTTGGTTTGACCCCTGTTTCTTGGAGAAAAGAGGACCTTAAGAACCGTCTTGAAAGAAGCCGCAAGCTTCTTGATGGCGAGGAAATCAAGCTTTGTAAAACAGGCGAGGAGGGTGTCAACCAAATGAGAGCTCTGCTTGGCCTTTGTGACCTTATCACAAACGTTAATATTCCAAACAAGGGACAAATTCCAAATCTTCCCCTTGGCGCAGTTGTTGAAACAAATGCTATATTCCGCACAAATGAGCTTAGACCTGTTTTGGCTGGCGAAATTCCAACCGAGATTTACCCACTTGTTTCTAAAATTTGCTCCGAGCAGGAGGCTGTTTCCGATGCTATTGCAAAGCGTGATATCGAGGCAATCTTTAACGCATTTGCTTCCGACCCACTTGTTACCTGTAGCATAGGCGATGCAAGAAAGATGTTCGACGAAATGGTTGAAAATACAAAAGCATATTTGACCGACTATAACATATAACGACTTTTTAATAGCCATAGACAAAGATCTATGGCTATTTATATTTTTGTCTTACATATGAAATTTAAAGATATTATTTGATTGACTCAAATTCACAACATTTTTTGAAAAGATTTTTTACCAATTAAAAAGGTGTTAAAAAGCCTTATGGCACAAAGTTTATAGCCAATTATTGCTTTTCGTTATCTTGAAAACTCATATTCAAAGGAGGCTCTATCGGTTTCAAATGAAAAAAGCGATTGTCCATCCTTTGTAAAGGAATATGAGGCGCGACATGCGAGGCTTTCGTTTATTGTTCGGTTCATTTTCCCACCAACAGGTGCAAAAAGAGGAAGAGAATGCTTTTTTATTAGCTTTACTGATAATACCATTTTTCCTTGCTTTATAATTATTTCCCCGTTTTCTATTTTCAGTATTTTTGCACCGAGATAGGAGGCTATGCGATATTCCTTGTTATTGAGCATAACTACACCAATTACACCGGTAAAGTTGAAAAGCCCTAGAGGAATACTTGCAATGCTTAGCATAATTGAGCCACCAGAAAAAAAGCAGTGAGTCCACGCATATTCGCGAGGGAAGGAGTAGCCCCTGTCCCCCTCAATATACCCTATATCATTGTCGAATAAATAGCTAACCCCGTTTATCTCTATTTTTCCACTTACTGTGTGCATCATACTAACAACACTGTGTCGGCACTCCATAAAGGGAACATATTTAAACGGCCCCATAATATCGTATTTTATAGGAGAAAGCTCTCCAAATTTAAGCGAGCCCACAGCACTGATTTCGGGAGCTTGTATGCATAAATCAATTCCGCTGTTTGAAAAATGATTGCTTCCAATGTCAACGCCGAAGCCACTGTTACACTGTTTAAATTCATCATAGGGGAAGGACACATTAAATACACCGTCGCTTGTAATCAGTTGTATGGACGATGAGGCGCTTTTCCTTGCCCTATGAATAGCAGGGATTATAGCCAATTCCTTGTTTGGCGCTTGGCATTTAAAATACCACCCACAAAAATATTCTCGCATAAAAACCTCGCGCTTGTTTTAATAACTATATTTTTACAATCTAGCGCTAAATTATACAATATGCCTTGTAAATGATTTTGAGCTTTGATATAATTAGAATAGCTTTAATGTAAAAGGTGGTGTTATTATGGAAAAATACGCATGGAAGGGCAAAATAGTTGACGGTGCTATTGAGGAATACATAAAAAGGCACGATGCAATTTGGGATGAGATGAAAGAGGTTTTGGCGCGTGCCGGTATTGTAAACTACACAATTTGGAATGTAGGCAACGAGCTTTTTGGCTATTACGAGTGTGAAAAGGGCATTGAATATGCCGCTAAGGTTCAAAGGGAAAGCCCTGTGGTTGACCGTTGGAACGAATATATGAAGGACATTTTAATAATGGAAACCGACCCAAAAACCGGCGCACAGCCATTGCTTACAAAGGTTTTTTCGTTTAGATAAAATTTAATTGACATTTTATAGATACCTTGCTATAATGTTAATATATAAAATATATTAATTGGGGGCATCTATGGACGGTTTTATTGATTTTTTAAATTCATATGTTGTGGACCTTAGCTGGGTGTCAATTATTATAAGAATAATCCTTGCTGTTATAGTCGGTGGACTTATAGGTAGTGAAAGAGGAAGAAGCGGACGTCCGGCTGGACTTCGTACTCACATTCTTGTGTGTCTCGGCTCTGCAATGACTGCGCTTATCAGCGTTTATATTGCAGAAACAGGCAACTTTGACGATATAGCAAGAATTCCTGCACAGGTTATTTCAGGTATAGGCTTCCTCGGTGCCGGAATGATTATTGTTAAGAAAAATAGTGTAATTACAGGTCTTACTACTGCCGCCGGTATGTGGGCGACTGCAACAATCGGTATTGCAATCGGCTACGGATTTTACCTTGGTGCGCTTGTGGCAATGGGCGCATTGATTTTCACAGCCTCAGTTTTGACAATACTAGAGCGCAAAAGCAAAAAATCCGTGCATATATATGCAGAAATTTCAAAGGCAGAGGAATCTGGCAGAATCACTGAGGAGATAAGGGAAGTGCTCGGGCACGAGGCACACGTTGAGGTTTCCTCAGCAAGAAGTGGTGTGGTTGGCAACCTTGGATTATATATCACTACAAGCACACAAAGCGCAGAGAACACTCGCCAAGAAATAGAAAAGCTAGAGGGAATTTCATTTGCAATAAGAGAATAAAAAAGCACCCAACCGGGTGCTTTTTTCATACTTGAAAGCATAAACACTTTGTGTTATAATTAAATTGAAATAAGCAAAGAAGGGGAGAAGAGTATGAACGATAGACCAAAGGTTAACTGGCGTGGCGGACTTCTTTATTTTCTTTTTATTGAAATAGAGGTTTTACTTGTTGCATTTTTCCTTGGCTTTGCAATTTATCCTATAAGAATGGCTGTTGATGAGGGCGCTTTGCGCACGCTTTTAGAAATAGTTGTCTTTATGGCTCTTGAGCTGGTAATTAGATTTTTCGTTTTCTATAACTTGTTTAAAAATAGCAGAAGATTAGATTTTGGTTATTTCGCACAGGGCTATGCTATTACCTTCGGAATAAGACTTATTTTCTCGCTTATTACCAGCTTTGCTGCATTTTCGGCAGGGATGGCAGTTTTGGAAATCGGTGTAACATTGGCGCAGGAATTAATAAATCCTGAGATAAAAACAATGCAAGAGGTTCCAAAGCTTTTATATATAGTGGTTTTTACAGCCTTTGAGGGCATTTCCTTGCTTATAGCATACCTTGGCTTTAGGCTTAGCGAAAGCAAAAGAGAAAAGGAAAGAAAAGAGCTTATAGGCGAATAAAAAGCACCCAACCGGGTGCTTTTTTGTTTAGTTGTAAATATAATCGTGAGTTTCGAAATAGTACCAGCCATCTTCAATTTTTTTGACAAAGCACCAGTCGCTTGTGTCGCTCGCCTCGCCAAAATAGTAGCCACCGTCGCCCTCAGTATAGGTCTTTGGCAAGCTCATTTTGTCCTGTTCGCAAGGTACAACCTTGTCAGCCTTAGAGTAGTAGTAGCCGTAATATGTATTCTCGTTTGTATCATCTATTGTGTCATAGAAAAAGTATTCTATATTGTTAGATGTAGAAATGGTGCTTTTATGCTCGGCTACATATGAAGAAACCTCATCGTAATAGCTTTTAGAGAAGGAAGCGCCACAGCCCACTAGCATAAAAACAAATATTATTAGTACAAAAAATGCAATAATTTTTTTCATTTTATCACCTCGTATATAGTATAACATTTTTCCTTTTCCTCGTCAACAAATTTCTTTTTGTGGTTGACTTTACTCCATAAAAGATTTATAATTAAATTACTACATATGTAGAATTTTTTGACGGAGAAGGGAATCACTATGAAAATCGCAAGAATTTTATCACTCGCACTTTGTCTTTTAATGATATTCTCATTGGTCGCTTGTGGAGCACCTACCAATGATGATAATAAAGATGAAGACAAAGAACCAACCACAGTTGCCGAATACGTTTCAAAAATAAACGAGGCAATGAAAAACATAAAGGTAAAAGTAACAAGCAAGAATACCGAGACTACAAATGGCATTGATGTAGTAACGACAAGCGTTACTTATGCCGATGGCGAAAATTATATCACAGAGGTTGAAGGCTCAACGAATACCTTTGTGGATGACACACTCTATGTTTCTATGCCTATTGTTAATATGAAAAACAAGCTTTCGGGCGCAACACAAAAGGCAAAAGAGGTAGGACAAGTAGTAGCCTTGGTATATGGCATTGACGAGACAAACACAGGCGTTAATGCATACAAGAGCAGCTCGTTTAAGAAAAACGACGATGGAACAGTTACTCTTGTTTTCTCAAACAATTCAGAAAGCGTTGAGAACCTTGTAGACAAAATAACAGGATCAATCGGCGTTCCGGGCTCTGCGGACCTTGGAGAATCAAGCCAAATTGTTGTAATTGATAAGAACTATCGCATACTCAGTATTACTGAATCTCACGAAATAACAGCATCTGCTTCTGGCATTAGTATAACCAGAACCCAAAAGACAGAAGAAACCTATACATATGACGAAGCATTTGAGGTGAAAGCACCAGAGGATGCAGCTGAATATAAAGAGGTTTCCAGCTGGTATGAGCTTTTTACACAAGTTGGAGAATAATTAATAAAAGGACGAGATTTCTCGTCCTTTTTTATTCAAGTATATTTGAGGTAATGTAGTCAATACCCCACTCGGCTAATTTTTCGCCCTCTTCCTTTGTGTCAACAGTCCAGCAGTTTACAGTTAAGCCTGCCTTGTGGCACGCATCAATTTGCTCACGTGTCAGCTCTTTACACCAAACGTCAACATCAATCTTATCACGTGAAAGGCGGGCAATTTCCTCATCGGTTACCTTCCAAAATAGGTATTGTGCGCTTTGACTTGGCAAAATTTCCTTTACCAATTGCAAATTTTCATAAATAAAGGAGATAAAGGTAGTGTTATCAAGATAGTCATATTCCTTTATTATTTCAATAATGCGGGCAATTTGCTCTTTTGTAAAGTTAGATTTTAGCTCAAGCACGGCGTGTTTTTCATATTTTTTGCAAATCTTTATATAGTTTTCTAGGCGAGAGGGGCGCAAATCAACTCGGTCCTTTACCCCGTCCTTGTCAAAGAAGACTATATTTTGAAGTGTCTCTAGGTTTTCCTTTTCAAGGTAAATTTCCTCACCTGATAGCCTATTATAATTATCGTCATGACCTATGATAAAATTACCATCGCTTGTTATATGAATATCGGTTTCTATTCCGTAATATGAGCGATTTCCCGCGGCAACAAAAGCCGAGTTTGTGTTTTCAACCTCAATGCCTGAAAGTCCTCTGTGTGCAACCATGCGCACATTTCTTTTGTCAAATTTAATAGTGTTCATTTTATCCTCCCAAAAGGTGTTAAAATTATTTTATCATATCGGCGAGGCATTGTCAACAAAGAGAGAAAGAGAAAACATTTTATATTGCAATTGTAATGTAAAAATGATATTATAAACATATAAAGCACTAAGGAGAAGGCTATGAAAATAATGACATTTAATACCCAACACTGTCTAAATTATTTAGAACAGAGGGTTGACTATCAAATAATGGCAAAGACCATTTTAGATTTAGGTGCTGAAATTGTCGGCTTAAACGAGATGTATTCCAATGCTGATGCGAGCGACGCTTTCCCAAATCAAACAAAAAATCTCGCAGAACTATGCGGCTTTGATAACCACTATTTTGCAAAGGCGATTAATTTGTCATCTGGGGGCGCTTATGGAAACGGGCTTATTTCAAAGCACAAATTTTTAAGTGCCGAAACAATTAAAATTCCCGACCCAGAGCCAAAAAAATATGACGGCTATTACGAAACAAGATGTATTCTTAAAGCAAAGCTTGAAAATGGATTAACTGTTATGGCTGTTCACTTTGGGCTTAATCCCGATGAGCAAGAAAACGCAGTAAAAACAATTTTAGAGAATATGGAAAACGAAAAATGCATTTTAATGGGCGACTTTAATGTAACGCCTGATAACCCCGTTCTTGCTCCTATAAAAGAGAGAATGAAGGATGCATCCGTTGGCTTTTGCGAAAATACACCAACTTGGCCAAGCGATAAGCCCGAAATAAAAATCGACTATATTTTTGTAACTCCGGATATTGAGGTTGTCAACGCCGAAATTCCCGAGATTATCGCATCTGACCACAGAGTTCATACTGCCAAAATAAAGTTTTAAAAACAAAAACCACGGATTTTCCGTGGTTTTTTAATTTAGTCATCAAGCAAGGCTTTTTTCTTTGCACGCAAGTGGCGAACCAGGAAGTAAATTCCATAAAACACCGCCATATAAAGAACAAAGAGCAATACAACAACGATAGGGTAAAGCGCCTTGTTCCCGCCAACCATAGCAGTTACTATTGTGTATGGTGTGCCGTCATCTGCCATTAAAAACATATAGTTTGGCGAATCTTCGAATATATTTCCTCCGTAACAAAGACCGCAAATTACATTAACAGCGTAAGCCAAAACGCAGAAAACACCTAAAATGGCGTGGCTCATCCAAATGTTTTTCTTTCTTACACTTGCCATTCCGGAAATAATTATGTAAAGCGAAGTAAAACCGGAGATTGAGTGTGTGATTGCCGACACTATATTGTGAAAGCAAAAAGCGGGGTATGAGTTATAGTCCTGAATTGCGCCAATAGGTCCAACCAAAGCACCCAATATGCCAAACACCATAACAAAATCAAGCGCGCCCTCCTTTAGTCTGCCGCGACAAAACGCAGCAACGGGAATAGCAACGAGCTGAATAGAGCAGAGGAAAAGCGGAAGATTCCAAAGCAATGTCTTTATTAAGTTGTCAGACCCAATGCAATTGATTATAATTTTAACAGCCTCAAAAGACAGTATCGAAATTGCTGAAACTATAATAACTCTGTTTTTTGTTTTGTATTCCTTTTTTCTCATCCAAAGGCCAATACCGATAGCAAGACCAATCATAAGCAATACAAAAAATGAAACCTGTACTATATGTTGCCAAGAAAAAGCGCCATTAGGCTCGCGAGTGTAGCCGCCAATGCCGAAAAACTCCTTCATAAAAGCTCCTTATACGACAATATTTTACAAATTGACATTATTGTATCATATAAAGCATACAAAGTACATACCAAATACAAACAATTAACAAAAAAGACATATTTAGGCTGAAAAAGAATAATTCATTAAAAATATTTACTTTTCTATGAACAAATGATATAATGCTAGTGTAAGGTTATATTTGAAAGCAAATAACGAAAAGCAATAAAATTAAATGATTAAAATGGAGGGAAAATGACTAAAAAAAGAAACGGATATCTTGATGTTATAAAATTTTTATTTGCCATAATTATTGCAGAATTTCATGTGGGAGCAGGCGTTTTTCCTGGCGGAAGACTCGCAGTAGAAGGCTTCTTTATGATAACAGGATATTTTATGATGAATTCCATTGAAAAGGATAAGTATAGTGCTGAGCAAGCAGGACTTTCAACAGTAAAGTTTTTGATTCGAAAATATAAAGGATTGTTTTTTATTTTACTATCTTCAGCAATTGTTGGATTTGTTGTTCATTGCGTGTCCTACAGCTTTACAGGCGAAGTGTCGTTCCAAAAGCTATTGCTATTATCATTTGATGTGTTCCCACTTAACGCAGCAGGCTTCAAGGGCTTTTATATCGTTGGAATTTCGTGGTATCTTTCAGCTATGTTTATAGCGTTGGCTATTTTGTATCCACTTGTAAGAAAATTTAAAACTAATTTTGTATTAATAGTGTGTCCGCTGATAGTTTTTCTTGGCTATGGAATTTTGTCTGCAAAGTATGGAAATCTTGCAGTTGGAACTACATATATAGAAAACACATTGCTTCACACGGGTATTATTCGCGGACTTTCCGGATGCGCAGCAGGATGCTTAATTTATGAAATTAGCAAGCGTATAGGTGGCAAGGAATTGACTCGCTTTGCAAGAATAAGCTTTACAGCGCTTGAGCTACTTGCTTTTGCTATGATGTTTTATTTAATGCATAACTTACCAAAGAGTCAATTTGATTATGTTCTGGTGTTTATCATTTTTGGTATGCTATTAATAGGAATAAATGGTTTATCATATACATCATATTTGTGGAATCCTAAATGGACAAAGCCGTTTGGAACAATGAGCACATTGATAGTATTAAACCATTTCTATTGGATTCATTTTATAAGTACAAAATTAAAGCACTGGGAAAGAAATGAAAAAATATGGGCATTTTTTGGATTTTGCATTTGCTCATGCATAGTGGTTTATTTAATGAGCAGAGCAATAGAGCTTATATTCAGCAAGCTATTCCAAAAAAAGCTATGGATTAAAGAAAAAGCAACTGAAGAAAATTCACCGGATGCACAATAAATTTAGAAACAAAAAAAAGACTACAAACAACTGTAGGGGAGGGACTTGCTCCTCCCTTTGTGATGGAGTAAAATGCAAAAAGAGACTCTAAGAAGCCTTCTCCAGTAGGAGAAGTTGTCAACGAAGTTGACGGATGAGGTGTATATGGTAGGAAAAAAGGACACCGAAATGGTGTCCTTTTTGTTTGTGAAGGGGCGATAAAAAATATTTTTCGCCTTTTTACGTTTAGGTTTGAACTCTCGCGTATTCGTTTTATAATAAATTGCTTTTCGACTGACGGGAGAAAAGCTACATCAGCACCTTTTCACTATTCACTATTACTTATTACTTTCGCCAAAAATCGACAAGGATTTAGTGAAAAGTGAAGAGTGAAGAGAGAAGAGGTAATAAGTAAAAATCGACAAGCTTCTGTTGAAACTTGTAGATTTTTGGCGGAGATGAGTGGAGGCTTTTTCTTTGAAAAAGAGCTGCGCCGAGCCTTATGTCGGCAAGCCACAACGTCTTTCGTCGCACTTATGCACCACATTTGTGTCAAAGACACAAGGAGTGGCGCAAAACACCACCCACAGAAACAAAAAAGGACACCGAAATGGTGTCCTTTTTGTTTGGCGGAGATGAGTGGATTTGAACCACCGCGCCGGTTACCCGACCTACACCCTTAGCAGGGGCGCCTCTTCGGCCACTTGAGTACATCTCCATAAAATGTACGCAACCAAGGTTGCACAAAACCGCCGTTTACTCTAAAAAATCATTAAAAATTCGATAGAATAGCACGGTGCTATCGACTTTGCCATTAAATTATACACAATTTTATTCACCTTGTCAATACTTTTTTTCTTTTTATTTACTTTAAATCAATAGCTTGCAAAGAAATTTATGGTTATTTTGATTTTTTATATAATAAAATTATATAATTCGACTTTACACCTTGTTTCCTTTGTGCTATACTTTAGTTGTAGTTGCTTTTTTGGGGGATTTTATGAAATATACCTATAAGGACAAGCCAATAAAGGTTTTTGGAGTACCTAATATAGAAAAAACTGGTATATTCGAAAGATTGCCAGCCAAATTAAGAGAAAAAATGCCATCACTTGAGTTTTTAGGTAGGCGCACACCCGGTGCAAGACTTGGATTTAGAACCGATGCGCCATCGTTTACAGTGAAAATCGCGCTTGAAACTCTATCTCTTGATATTGGTCTTTCAATTTATTCTTGCCAAAGTGCATTCGTATATTGGGGAGAGCGCCAGAATTCAAAGCTTTTAGGATTGGTTAACCCGCCAAATTACGAAACGAAAGACTTTGAACAAACCTTTTCAAAGCCCGAGGGCATGGATGAAATTACCATTTGGCTACCTCGCAACGAGATAATTTCAAATGTAGAAATTGAAATTCCAGACGGGTATAGCGTAGAGGAGCCAACAGCATATAAATACTCGATTCCTGCACTTTATTATGGCTCGTCAATTACAGAGGAGGCGGCGGCCGCTAACCAATGCGCAAGCTACAATGCGTTAATTTCAAGGCATTTAGACCTTGATTACTATAATTTCGGATTCTCCGGTAACTGCAAGGGAGAATTGGAGATGGCAGACTATATAAATACGCTTGATATTTCTGTTTTAGTCTACGATTATGACCATAATGCGCCAACTCCCGAGCATTTAAAAGAAACACACGAAAAATTCTTTAATCGAATAAGAGAGAAAAAGCCAAACCTACCTGTTGTTATGGTTACACGTCCGACAGCTACCTTTGACGAGGATGCTAAAATACGCCGAGACATTGTTAAAAAAACATATGAAAATGCGCTCAAAAAAGGCGATGAGCATGTTTATTTTGTAGATGGCGAGGAGTTTTTTAAGGATTTCCCAGACAAAGAGGTGTGCTTTACCGACACCATTCACCCAACCGACCTCGGATTTTATAAAATGGCAGAGAAAATTGAGCCTGTAATTAAAAGAGCTTTGACAAAGGCGTAAAATTAACATACACTTTGACGTTTCGCACAAGGAGAAAAAATGATTAAGGTTAAAGGACGAGTAAGGGCTATCGCATGGCTTTTGTGCCTTGCATACTTTGCAAGCTACGTTATGCGTATCAACCTTTCAGTTATGATTGTTGAGGTATATACAAGCCTTGGCAAAACGAAGGACGAGGTTGCCATTGTATTGACAGCACTCACAATTACATACGGCTTAGGTCAAATCTTTTGTGGAATCTTGGGTGACAAGTTAAAGCCAAGACTTATTTTGACTATCGGATTTATAATAGCAATTTCTTGTAATATAGCGATGTTTTTTACAGAGAGCATTGTGTTGATGACAATAATTTGGGCAATAAACGGCTTAGGCCACGCAATGTTTTGGCCGCCGATAGTTAAATTGATGGCGCAAAACCTAACCGAGGCTGAATATTCATACGCAACGGTAAGGGTTACTTGGGGCTCGTCGTTTGCAACAATTTTATTATACCTTGCGTGTCCATTCTTGCTTTTTATTATGAGCTGGCGCGCGATTATGCTAATATGTGCAGTTGTTGGAATTATCATTATGGCTTTGTGGATTATTTTATACCCAAAGCTGTTTGGTGGCTCAAGTAATATAATGGATGACTTCAAAGCGCCCAAGGAGGAGGGAGTCAAGCCACCTAAATACATCTTTTTGCCACTTGCACTCATTATGCTAGCAATAATTATGCAGGGTGCGCTTCGCGATGGAGTAACTGCTTGGATGCCATCTTACCTTGTAGAAGCCTTTAAAATTCCAAGCAAATGGTCTATTCTCATTACAGTAATACTCGCTGTTTTCAGTATAATAAGCTTTACCTTGTTTGACTATATAAACAGTCGATTTTTCAAAAACGAAATCTTATCAGCTGCCTTTATTTTTGGCTTGGCAACGGTTTCGGCTATCTTACTTTTTGTTAGCAATTTATTTGGTATAGCAATACCATCAATTATACTTATGGCAATTTTGGTTGCATGTATGCATGGTACAAACCTGATGCTAATCGGCTTTGCGCCTAAGCGCTTCAAAAGGAGCGGTAAGGTGTCAACCTATTCGGGAATTATGAATGCGTGTACCTATATAGGTGCAGCAATTTCAACCTATGCCTTTGTTGCTATCTCTAATAGCTTCGGCTGGGGAATAACAATAGGAATTTGGGTAGCAATAGCGTTTATAGGCTGTGTACTTTGTATATTTGCACTCCCTAAATGGAAAAAATTCAAAAACGAATACGATAGAGAGGAATAAAAATGAAAGCACAAGAAATTTTAAATGGTATGACTCTTGAAGAGAAAATTTATCATCTCGTTCAAATGACAACAATGACATACCTAAAGTCAGACGGAACAGACATTGTAACAGGTCCTAATAGCACTATGCAGCTTGATAAGGAGTATATTTATGATGTAGGAACGCTTCTTAATCTTGTTGGCGCACAAACAATGATTGATGCACAAACAAATTTCTTAAAGGGTAGCAAAAAGAAGATACCACCTATTTTTATGCAGGATGTTATTCACGGACATAGAACCCTTTATCCAATCAACCTCGGTGTTGCCGCATCCTTTGACCGTATACTTGCTCACGATGTAGCAGAGATGGCAGCAAAGGAGGCAAGCCTTGACGGTGTTAGCGTTGCGTTTGCTCCAATGGTGGACCTTGTGCGTGACCCACGCTGGGGGCGCGTTATGGAGTCATCAGGAGAGGACCCATATCTAAATGGTGAAATGGCAGCTGCAACAGTTAAGGGCTTCCAAGGCGATATGGGCAAATATAATATTGCTGCTTGCGTTAAGCACTATGCCGCATATGGTGGTGCTGAGGCAGGACGTGATTACAACACAGTTGATATGAGTGAAAGAACTTTAAGACAATACTATTTGCCACCATATAAGGCTGCAGTTGATGCTGGCGTAAAAATGGTAATGACCGCATTTAATATCGTTGATGGTGTTCCTTGTGCAGGAAACAAGTGGCTCGTTAAGGATATATTGCGCGATGAGTGGGGCTTTGATGGTGTAGTTATCAGTGACTATAGCGCGTTTGAGGAAATGAGAAACCACGGTAACTGTAAAGACAGAAAGGACTGTGCATATCTCGCTATGGAGGCAACAGAGGACATTGAAATGATGTCGCCTTGCTATGCGCATCATCTAAAGGAGCTAGTTGAAGAGGGCAAAATTTCCATTGAACAAATTGACAATGCTGTTTTGCGTGTGCTCAAGCTTAAAGAGGAGCTTGGCGTGTTTGAAAATCCTTACCGTTCAGTAAACGTAGAGGAGGCGGCAAGAGTTCAAGTAGGACCTGAGCATAGAGCACTAGCAAGATACGCAAGTGAACAGAGCGCAGTTTTACTTAAAAACGACGGCATTTTGCCATTATCTAAGGACATAAAGAGTGTTGCTGTTATCGGACCAAATGCCAACACAGGCGCAATTCACGGTAGCTGGCAATGTGGTGGTAAGATTGACGAAACAATTACAGTTTTAGAGGGCGTTAAAAACATTGTAGGCGACAGAGCCTTTTACGCTAAGGGCTGTAATATTGAATATGATTCAACTGATGAATCAATGATTGATGAGGCTGTTGAGCTTGCATCTAAGGTTGATGCCGTAATTCTTTGTCTTGGCGAGCATCAAGACTATTCGGGAGAGGGCAACTGCCGTACAAATATTGAAATCCCTGCTATACAGTACAAGCTACTTGATAAGATTTTAGAGGTTAATAAAAACACAGTTGTTGCGCTCTTTGCAGGCAGACCGCTTGCAATTTGGGAGCTTGACAAAAAAGCACCAGCAATTCTTGATATGTGGATGCCGGGCACCGAGGGTGGTAACGCTTGCGCTAACCTTATTTTTGGTAACGCAGTTCCATCCGGAAAAATTACAATGACATTTCCACGCGTGCTTGGTCAAGTGCCAATCTACTATAACGCATATAGAACAGGCAGACCAAAACTCGAGGAGGACGACTTCAATCGTGTTCGCTTTACCTCGTCTTACCTTGATATGCCAAATAGCCCACTTTACCCATTTGGCTATGGTTTGTCATATACCGAGTTTGAATATAGCGACTTCAAATTAAGCGCAAGCACAATGAAACGCGACGAAACCTTGCTTGCTTCCGTTAAGGTTAAAAATGTAGGTAAGTATAAGGCTAAGGAAGCAGTTCAATTCTACATTCGCGATGTTGTTGGCTCGGTTGTAAGACCAATGAAGGAATTAAAGGGCTTTGAAAAGATTGAGCTTGATGTTGGCGAAGAAAAGGTAGTAGAATTTAATATTACTGAAGAAACATTAAAATACTGGAACAAGGAAATAAAGTTTGTAGCAGAAAGCGGCGAGTTTGAGGTGTTTATCGGTAAGGATTCAACCTGCAAGCCTTTTGCAAGCTTTGAATTAGTTGATTAATTAGGAGTAGTTATGTTTTTTAAAACCCAAATTAAGGAAAACGAATACTTTTGGGGTGGAGAGGTTCTTAGCGCAACAGATATGCCTATTAACAAGGACTCCAAATACTCAAAGGATTTTAGAATCGACGCAACTAACCAAATGATGCCACTATTTATTTCAAATATGGGCAGATATATTTGGAGCGATAAAAGCTTTAGAGTTTGGGTAGAAAACGGAGAACTATGCTTTGAGGGAGATGCCCCGTTTGAGCTTTATGAGGGTGGCAAAACCTTGCGTGATGCTTATCTTTCGGCAATGGAGAAGCATTTCCCGTTTGAAGAAACACGAAAAAACGGCAAAACATTGCCTCGTGAGTTTTTTAAAACGGCTCAGTTTAACACTTGGATAGAGTTTACCTATGACCCAACGCAAGAGGGCGTTTTAGAATACGCTCACGCAATAATCGACAATGGCTTTGACCCTGGGATTTTGATGATTGACGAGGGGTGGCACACAAGATACGGACAGTGGAAATTCGATTTTCACAAGTTCCCAGACCCGAAGGCTATGATAGATGAGCTACACGCACTTGGCTTTATTGTTATGCTGTGGGTAACTCCTATGGTAACCGCTGATGGCGTTGATTTTTGCAAATCCACGAGAGCTTTGTTTAACCCCGAAAGCTATAACGACCTGTTTTTGCGAAATAAAGAGGGCAAGGTCGCACTTATTGAGTGGTGGAATGGTTATTCAGCCATCCTTGATTTGAGAAAGGAATGCGACCAAAAATATTTGGGAGAAAAGCTTGACTTCTTAATGCAAGAGTATGGAGTTGATGGCTTTAAGTTTGATGGTGGCTCTTATTATATGTACTCACACGAGGCTATGATAAATGGCACCCCAAGAGACGACCACGACCAAGAGGCTTTAAACATAGCTTGGAATGAGTTTGGTGCAAAATACAAATTCCACGAGTATAAGGATACATTTAAGGGTGGCGGAAAGCCAACAATTCAACGCCTTTGCGACCGTGAGCACGTTTGGGAGGGTGGTGGAATTAATTCCCTTATGCCTTGCGCAATTTTGCAAGGACTGTTTGGCCATCCGTTCATTTGCCCCGATATGGTAGGTGGTGGTAGTTGGACTGACGATTACCAACCAAACTTCAAAATTGACGAGGAGCTATTCATTAGAATGGCCTGGGCATCAGCCCTATTCCCAATGATGCAGTTTTCACGCGCACCGTGGAAGTGTCTTTCAAAGGAATCATATGATATAATTGTTGATGCTTACAAGCTACATAACTCTATGTCAGACAAGATAATATCTTTGGTTGAAAACGCAGAAAAAACAGGTGAGCCAATTCTTCGCTCCCTTGAATATAACGACCCACACAATGGCTATGTAACTATAACCGACGAGTTTATGCTCGGCAAGGACATTTTAGTTTGCCCTGTTATTACAAAGGGAACAACTAAAAAGAAAATAACCTTCCCACAAGGTAAATGGCAAGATGATAACGGCAATATCTACAACGGCAGAGATGTGGTAGAATTATCAACCCCATTAAATAAACTACTATGGTTTAGAAGAGTAAAATAAATAAAAGGCACAGGTTTTCCTGTGCCTTTTTGATTGCTTGGTTAGTTCATTATCTTTGAACTCTTCCGCTTCCGCCGCCCTTAATAAGTCCTTCAACCTCTTTAACGCTAACTAGGTTGTAGTCGCCGATAATTGTGTGCTTGAGACAAGAAGCAGCTACTGCAAACTCAATAACATCTTGGCTGGACTTGTTCATAAGTGAAGCGTAAATCAAGCCGCCGCCAAATGAGTCTCCGCCACCAACACGGTCAACAATATGAATGTTATATGAGCGTGAGAAATAATACTCATTTTCGTTTGCATCATAGAGCATAGCAGCCCAAATGTTGTCATTAGCTGAAATGCTTGTACGAAGTGTGATAGCAACTCTCTTAAAGCCAAAACGAGCTGAAAGCTGAGATGCAACACTCTTGTATCCCTCGTGGTTAACAACGCCGGCATCAACATCTGTGTTTTCAGCCTTGATTCCGAATACCTTTTCGGCATCCTCCTCGTTTGCAATGCAAACGTCAACTAACTTCATAAGCTCACCCATAACCTTGCCAGCCTCGTCGGTTGTCCAAAGATTTTTACGGTAGTTAAGGTCACAGCTTGTAGTAATACCCTTTGCACGGCAAACCTTTAATGCATCCATACAAATTTCAGGGAGCTCGCCACCGAGTGCCGGAGTAATGCCTGTGAAGTGGAACCAGTTAGCACCGTCGAGGATTTTTTCCCAATCAAAATCGCTTCTCTTGGCAAGAGCAATAGCAGAGTAAGCGCGGTCGTAAATAACCTTTGATGGTCTTTGTGATGCGCCAGTCTCAAGATAATAAATACCAACGCGCTCGCCGCCTCTTACGATATCGCTTGTGTCAACGCCGTATCTGCGGAGTGAGTTAACTGCGCTTTGTCCAATCTCGTGAGATGGGAGCTTTGTAACATATGAAGCGTCAATGCCATAGTTAGCAAGTGAAACCGCAACATTAGCCTCACCTCCGCCATATGTTGCACCGAATGTATCGGTTTGGATAAATCTTGTGTATCCAGCCGGATTGAGTCTTAGCATAATTTCGCCAAAGCATACTGTTTTCATAATATAACCTCTTTAAATAAATATTGTCAAATAAATTATATATTAAATTTTGAGCTTAGTCAAGGCTTTGATTATATTTTTCATAGTAGAAAAGATATTGTTGAGCAATGCCTGCGTGCTTTCCGAGAGCTGTGTGATCAAATGAGCCATCAAAATGGCGCTCAATTGCGCGCTTCATCCAAACATCAATTGGAAAAGCCTCGGTCTTTTCAAAGCCGAAAAGCAAGGCGCAAGAGGCAACCTTGAGTCCTACGCCCTTGATTTTAGAAAGCTCGCAAAGGGCTGTCTCAAAATCGCTTTCCTTTACTATATCAAGAGAAATTTCACCCGAGGTAACTCTTGATGCCGCATCGTGAATGTATTTAGCACGAAAGCCGGTTTTCAATTCAAATAGAGCATCAACCCCAGCGTTATATAGAGACTCTGATGTGGGGAAGGAATAATATATCTTTCCGTAAAAATCAATTCTTTCACCATATTTTTCACACATCTTGGCTATAATTTTTTTAATTCTGGGTATATTGTTATTTTGAGAGATAATAAATGAGCAAAGCGCTTCCCACATATCTTGTCTTAAAATTCTAATGCCACGCGAATATTCAGTGGCAAGTGTCATATGGCTTGAATTTGACGTTTTTATAATGCTTTCGTCAATTTCATCATAGTCAACATCTAAGGAGAGAAAACGTGCCCAAATTGACTCAAAATCGTCTTTTGTTGAGCCATAAACAAAGAGCTCGTTTTCGTTGCTCTGTGCAAAGACAACATACTTGCCAAAAGCCACGCCACCAAACTCATACTTGTGCCCGAAAATGGAAACCGGGTCAAATCTAAAGCACTGACCACAATCAAAGGTTTTAAAAATATTAAGCCTTGGTATGTTTTCTAGGTGCACATAGGGTATTTTATTTTCGTATAAGTCCTCGCAGAGTGTGTACATAGCTTTATCCTTTCAAAAAACTCTTGAACTTTTCTAATTATACCATTATAATATAATTAAGTCAACATTAAAGGTGGTAAAAACATGGAGCAAATTTATACAATTCCGGTAAATGAATCATTTGAAGATTGTATGCAAAATGGGTGCGATTGCCCACTTTGCAAAATTTATGATAACCTAGAAAATAAAGAGGTAGAAATGGCACTCGGTCCATCTATGATGGAGCCATCAACTCGCCAAATTACAAACGAAAAGGGCTTTTGTCGTGAGCATTTTAAAATGATGCTTGAAAGGAATAATCGTCTATCTCTTGCGTTGATTTTGGAAAGCCACCTTGATACGGTTAAGGGTAAATTAAATGGCAATTTCCTTGATGCTATTTTTGGTGGAAAGGCAAACAAAGCACTCAAGGGCGCTGGAAACGTGCTAGGTAGCTGCTTCATTTGTGAAAGAATTGACAACCATTTTGAAAAAATGATAGAAACAACAGTTCTTTTATACGACAAGGACAAGGATTTTAGAGAAAAATTAATAGCTCAAAAATATTTCTGTTTGCCACACTACAAAATGCTACTAGAATGCGCTCGCGACGAGCTTGACAAAAAGAAATACAGCGCATTTTATAATGATATTTCAGAGATTGAGAATAAGTATTTTGAAAAGCTAGGCACGGATGTATCTTGGTTTTGCAAAAAATTCGACTATCGCTATGATAATGAGCCTTGGTATGATTCTAAGGATGCGCCGGAAAGGGCAGTAACGTTCCTTTGTGGTGGTGTAAACAAAAGTGGGCATTGATACAAAGGCACAAACACAGCCGAAATAAAAAAGGGGAGCGCGTCCTCTTAAAAAAGCAGATTTCCATTTTGGAAATCTGCTTTTATATTTTTTCTAATTTTTCAATCAATTTTTTGAAATTGTCTGGCAGCTCACACTCAAATGTAACAATCTCCCGTGTTCTAGGATGGGGGAAGGAAAGTACCTTCGCGTGTAAAGCTTGTCCGTCTAAAAGACCGGCATTTGCTTTTTCAAATGGGGTCTTGCCACCACCATAAACGGTATCTCCTATAATCGTATGTCCAATATGGCTCATATGGACTCTGATTTGGTGGGTTCTTCCGGTTTCAAGCACCATTTTTGCGTATGTAAACGATGGGTACTCGGCTATAACCTCATAATGAGTAATTGCATCCTTGCCACCCTTTACAACAGCCATTTTCTTTCTGTCAACCGGGTGACGGGCAATCGGCGCATTAACAGTGCCGCTAGTTTCCTTAAAATGACCTGTAACTATTGCGTGATAAACTCTTTTTATTCCGTGGTCCTTTAAAAGAGAGGAAAGAAAAACGTGTGCCTCATCATTTTTTGCCACAACTAAAAGTCCACTTGTGTCCTTGTCAATTCTATGCACAATTCCTGGACGAATGACACCATTAATGCCAGAGAGAGAGTCCTTGCAATGATAGAGAAGTGCGTTTACGAGAGTGCCACTTTCATTTCCGTTTGCAGGATGAACAACCATACCCGAGGGCTTGTTAATAACGATTATATCATCGTCCTCATAAACAATATTTAAAGGAATGTTTTCAGGCTCAACCTCTAATTCCTTTGGCTCTGGCTCGTCAATTATGATTTCGTCATTTAAGCGCAAGCGATAGTTTTTAGCCTCAACCTTGCCATTGACCAAAACACAGCCATCTTCAATCAAAATTTGAGCAGATGAGCGTGTAACTCCAAGCGCTTCTGAAACATAAACGTCAAGTCGCTTCTTTTGGTCCTCTGCCGAAATCATTTCTTTTCCTCCTCGTCTTCTTCCTTTGAAGGCGTAGTGTCCTCGCTTGCTAAGGAAGATTCATTTTCCTTTGCTGCCCTTTTCTTTTTTATGCCGTCAGTTACGATAATATCGTAAAGAAGAGTGCAAACCGTTATTGCAGCACCTATGCAAACAAAAGAGTCGGCAACATTGAAAATAGCATTCCAAATTCCGTAGAAGTCGAACATATCAATAACCTCTCCGTGGAAAAGCTTCTCTCCATAGAAAATACGGTCAATCATATTAGAAAATCCACCCGCAAAAATAAAGGAAAGACCAAGCTTCATAATGAGACGGTCCTTTGAAAAGCGGAAAAGATAAATCGCAATAGCGATAAGTGCGATAGGCGAGATTATCATAAACACCCATCTTTGTCCCTCTCCGTCAAAAAGACTAAAGGACATACCGGGGTTTGTGATGTATTTGAGACGAAAAAATCCACTTATAATGTTAACCTCTTCGCCCAGCTCCATAAGGTTGACAACCAATAGCTTTGATATTTGGTCAACAGCTACAATTGCCACCATTACGGAAATAAGAATAATGTTTATTACCATTTTTACTCCTACATATAGAATAAAAGCAGGGAGCTAACAACCTCTAAGAGCAAATAAAGCGCCATAAATGAAAGGTCAAGAGGGAATTGGCGCACCCAGCTTATGTTATATAGCAAATTTCTGATAGGTACAAGTGGTGGCTCTGTAATCATATGAATAAAGCCATAAAACCTAGATTCCCTAATTGATGGAATCCACGAGCAAACTGCACGTACCAGCATAAGTAGCTTAAATGCGGAAATTAAAGAATATAAAATCCACGCAATGTATCTAATTATTTCCATTTTTTATATATTTCACAAGGGAAAAGCCCTATAATGTGAAGAACTCCTCGTCTTCATCAGCGGTTTCAAATGCCTCACCACTAATGTCAACGTCCTTTGGTGCAATAATATATGAATCATTTGTAGCCTTCTTAATGGAAAGGTCTAGTGCGTATGCAGCGCCGCTTACAAAGTCGATAACTCTATGGTAAACGTCCTTGTCCATATTTTCGAGATCTAGAAATACGGTTTTACCATTAACTAAGCAGTCAACTGCACTAAGAGATTGTTGGAAGTTTTTCGGCTTGCAGATTTTAATATCTCTTTGACCGGAAATAGAAACCTCAGGCTCAACCTCGGCCTCCTTTTTTTCCTCGTTCTCATTTTCGTCATCCTCAAAGTTGTCAAACTTTCTTCTTTTGAATATATCAAAAAATCCCATTATTATTTCCTTTCTCCAAATATTTTGCTTCCAACCCTGACAAGAGTAGCTCCTGCCTTGATTGCATATTCATAGCTTTCGCTCATTCCCATTGATAAAATAGCATTTTCGTCGCTTTCGAAAAGCTTGTCAAAAATTCTTTTAGTTTCACCAAAGTAGCGAAGATATTCTGCCTCTGTGCCACGTGGCGCCATTGTCATAAGCCCGCGTACGCGAATATTAGAAAACGCTTTTAATTCGTTATAAAAGTCGCATACATTTTCAGGCAAAATTCCACCCTTGCTTTCCTCACGGCCGCTGTTAACCTCAATTAAAATGTCCATTACCTTGTCAATTTTCTTTGCACGCTTGTCAATCTCCTCAGCTAAGGAAAGAGAATCAACCGAGTGAATAAGGCTGACCTTGTCAATAATGTACTTTACCTTGTTTTTTTGCAATGTTCCTATAAAATGCAGCTCGGCGCTTTTGTCATAGCCCTCGTATTTTTCAACCAGCTCATTGACCCTGTTTTCGCCAATAATCTTAACACCCTCTGAAATTAGGTAGTTAATATCGTCTGTGCTTTGAGTTTTGGTTGCAAGGAGCAGAGAAACTCTTTTTTCGGGGTCAAGCTCCTCAATTCTTTTTTTAACATTTAAATAGTTTTCTTTTAGTTTATTAAATTTATCATTCATTGGATTTTTGCCCTCAATAATATCACAAGCATAGCTAAAGGCATCGCATTCGTCAACTAAAATCTTGTGATAATTTTCGTGTCTTGAAAACCAGGTTAGCTGGCGCTTTGCGTAGTGCCTTGTCGATTTTTTTAGTTCTTCTATACAAGCTTCAAGGGAAGACACGCCCTCAAAATAAGGAATAAACTCCTTGTAGCCAATCGCACCATATGAGGTGTAGCTCTCCTTTAAAAAGCCACCGTCATATAGCCTTCTTGCCTCGTCTAAAAGCCCGTCGTTTATCATAATGTCAACGCGCTTTTCAATCCTGTCATATAGAAGGTCTCTGTCCTTGGCGCACAAAAAGAACACACAAGAGTCGTAGGGTGGCAACACCTTTTTGGATTCCTTGTCAAGCTCGCTTTTTGTTTTGCCGGTTGCTTTATATATTTCAAGCGCACGAATAACCCTTTTTACATTATTTTTGTGTATAGCCTCAGCACTTTCGGGGTCAATTTCTTGTAGCATTTTGTGTATAAAATCAACACCCTTTTCACTGGCTAAATTTTCAAGATAAGCGCGGTATTCTTCATCTCTTGCATTTTCGGAAAATGAAGGAATTTCCAAAACGCTGTCAAGATAAAGCCCTGTGCCACCACAAAAAATAGGAGTCTTACCTCTTTTTATTATATCATCTATTATATTTTTTGCAAGTATTTGATAGTCCGCGCACGAAAAATTTTCGTTAGGATTTTTTATATCAATCAAATGATGAGGAATAGATGCAAGCTCCTCTTTGGTTGGCTTTGCGGTTCCAATGTCCATACCCCTGTATATTTGCATAGAATCTGCGGAGATAATTTCGCCATTATATTTCTTTGCAAGCTTAATAGCTAAAGCAGTTTTGCCAACAGCCGTCGGCCCTACTATTGCAAAAACCTTCATAGTTATCTCCTTTCAAATAGTTTGCACCTCGCCTAGACGAAGATATGGTGAGCAGAAATTGGTTATGCCGTCATATCAATGCCTACTCAATAAGCATAGCATCGCCAAAAGAAAAGAATCTGTATTTTTTCTTTACTGCGATATCATAAGCTTCCATAATCTTCTCCTTGCCACGCAAAGCACTAACAAGCATAAGCAGAGTGCTCTCAGGCAAGTGGAAGTTTGTAATTAATGTGTCAACAGCCTTGAATTTATAGCCTGGGTAAATAAAAATACCCGTGTTGTCGCTGGTTGGCAAAATCTTGCCATTTTCGTCGCTTGCACTCTCAAGCGTGCGGCACGAGGTCGTTCCTACAGCGATAATTCTGCCACCCCTTGATTTGCGCTCGTTAATTATATCGGCGCTTTCCGGGGTAACTAAAATATATTCCGAGTGCATAATATGGTCGGTAATGTTTTCTGCCTTGACGGGCCTAAAGGTACCTAAGCCCACGTGGAGCATAACAGGAACAACAGCCACACCCTTTGCTTTGATTTTTTCAAGTAGCTCGGGTGTAAAATGTAGCCCAGCAGTAGGAGCCGCAGCACTACCGTTTTCCTTTGCATATACGGTTTGGTAGCGGTCCTTGTTTTCTAATTTTTCAGTAATGTAAGGTGGTAATGGCATAGAGCCAATTTTTTCAAGCACCTCAAAAATATTCGAATACTGGCTTTCATCATATTCAAATTTTACAATTCTGTTTCCGTCCTCAACCGAGTCAACAACAGTCGCCACAAGAGTAGCATCATACTTGATTTTTCCGCCAATTTTGATTTTCTTGGCAGGGCGCAAAAGCACCTCCCACTCGTTGCCACTTCGTTGCTTTAAGAGTAGGGTTTCAATTTTAGATGGGGCAGAGACATAAACGCCCTCATCTCGCACCTTTTCTCCATAAATTCTTGCGGGAATAACGCGTGAATCGTTGATAACAAGAGTGTCCTCGGGTCTTAAGTAGTCAATTATATCATAAAAATGCTTATGCTCAATCTCGCCGTTTTTCTTTATAACCAAAAGGCGCGAGGAGTCGCGTGGCTCAATTGGAGTTTGCGCAATCAATTCCTTCGGCAAATCATAATAGAAGTCGCTGGTTTTGAGCGATGTTTTATGTAATGTGTTTTTTATCATAATGGTCCTTTAAAGATAACAAAATATAAAAAATATCATAATTATATATATTATAAAGCATTTATTTTGCTTTTTCAACAGTTTTGAAAGGATTTTGTTATGTCATACAAGGAAAAAGTATTTTTCGGCAGTGCGTGTGCACTGGTAACGCCCTTCAAGGACGGAAAAATAGATTATATATCATTCGAAAAGCTGATAGAATTTCAAATAAAAAACGGAACAGATGCATTA
Source organism: Eubacteriales bacterium (assembly GCA_045543955.1). GTDB lineage: Bacteria > Bacillota > Clostridia > Oscillospirales > CAG-272 > RGIG2000. Next base: position 91,503 of record JAZPYB010000023.1, read on the forward strand.
GTAGTCCTCGGCACAACAGGAGAAGCGCCAACTATTAGCGAGGAGGAAAGAGAAGAGATAGTTAGATTTGCAAAAAAGAAAATTAAAGACCGTGTCCCACTTATTGTCGGCACAGGTACAAATTCAACTGAAAGTACAATAAGATATTCAAAAAACGCACACTCCCTCGGGGCAAATGCAATTTTGTGTGTAACGCCATACTATAATAAGCCCACAGAGGACGGACTTGTAGAGCACTATAAAATGGTGGCAAAAAGTGTGGATTTACCAATAATTTTATATAACGTGCCGTCTCGAACAGGGGTAAGCCTTTCCATCGGCGCTTTAGAAAAGCTACGCAAAATTCCAAATATAGTTGGGGTCAAGGAGGCGAGTGGAAGTGTCGAGCTTTTTAAAAAGATGTGCAACCTTTTTGGAGAGGACTATTCCTTTTACACAGGAAATGACGACTTGACCTATGAGTCACTTTCGGCAGGTGGAGAGGGCGTAGTTTCTGTTGTTGCAAATGTTTTACCCGAAAAAATGCACACTCTTTGTGCCTCATATAAGTCGGGCGACAAAGCAACAAGCAAGAGCTTGCAAGCCTATCTAAACGAGCTAATAAAGGAGCTTTTTAATGAGACCAATCCAATTCCGGTAAAGAAAGCCCTTTCCATGCTTGGAATGTGCGAAAATGAATTGCGCTTACCACTATACCCATCAAAAAGAGAGGAAGAAATTAAAAGCATACTTTTAAAATATGAAATTTTGTAAAAGAAAAAAGGCGACCAAAAAGTCGCCTTTTATTTAGTTATCTAGAAACAACTAGGAAGGAATATTTGATATCGCCACCGTCAGCTGGTTCAACCTCTTTTACAAAGATTGCATAGTCTTCCCAATAATAGCAGCCTTCGTATAAGTCAACATAAAGCTCTGCCTTATCATAGCTTTGTGTGAAGGAAGCAATTTCCTCGCCATCGGTTGTGTAGAATGCATAAGTCATAGACTTGAGCTCAGCTCTTTCGTTTTCATTTTCAGGCTTTGCATATTTTTCTTGTTCTATTGCAAAGAAGCAACGGTCGTCGCTTACTACCAAATCAATGTCTGTTCCGCCGTTTTCCTCGCAATCAAGGTCTTCATCAAAGAGCTCCTCAATTTCGCCATTTGGTTTAACAATATAATATGTTGCCTTGTTGTTGTCGTAATCCCACTCACTGTAGATAACAGAGTCTATTGTTGCGCCTTCAAGCGAGAAGTCTGTATCAGCTGTGTCGGTCAAATCAACAATCTTTTTAAAGTCGGTTATACTGTAGATGCCCCAATCTGAAGCGATAAAGTTCTTGTTGTAGTCTTCAAGGTCTCCAATTTCGCCAACTACAGCGCCGGTTTCGTCATAAAGTCTAACAAAGTAGTCGCCTTCAATGATATATCTTGTGTCGGTAACAGAGATAAACTTATATCCACCGTCAGGAATTTCTACCTCTTGAACCTTACCACTGTTTGAAATAAGGATAGGTGTTGCAAGTGAGTTTATACCGCTATATAAAATCTTGCCATCCTCAATCTTGAACGCATAAGCCATATTGTCTGCGTTTCTGTAAAGACCACAGCCCTCTTTTTCAAGGTTTTCTGTAGCTGTTGTAATTTCGTCGTCGATTATGTAATCGAACCTAAGCTCCTTGTATGTTTGCTTGTTAACATTGTATAGGTATGTATCAAGTGCATAGCATACACCGTCCCATACAAAATCATATTCAACCTCAAATGCATCTAGGTAATTGCCAATAGTTGATATAACCTGGACTAAAACGTTACCATTGTCAAGCATGCGCCAGTTTGTTTTCTCGGTGGTGTAGTAATCTAAAGAGTTAGGAGTCAATGTTTGAACTGCAACCTGCTCAAAGTCAGAGTTGAAAACAAAAATTTTGGCATCACTCTTAAAGCCATCAGGACCATTGGAGTCGTCGGGAGCGTATTCGCCATTTACATCATAATATTCGCCTTTGCTAACAAGTACGTAGCCCTCGCCTGCCGGAGTCAACGCGTGAATAATGTCTTCTACCTTTGTTTCCTTTAAATCCTTTACAAGCTCTAATTTGTTTTCCTTGTAGAAATAAAGAGCGTGGTCATAGATAACAGCATCGTCATCAAGGTTGTAAATAAAGCGAGGTCTTTCGATAATATCTTCAGCCATAACGTCTGATTCCTCGTTGTAAATGGTGTATGTTAAAGAGCCATAATCTTTTCCTTCACCAACTGCAAAAAGGTCTTTTTTAGAAAGAATAACACTAACTATAACCTTGTGATCGGTTACATTCTTTTTGTAAAGCTCATTACCAGAGATTGCATCATAAACACGGTGTGTAACAGTAACAGTGCCGTCCTTGTTTTGCACATCATCTGTTGTGTAGAAGAATCTACCGTTTTGATCGCCGTTAAGACCTATATTGAATCCACCCTTGTAGGAATTTTCCTCTAAAGCCTTATAGCTGGTCTTTTCTTCCCTTTGAGTGCTTGAGATTGCATCTGAAAAGTTGCCACAGGATGTAAGAACAAGTGGTAAGCAGAGCACAAGACAAAGCACGAGCGCTAAAATTTTCTTTTTCATTTTGTTCTCCTTAAATATAAACAAATTTGTAATTTAATTATAATATAAAACAAAAATATTGTCAATGCTTTTTTAAAAATAGTAATATACAGCATGGGAGCTAGCATCATTTTAAAGGCCTTTTGCAAAAAGAAAGACGGAAAAATCCGTCTTTCTAAATACATTATCTATCAAGGTCGCGAGGCTTAACCTTAGCAGCAATCTGCTGTGGCACCTCCTCGTATCTTACAAAGTGGAATGTAAAGTTACCTCTACCTTGAGTCATAGCGCGCAAGGAAATTACATAGTCAGTCATTTCGGACTTTGGAACCTCAGCCTCAACAACTGAATATTTTGGACGGTGAGCATCAGGCTCCATACCCATAACTCTGCCACGGCGCTTATTGAGGTCGCCCATAACATCGCCAACCATAGATTCAGGAACACTAACCTTCAATGTGCCAATAGGCTCAAGAAGAGTAGGCTGAGCATTGATAAGCTCCTTGTAAGCTAGACGAGCTGCAAGCTTAAATGAAAGCTCGTTAGAGTCAACATCGTGGTATGAGCCACCTGTCAAATCAGCCGCTAAATTAACCATTGGGTAACCTAGAAGAACGCCGGATTCCATAGCATCAGTAAGTCCCTTTTCAACAGCAGGGAAGTAGTTCTTTGGAACCTCGCCACCTACAACGCTGGTTGTAAATGTCAAGCCCTCGTTCTCGTCATTATGTGAGAACGTAATTTTAACGTGACCATATTGACCAGCACCACCGGATTGCTTTTTGTGCTTTCCTTCAACGCTGATTTTCTTTTTGATAGTTTCTCTATATGCAATCTTTGGCTCGACAAGAGAAACGTTGACGCCATATCTGTTCTTTAGCTTGCAAACAACAGTGTCAAGATGAACGTCACCTATACCCTTAAGGAGCAATTCGCCTGTTTCAACAAAGTTTTCGTACTTAACAGTTTTGTCCTCGTCAAGCACCTTTGCAATAGCGTTAGCAACCTTGTCCTCGTCTCTACCGTCAGTTTTGATTGCCATAGTCATATTTGCTTCTGGGAAATTGATTTTTGCGTACTCTGTGTCTGATTTTTCACATAATGTATCACAAGTGTTAGTGTTATTAAGCTTTGCAATAACACCGATATCGCCACAAGCAAGAGAGTCAACCTCTGTTTGCTTTTTACCACAGATTGTGTAAATCTTTGCAAACTTTTCACTAGCACCGGTTGAAACATTTTTAAGAGTCATATCCTTCTTTAATTGGCCATTCATAACCTTGAAGAAGGAGAAACGACCAACAAATGGGTCGGAGATTGTCTTAAATACAAATAGTCTACATTCGCCCTCGCGCTCAATAGCAACATCGTTTCCGTTGACATCCTTTTCAACCTTTTTAGCGGTATGACGTGGGAACGATTGAGCAATTGAAGAAAGAATTGAGTAAATACCCCTCATGCTTTCTGAAGAGCCACACCAAACAGGCACGATTGAACCATTAATCATACCCTCGTGTAGAGCGTTTGCACATTCCTCCTCGGAGAATCTTTCGCCCTCGAAGAATTTTTCAAGCATTTCCTCATTTGTTTGAGCGCAAGCCTCCATAAATATCTCTTGATATTTTTCAGCTATTTCAAGACGGGAAGGAGTCATTTCCTCCTCTTGTCTTTCGCCGTTTGGTAGATAACGGAAGCACTTCATAGTCTTTAAATCAACCATCATTGTGCCGTTAGGCTCTTTAATTGGAATAAATACTGGGCAAAGAGCGTTGCCAAATTCTTCTCTTAATTCACTAAACACCTTGTCAAAGTCAGCATCTGGATCATCGCATTTGTTGATAAAGAACGCACGTGGTAGTCCTGCCTCTAAAGCGTTATACCAGCCAATTTCTGTACCAACCTCCATGCCGGATTTAGCATCGATGTTGATAAGTGCGGCATCAGCTACACGCAGAGCGGATGAAACCTCGCCAGCGAAGCCTAAAAAGCCAGGGCAGTCGATAAGGTTGATTTTGCAACCTTGCCACTCTAAATTAACAACGGATAAACCGATAGAAATACCTCTTTTAATTTCCTCTTGGTCGTAGTCTGAAACGGTGTTGCCATCACAAATTCTTCCCAAACGGTCAGTAGCCTTAGCCTTAAATAGCATAGATTCAATAGTGGCGGTCTTACCACTTCCGCTATGACCTATCAAGCACACGTTTCTAATTTCGTTTGTCGCAAATTTTGCCATTGTTAAGTTCCTCGATTCCTATTATTAAAAAGCAATTACTGTATAATTGCCTGTGGCCGTAATGACGGCTACAAATCAATTGTAACACACTTTATTTAGCGTTGCAAGAGTTTTTTGTGCATTTTGTTTAGTTTTTTTCTAAAAAAAATAAAATTTTGTGCAAAATGACGATTTAAGGGTTTGAAAACGAGGTAAATTTAAAGTAAAAGTTGGACAAATAGTTGTAACTTTTATTCTTGTGTGTTAAAATACTAATATAATGAAGCAATTTGCGAGGTATTTATGATTAGCTATAACGATATTAAGCACAACGAAAAAATAAAGGTGTATATTCAAAAGGCAGATGAGTCACTTTTGAAGCTCGGCTATACTGAGCATTCCTTTGCACACGTTGGCTTGGTTGCCAAAAGATGTGAATATATTCTTTCAACTCTTGGATATTCCGAAAGAGATATAGAGCTTGCCAAAATCTCTGCTCACCTACACGATATAGGAAATATAGTAAACAGGCGTGAGCACTCACAAAGCGGTGCGGTTATGGCGTTTAGAATACTTGACAATTTGGACATGGATGCTAAGGAGATTGCAACAATAGTTACAGCAATCGGCAATCACGATGAGGGAGAGGGCGAGGCTGTAAACCCAATAGCCGCTGCGCTGATTTTAGCCGACAAGAGCGATGTTCGTCGCACTCGTGTGAGAAATCAGGATATGACAAAATTCGACATCCACGATAGAGTTAACTATTCGGTTTACGAGTCTGGAATTGAAATAAACGAGGAAAAGACAAAAATTTCACTAAACTTAAAAATCGACACAGAAATAAGCTCGGTAATGAACTATTTTGAGATTTTTCTTGCAAGAATGCTTATGTGCAAAAAAGCCGCAAATACGCTTGGATTAGAATTTAAACTAGTAATCAATGGACAGGAGATAATATAATGCCGGAAATTTACACAGTATCAAGCCTTGAAAAGGTGCTTCTTCACAAAAAGCCAAAGACTGAAAAGAAAGGCAAAATGGCAAAAAACGAGACCTTTAGCTTTCAGATTGCTTATAAATATAATCGCTTTGCTAATGATATAGAGGTTAAAATTGATAGCCAAATTAATGACTATATTACATACCGTCAGGTTGAGTATGTCCCTTGCACATCCGTAAATCTATGGGAGGGCGACGGCTTTTGCTTGTCCAAGGATGCGTTTGTCTGCCCCGATGTTTTAAGACCGACAAAGGGTGGCAAATTAAAATCTCGCGCCTGTGCTTATAGCTCGGCTTGGTTTACAGTTAAGGGAGATTTGCCGGTTGGCAAGCACAAGATAAAAATAACACTTCAAGCGCAATGGTGCGACCCACTTGTGGCTGAATATGAGCTTGAGGTTTTGGATTTCGAGCTAAAAGACAAGGAGTTTGTCTATACAAACTGGTTCCATTATGACGGAATTTCAAATTATTATAATCTACCGGTCTTTTCAAAGAAATATAATGAAATAATGTATGATTTTATTGAAAAGGCAGTGGCACACGGAGTAAATATGCTCCTAATTCCTATGTTCACTCCACCGCTTGACACAAGAGTTGGCGGAGAGCGCAAAACCGTACAATTAATAGATGTATATTATAATGATGGAAAATATTCCTTTGATTTTGACAGACTAATTGACTTTATGAAAAAGGTTCAATCAATGGGAATTGAATATTTTGAAATGAGTCACCTGTTTGCTCAATGGGGCGCAAAATGTGCACCAAAAATTGTTGCTACAGTAAACGGCAAGAAAAAGAAAATATTTGGCTGGAAAAACGGAGCAACATCAACTGAATATACCGAGTTTTTGGGTGAGCTTCTGCCAAAGCTTCGCCAAAGACTCATCGATGAGGGATTTTATTCAAAATGTCGCTTTCACCTCTCCGACGAGCCAAATGAAAATTGCATTGAGGACTACAAAAAAGCCCACTCTGTGTTTAAAAAGAGTATGCCGGATGCATTTATTACAGACGCGCTTAGCCACTATGATTTTCACAAGGACGGCTTAGTTGATGTTGCTGTTTGCTCAATAAGAACGATTGATATTTTCCTTGAAAACAATATAAAAAATCTTTTTGCATACTACTGCTGTGCAGAAAGTGGAGATTTCTTTACTAATAGATATATGTCCTATACCTCTTGGAGAACTAGAGTGTTGGGAATACAGCTTTATCTAAATAAAATAAGTGGATTTTTACACTGGGGCTATAATTTTTACAACTCCGTCTTGTCAGACGAGCCGATTGACCCATATTTAATCACGGACGGAGGCGGTGGATATCAGAGTGGAGATGCGTTCATTGTTTACCCAGGCGAAAATGGCGCATACGACTCGCTTCGTCACGAGGTTTTCTATGACGGACTTCAAGATATGCGCTTGCTCTACACATTGGAAGAAAAAATAGGCAGAGAAAAGGTTGAAAATCTTCTTTTAAGCTATGGCTTTGAAAAGGGATTTAGAGTGTACCCACACGACGAAAAGGTCTTTTTCAAGCTTAGAAACGAGATTCACAAGCTTATGTCTGAGGGCTAAAACCAGACACTCCTGGACACTTTTTGCTGGGTTTGGTGCAAAGCGTGTCGAAAAATGACGAAAAGTTTATTTTTAGTTAATATTTCTATGACAAAATAAATTTGTACAACTATGGGCGAAATTTTAAAAAGAGGAATAAACTATGGGAAGGTACTACATTTTATTTAACTCACACGCTGGCAATGGTGCTGCAAAGGCAAAGGCAGAGGAGCTTGGACAAAAGCTTGACGCTATGGACTCACTTTATGATGTGACTAAAATTGAAAGCTATACGGAGTTATTCGTTGACCCCGAGGCTGATATCATAATTCTAGGTGGTGATGGCACTCTTAATCGTTTTGTGAACGATACATATGAGTTGAACCTTAAAAATAAAATCTTCACTTGCCCAATTGGTACAGGAAATGACTTCCTTCGTGACCTTGGTCAAAACGAGGCAACAGAGCCGGTTGAAATCACAAAATATCTAAAGGATTTACCCGTTTGCGAAATTGAAGGCAAAAAGCAATATTTTATCAACGGTGTCGGCTATGGAATTGATGGCTACTGTTGCGAGGAGGGCGACCGCCAAAAGGCTAAAAATGTTAAAAAGGTTAACTATACATCAATAGCTATCAAGGGTTTGCTCTTCCACTTTGGTTCTAGAAAAGCTAAGATTACGGTTGATGGTGTTGAATACAACTTTAAAAGAACTTGGCTTGCACCTTGTATGAATGGTAGATATTATGGCGGCGGTATGATGCCAACGCCAGGCCAAGATAGATTAAACGAGGAGCGCGATATTTCGGTGATGGTATATCACGGACTTGGTAAGCTCGGCGCACTTATGCTTTTCCCAAAGATTTTCACAGGCGAGCACGTAAAGAAGGCTAAGAAGGTTTCAATTTTAAAGGGACAAGAAATCATTGTTGAGTTTGCAAAGCCTTGTGCTGCTCAAATAGATGGCGAAACCGTTTTAAATGTTTCTAAATGCAGATTTATTTCTAGCAAGATAGCGGAAAAGGAAGCAAAAGAAAAGGAAATGGTAGCATTATAAAAATAAAACGGAGCGTTTTTACGCTCCGTTCTTTTATTGATTTTGATTTTCTAAAATGTGTGCAAGAGTTCTGAAAACGTATGTTACAGCGCTTTCTCTTATGTTGTTTCTTCCAACATCCTCGAAGTTTACAGTTTTTGTTGTTACGTTCCCGTTTATAGAAAAACCAAAGCATACTGTACCAACAGGTTTTTCCGGAGTGCCACCAGAAGGACCTGCAACACCGGTAATACCAACGCCAATCTCGGCGCCGGTAAGGTTGCAAACCCCTTGAGCCATAGTGCCGGCAACATCCTCGCTCACAACGCCACAAAACTCAATAATTTCCTTTTTAATGCCAAGGCGCTTAATTTTTGCTTCGTTTGAATATGTAACAATCGATTCAGCAAACACGCTTGAGGCATCGGCAACACTGACTAGTGTAGCGGCTGCAAGACCACCAGTGCAGGATTCGGCGAATGAAATATGATATTTTTTGTCCTTTAAAATTTTAACTAGCTTTTCTTCAGGGGAAACTGCGATGTTTATTTGATTATTCATAAAAACCTCACAAAATTAAATAGCTGCAAAAGGTATAATATACTATGATTATATCACAAAAAATTATGCTTGTCAATTTTTGATTGAAATTATTGAATTATTATGTTATACTACAATGTAGAATAGATGAGGGAAGTAATAACCAAGCATATTGAATTTGTTAAGTAAAAAAGCTTCCTTACTCTGTCAAGGAAGCTTTTTGTGGAGCTGGTGGTGAGATTTGAACTCATGACCTGCTGATTACGAATCAGCTGCACTACCACTGTGCTACACCAGCATATAAAATCAACATAAGTATTTTACTATATGCACTTAATTTTGTCAAGGGGGAATAACTATGAACTTGTGCGATATAAACACTGTGAAAAGATTGATGTCAAAGTACAGCACAGGCACAAAAAAAGGATTTGGTCAAAATTTTCTTATAAATCCGGATGTGCCATACAATATTGCTAACGAAAGCTATTCCTATCACAAGGAAGTGAACAAAACAGGAAAAAACGCAGTCTTGGAAATCGGTCCTGGTATAGGCTCTTTAACCTCCGAGCTTTGCCGTGCGTACGACAAGGTAGTGGCTGTCGAAATTGATAAAACCTTAATTCCAATCCTTGCTGAAACACTTTATGAGTTTAACAATGTTGAGGTTATAAATGAGGACTTTTTAAAGCTCGATTTAAACGAGTTTTTGGAAAAACACTTCGAGGAGTGTACGATTTCCGTGTGCGCGAACCTTCCGTATTACATTACAACGCCAATAATTATGGCGCTCCTTGAAAACGCAAGAGGCAAAAGCGGAGCGTCTAAATTTACATCAATTACTGTAATGGTGCAAAAGGAGGTTGCCGCGCGCTTGTGTGCAGACTCTAAAAGCTCCGATTATGGCGCTATTACAGCTTCGATTAACTACTACGGGGTGGCAAAAAAGCTGTTTGATGTTACACCTGATAACTTCTTGCCAGCGCCAAAGGTGACATCAACAGTTGTAAGAATTGAACTATACAATGAGCCAAAATATAAGGTTCAAAGTGAGAAGATGCTAAGTAAGGTTATAGCTGGAGCTTTTGCACAAAGGAGAAAGACACTTTTGAATTCGCTTTCTAGCTCTTTCGGAGAGCTTTCTAAGGATAAAATTGCAGAAATTATTGTTGAGCTTGGCTTTGATATAAATATAAGAGGCGAAAGACTCTCAATTGCTGACTTTTGTCGCTTGGCTGACAAGTTTACTGAAGAAATTAAAAAATAAGAGGTGCAAATGCTTTTAGGAACATTAGTAAATGCGGGGACGATAATTTTAGGCTCACTTCTTGGGGTTCTTTTGGCTAAGTTCTTCGAGAAAAGCAGAAGACTAAAAAAGCTCCCCGATGCTTTGATGAAAGCAATTTCCTTGTGCGTTATCTTTATCGGTGTTAAAGGCGCGCTTGAAGGAATGTTTCAGATAACAGAGGATGGAAGAATAGTGGAGTCTGGCAGCTTTTTGATAGTTCTTATATCAATGGTTGTAGGAACTACTATCGGCTCGTTAATTAAAATAAATTCGCTGCTCAAAAGATTTGGAGATTTTGTTGAAAGAAAGCTTTCGAATAGCAAAAAATCGAAAGAAAATGAAGATCCAAACGCTCCTGTTACGCTAAATAAGGATGATGGCGAAGATCAAAGGAGCGTTTCAAAGGCGTTTGTTGCAACAACTTTAACCTGTTGCGTTGGTGCAATGGCTATAATGGGCGCACTTGATGCGGGACTTGAGGGTGACCACAGCTTGCTCTACACAAAAGCGATTTTAGACTTTATTACCGCATTCGTTTATTCCTCGGCATTTGGTATAGGCGCAATATTTGCATCTGTTTCGGTTTTGCTTTACCAAGGAATAATTGAGCTTGGTGCAGGGTTCTTATCCGGCGTTTTGGTTTCATCTATTAATGAAATTTCAGCAGTCGGTTCAATAATTGTAATGGGACTTGGACTCAATATGCTAGGCGCAACTAAAATAAAGGTTGCCGATATGTTACCATCAGTTTTTTTGCCAATTTTACTTTGCGCAATTCCAATTTTTTAATAAAAAATAGACACTCCTTGGCACTTTTTATCAGGGATGTTGGCTAAAAAAAGAAAAAGCGAACACAAAAGTGTTCGCTTTTTGATTTTTATTTTGAAAATTGAAGGTTAAGCTTTTCGCCCGCCTTTAATGAAATTAACGCATAACCGTTTTTGTCAAGAAGGTAATTTTGAAGATTTGGGTATGCGATAGATGCGATTTTGATTTTGGCATTACGAGCAGCTGAAATTTCTGCAATTGCTATGTCTTTATCCCATTTTATCGACACATCTATGCCGTTTTGTGTGCGTAAGCCACTAATTTCTCCCTTTTGCCACTCGCTTGGTAAAGCGGGCAAAATTTCAATGATGCCAGAAGGAGATGAGTAGAGAAGCATTTCATAAACCGCGGCAGTAAATCCCATATTTGCATCAATTTGAAAAGGAGCTTTTCCTGCGTGCATATATTTAAGAGTTACACCCATGTTGCGCCAGTCGTTATGATAAGTGAATAGATTAGGTCCGGTGCAGAAGCGGAGAAGCAGGTCAAGACATTTTTTAGCTCCTGCTCCATCCTTCAGTCTTGCATAAATATTAGCCATATGAGCAAGTGACCAACCGGTTTGCTCTTTAAGACCAATTATTAGTCGCTTTTCAACTGCAATCTTCATAGCTTCAAACAACTTGCCACTGTTTTTGTCAATTTCGTAAGCAGGGAAGAGCGGGTAAATGTGAGATTGGTGTCTGTGATGATAGTTATCTAAAAAGTCCTTGTGCAACCACTCTTTTATTGCCCCGTCATCGTTAATTTCATATTCTGGGATTGCTAAAAGCATCTTTTTCCAGTCTGCCACCTTGTCGACATCTATGCCAAGTAAAGTAGCAGAATCGATTAGACTTGTAAGAAGCTCTTTGAGTAGAGCAAAGTCCATTGTCGGGTTGATACAAACGCTGATTTCTCCACCACCCTCGTAAAGTCCATTGGGGCGATTTTCAGGAGAGTCAGATGGATATGATTTTAACTTGCCGTTTTCATCATATACATAAAAGTCTTCATAGAAAAGTGCGCACTCCTTCATAAACGGGTAAGCGCGTTCCTTTAAGAAGCGTTCATCCCTTGTGTAAAGATAGTATTCATAATATATTGCACTAATCCAAGCAGATGAGCCGGTCCAATATAAAACGTGAGGCTGTAGATTTTTCTTTTTTCCACATCCGTTGTCCATAAATAGTGGCAAAAGCAGACCACGGCATCCATAAAGCTTTCGTGCGTTTTCGCGGTAATCCTCTTTAAATTTGTCATATAGATTGAACAATGGAAGCAAAGCCTCGCAAAGTCCCCCTTTACATGCTTGCCAGTATGCCATTTGTATGTTTTCGTTGTTAAAATATGTACAAGCCCATGCAGGAGAGTAGTCTCCGTTCCAAATTCCTTGTAGGTTTGCTGGGTAATCACAGTTGATAGATGAGGAAATAAGTAAATATCTACCGAAATCTGCCATCTTTTCGGCAAGTAAAGGGCTAACAACTCCGTTGTAGCTATCTAATTGCATTTCTTCAAGGGATGCATCCTTATCAGAACCAAGAGAAAGCTTTGTTTTGTTAAACAGCTTGGAAAATGCCACCCTGTGTCGATTAAACAGCGTGTCGTAGTCGTTTGATAGCGCGCTGATTTGATTAAATAGCTCCTCTTTATGCTCAATAGTGTCTGCCACATTGATTGCAAGTAAAACCTCATAAGCACCCGAAATTTCCAAGAAACCATCAAAGCTTGCATCACCTGACATATCAATTTTTCTTTTTTTGTGCGTTCCGTGAGAAATTTTGCCGTCTGTTTTTAAAATTTTTACAATGCTACAGTAGTTTAGCCCACCCTGTGTCGTAAATTCGCTGTATATTCCATCATCAAGTGGCTCTGTTTTTTGATCGGAATTGCCACCTGAATCGGGCAAATCTGCTAAATCGTGCTTTTCAAGGGCGAGTCTCAAGCCTTGTGGAGAATCACTGCTGATTTTTACAATTACTGCGCCATCAGTTTGAGATGCAAATACCTCACGAGTGCAATTTGTTCCAGCATCCTTGTATTTAACTGTGCAAATGCCGTTTTCCATATCTAGAGTGCGCGAATAATCGGTAAAGGCATCCTTGTTTTCAAACAAAATATGCAAATCTAAGGCAGGGTAGTATTTTCCACTTGAAGGACAATATTTGGCATCCTCCAGTTTTTTTGTGTAGTAGTCTTCTGCTTCCTTATATTTTCCATCGTCCATAAGTTTACGCACTTCGTAAAGCGATTTTGATACATCAGGAATTTCCTTGTCCTCGCACCAATTAAAAAGCGATTCGTGGTTGATTAAAATTCTTTCGTCATATACGCAACCATAAACTGAAGCACCTAACACACCATTTCCAAGAGGGGTAGCATCATTCCATCTGGTTGCAGGATATTTGTTTACTAATGTTTTTTTCATAAGGCGACTCTCTTTCAATTAATACAAATTAAGTATAACACAACAAACTTCTAGTGTCAATCGATATTGACATTTACTATTGTAAATGGTAAAATTATGACAGGCTAATTTTATTCTATAGCCAAAGGAGTTTTTAAATGAGTATTCAAAGCGAAAGAGCAATTAGAACAAAGGATTATTGTTATGACCGCTTCGGTATGTTTATACACTGGGGTCTTTACTCTATCCCTGCGGAGCATGAGTGGATTCGCTCACACAAGAGAATCACAATAGAGGAATATCAAAAGTATTTTGATACCTTTGACCCAGTAAACTATGACCCTAAAAAGTGGGCTAAGCTTGCAAAAAAAGCAGGTATGAGATACGCTGTTTTGACAACAAAGCACCACGATGGCTTCTGCTTATTTGATAGCCAATATACTGACTATAAGGCGACAAACACTCCGGCTGGACGTGACCTTGTAAGAGAATATGTCGATGCCTTTCGCGCAGAGGGGATAAAGGTAGGCTTCTACTATTCACTCCTTGACTGGCATCATCCAGATTATCCTGCGTATGATGACTTGCACCATCCAATGAGAGGAAACGAAGCATATAAGCACCAAAATGGTGAGCACTTTGAAAGATATGTTGAATATATGCATAACCAAGTAAGAGAGCTTCTTACTAATTATGGAAGAATTGATGTAATGTGGTTCGATTTTTCATATGGAGATATGACTGCTGAAAAGTGGCATGCCACTGAAATGGTTAAAATGGCAAGAGAGCTTCAACCTCACATTATTATTGACAACCGTATGGGAGGAGATCCAACCTCTGCTGAGCCGGAAATTTATTCAGGCGATTTTGCATCCCCTGAGCAGATGATTCCTGCGTGGGGTGTGCGCGATGTGTTTGGCAATCCTGTTCCTTGGGAAACCTGTATCACTCTGAACGGGCATTGGGGCTATTGTGCCAAGGACACAAACTATAAGAGTGCTAAAAATGTTATCAATATGCTTATGGAATGCGTAAGTAAGGGCGGAAATCTATTATTAAATGTAGGTCCTGATGCAAAGGGCAATATTCCGGATAAGAGCATTGAAATTCTAACCGAGGTGGGCGAATGGATGCGCCTAAACTCCGAGGCAGTTTACGGCTGCGGAATTGCAGATATTCCAAAGCATGACTGGGGCAGAATTACAAAGAGTGACGATGCACTTTACCTCTATGTTCAAGATACCTGCTCGGAAAATATTGCAATTTATGATTGTCCATATAAGGTTAAGGGAGCAGTGCTATTGGCAGATGGTAGCTATATAAATATGGCAGAGCCTTGGAATGCCCATAGCTATAAGGTGGAAGGCAAGGATGTAATTTTTGTAGCAACCCCTGAGTTTAGAAACCTCAACGGAAATGCAAATGTAATAAAAATCTATCTCGATAAAGAATAAAAAATGAAGGGCAGACCACTTGATATGGTCTGCCTTTTATATAAGCTATTATATTATAATTTATTTTAGTATTGACAATTTATGTCGTATTTGCTAAAATATATATACTTATAATAATATGCGTTTAGGAGGGTGATTATGGATAAAGAAGTAAAAAATCCTATAAATCATTCCGTAAGCGAAGAAAATAAGGTGGAAAATGCCACAAAAGCTCCTGACAAGGAAGCGATTATACAAAAGGTAAAGGAAAAAACTGTTGAGCTCATAGAAAATGGCGAATACAAAAAGCCAAAGGCTCGAACTAGCACCTATAATCCACCTCAAATACTTTTGCCTAAGGACGATTCTGAAGAAACAAAGAAAAAATATCTCGGATTTGGAAAATTTGAAAGGGAAGCTAATAAAGCAAGACATATAAAAGCGATTTTTGCAGGGCTTTCATTGGCGTTTATAGTTAGTGGACTCTTGGTTATTCTTTCCAAGCTGGAAATTATAAATATCAATTATTGGATTACGATAGCAATAGCAATATGCTCGTTTTTTGTTGCTTGGACACCTGTGTTTATTATGTGCAGGTTCAATCTTGAAAAAACCGCAAAGCAGCTTGACCAAAGGTTTTCATTAAAGGAAAAATCTCAATCTACAATCGAAACCTTGAGAAACGACTCTGAAATGGGCGTTCTTTTGAGAAACGATTTAAGGAAAGAAATTGAGAAAATCGGAGCAAGTGAATTAAAGGCGCATAAATTCATTTGGATTTACGCGAGCGTGTTTATAATAAGCTGTGCGCTTCTTTTGACCGGAATAATAATTCCAAAAGAGCATGTGGATAATTTGACAAGGCCACCTGTTACCAATACAGAATCTGATTATTTTGTTCTCAGCGAGGAAAATGAGGCTAAGCTTAATGAGCTTAAAGCAAGCGTTCAAAATTCAAGCATGGTTGAGGATGCAAAATCTGAAATCGTTACTGAAATTGACAATCTTTTAAAGCTTCTTAAAAACGTAAGAATGCTTAAAAAGGATGCTGTTAATACGGCTAAGCTGACAGCAGATAAAATAGATACAATTACTATGGAAACAGGCTCACAACACGAGCTTTATACGGCGCTCAAAAAGCATGACAGCGTATATACGAGAGAGTTTGCCCGACTGCTTTCAAAATTCAGCTGGGAAAAGCATCTGATAAAGCGAATGGAAGTACAGTCATTGTTTGTACATAAGGACGAGGGAGCCGAGGTTCCCGACCTTGAGCAAATGAAAAAGGACACAATCAAGGCGCTAAATGATGCTTCTACTCATATGCTTTTAGCACTTGAGTCAGCAGATGTTCCATCAACCGACCCATTATATGAATTATTATATAAGTTTACAACCGAAAACGACCCATCAAATAAAGAAGCAAAGGGCGAGGGACTTTATGGTACTAAAGAAATAGCAAGTGAGATGGAAAGCTTGTCGTATAGATGGGCACAAAAGAGGATAGAGGCTCTGTTCTCAATCTTAGGCGAGGATATATTTAGAGAGCTGGATTTACAAAATCAAAACTATTCAGTTGGCTATGGCGCAGCAAACAAAATCCGTTCAATGTTTGGCATTCCTAAAAAAGATATAGAGGACAACTCTAAGGAAGAAAAAGAGGAAGATGAGGAAGAAAAGACCCCACCAGAGGGCGCAGACGGCGGTGGTGGAGGCGGTCTTACCTTTGCCGGCGACGATGCTGTTTATGACAAGGACAAGTTGAGCCATGTTACATACGGCGACGTAATCAATACTTATTATATGCTAATGCAAAGCACTGACTATACACCTGAACAAAAGGCAGCAATCCAAAAATACTTTGAGACGCTTTTTGTGGGACTAGAAGAGAAAGATGAGGGTTAAAAAATGAGCAAAAATGAAATGAAAAATAGAGTAGCAACAGCTGAGGAGCTTGAAAAGGTAAAGCTATTTAGCGAAAAGGTTGCAAAAATCAAGGACGAATTAAAAAAGGACGTCGTTGGCCAAAAGGAAATTATTGATAACGTTATTATTGCAATAGTAGCAGGTGGTAACGTTCTTTTGGAGGGTGTTCCTGGCGTTGGTAAGACACGTTTGGTTCGTTCACTTGGTAGAGTTCTTTCTCTCCCATTCTCACGTATTCAATTTACACCTGACCTTATGCCATCAGACGTTACAGGTACAAACATAGTTGAAAAGGATGAAAACGGCAGACTCAATACATCCTTTAGAAAGGGACCAATCTTTGCAAACCTTGTTTTAGCAGATGAAATCAACCGTGCAACTCCGAAAACACAATCAGCTATGCTTGAGGTAATGCAGGAGCACAAGGTTACAGTTGGTAACGACGTACATAAAATTGCTGAACCATTCTTTGTTTTGGCAACAGAAAACCCAATAGAGCAGGACGGTACATACCCACTTCCAGAGGCGCAAATGGACCGTTTCGTGTTCAAGCTAATTGTTAATTTCCCATCAGATGAGGAGCTAGCTGATATCGTTAAGATGACTCAAATTACACTTGACGAAACAGCAACTGCCGTAATTGATGGCGATGAAATTTTGGAAATGAGAAGACTCGCTTCGGGAGTTATCGTTTCTGAAGACGTTCTTATGTATGCAATCAGACTCGTTTCTGGCACTCACCCAGAGCTTGATAAGTCTTGCGCTAGCACAAAGAAGTATGTAAAATATGGTGCTTCTCCCCGTGCTGGACAAGCGCTCATTACATGCGCTAAGGCTAAGGCTCTTATGGAAGGCAGATATAATGTTTCTTATGACGATATTAATGAGCTTGCATACCCTGTACTTCGCCACAGAATTAAGATTAACTTCACAGCTGTAAACGACAAGCTTGGAGTAGATGATGTAATCTCAATGATAATAAAGGAAACTAAAAAATGAGTAAATTCACGATAAATGAGGAGCTTTTGAGCGAGATAGAATCGCTTCAAAGCATTCTCAAAAACAATGTAGCCGGTATGTTTGGCGGAAATCGTCAATCAAAAAGCTTCGGTTCATCGTGTGAATTTGCAGATTATAGAGACTATCTCCCAGGAGATGATATAAACAGAATTGACTGGAATGCATATGCAAGATTTGATAAGCTTTACCAAAAGCTATATTATGACGAGAGACAGATGCATACCAGAATATATATTGATGCCAGCCGTTCAATGTGCCACGGCAGTGATGAAAAAGCATCTCAAGCATTAAAAATTGCTGCGTGCTTGGCATATCTTTCCGTTTGTGAGATGGAAAAGGTTTCAATATATGCAATTCACGGCAAGGAAATCGAAGAGGTTATATCGGGTATGGTAGGCAAGGAGTCCTATATTACCTCTATAAATAAGCTCAATGACATAGAATTTGTTGGGGACAGCCATATTAGCGAGGCGATAATCCCTACAAATGTCGGCAGGGGCGACGGCTTTTCCGTTATAATTTCCGACTTTTTAACTGATGAAAATTACGAGAGTGCGATTGACCACCTCGTATCAAAGAAAAAGGATGTTATTTGCGTTCAAATTTTATCTCAAGAGGAATTAAATCCTCAAATGAGAGGAAAGATGCATCTTTTCGACTCGGAAAATGCAGCAAAAACATACCGTAAAAAAATAGACCATGATATTGTCAAGGCTTATAAAGAGGCTTTGAAGTTCGTAATTGAAAGAATCAAGGGATACTGCGAGGCAAGAGGCGCTCAATACCTTTTAGCCCCGGCTAGCGCTAGCATTTACGAGGTATTCTTTGTCAAGCTAGTGGATATGGAGGTGCTTAAATGAGCTTAATGTACCCTCTTTGTCTTCTCGCTCTTTTAGGTGTTCCTGTCGTTATTATAATTTACATTTTAAAAAGACAATACACAGAGCAGACAGTAAATTCGACATACATTTGGGAGCTAAGTGAGAAGTTCTTAAAAAGAAGAAATCCACTCAGTGGACTTACTGGCATAATCTCCTTGATTTTGCAAATCTTAATGATTGTTTTAATCGTTTTTGCGTTAATCCACCCACTTATTACTTTAAAAGGCGAGGCAGAGGAATACTGCTTTGTTCTTGATGCCTCCGGCAGTATGAATATGGCTGAGGAAGAGGAGTCAAGATTTGAACGTGGCAAGGACAAAATCGAACAA
This sequence comes from Eubacteriales bacterium, assembly GCA_045543955.1. Classification (GTDB taxonomy): domain Bacteria; phylum Bacillota; class Clostridia; order Oscillospirales; family CAG-272; genus RGIG2000. The sequence continues at coordinate 110,509 of JAZPYB010000023.1, forward strand.
ATGATTTCCGACTCAACTAAGGGCAGTGAATACACTCTTATTTGTATGGCTGATGAGGCGACAACTGTTTATGAGCGCTTAAATGATAAGGACATAGCTATAAAGCTGCTTAACGAGCTTGAGCCCGCATATTCAGGCTCAGATCACTTAAAGGGCGCAAGTGTCGCGCAAGAGCTTTTCAATCAAAGACCATCTACAAAGGTATATCTTGTTACAGATAAGGTCTTTGCAATGAAGCAAAATGTTCAAATAATTAATGTTGCCGGCAACGAAAACAATGTTGGCATTACAGATTTAGATGTTGTTTGCGAGGACAAGCAGCTCAAAATCAACGGAATTATCAATTCCTACAAAAAGCAAAACACAGTTACTATTGATATATATGTTGATGATTCTCCTAGACCTTCAGCAAGTGCGACAGTTATGTCCCCACCACAAAGTGGAATGCCGGCAGGCATGGACACGCCATTTTCAGTTCCGCCAATTCCTTGTGAGGTAGGCACATATTCAAGCGTAAGAGCCGTTATAAGAAATGCAGATGCATTGATAGAGGACAACGAGATTGTTGTATATAACCAAGAAAGCAACGACCAAAACTCAATTATATTAGTTAGTGAAGCACCTCTTTTTCTTGAGGTCGCAATAGATGCACTTGGAGATTATAGTGTGACAAGCGTTACACCTAGTGAATACGAGGCTACATATAAGGATAAATCATACGGCTTATATATTTTCGACTCCTATTCTCCTGCTTCAACCCCTGATAATGGTGCTGTTTGGATGCTCAATACAAGCACCAGTGTTCCAAATTCTGGATTTAGCTATCGCTCAAGCATAGAGCTAAAGGAGCCTTTGCAAATAGAAAAAACTACTAGCACAGCAACTCTGGCAAGAAAGCTTCTTGAGGGAATGGAAACCAAAGATATTTATTTGATTAAATATCTAAGATATAGCACCTACACAAATTACACAACACTGTTTTCACTAAATGGCACACCGCTTGTTATGGCGGGTGAAAACTCACACGGAAATCGCTCCGTTGTTTTCGCATTTGATATACACGACTCAAATATTGCAATGACGGGAGATTTTGTTAACCTTTTAGGAAACCTCCTTGGCTACTCATTCCCGAGCGTGCTTGATAAAACAAGCTATGTTGTTGGCGATGATGTTACAATAAACACAGTTGCAAATAGCGAAAGCATAAAGGTTACATCACCTCTTGGCAATGTAAAATATTTAAACACTGAGCAAACAATTAATGAGTTCTCACTTGACGAGGTCGGCACTTACATAGTTAATGTAAATGTAGGCGACACAGAGAGTGAATATAAGATTTTCTCCGAGCTTAACTTGGAGGAGCGCTCCCCTAACAGGATAGAGCAAAACTTCAGCATATACGGTACACCTAGCAATGACCGTATAGATGGAGAATATGACCCTATGATAATTATATTTATTCTCATAGCGGTAATTTTCGCGGCGGATTGGATGGTGTATATGTATGAAAAACGTCAGCTTCGATAATCCGTACCTATTATTACTAGCAATACCGCTTTTGCTTCTTGTTTTAATCCCGTTTGTTATAGCGATTAGAAAGGAAAACAGGAGCAAATCAACTGTTGCATCATTAGTAATTCACATCACTATTGTTGTTCTGGTTACCCTTGCCGCAGCAGGGACTATGATAACGACAATATTAACAGAAACAACCGTATACGTGGTAGCGGATGTTTCGTATTCGGGCGAGAGAAATCTTGACCTAATAGACGAATATATTGACGAGCTTGAAAAAGAGCTACCAAAGAACACAAAGCTAGGTGTTGTTTGCTTTGGCGAAAATGCAGAGATTCTTTATCGCCCAGGCGAGGAAGCCAAAAGTGTAAGAGAATCAACTGTTGTTAATTCAAGCACCGATATAGTAAATGCAATTAGATATACAAAAAATTTGTTTCCCGATGATTCTATAAAGAAAATGATTCTTATTTCGGATGGTAAGGACACCGATGCAAATGCAAGAGGCAAGCTTGTCTCCGAGGTTGAGTCACTAAAGCAAAGCAAGATTACACTTGATGCAATCTTCCTTGACAACAATCTAAAGGAAACAGAAAAGGAAACTCAAATTTCCGACCTTGAAAGAGCAGAGACTGTATATCTTGATAGCAAGGTTACAGCAAAGGCGTTGATACAAGCAAACTATGACGGGGCAGCAAAAATAACCCTTTCAGTTAAAGAGCCTGATAGCAACACATATGTTGAAATGCCATATATTATGCAGGACCTCTATCACGGCTATAATATGGTTGAGCTGCCACTCAGCACTCAAAAGGTTGGAATTTATGACTACAAGCTAGAAATTGAAAGCACAAATGATATTTGGGAGCAAAACAACGTTTATACCTTTGCTCAAGAGGTAAAGGATGAGCTCAAGGTGATGCTTTTGACAGGCTTGCAGGAGGATGTTGATGCAGTAAACAAGCTCTATGAGGGCAAGGCAACTGTTGACGCATTCCTAATAAATAAAAAGGTACAGGACGAAATTCCTTACACAGTAGAGGAGCTTTGTCAGTACGACGAGTTTATCATTTCCAATATTGATATAAGAAGCGTTACAAATATCACATCATTTTTAAATGCTGTTGAAATTGTTGTTTCTCAATTTGGCAAAACCTTAACAACAATGGGCAATTTGGAAATTCAAAACAAGGATGACGGCACACTTGGTGCACTGGGAGAGATGCTTCCTATTAACTATGGAAATGCAAATGCCGACGCAAAGCTATATGTTTTAGTGCTCGACACCTCTCACAGTATGAATCAAGCCTCAAAGCTTCCTACAATGAAGGAGGCGGCAAAGTCTCTTCTTTCCTTGCTAAGCGATACCGATACAGTTGCACTTGTTACATTCTCTGGCGATGTTGAAACACGTCAGCCACCTGTTCAGCTTGGCACAAAGAGACAAGAAATAATCGATACAATCGATGGTCTTAAGCCATCACAAGGTACATTCCTTGGTACAGCCTTAAAGAGTGCTTACGATATTTCTAAGCTGTTTGAGGCTGGCGAAAAGCAGGTTATGCTTATTTCCGACGGTAAGACTAATGATTACGATATCGATGGAGAGCTTGTGGCTACCCAAATGGGAGCAGAGGAGATAGTTGCATCTACAATAAATATGCTCAACACAAATGACGAAAAGGCGACAAAGCTTCTTTCAAACATTGCTAAAAAGTCAGGCGGCAACTACTATCCGGTTTCCGACCTTTCAAAAATTGACGAGCTTATTTTTGCCGACATTGCTGATGATATGACCGAAGCAATAGTTGAGGCTGAAACAAGCGTAAACATAAAGCAAATCAAGGATATGCTTTTGGTTGGCGATGACGACTCATATGAAAACGACATCACCTTTATTGAAAACATTTTCGGCTTTGTACAAACGGGCAACAAGCTCGATGCGACAGTTGTTTTAACAGCTGATTACGTAAAGGACGAGGATGTTGTTGTAGAGGTTCCTTTGTATTCATATCGTGACTATGGTAATGGAAGAGTAGCAACCTTCACAAGTAGCCTAGGCAACAGCTGGCTTGATGGCTGGAGTGACGAGTTTAAAGACCTACTCTTTGGCAATATGTTAATTCAAAACAGACCCGAAGAGAAGATAGTGAATCCATTTGAAATTGAAATAGATTATGATGGATTAAATTCAAGGCTTTTAATAACTCCCGCCGCTTTACGCACAGATGCGCAGGTTTTAGTAAAAATCACCTCCTTTGATGGCAAGATTTTGACAATTACCCCAGCAAGTCAAGAGGGCGAAACCGCAAGCCCATATTCACAAATGTATTTCGATACTCAAAAATATTATTTCGACGTACAAACCAAGGAGGTTGGTAGATACGATATAGAGATAATATACAATTACAACCAAAGCAAAGACGGCGCATATTCAAATTCAATAACCACAAATGCTTTCTTTGACGTATCATATTCGCCTGAATATAATGCATATGAAACATTCTCGGCATCCAGTCTTCACGCGTTTGTTGACGGGGAGGTTGTTGAGGGCTCAGGACTCAAGATTACAAATGATGAAGATGAGCTAGCTACATACGAATATCGCTTCACAATACCATTCTTAATAATTGCGATGGTTCTATTCCTAATAGATATCGCGATAAGAGTGCTTAAATTCAACAAAAAAGCCAAGACAAAGGGGGAGAAAATATGAGAATAGCTAATAAGCTTATAGCACTGATTTTAGCGCTAACATTCATTCTTTCCCTCTGTGCTTGTGGCACCTTCAAGCCGGCAATCGACTCTGATAGTGACTCAAATACAGACACAGAGCCTGGTATAATCGGCACAGATACCTCAACAGAAACAGAGACAGATTCGGACATAGGCGCAGATTTTGATATTGAAAATAGTGGCTACACCGAGGATGATTTTACTGTTGCTTTAAGATATAATGGAGAAAAGTATATTCCAGACGAGGAAATCCTTGTTTATTGGAAAAACGCTAACACCTTAGAGACCTGTCAAATAAACAAAAAGGGCTTTGCAGGTACATCTAAGCTGGATGGCGACTATCGTGTTACTCTTTCTCACGTTCCCGAGGGAATGGCATATAATCCAAATGTACACGAGGCAACAAACGATAATAAGCACATTATAATTGACATTTATGACTTGGTTGTTACTAAGAAAGTAGGCACAGACCAAAGAAACCCTGAAGCCTACCCAAACCAAGGAAGAAAGCTTAATAGAATTGCGGTATACAGTGTTACCTTAAATAGTAAATCTCAAACCATTTATTTCGACTTCACACCAAGAGACGAGGGCGATTATAAAATCGAGAGCTGGATGGACACAACAGCCGAGCAATATAATCCATATTGCGAGGCTTATACAGGCTCAATTGTATATAAGCGCCACGATGGAACAGTTGACGGTGGTGGAGCTGAGGGGCTTTATACTAAAAATTTCTTGAATGGTATAACCGTTAGTAAGGATATGATAGGCAACGTGCTAACCTTTGGCATTCACGTTGATTCCAAAAACGCAGACAACTATCCTGTTGATGTTGTTTTTGCGATAACTCTTAATGACGGCTTTGAGCCACCAAAGAAGTCAGAATACACAATGTACGCACCAGAGGATCCTGATGCCTATTTAGATGGAATGCGCTACTATGGTAGTGAATATGAAATTAAATATCCTGAAAAAGAAATGCCTGGCAGAAATACATATTACTTTAAGGAAGAGAACTTCCAGCTATGGACAAAGGAATCCGGCGGAGACGGTTATTACCACGTTTATGATATGGAAAAATATAGCCGAGATAATTATCCAAATGGATACGAGGCTGGCTATCCCGAGGGCTATGGACCTATTCTGTATGCAAACATAAGCGTGCCTTGTCGCTTCCTTGATAGACCCTTTACTTTTTTTGAAATAGAGAGTAAGCCATTATCAATTAAGGTTAGCGAGGATTTGAAAATCAACTATAAGCACTTTATAGAGGGCTATGATGCGTTGGCGGAAAGAATTTATGACCCGCCAATGGGTGGCTATACATCAAGCTATTATTGCTTCCGTGATTGCCCGTGTCATCCAACAGACCAAATTTATAACTATGCTTGTCCCGAGGGATGTACAAACTGCCTACCTGACTGTCGTCAGGTTGACAACGATTTGATTGTAGGCTATAGAGATGATGGAAGCCCGATATACTTTGCTGGCTTGTCTCACTACGTAAATAACGATGGTGGAGTTGCAGTAACGGAGGAGTTAAAAACCTTCTTATATAGACTAAGCGTAGCACAAAGATACTTTGCCGATGGAGATGGCTGGGTTGAAACACATCCTAAACTTAATATCGACTCCTCGGACGAAGCACAATGGCTTTTTGCGTGTTATTATTACGAGCTAGTAAAATAATTTGCAAAAATATTAGAAAATAATATACAAAAATGTATTATTTTATGTTATAATATAATTTACCTAAAATATACTTCAAATTTCTTTTATTCATTTTGGTTTCAATTAGATTTTTGAAATATATAAATTATTTTTAAGGAGGTCCTTTCAAATGAAAAGGAAACTAGCACTTATTGTATGTGTTATAGCTCTCTTTGCAATGATCTTTACACTCGCATCATGCGGTGGAGACGGCGACAAAGATCATACACATACATATGCGCAAGCTTGGAGCTCCAATAATGCAGGACACTGGTACGCAGCTACCTGTGGATGCGAGGGAGAGGTTTCAAACTATGGCGCGCACGTCGATGCTAACAAGGACGGCAAGTGTGACACATGTGCTTTTGTAACATGTACTCATACATATGCCGAGGAATGGCAAAGCGACGAAACAAATCACTGGAATAACCCAACCTGTGGTTGTAATGTTAAGGGTTCATTCGGCGCTCACGCTGATGCTAATAAGGACGGTAAATGTGATACATGCGCTTATGTAATGTGCGCTCACACATATGCTGACACTTATTCAAGCGATGCTACAAATCACTGGTTCGCAGCTAACTGCGGATGCCAAGTAGCAGGCAAGGGCACAGAAAAGCACATTGACGAAGTACTTGACGGTATTTGCGACAAGTGTCAATACGTAATGTGCACACACACCGACCTAGTAGGTGGTGTAAATGGTGGTAAAAACGGTCTTTGCGATGACTGTGGCTTTGTAATGTGCGAGCATGAATATGACACAGTATGGTCAAAGGACGAAACAAACCACTGGAAAGAGCTAAAATGTGGATGCGACGTTGAAAACGAAAGCGTAGCAGCTCACGTTGCTGTTGTAGGCGATGTTGATACAAAATGTGGCGATTGTGGTTACGTTATTTGCGAAAAACACACATTTGCATCCGAAAAGGTTGGCAATGACACACACCACTGGTACAAGGCTACATGTGGATGTGACACAATAAAGGGCAAGGAAGCTCATATTTGGGCTAACGAATGGTCTGACGATGCATCTAATCACTGGCACGCAGTTACATGCGGATGTGATGCTCCAAACAAGGATACGGCAGCTCACATCGATGCAACAGGCGGAGAAAAGGGTGGCAAGGATGGTATATGCGACATCTGTTCACGTGAGATGCACAAGCACACCTATGAAGAGAAATATGAAAAGAATGGTTCACACCACTGGTATGTACCAACATGTGGATGTGATTTAAGACTCTCACTTGAAGAGCACGAAGATGCAGACGGTGACTTTTTCTGTGATAAATGCTCAAAAGAGGTTCATGAGCATACTTATTCAGACACAAAGGTATGGGATGCTACACATCACTGGTATCCTTCAACCTGTGGCTGTGAAGATATGAAGAAGGCTTATGAAGAGCACACATGGGCAGAAGTATGGTCAAGCGATGCAACAGGACACTGGTACGCAGCTGACTGTGGATGCGACGTTAAAAAGCTTGAGGCAAGCCACGTTGACCTAGAAGGCAACGAGCTTGATGGAAAGCAAGATGGTAAGTGTGACGTTTGTGCATTTGTTGTTTGTGAGCACGTTGATGTAGAGGGTGGCGAAAACGGCGGCAAAAACGGCGTTTGCGATAACTGTGGCGCAGTAAGCTGTCTACACAATTATTCTAACGAGATAACAAGCAATGCTACACATCACTGGTACGCAGCTATCTGTGGATGCGACGTTGTTAAAGACAAGGGCGAGCACTACACAACAGATGGAGCTTTGGAAAACGACGAAAATGACCACTGGTATGTTTGCGACGAGTGCGAAGAGGTATATGACAAAGTAGCACACGTTGACGTTGACCTAAACAAGGATGGCGTTTGTGATGATTGTGAGTATGTAATTTGTACACACACATTTGCAACTGAATTGTCAAAGAATGAGCTTTATCACTGGTACGACGCAACTTGTGGATGCTACGTTAACAAGGATCTTGCAGCGCACGATGCTGACGAATGTTCAGTTTGTGGATTTAAGTCCGAAATTAAAGAAACAATCGATAACCTCGACAGCGAGGCTTCACTCAATACAAACTCCACAGAATCAATAAAGGACAAGGGAGCAATCTTATCATATGAGGATAACTACACATATGAGGTTTTAGAGGATGGCAGACTTTCTCTTTACAATGATTGGGGAGAAATGCAATATATCTACATCACTCTTACAGATGGAGTTCCAACCTTAATTGATGATGTTTATGGCAATGGCGAAAATGCTCTTGTTCCTGTTGACGGAGAAGATGGAGCATACTATTATACAAAGGGTATATACACCTATACTATAAAAGTTGACGAAACAAGCAATGTTGTAATCATGGAAACAGCTTGGTCAGCGGAAAAATATAGCTATTACAAGGTTTACGACAACTACTTGGTTGTTAGCGATATTTATGGTAACGTTAAATACTATTCATATTACGGTGAAAACGGCGATCTTCTCTTCGTTATGACAGTAGATGAATATGGCAATGTAAACAGAGAAACCGATGCTTCAGAGCTTGGTGCAATTGCAAACTACAATGCAGTTTACTGGAACGTTCAAGCATCTAACCACGAGGACTTTATTAAGGGACTTTACAATCTTGGCGTAAACGGCACATCTTTAGGAACAAGCTATGGCTTTGTTGGTGCTGAAAACGAGGGCGCTTACTCATTCTCATACCTCTACGTTGAGGAAGGTATGTATTTCGTTATAGAAGTATCATTTACTGTTGATAGTGATGTAAACGGTATTTCATCTGCTAATGTATCAATTAAACAATACAACGAAAGCAGCATAACCTTGAATCCTGCAGCTGATACATATGCAGTAGCAGAAGAAGCAGAGACTGACGGCTCTGAAACCTATGAAATCACTCAAACATTTGGTGATCCAATGGATTCAACAAGCAATCCTAACCCATACCCAGCATCAGATTATATCGTAACTGATTTCACACTCACAGACGGAACAAATGTTTACGAGGACGGCGATGAAATCGAGCTTGATGCAATGGAAGAGCTAGTTCTCAACTTCAATGCTGAAATTGCTGACAAGATTGGCTTCAACATAGTTGATGCTACAGCAACAACAAGCGATGGCGCAGAGCTTTCTAGCTGGTCATCACAAGGTACTATTAATGTAAATACTTGGGCAGACCCACTCGCTATTGAATTTGTTGGTAAGCAAGCAGATACATTTACAATAGTTATAGATGTTGAGGGAACAACCTTGACACTTACAGCAAAGGTTAACTACCTAACACCTGATTCAATCGACTCCGTTGTTTACGACGAGGATGATGAAAAGGTTATAACAAGCGAATACACAATCTATAGAGGTCAAGCTCTTAAGATTACAGCTTCAGTTGCTGCAGGCTGCAACCCAGCATTCACAGCAACACTTCCACAAGGCGCAGCTGCTGCTCTTACAGACAATGAAGATGGCACATACACATTCACACCTGTAATGGCTGGCGAATTTGAAATTACATTAACATCAACAGCTGCTGCCGGCGTTTCAACAGTTCTTACTGTTACCGTTGAAGAGCCACCGGCAATCAGTGATGTTCTTAACGGCACTCACACAGGCGATAATATGTATTCAGGTCTTACTGTAGGCGCTACATTTACTCCAAGCGAGGAAGGTGCGGAGACTGGTACAGTAGTTGTTACTGTAAGTGGTGAAATGTTCAGCTATGCAACTTGGGAGTGGGAAATTATTGAATATTCCGCAACATATACATATGCATACAACGATGGCGCAATTGAGCTCACATATGTTGAGGGCGATGAGTTGGAGGTTGAACTTTTTGTTAATAACTACAAGGTTGTAGCAATTTATGAGTTCAATGAATACAAGCTTGTACAAGAAGAACAAGAGCCAGAAAATCCAGATGGACCAGTTGTTGGCGGAGCTACAGAAAGCCCAATTACTGTAACAATGACAGGTGCTTATACATATTGCTATGAGTACACATTTACATTCGTAGCAGGCGATGCAGGCTATTACACATTTACAGTTCCTTCAGGCTTTGGTGTTATGAGCGAGGCGGATTATCAAAATTACGGCTCAGCATACGTTGACTTCCAAATGGACGATGGTGGAACATTCACAATTCAACTTTCAGAGGGTGCGTCGTTTGCACTTCGCTTTGGTTCATTGGATGCTAAGGATTATGAGCTTTCATTCACATACTCAGCAACCGACCCAGAGGGTGGAAATGCTGGCGATACAACAACAGGTCTTGAGGGCACATATACAGCAGCAGATGACTGGGACAACTCATTCGATGTTGTTATTACAGGTACAACAATCACATTTACACCTGCTGGTGCAACAGACCCAATTTCATACACATATCAATATGCAAATGGTGTAGCTACCTATTTCGATTCACTTGGTGTGCAAGTAACAATGGGAATGCAATTCTCACTCACTATTACTGATGGTGAAGTAACAGGTATGACATACAACGGAACTGGTTATACTCTTACAAATCAAGACTCTTCAAATGAAGATGACGACGACAACCAAGGCTCAGTAGAGGCTATCACAGGTGACGGCTCAGAAGAAAATCCATTTGTTATCGCAGGCGCAGGCTCAACAATGATTTCTGCTAATAAATTCATGCCTTTATTTGTAAAAGTAAATGCAGGAGTGACAGTTACTCTTCCAGCGGGTGCTCAATTCTATACTGACCCAACAGATACAACAACAGCAGTTGGTGCAACAGTAACACCTGATATAGATACACTTTATTATGTATATGCAGATTCAATGGCTGGTTGCATGGGCAATCTTACAGCAACTGTAGGCGGTAATGATGGTGGCAATACAATTACTGGTAGCGGAACAGAGGGCGATCCATTTGTTCTTACAACAGCTGGTGATTATGTTTGTGAATTCCCTGGCGGATTTACACCTATTTGGTATGTATATACAGCAGAGGCTGATGGAAGCCTTACACTTTCATCAACATATGAAAACGCTTGGCTTGGTGTAGCAGAAGATGCTATGACTGCTAACAATACTCATAACGAGGGCGTTGGCTCAAAAACCATTTCCGTAACCGCAGGTGAAACATATTACATTATGGTTGGAGATTGGAATGAAGCAGCTATGGACGTTCCATTTACAATCACTATAGCATAATCATAAGTTAATGATTAAACAAAAAAGCACACCGAGGCAACTCGGTGTGTTTTTATTTATATAATAAAAAGGCTCCCACTGGGAGCCTTTAATTAATCTTGATTTTTCTCAATCTTAAACTCAAACCAGAAGGTAGAGCTTAGCCGCCCTTGTGCAAAGGGAGGGGGACCACTTGTGGTGGAGGGATTGAGAGCAAACATCCTATTGTTTCTCGACCTTAAACTCAAACCAGAAGGTAGAGCCTTTGCCAACCTCACTCGAAACTCCAAAGCGCGAGCCGTGGAGAAGTAAGATATTCTTTACAATGGATAGACCCAAGCCCGTGCCCAAAATAGCGCGCTTGTGGACTTTATCTACCTTGTAATATCTATCCCAAATAAGTGGCAACTTTTCCTCGCTAATTCCCTCGCCGGAGTCGATAACAGAGATTCTTGCAACATCGCCCGTAACCTCTTGGCGAACAATTACAGTTTTGTCCTCGCCTGTATAGTTAATGGCATTGTTTATAAGGTTATAAACAACCTGCAAAAGCCTTGTTTCATCAGCGCTTACAAAAACCTCACCATCGTGCTCAAAGAATATTTTATACTCCTTGTGTTCGAGTAGCTTTTCGTATCTTTTAACTGTGTCTTTTACAACTTGGGTAAGAGAAACAATCTTCAAATCCATAATTTGAGTGCCGGATTGTAGCTTAGAAACAGTAAGTAAGTCATTTACCAAGGAATTAAGGCGAGCAGTTTCGTCAATGATAATTTGCATATTTTCTGACGTTCTTTCGTCAGGAAAATCACGCATAACCTCGCTATAACCAGAAATCATAGTAAGTGGGGTTCTTAAATCGTGCGAAATGTTCGCTATAAGTTCTTTTTGCGTATCATTCAGCTTCTTTAATTCAGCAGTTGCAGAGTTGAGGGAAATTGCAAGCTCACGAACCTCGCTTGGTCCTTTTTCCTCAAATTCAACATCATAGTCATAAAGAGTTAGGCTTTTTGCCTTTTTGCTCATACTAGCGATAGGAGAAGAAATACTTCTGGAGAGTGCATATGATATAATTACAGAAACAATAATAGCAAGAACTGAAAGAAATGCAAGAGTATTACGAATAACTAAAACCAAGCTAAGAGGTGGAGCTGTGCTTGTGTTTAAAACCACCATATACCAAACATCGGCTCCGTCTTGCGAATTATAAACAAGTGTAACACGCACTAATTCATTAGCAGAGGTTGATGAATAAGTATGGTTGTCTTCCTCACAAGCAGAGTTGAACCAAGAGCACAAAATCTCCTCGTTTCCAACGCTTTGAGTAATAGCTGACTCAGGGTCGGCGCAAACAAGGGAGATGTTGTCTTGACTTAAAAATTTGAAAACCGCAATAGGTATATCGTATTCAGTTGATTTTTTTGAGACGTATTCTTCTATATTATTAACATCAAAGCTTTCAGAAACATCATTTGATGCCTTTTCGATGGTGTTTTCCTTAACGGTTTGGAAAATCAATTTTATAAATCCCATTTGGAAAATCCAAACAAGCAAAATTAGCACCAAGGTTAAAGCCATCATTGAAATAAAAATTTGATAATTTATAGAGAGCTTTGTTTTTTTATTTTTCTTGCTCATTTTTCCTCAAAGCGGTAGCCCATACCACGAATAGTAACAATAAAGCTGCTATATTTACCCAGGCTCTTTCTTAGAATCTTGATGTGAGTATCAAGGGTTCTGTCATCCCCAAAGAAATCATAGCCCCAAACATCAGAGAGAAGCTTGTCACGTGAAAGAGCTATATTTTTATTCTTTAACATATAGAAAAATAGTTCATATTCCTTTGGTGACATATCAATTCTTTCGCCGTCGATATAAACAATACGTGCGGTTAAATCGGCAACCAAGCCACCATTTGCTAGGGAGATAATTTCGTTTTTATTTTCTTCTGTCTTTTGAGGCTTAGCCTTGGAGCGCTTCATAATAGCCTCAACACGGAGCATAAGCTCCTTAGGAGAGAAGGGCTTGACAACATAGTCGTCAATGCCAATTTCAAAGCCGTTAATTTTATCATATTCCTCGCCACGGGCAGAGAGCATAATGATAGGAACATCACTAGTTTCACGAATTTTGCGGCTAGCAGTAAAGCCATCAAGCTCTGGCATCATAATGTCCATAATTATAATATCAAATTCGCCATGAGAAAACTTGTTAACCGCATCCATACCATCAACAGCCTCAGTTACTGAAAAACCGTCAAATTCAGCGTATTTGCGGATTAGCTTTCTTATCATTTCCTCATCGTCAACAATTAAAATGTTATACATTTTTATCACCTCTATTTTATTTTAGCATACAAAATATAAAATTTCAATAATAATATAAGTCCACTAAAACCAAAGACGCACCTCCAAAAAGGAATGGTGCGTCTTTGGTATTTTGAAGGAGAGTAGATTGAGTCGATTTTAGGGAGATTCAAAATCTCATTCTTTGTATTCAAAGGTGGTTACAGATACTATAACCTTCTTGTAGTTTCTAATTATTTCTAGCTCAAAGGTGTCGCCAATTTCCATATCGCTAACTGCCAAAGATAATGTTTGTGCAGTAACATTTGTAAATGTATCACTACCCGGAATTTTCACGCGAGTAATAATATCGCCAACGCGAAGGGAAGAGCCCTCACTAACTGAAACAACCTCTACATTGCCTTGGCGTGTGGTTCTGATTTGAATTCCAATAGTAGCTCTGCCAGTAACATAGCCAAAGTCCTTTAAATCATTGTAAACCTTGAATGCGTCATCATAAGGAATTGCAAAGCCGATGCCCTCAATGTCCTCGTCAGCGATTTTTGCATTAACAATACCGATAAGCTCGCCATTCATATTGAAGAGGCCTCCACCGGAGTTTCCTGGGTTAACGGCAGCGTCGGTTTGTAAAAGGTTCATTTTAACACCATCAACAGTAATTTCTCTGTCAAGTGCGCTCAAATAACCATTAGTAACAGTTCCACCAAGCACGCCTAGTGGGTTGCCAATAACAATAACCTCTTCGCCAACCATAAGATCATTTTCTTTATTTGCCCAAACAGCACAGGTAAGCTCTTTTTCGTTTTCAACTATTTTAAGAACAGCTATATCGCTTTTTGAATCAAAGCCACAAAGAGTAGACTTATATTCAGTACCGTCAGTTAAGGTAATTGTTGCAGGGGTGTACATATTTGTGCTTGAGCCCTCAACAACGTGAGCATTTGTAATTATATAATAGCCCTTTTCACTGTTTGAGTTGTCATACTTACCAACAATAACGCCACTGCCTGAGCCAGTTGATGTTTTAATTTCAACAACGCTATCTTTAATGCGTGCGATTATTGAAACTCTTGAACTAGAGTTAGCAAGTAATGTAGCACCGGAGCTGTTCTCTGTTGAAACGTATGAAATATTGTTTGTAACCTCTGGGGCCTTCTGATTTCCTAATGATGCACCAGCGTCACTTGATAAGAAGTTTAAAACACAACCGAAAAAGAACATAAAGGCAGAAGCAACAATAAGCACAATACAAGCCACCATAGCAGGGGAAACTGTGCGCTTTTTTGCTGGTGCTGGGTAAACTATTCTTAAATTGTCATCATTATCATTATTATCAAAATTATTGTAAATGTAGTTAGACATAAATCCTCTTTTGCCAATTTAAACCAAATTAATTTGCTGGAGAAGAGCACAAGGTACTCTTGCTTACGATATTATTCTACTATATTAATGTGAAAAGTATATGAAGATGCACAAAAAAATAATTGAAAAAATAGTAAATAAATCTTGCTTTTGCGATGAATATATGTTAAAATACCGATTGTAAGTCACAAAATGACTAGAAATGCAGTGATGAAGCTTGCCTTTGTTACTATTCGCCCACAGAGAGAGTGCCCTTGGCTGAAAGGTGCTTGACGAAAAGCAAAGTGCGTTTCCCTTCGGAGCAGGTTTTCTGAAAAAACAGTAGGAAAGCTCGGGTAGTCCCGTTATAGACTGTGGAAGTGTTAGCTTCCTTAAAGTGCCGTTTTTACGGAATTTGGGTGGTACCGCGGACTTTTGTTCGTCCCTTGCTTAAAAGCAGGGGCTTTTTTTATGCCCTAAGCACTATTATATAATTAATGTAGAAAATCCGAGAGGAGAAAAATGATGAAAGCAAAATTAAATCAAATCAGAGAAGAAGCATTTAAGCTTCTTGAAGACGAAAATTGCAACGTTGAAGAGGTAAGAATTAAGTACCTAGGCAAAAAGGGAGAACTAACAAGCGTTCTTCGTATGATGGGACAGCTTTCCCCTGAGGAGCGCCCTGTTATGGGTCAGCTCGCGAATGAAGTAAGAGCAGAAATCGAAGCAAAAATTGCTGAAATGGCTGAGGCTAATAAAGCAAGAGAGCTTGAAAAAGCGCTAGTTAGCGAAAAGATTGACGTAACCGCTTACGGCAAGGAGCAGAAGCTCGGTAAGCTTCACCCACTAACACAGGTTCAAAGAAAGATGGAAGACATCTTTATCGGTATGGGCTTCTCAATTGCAGAAGGACCTGAGGTTGAGTATGATTACTACAACTTCCAAGCGCTCAACATTCCTGAGAACCACCCGGCAAGAGATACACAAGATACATTCTATATTACAGATAATATCTTGCTCCGTTCACAAACATCTCCGGTTCAAGCAAGAGTAATGGAGAAAACCCAACCACCAATCAGAATTATCTCTCCAGGTAGAGTTTACCGTTCTGACGAGGTTGACGGCTCACACTCCCCACTTTTCCACCAATTAGAGGGACTTGTTGTTGATAAGGGCATCACAATGGGCAACCTACGTGGAATGCTTGAAACATTTGCAAAAACAATGTTCGGCGAAAAGACAAAAATCCGTTTCCGTCCTCATCATTTCCCATTCACAGAACCAAGCGCAGAGGTTGACGTTTCTTGCTTTGTTTGTGGTGGCAAGGGCTGTCGTCTATGTAAGGGCGAGGGCTGGATTGAAATTTTGGGTGCTGGTATGGTGCATCCAAACGTACTTCGCACCTGTGGTATCGACCCTGAGGTTTATAGTGGCTTTGCATTCGGTATGGGTATTGAAAGAATTACAATGTGTCAATATGGCATTGACGATATGCGTTTACTCTACGAGAACAATATTAAGTTCTTGAAGCAGTTCTAAGAAAGGGGGAAGAGTAAATGAATTTATCTAGAAAATGGTTAACTGATTACGTTGACGTAACAGAAGTAAATAATAAAGATTATTGTGATAGAATGACCGACACAGGCTCTAAGGTAGAGGGCTTTGAGGTTTTAGCCTCCGACATTGAAAATGTAGTTGTTGGTAAAATCACAAAAATTTCAAAGCACGAAAATTCCGACCACCTACAAATTTGTATGCTTGACGTTGGAGAGGAAAATGAAATCCAAATCGTAACAGGTGCAGGGAACGTATTTGAGGGAGCAGTTGTTCCGGTTGCTAAGGCACCTGCAAAATTGCCGGGAGATATCGTAATAAAGGCGGGTAAGCTCCGTGGAGTTGAATCTAACGGTATGCTTTGCTCAATCGCTGAGCTTGGATTAACTACTCACGATATGCCAACTGCTATTGAAGACGGTATATTTATCTTGAATGAGCTTGACGAGGCTGTTAATTTCATTCTCGGCATGGACATAAGAGAAGCTCTTATGCTTACTGACGATGTTGTTGAATTTGAAATTACACCAAACCGTCCTGACTGTCTTTCAGTTATAGGCCTTGCGCGTGAGACTGCTGCTTCATTTGAAAAGCCACTCTCAATTCCAACTCCTTCAGTTAAGGGAGCAACCGATGGCGACAAGGTTGAAAACTACGTTAAGGTTGATATAAAGTCAACACTTTGCAAAAGATACGCTGCAAGAGTTGTAAAGAATATTAAAATTGAGCCATCCCCATTGTGGCTAAGAATGAGACTACGCGCATCAGGCGTACGTCCAATCAACAATATAGTTGATATTACTAACTATGTAATGCTTGAGTATGGTCAACCAATGCACGCATTTGACTATAAGTGCCTTGATGGCTCACATATCATTGTTAGAGAAGCAAACGAAAATGAATCATTTAAGTCCCTTGACGATATCGACCATACATTAAAAGCAGGTATGCTCGTTATCTCTGACGAACAAAAAGCAGTTGCCTTGGCTGGCGTTATGGGTGGTGCAAACAGTGAAATCACCAATGACACAAAGACTGTTGTTTTTGAAAGCGCTAACTTTGATGGACCAAGCGTTCGTGTTACATCTCGTGCACTCGGTATGAGAACTGAATCAAGTGCAAGATTTGAAAAGGGAATTGACGAGGAAACAGTTATTCCGGCTATTGAGCGCGCTTGCGAGCTTGTTGAGCTTCTCGGCGCAGGCGAAGTTGTTGACGGAATGATTGATGTTTACCCAAATCCAAAGAAGGTAAGAGAGATTCCTCTAAACGCAGAGAAGATTAATGCATTCCTCGGCACAAATATCTCTAAAGAGGAAATGGTAAGAATCTTAACCTCACTAACCTTTAAGATTGAAAACGATACAGTTTACGTTCCATCATATCGTGATGACGTTGAGGGTATGCAGGACGTAGCTGAGGAAATTGCAAGAATTTACGGCTATAATGAAATAGAAACAACAAATGTTGTTGCTTCCTTGACACAAGGCGAAAGAACCCCACGTCAAGCATTTGACTTGAAGATTAAGGATTCACTTTGCGCTATGGGACTTTATGAGATTCATACATTCTCATTTATCAGCCCTAAGTATTATGACAAAATTAATTTGCCACAGGGAGATCAAAGACGTAAATCCGTTGTTATTTCTAACCCGCTTGGCGAGGACACAAGCGTAATGCGTACAACATCAATCCCATCTATGCTTGAGGTTTTAAACAAGAACCACAACCTAAAGAATGAAGAAGCTATGCTTTACGAGGTTGCAACAATCTATATTCCTGACGAAGACCCAAAAAATCTTCCAAAGGAGCCAAAAGAGGTTGTTCTCGGCATGTATGGCGGAGTTGATTTCTACGACCTAAAGGGTGTAATTGAGGGACTATTTGGCGTATGCGGAATTAAAAATTACAAGGTTAAGGCAAAGACTGATAACCCAACCTTCCACCCAGGCAGATGTGCAGAAATCTATCTTGAAAATGGTGTATGTCTCGGCGTATTTGGCGAAATTCATCCATCAGTTGCAGCAAATTACTCCTTTACAAAGAGAGTATATGTAGCAAGCCTTGATTTTGAAGCAATGCTTGAAAACGCAGAAAGCGAAGCAAAATACAAGCCACTTCCAAAGTTCCCGGCACTCACACGCGACTTCTCATTTGTTTGCGAGGAAACACTTGAGGTTGGCACAATCGAAGACACAATTAAAAAGTCAGGCGTTAAGCTGCTTGAAACCGTTAAGCTATTCGATATCTATCGTGGCGCACAAGTAGGAGAGGGCAAAAAGAGCGTTTCCTTCTCAGTTTCCTTGCGTGCTGCCGACAGAACACTTAACGACGAGGAAGCAGACACAGCTGTTAAGAAGATTCTTAAGAATCTTGAGAAAGAATTAGGAATCACTTTAAGAGCCTAACTAGAGGACGCAATAGCAGGCATAGAACGAAAAGCACAAATGCCTCCTTTGAAAAGGGAGGTGCCACGATATATCGTGGCGGAGGGATTTTATCCGTGGTTTTCATATAATAATTATGTAGAAAACAGGCTTTTGCCTGTTTTCTTTTTATGTGCTTTTCTAATCGCGATAAAAGGCTCTGTCGTACACCAGTACGCCGACGTTCCTTTTCTCGCACTTTCTACGCCTACTCTTGTTCCTCTAAATTTAAATAATTGGTTGAAATATTTATAAAATAATGTTAAAATTAATATATACTAAAAATCAGAGGTAACTTATGGAAATCAAAGAATGTATTAAGGGCAGACGCAGTGTAAGAAAGTATGCGTACGAAAAAATTGAGCAAGAGGTAATTGAATCGATGGTAAAGGCGGGACAATACGCGCCATCGTGGAAAAACTCACAAACTCCAAGATACTATGCAGCAATAACGGAAGAAGCAATAGAATCAGTTCGCGCGTGCTTGCCGGGCTTTAACGCAGAGAGAACAGATGGCGTTGGCGCATATATTGTAACAACAGTAAAAAAGGGGCTTAGTGGCTGTAATGCAGATGGCGAATATTTTAGCCATCTTGGTAATGGCTACGAGTGCTTCGACAATGGTTTGGCAGTAGAGAATATGCTTCTTTACGCACACTCAATCGGCTATTCAACTCTTATTATGGGGCTTTTTGACGAGGCTAGCTTGCGTCAGCTTTTAGATGTGCCAAGCGACGAGGACATTGTGGTAGTAATTGCAGTTGGCAAGCGCGATATCGACCCACAAAGACCAGAGCGCAAAGCAACAGAAAGCGTATTAAAGATATTCTAAGGAGGCAAAAATGAAAGCATCAAAAAAGACATTAAAGAAATTTATAAAGGGCGCACTTACTATAAGAGATGAGGGTGCATACATTTGTCCACTCAAGTATGAGGAAGCGCAAATTGAACAGTTTAGACAAGCAGATAAGGGTTGGGCTTGGCGTTCACAGTTTAGCTCAGGCACAAGAATTGAGCTTTTAACAGATGCCACCGAAATTCGCCTTGACTATTACGCCACCGATTTTTCTTCATCCGATAACACATTTGACCTTTATATTGACGGAGTTTTAAACTCTGTTCACAAGGTTAAAAAGTTCAATTTTGATAGAGCTATTTATAATGTGCGAGAGGGATGGAAGCTAATTCAAATATACTTGCCAACCGACTGCCATATAGGTATAAAAAACTTCAATATAAACGGCGCATATAAGTCAGTTAAGGACAAGGGACAAAAGGTTTTAATCATAGGCGACTCAATTACCCAAGGCTATGGCACATTTATGTCTGGCGCATCATATGCAAATGTTCTTCAAAGAAAAACAGGCTATAATATAGTAGCGCAGGGAATAGGTGGCTTGCCATTTAAGGATTGTGTTCTTTATAAGGGAGAATACGAGCCGGATAAAATCATAGTTTCTCTTGGCACAAACTATTACGAATGTTTAAGCTACGACTATGAAAACGAGGTAAAAGATTTCTTTAAAAAGCTAAACAAGCTGTGGGGAGATAAGGAAATTATATATATTTCTCCTCTTTGGCGCGACAATGATGTTATTTGGGATAGATTCGTGTGGTGTCGCGAAACTGCCACAAATGAAGCTCTAAAATACGAAAACATAACAGTAATTGACGGCTTTGACTTAGTCCCACACGTGCACGAATGCTTCTACGACAAAATACATCCAAACGCATATGGATGTGAGCTCATGGCAAACAATTTGGCGTTCATATTTAAGGAAATAGGATTCTAAAATAGACACAGGGTGAGCAATTTGCTCACCCTGTTGTTTTGTTTAGACTAAATTAAGAAGGCTCCTTTGTAAAGGGTGATTCCCTTACTAAGGGAAATGTCGCTATGCGACAAAAGGTTTGCGCCCTGCCAAGGGGCATCAGCTTTGCTGACTGAGGGATTTAAAAAATAAAACAAAATCCCTCCGAGTTGCTACGCAACCCACCTCCGCACAAGGCATACCCACCAAGGGGCACCTTTGCAAGGGAGGCAAGGCACTTTTCGCTCTATGCCTTCTGTTGCGCCCTCTACTTTGTATGATAATGGTCTTTAACGAAGGAAGCATTCATATCAACTGTGCCAACCTCTTTAACCTCGGTTCTTCTTTTTGAGGTTTTAATTCTCTTTGATAATTCCTCATAGAATAGCTCGTCGTCAAACTCGGACAAAATAATTTCCTTGCCAAGCCAAGAGGAGAGGTGCATTGCATTGGAAATGGTTAAGCCATTTATACCCTCCTCACCACGGGCAACAAGCTCTCCACCGTTTAATATAGCATCAGCAAAAGCGTTTAGCACACCCGAGTGCTGTGGATTTTCCCCATCGGTTTCTACCTCTATTTCTTCAAAGGCAGGACGTGCAAATGGATTGTCGTTTACCTTGGAAAACTCCGGCTCACTCATTTCGTTTTTCCACATTGTGAGCTTGTTGTTTTCGGCAATTAATTTACCCTTTTCAAATGTGATTTCAAAACGGTTTGTACCTGGGGTGTCGCCTGTTGTGGTTACAAAAACACCGGTTGCACCATTTGCATATTCACAGTATGCGCTAACATCGTCCTCAACCTCGATATTGTGCCACTTGCCATAGTGCAATTTTGCTTCAATCTTAGTTGGCATACCGCAAATCCATTGCCAAAGGTCAAGATTGTGTGGGCATTGGTTGAGAAGCACTCCACCACCCTCGCCAGACCAAGTAGCACGCCAGTCGCCTGAATCATAATAAATTTGTGGACGATACCAGTCGGTAATAATTAGGTTAGTGCGCTTGATTTCTCCAAGCTCACCACTCTTTACAATTTCACGCATTTTACGGTAGATGCAGTTTGTTCTTTGGTTCATCATAAGACCGAAAACAACATCGCATTTTTTTGCAACCTCGTTCATTTCCTTAACCTGCTTTGTGTAAACGCCGGCAGGCTTTTCAACCAAGGTATGAATGCCATTTTGCATAGCCATAATTGCAAATTTTGGGTGGTCATAGTGTGGCACACAAATTAAAATTGAATCAATTTTGCCGCTCTTTATCATTTCTTCCGCACTTGTAAAGGTAAGAATGGTTGATAATTTTTCCTTAGCCTCTTCAAGTCGTGCTTCCTTTAAATCGCAAACCGCCACTAATTCAACCTGTGGGCATTTGCCTCCTACTATATTATCTGTGTGAACCTTGCCAATGTTACCAAAGCCAAGTATACCAAGTTTGATTTTTTCCATATTATAGTCCCATCGCTTTCAAGTTTTTATAGCTTCTCTTTAAACAGTCAAACGGACACTCACCGTGTGTGTCGTCCTGTTCAATCAAAAGGTGCTCAGTGCCTGCTGCCTCAAAAAGAGGAAGGAGCTTTTCAAAATTGATATTGCCCTCGCCAACAACAGCCATAGAGGGTGCATTATCAACAACGGCTAAATCCTTTAAGTGTACGCACTCAAGACGTCCGTTTAGTCTTGGAATTAAATCAGAAAGCTCAATTCCTGCAAGAGCAGCCCAGTAGGTATCAAGAGTAATGCTTAACTCGTCTGGAGTAAATGCATTTAAAATCTTATCAAAGTAATATTCGCCATCAGGTGAACGGCTAAATTCAAATGCGTGGTTGTGATAAAAGAATTTTGCGCCATTGTCGCGAATTAGCTTTGCAGGCTCTTTAAAGTCACGCGCAAAGGCAACGTAGTTTTCCCAGCTAACCCAACCCGGCATAACACCAATGCCGATGTTGTCACAGCCGAAAATCTTATGCTTTTTAATAACCTCAATTGTGTTATCTCTTACGTCCTCTGCGCCCCAGTGTGTTAGAACGCACTTGAGACCGTTTTTCTTTAATTCATCTCTTAGCCATTCAGGCTCATACTGGCAAACGCCAGAAATTTGCACCTCTTTAAAGCCAATGTCAGCAACGCGAGCAAGTGCTTCACTAAAATCCTTAAGATTAGTACATTTATCTTTTAAGGTGTAAAATTGTGCTCCTATTTCCATTTTTTAAGCTCCATTAATATTTTAAATTTAATTTATCAAGTGTTGATTTAAGGGCGGAAACACCAGCATCAAACGCAACATTTGTGTCGGTATAAACAGGAGTTAGTGATAGGCTTTCGCCGTTTTCAAGCTCTCTAAGTCCATAAAACTCCATTAAATGTGGCTCAAGGGTTAATACCTCGCCACCCTTTTTTGCATACTCGCCCAAAAGAAATTCAAGATTGCCAGCCCCCATACCACAAGGAACAACCTGCTTACTTTTTAAAGCATCCTTGATGTGCATATAGTCAACATAACTATTTAAATTTGCCCACGCCTCTTTTGTGTCAACCTCGCATTGAACAAAGTTGGCAGGGTCAAAAACTGACTTTATTTCAGGCAAAGCCTTGTGGATTTTTTCACAATTTTGCCAGGTATCGCCAAAAATCCCCTTTTCGTTTTCATGGCAGAGAATAATGCCGGAAGGTGTTGCCTTCAAAAATTTCTCTAAACGGTCAAGTGCAAGCTTTTCATCTCTTGTAAAGAAGCTGAAAAGTCTAATTCTTGTACATCCTAAAATTTGTGCGCTCTCCATTAAGTGCTCATAGTCCTTTAATTGAGCGTCAAAATCATTTTCCGGGTCGTTTTTGCCCATAGGAGAGCCAAGGGACCAAACCTTGAGTCCGTTTTTGTCAAGCTCAGCCTTTATCTTTTCAATTTTTGTGTGGGAAATATCTTTGATGTTTTCCCCGTTAACTCCTCTAATCTCAAGGAGTCCAATTTTGTTTCTTAGAAGGGCATCTATTTGCCCACCAAAATCGTTACTAGCTTCATCAGCAAAAGCACAAAGTCTCATTTTATACCCCCGAATAAGCAGAAAAACCGCCGTCAACAGGAATAACAATGCCTGTTACAAAGCTTGATTTTTCGTTGTCAACCAAATACAAAAGTGTGCCGAGCAATTCCTCTGCCTTGCCAAAGCGACCCATAGGGGTAGCGCGTAAAATCTTGTCAGTACGAGGTGTTGGCTCGCCGTTTTCGCTGAATAACAGCTTTTCGTTTTGCTTTGTTACAAAAAATCCAGGTGCGATTGCATTTACTCTGATATTTGCACTAGCAAAGTGAACTGCAAGCCACTGTGTTAGGTTGGAAACGCCACTCTTGGCTGCACTGTATGCAGGGATTTTTGTAAGAGGTCTAAACGCATTCATAGAGGAAACGTTAATAATAACTCCATCTCGACCAATCATATCGGGGGAGAAGACCTGAGTTGGTAAAAGAGTACCAACCAAATTGAGGTCGAAAACAAAGCCGAAATCGTTTTTATCTAGGTTGAAAAAAGTCTTAATATCGTCACGAGCTTCGTCATTCTCCTCGTAATATTCGTGCGCAAGTGTTGCACGCGGGCTATTTCCACCGGCGCCATTTATTAAAATATCGCACTTGCCATATTTTTCTAAAATCTCAGTATGCACGCCTTCAATAGATACCTTGTCTAAAACATCACACTTAAAAGCATAGGCAAGTCCACCGTCGTTTCTTATTTCGCTAGCAACAGCCTCAGCACTTTCTAAATTTATATCAAGTAAAATAACAGTTGTGCCATTTTCGGCTAAGCACTTTGCAAACGAGGAGCATAAAACTCCACCAGCGCCACTAACCACAGCAATTTTATTTTTCAGTATCATTATTTATAATCTCCTTGAATTTCTTCATATAAACATTCCAGTCATAGCGAGAAAGGAAATGCGCCAAAGGTCTTAAATAAAAGCCAACTCGACCGTTAAGGAAAAAGTCGTTTTCTTTTGGCAAATCACCTTCTGCCACTAGCCCATTTTTGCCATAAAGCTCCCAGGCATATGATGCAAGATAACAGGACAAAAATTGTCCGTCATTGTCTGCCCAAAAGTCCTCCAAAGCTCCACCGACAACTAAATGTCTTGGCGCAATTAGGGAAAGTAGCATATGCTGGTCAAACGGCAAAGCACTTTCATTATCGCGATATTTTAAGTAAGATTTTCTAAACCAAAACGGGAAAGTATCAGTTATAGCTACAATAGTTTCGTTGCCCTTTACCTTTCCACGGGAAAGAGAAGCGCCCGAGCAGCCACTTTGATTTGCACAGGTAAGGACAAATCTAGGGTCGCGTGCTGAGGTTAGAATAGCAGTTTTTCCAAGGCGTGAATGCCCTATGATTGCCACATTATTTTTATCTACCTCGTCGCGTGTTAAAAGATAGTCCATACAAGTTGATGCCATATATGACCAAAGAGCTAGCTTGCCGTATTTTTCGCCACCACCCTCAAAAAGTGAGGCTAGTCCATTTTCAAAATCGCCGTCATCACTTGTTACATCCTTATAGCAGAAATAGAAAACTCCGAAGCCACTGTCGGCTATTTCCTCAAGTGGTAAATATTTGTTCGGAACATCCTCGTCAAATCCTATGTTTAAAAACACAGGAACGCTTGTTTTGTTCCTTGGCAAAAGTAAGTGGGTTTTTACTGTATGGCTTTTGCCGTTATTTTCAAAGGTAAAATTAACAATCTCCCAGTTAACCTTGCCACCAAAGGAATGCTTGCCATCCGTGATTTCAATGACAGGCGCAATTTTTTTGTCAATCGCGCCATACTCCTCGTTAGTGAATAGAGAAACAAGCTCACTTCTATATGCATTCCATTCGTCAAGCGAAGCAATTTTTTCACCATTAACGGAGAAAAAATCGGGAATATCTCGTCTTTTTAGTTCCTTATTTATCATTTTTAAGCAGCCTTTCTGTCGCTTCAAAAAGTCCTACAATATATGTAGCACCAAGCGCGCGGTCATAAAGACCATAGCCATAGCGACCAGCCTCACCCCAAATCATTCTTCCGTGGTCAGGACGGACATAGCCATCAAATCCACCCTCAACTAATGATTTGACAATTCCGAACATATCAATAGAGCCACATTCGGTAGGATGTCCAACCTCGTGGAATTCGCGCTCAGCCGTAATTTTTATATTGCGTAGGTGCAAGAAGTGAATTCTGTCTGCATATTTCTTTGCCATTTTAGGTAGGTCATTGTGAACAGACGCACCGAGAGAGCCAGTGCAGAAGGTAAGACCGTTTTCCTTTAGAGGAACGATATTTAAAAATCTGTCTATGCTTTCTTCGTCAGTGATAATTCTTGGCAGACCAAAAATATCCCACGGTGGATCATCCGGGTGAATAGCCATATTGATGCCAACCTCGTGCGCCACAGGAATAACCTCGTTCAAGAAAACAGAAAGATTTTTGAAAAGTCCTTCCTTGCCAAGAGCTTTGTATTTTTTAATCAAGCCCTCTAGCTCGTTTTTAGTGTAGCTTTCGTCCCAGCCGGGCAAAGATAACTCACTTGTTAGCGGGTCAAGAGAGAGGACAGTTTCCTCGTTATAAGCTAAAGAATTTGAGCCGTCTATATTTTGGTGCTCAAGCTCACTTCTTAGCCAGTCAAAAACAGGCATAAAGTTATAGCAAACGCATTTGACTCCGTGCTTTGCTAAGCGTCTAATGTTTTCACAGTAATTTTCAATAAGCTTAGGCGCATTTTCTCCACCATATTTAATTTCCTCAGGTACAGGAACGCTCTCAACAACCTCAAACTCAAGTCCGTTTTTTTCTGCTTGGTTTTTAATTTTGAGAATGCTTTCCTCGCTCCACACCTCGCCTGCTGGCACATCGTAAACAGCAGAAACAATTCCACTCATTGTTGGAATTTGGCGGATTTTTTCCAAGGAAACGGGGTCGTTTTCCCCATACCAACGAAAGGTAAGCTTCATATTTTTCTCCTTAATTATAATAATATTCTAATACTATTATAGTATAATTGTTTTTACAATGCAATTGCATTTTTTATCAAAATATATTGTATTTCTTATCATATTGTGATAGAGTAAAGACGAGGTGATATTATGGAGTTTATAGAGGGAGATGGTTTTTTACTTTCCCACACAGTTACAAAAGCACCAAATGATAGTGATTTTGAGCCGCACATACACGAAAATTATGAGCTTTTGTGTGTTGTAAGAGGAGATGTAAGCTATATAGTTGAGGGACATAGATATAAGCTTTCGGACGGCTCACTTATGCTAATGCGTTCGAGTGAAACTCATAAATTAATAGTTGACAAAAGCACAGAATATGAAAGATATGTTTTGAATTTTTCTCCGTCGTTAGTTTCTAAAATAGGACTATCAAGAGATTTGCTTTCCCCTTTTAAGGAAAGAGATTTAGGAGAGAAGAACTTATATTTACCCGAGGAATTTATGTATATAGTGCCTATCTCGTATTTTGAAAGAGCATTCAAGGACGCACCTAGCTTGGGAAAGAACGATATAGCAATTTCGCTAATTGCGCCATTGCTTTGCGAAATAAAACGCGCGTTTGATAGCAAAGAAGATTTTACAATAAGAAAGCGCACCTTGAGTGAGGAAATTGCCTCATACATTAATGAAAATCTAAAAAACGATATAACTATTGGCAAAATAGCAAGTAGCTTACACATAAGCCAAGCTCAGCTTTCAAGAACCTTTAAGAAAGAGATGGGGGCGTCGGTTTATGACTATGTTCTTACAAAAAGGCTTATAATGTTTAACAAAGGCTTAAAAAATGGCAAAAATGTTCAAGAACTAGCAAGAGAATGTGGTTTTTTTGACTATTCCTCTTTTTATCGCTTATATAAGAAACGCTTTGGCGTTTCTCCATCGCAAAATATAAAAAAATAAAGCAACGTTTTTCGTTGCTTTTTTCTTTGTCAAAAACCAGCCTATTTCATAATATGAAGTATAGAAAAATGAAGGAGCAAATTATGAAAAAGCCAACAGTTGCAGTGATTTTTGGTGGAGAAAGCTCGGAATATGAGGTGTCGCTTTCATCGGCTTATTCCGTTCTTTCGCATATCGATTATGAAAGATATAATGTAATAAAAATAGGTATAACAAAAGGTGGAAAATGGTTTTTGTATGAGGGAGACACCTCTCATATTTTAAACGATACTTGGCACAAAATTAATAAAAACAAAGAGCTTTTTATAGATATAAATAATGGATGCTTTTTAGTTGATGAAAAACCACTTTTAATTAATAAAATTCTACCGGTTTTGCACGGAGAATATGGAGAGGATGGGCGTTTAGGCGCGCTTTTTGAAATTTTAAAAATCGACTACGCAGGCTGCAAATTTTTTGGAAGCGCCATTTCAATGGATAAGGATGTGACCAAGCTAATAGCGGAAAGAGAAGGGGTTAAGGTTGCCAAATGGTTAACCGTTTTTGAAAACGATTTAAAAAACGAAAAAAGGCTATTAAGCAGTGTTAAAAAAATAGGCTATCCTGTGTTTGTAAAGCCGTCAAGAGGAGGCTCAAGCGTGGGGGTTTCCTTGGCTAAAAATGAAAAGGAATTAATACCACTAATTAAAAGAGCGCTCACAGTTTCGCCAAAAGCGTTAATTGAAGAAAAAATAGTCGGAACAGAGACGGAAATCTCAGTGATTTTTAAAAAGGGAAAGCCCTTCTTTTCAACCCTTGGACAAATAAAATATAAAACCGAATTTTATGATTATGATGCCAAATACAACTCAAGTGAGATTGACTATATAATCCCAGCAGTAGTAACTAAGGAAAGTGAGAAAAAGCTGCGCCAGTACGCAAAAAAGCTATGTCGCGCCCTTGAAATAAAGGACCTTTGTCGTATGGACTTCTTTGTAACCAGCTCCCAAGATGTTATCTTTAACGAGGTAAACACCTTTCCAGGCTTTACAGGAATTAGTATGTTTCCAAAGCTACTTCTGGGCGATGGTTTAACCTTCAAAAATATTATTAATTATATTTTAAATATATAAATAAACTATTGAAAAACAATTACCCTTAATGTATAATTAAAAGGAGAGATTATGGCTGAATTTTCTCTTGATTTTTTGAAAAAAAAGACCGTGTCATTGGTCGGTTATGGTGTTTCTAATAAGGCACTGGGCGAGTATTTACAAAAAAACAGCATTTATTTTTTGATAAGAAACAAGGAAAAAATAGATTTGCCAAAGGGTATAAGATGTGCTTTTGGCGATGACTATTTAAACACAAATGAGGATGTTGTTTTTCGCTCCCCGTCGGTCAACCCGAAGAGAATTATTGGAAAAGGACGCATCTTTACTGAAATTTCGTATAGTCTAGAAAGCACGGATGCCTATAAAATAGGCATAACCGGCTCGGATGGTAAAACAACGACAGCCACAATGATTTATGAAATACTAAAAAGGGAGCATAAGTCTTATCTAGTAGGGAATATTGGAACACCCTTAATTAGCTATTTAGATAGTATAAAAAAGGGCGATTATTTAGTTTGTGAGCTTTCATCATTTCAGCTTTGTGACTACACTCCTAATCTTGACTGCGCTATTGTAACAGGAATAAGCCAAAACCATATGGATTGGCACACCTCAATGGGTGACTATATTTTTGCAAAAAGAAACATTATAAAAAGAGCAAGGCGCACCATTGTAAATTACGATTCATCATATAAGGATTTTTTTGTTGGCAACAACACAACATATTTTTCACTTTATGATATAAGCCACCTTGCCAAAAACGGAGTTGACTCTATTTATATAAAAGGTAATGTAATCTACCACAATAAAGCTCAGCTATTCCCTGTGGAAACAGTTAAGGCAAAAGGAAAATACAATCTTTTGAACGCTCTTGCCGCCATTTCTGCAACCTATGATATAGCATCAATTGATTCAATAAAGACCACACTTTCCGGGTTTTCTGGTGTTGAACATAGAGCACAAGAGATAGATATAATGGATGGAATTACCTTTATAGATTCATCAATCGACTCAACCCCAAATAGGACAAAAAACACCTTGAGCGCTTTTCCAAAAGAAAAAACCATAGCAATAATGGGTGGTTATGATAAGAATTTGTCGTATGATGAGCTCGGCGAGGTTGCAAAGGAATTGAAATGCGTTGTTTTGCTTGGCGAAAACCGTCAAAAAATCTATAAAGCAATTGAGAATAATGCAAAAAAGATAATTAATGTAAACAATATTTTCGAGGCGGTGAATGCCTCATATAAAGAGGCGGACATAGGCGACTTTGTCGTTCTTTCCCCTGCGTCTGCCAGCTTTGATATGTTTAAAAATTATAAGGAAAGAGCAGAAAAATTTAAGGAAGCAATAAGATGGAAAAGATTAAACAAATTTTAGATATGTTAATGAATAGCTTTTCACTCTCGGGTCATGAGCTTTTGGGAGAGGCCACTATAAAGGCTCTTGCTGAGGAGGCTTGTGATGAAATCAAAATAGATAATATGGGTACGTTTTTACTTACAAAAAGATGTGGCAAGGAAAACGCTCCAAGGCTTTTGATAGATGCGCACTACGATACAGTTGGTCTTATGGTGACCGGAATAAAAAAGAATGGCTTTCTTTCCGTTACATCGGTTGGTGGGCTTGACACAAATATTCTCCCCTCAACCGAGGTTACAGTTTATGGCAAGGAAAAGGTTTATGGTATTATTACATCAACCCCACCACATTTAAGAAGCGGAGAACCGAAGTCTCCAAAGCTTGATAAGCTGTATATTGACACAGGCTATTCAAAGGAAAAAATAGAGGAGCTTGTTTCTATTGGTGATCCTGTTGTATTTAAAAACAAGGTTGACTATATAAATGGCGATTATGTTACAAGCGCATATCTTGACGACAAGGCTTGTCTTTGTGCTGCAATAGATGCGCTCTCTCGAATGGACAAGCAAAAACTAGAATTTGACGTATACCTAACCGCTTCCGCACAGGAGGAAACAGGTAAATGTGGTGCTGCAAGAGCTGCGTTTGATATAGAGCCAGACCTTGCAATAGTTACTGATGTTAATTTTGCGAAAACAGAGAAGGACGATTCCTTTGAATGCATAGAATCGTGTAAGGGAGCTTCCTTTGATATTTCGGCAATAACCGACAGAAAAATTACAAAAAATATTATGAAATATCTAACAAGCGAGGGCGTAGAATATCAATGCTCCTGCGAGCCTGCACGTACATCAACTAATGCCGATTATGTTTCAATCAGCGGACAAGGTGTAAAAACAGTTTTAATGAGTGTGCCACTAAAATCAATGCACACACCAAGCGAAACAGTAAATTTAAGAGATATTAAATCTCTTTCCGATATTTTAGTAAGAATCGCTTACAACAAATCAATTTTAGACTAGGAGAGGGCAAAATGAAAAATTTATTAAAAAAGCTTTCTCTTGAGTTTGGTCCAAGTGGCTGCGAGGACAGAGTAAGAGATGCAATTAAGGAAGAAATAAATGATTATATAGCCGACAAGGAAAGCTTTGTTGATGCCCTTGGTAACTATATTATACATATGGGTGGCAACGGACCTAAGCTTATGATAAGTGCGCATATGGATGAGGTTGGCTTTATGGTAATTGGCATAACCGACGAGGGACTTTTGAAGTTCGGCACAGTAGGTGGCATTGACCCTGTTTGCTTAGGCTCTAAGCGTGTAATTTCCGAAAGTGGCATAAAGGGAAATATCGTAATGAAGCCGATTCATCTATTGTCAGCTAGCGAGCGTGGACAAGCCCCCAAAATAAGCAATATGGCTATTGATATAGGAGCTAACTCAAAGGAAGAGGCAAAAAAACTAACCTTTGTTGGAGACTACTTTACTTTTGATTCCGATTATGTCGAGTATGGCGAGGGCTTTGTCAAGTGTAAGGCTCTTGACGACCGTCTTGGCTGCGCAATTATGTGTCAGCTTATTAAAGATATATATAATGGAGAAATCGAGCCGAGATACGACCTATATTTCGCATTCACAACACGAGAGGAAATTGGCTATTCAGGTGCTTATGGCGCAAGCATGAGAATACGACCGGAGTACGCCATTATAATTGAATCTAAGGCCGTTGCTGATATAGCAGGTGTGGGAGAAGATAGCGAGGTTGCAAGGCTTGGTGACGGAGTTATTATTTCCTTTGCTGACAGGGGCACAATTTACGACCACACCTTTGTTAAGCACATAAAGGAAATAGCTGATAAAAACGAAATCAAAAATCAAACAAACAGATATATCTCGGGTGGCAACGATTCAATGCACATTCAAAAGAATGCAGAGGGCGCTAAGGTTTCAACCTTGTCCTGCGCTTCAAGATATATTCACTCTCAAAGCGACGTTATTCATATAAACGACTTTGAGTCAGCCTACAAAACAGTAAAAGAGGTAATAAAAAATGATAGACCTAATTAAAAAGCTTATGCTTATTCCTTCTGTCTCTGGCAGAGAGGAAAAAATAAGAGAGGCTATAAAAAACGAGGTAACTCCATATGCAGACGAGGTAATAGTTGATGCAATGGGAAACCTGATTGCAAGAAAAAAGGGCAATGGCAAAAAAATTATGTTTTGCGCTCATATGGATGAAATAGGCTTTTTTGTTACTCACATAGATGGCGATGGAAATATAAAGGTTAGTCCAGTTGGTGGAATAAATACCTTGAGTGCATCCTTCCAAGATGTGGTTAGTGAAAACGGCACATATGGTGTATTGGTGGCTGAGTCCTCAAAGGATGTTCCAAAGTGCGAAAATATGTATATCGACATCGGTGCAAAAACCAAAAAGCAAGCAGAGAAGAAGGTGCAAATTGGCGATTTCTTCGTATGCGTTCCGAAATTCAGAAAGCTACAAAATCAAAGATATGTAGGCAGACCATTCGATGATAGAATTGGCTGTGCTATCTTGATTGAAGCAATAAAACAGGTAAATAGCGAAAACGACCTATATTTTGTTTTCTCAGTACAAGAGGAGGTTGGTGTTCGTGGCTCAAAGCCTGCTGCGTTTAGAATAGCGCCCGATATTGGAATAGCGCTTGATGTAACCGCAATAGGCGATAAGCCTGGCGCGCCTGCTATGGACGTTAAGCTAGGCTCTGGCTGTGCTATAAAAATCAAGGACCAAAGTGTAATTTGTTCCCCTGACTTAGTTAAAAATATGAGAGAAATTGCCGAGGGCGAAAAGATAAAATATCAAAATGAAATGCTCCCGTTTGGTGGCACCGATACCTCATCTATGCAGATAGCTGGCAGAGGCGCCAGGGTTGGTGCAATTTCAATTCCATCAGCTTATATTCACTCAAGCTGTGAAATGATAGATATGATAGATGTAAAAGAGGCTGTTAAGCTTACAGTTGCACTTAGTAACAAGCTTTAAGGAGAAAAAGAATGAAAAAAGTAATATCACTTATTTTATGTTTGTTGGCACTTTCCTCGGTATTAGTTGCGTGTGGAGGAGATTCTGACATTCCTGATGGAATGAAAAGAGCAAAGGAAAACTCTAAGATTTTTACCCTTTACGTGCCAGAAAACTGGGTTGAGATAGAAACTAATTCCGACGTTGCACTTGTTCAATCTCAAACAAGTGGAATGCTTGGTAGCGCTAGACTTCAGCCAGAGAGCGTAAATGTTATGGCGTGGCCAATTGGCGATAGCATTTTAAAGGATGCATCTCTTAATTCCGAGCAAAAAATTGAAAAAGCATACCAAAGCTATATTTCCGACTATAAAACACAGCTTGAGGGTGCTTTTACAGAGGTTTCTGAGTTCACAGAGGGTGTCTCAGCACGCGAGGACGGACGAGTTTATATCTTCACCGCAAAGCACAATAAAATCTATTATAAATACTATATGAACGTAATTGTTTCAGGTAGCTATTATTATGCCGTTACCTTCAATTTTCCACAAAAGAATTTAGAAGAGGATAAGGAAAATGGTGGCTTCAAGGAAACCGTTGGTGTTGACAAGGCAACCTTTGCCGATGGCGATTACGCAGAAATTATGAACGAAATAATAAAGTATTTTAAGACTAGTGCTTGATATGGAAATAGTATATTTTGATAATAGTGCAACCACAAAAATCAGTGAAGGCGCACTAAAAAAATTAAACGATGTGTCATCTAACCATTTTGGCAACCCCTCATCTCTCCATTCTCTCGGCTTGGACGCAGAGAAGGAGCTTTCACGAGCAAGAATGATAATTGCCAAAAGCCTGGGAATTGAAAGATCTCAAAGGGGCGAAATTGTTTTTACATCTGGTGGGACAGAGTCAAATAATCTTGCAATTTTAGGTACAGTTTTTGCGAAAAAGAGAAAAGGCAACGAGAAAATTTTAACAACCGAGGGTGAGCACGCATCGGTTGAGGAGCCTCTTGCATTTTTAAGTAAAATGGGTTATAATATCGTGCGTGTGCCTACAAAAAATGGCGAAATTGACCTTGAGTTCTTAAAGAAAAACGCAGGTGGTGCAATTTTAGCCACATTTATGCACGTAAACAATGAAACGGGCGCACTTTATGACATAAAAAAGGCGTTTGAAATAGTAAAGGAATGCTCCCCTGATGCAGTTCTACACACTGACTGTGTGCAATCGTATCTAAAGGTTAAATTTACTAAAAAATCATTAGGTGCTGACCTAATTTCCATAAGTGGACATAAGGTGAATGGTCCTAAGGGAGTAGGAGCTTTATATATCAGTCCTGAAATAATTAAGGCAAAGAAGCTTTCACCACTCTTTTTCGGTGGAGGACAAGAGGAAAATTTACGCTCAGGCACTGAAAATGTTTATTCAATTTGTGCCTTTGGCGAGGCGGTAAGTGAGCATATGGCTAATTTTCAAAGGGAAAACGAGCATATGAAGGATTTGCAAGCCTACATAATAGACAAGCTAAAAGAAATTAATGGAATAAAGCTAAATTTACCAAAAAATGCAGCACCTCATATTGTGAGCATTGCGCTTTTGGGAATAAGGAGTGAAACCTCGCTCCATTTCCTTTCCTCAAAGGGCGTTTATGTTTCAAGTGGCTCGGCTTGCTCATCAAATTCGCAAAAGAAGGTTAGTCGTGCCCTTCTTGGCTTTGGCTTAGAGAGTGGTGTTATTGATTCAACCGTGCGAATTTCCTTGTGCCCACAAAACACAAAGGAAGAAGCGGACGTTTTAGTTGAATCACTAAAAGAGGCAATTTTAAAATTGGTAAGAAGATAGGAGAGAAAGACGTGGATTTTGATTTAAGCGTGTTATGGGAAAACATCGCAGAGCTTTTCCAAAATGGCGGTTGGAAAATGGTCGTGATGTGGATAATCGGAGGACTTTTGATATTCCTTGCGATCAAGAAAAATATGGAGCCAACACTCCTTTTGCCGATGGGCTTTGGCGCTATTTTGGTTAACCTACCAAACTCAGGCGCTGCCGAGGTTATTGACCATCTTTTTGAGATAGGAATTAACTCACACGAGCTATTCCCACTCATTCTATTTATCGGCATCGGTGCAATGATAGACTTTGAGCCATTGCTCACAAATCCTAAGCTTATGTTGTTTGGGGCAGCTGCTCAGTTCGGTATATTCTTTACACTTTGTATGGCATCACTCATCGGCTTTGATTTGCCGGATGCAGCATCTATCGCAATTATCGGTGCAGCAGACGGACCAACATCAATTTTCGTTGCAAATATGCTAAATTCAAACTATACAGCGGCAATAATGGTTGCGGCGTACTCGTATATGGCGCTTGTGCCTGTTGTACAGCCACCTATTATCAAGCTTTGCACAACCAAAAAGGAAAGAATGATCCGTATGGACTACAAGGGCAGAAAGGTATCAAAGCTCACAAAGATTCTTTTCCCAATCGTTGTTACAGTTATTGTAGGACTTGTAGCGCCTGACGCAGTAGCACTCATAGGCTTCTTAATGTTTGGTAACCTCATTCGTGAATGTGGAGTTCTTAACTCACTTTCCGAGACTGCCCAAAAGGTACTTGCAAACCTAATCACAATATTCTTAGGTATTACAATCGCATCAAGAATGACAGCGAACGAGTTCTTAAGATGGGAAACAATCTTAATTATCGGTCTTGGACTGGTGGCGTTCACATTCGATACATTTGCAGGTGTAATGCTCGCTAAGTTTATGAACCTGTTTAGTAAGAAAAAGATAAACCCAATGATAGGCGCAGCCGGCATTTCAGCATTCCCAATGTCTGCGCGTGTTGTACATAAGCTCGGTCTTGAGGAGGACAACCAAAACTTCCTTCTTATGCACTCAATAGGCGTTAATGTTTCAGGTCAGGTAGCATCAGTTATTGCTGGCGGCTTGCTACTTGCCTTCGTTCAAAGCTTAATGTAAGGAGGGCGTAGAAATGAAAAAGAGAATTTTATCATTGTTAATTTTGGCGCTCGTAGTAGCATCAGTTTTCGCCCTTTCATCATGTGGTAATGAAAGCCAAGTAATTGACTGTCCTGATCCCGAGTGTGAAAAGGAGCTTGTAGAGGAAAACGGTGTGCTCCTTTGTGAAAACAAGCACATCTATATTGAATGCCTAAATGAAGATTGCAGAGATTTAATTAAGGCTGTTGATTTTTATAGCTTCGGCACAACTGGTATAGAAATAAAGGAAGCCTTTTATTGTCCTAGCTGTGGCACAAACCAAATCAGCTGTCAAGAATGCTATGATGGTGTAATTGACGGTGTATATTGCTCTACCTGTGGCAAGCAGGTTGCAAAAGAGGGTGGAATTGACAATATTCTAAATAAAACATGGAAGGATAGGGAAGGCGCCCTTTCCGACTCTGCCTTGATTCTTTGCAAGGGTATGCTTGGTATATTCATTGTAACGGGCGTAATTATTGCATTTATTCTTGCACTTAACACAATTGTTGAAAGAGTAAGACAAGCAAAGGAAAACAAGGAATAAAATAAAAAGCAACCAAGCCAAATGGCAGAGGTTGCTTTTTTATTTAAAATAACAATGTCAAGCCCAAACAAAAAACTAGCAGTAAAATTAAAAATCCAAAGTTAAATGCGCTAAACAAAAGTATATATTTTTTTGTCTTTTTTGGGCTGGCCTTTGCAAATTCACGTAATGTGATAAGACTTGCAAGGGACGAAATCAGTGTACCAACACCACCTATGTTTACACCGAGCAAAAGTTCACGATAGTTGTCTGTAAATTGTGATAACAAAATAGCTGATGGTACATTACTGATAACCTGACAGGAAAGAGTTGAGAAAATAAGCGTGTTTTTTTCAAGCAGCAAGGAGAAGAAATCTCTAACCACATCAATTCTTGCCATATTTCCTGCAAATATAAAGAAGAAAACAAAGGTTAAAAGCAAGGGGTAGTCAACCTTTAAAAGCGCGCGCCTGTCCATAAACAAAAGCACTAAAGGAATTACAATAAGACCAACAATATAAGGAATACCTCTAAACACAATTAGAATAGACAGAGCAAAAAGCAAAAGGTAAATTATTGTGCGTGCTTTGGGCAATTTTACATCCTCGCCCTCTAGGGAAAGAGGCTCACTCTTTACAAAAATCAGACAGCAAATAGTGATTAAAGTGATAGAGAAAATAAACGGTGCCAGCATAATTCCCATAAATTCAAGGGTCGGAATTTCAAAAAACGAGTATAGATATAGGTTTTGCGGGTTGCCAAATGGAGTCAGCATACCACCTAGGTTAGCCGCGATGTTTTGCATAATAAAGGTAAATGCCATATACTTTTCTTTACCGGTTGAGCTTAAAACAAAGTAGCCAAGGGGCAAAAATGTCAAAAGCGCCATATCGTTGGCAATCAGCATCGAGCCAATAAAAGTTATGTAAACAAGAGCTAAAACGCAAATTTTTGCAGTTTTAAAAACCGAAACTATTTTCCTTGCAATTATATAAAAGAACTTTACATTCTTTAGTGCACAAACGACTGCCAAAACGGAGAACAGACAAGAAAGAGTTTTAAAATCGAAATAGCCAATATATTCCTTGTCGAGTGGAACGATAAACGAGGTAATTATAGCGAGGCACAGGGCAACAACCATAACAATATTTCTTTTTATAAAAGAAAAGCTACGTAGTCTTATAGCAATAACAAGCTCCTTAAAGGACGCGTGCTGTGCTTTCTTTTCATTTAATTCCTTCATATTATCCCCCTTTTTTGAAATTTTGCATATGAAAGTATAATATTTTTAGTCTTATTTGTCAAGTAGTGCTTGAAGAAATTTTCAATATATTATATAATAAATTTAGAATGATTGTTTGGAGGAAATATGAAAAACATATTTATCGTCGGTAGCTTAAACTACGACCTTGTAATAAACGCACCATATATGCCAAAGGGAGGCGAGACCCTAAAGGGCAGTGATTTTATGACAAATGCAGGTGGCAAGGGAGCAAACCAGGCATTTGCTGCGGGCAAGCTAGGTGGCAAGGTCTATATGTGCGGTGCTGTCGGCAACGATTCATTTGGCGATACACTCCTTTCGAGCCTAGGCAGTGTCGGTGTAAACACGGACTCAATAAAAAGAGTAGATGGTGTTTCAACTGGTGTTGCTATAATTGTAGTAACAGAGGGCGAAAACCGAATTATTATTGACAGTGGCGCCAATGCTTGCATAAACAAGGCAGATATAGACGCATTTTTGGGAAAAGCAGAAAAAGGCGATATCTTCCTTACTCAGCTTGAAAACCCAATAGAAATTGTTGGCTATGCCCTTCAAAAAGCAAGGGAAAAGGGACTTTTGGTTCTTTTAAATCCAGCACCAGCCAGCAAGGACATTGTAAAATACTTAAAATATGTTGATATTATAACCCCAAATGAAACCGAGCTTGAAATCTTAGGTGGTAAGGAAGCACTCTTTGGAGAGGGCATATCAACTGTTATTACAACTCTAGGCTCAAAGGGTTACGAAATAGCGACAAAAAATGGCGCAAAAATCTACCCTTGCGTAAAGGTAAAGGCAATTGACACAACAGCAGCAGGGGACACTGCCTCCGGTGGACTTAGCGTTAAGCTTGCCGAGGGCAAAGGGGTGGAGGAGTCAATGGCCTTTGGCTCGCTTGCGGCATCCATTGCTTGCACAAAGCGTGGCGCACAGATGTCAGTGCCAAGCCTTGAAGAAATGGAAAATTTCATAAATATATAAATTTAAAGGTGCACCTTAGGGTACACCTTTTACTATTTAATAACAAGCCTTTTTGCTATTTCCCTCATTCTTTCAGGGTTGACCTTGCACACCTTACGATCATAGGTCAAAAGACCATTGGTTTCGTCTTCAACATCGGATAGCTGAGTATAAACCGAGCCACAAAGTCCCTTTTCAATGGCGGGGATTATCTCGTTTTCATAAAGAGAGATAAGTGCATTTTCAAATTCAGCTCCGTCTGTGAATTTTTTGTAGCCATAGGTCTTTTTCTCATTTGCTGAATGAGAATCAACCTTGTAGCTATAACCACCAAATTCGGATAAGAGAATAGGTAGGTTAGAGTTTTTAATTTTTACCTCTTTAAAATATACGTGCTCACTTTCAACATCACTTAATTTACCCTTAAACCAACCAGATGTTGCATCAATAAGGCGTGAGTGGTCAAGCTCTCGCAGAGTAAGATACATCTTATCGCACTCAAATTGTCCCCAGCCCTCGTTAAATATAGTCCAAAGACAAATAGAGGGGTGGTTGTAAAGTTGATTTACTGTTTCCCTCATACCGGAAACAAATTCTTCCTTTTGTGCTTTTGTGCGCCCCGAAAACCAAAGAGGATGCTTTTTAGTCAATACGGTTGGCAAAGCAGTGTCGCGCAAGAATGAATATTTGCCGTTGTTTACAAAGTCTTGAAAAATAACCATACCAAGCTTGTCGCATTGATAATAAAACTCGTCAGCCTCTACCTTTATATGCTTTCTTAATGTGTTAAAGCCAAGATTTTTCATAGCTAAAATATCGTTTTCATACTCCTTTGGTGAGGCTGGAGTATAAATTCCATCGCTAAAATAACCTTGGTCAAGCACTGCATTGAAAAAGTACGGCTCACCGTTTAGGCAAAGTCTTTTTATGCCATTTATTTCTCTTGTGTCAAGAGTACGGAGCGCAAAATATGAGCTTATTCTGTCGTTTCCTGCTTGTGCTGTGAAATAGTAAAGATATGGGTTTTCTGGAGACCATAATATAGGGTCTTCTATTTGAATATAGCACGTGCCATTTTCGATAGGGTAGCACACGCGTCTGTTTGGCATCTCAACGCAAACAGCACCCGCCTCAATTCCATCAAATGTGATATGTGCAAAATCACACCCTGTGTCTATTTTTAGTGATTTTATATAGCTTTTTGGCACACTCTCAAGCCATACGCTTTGCCAAATTCCACTAATAGGAGTGTACCACATACCACCTCTTTTATATCGTTGCTTACCATATGGAAGTGTGTGGCTGCTTAGTTTGTCGCTTACCTCAACCCTTAAAATGTTTTCCTTTAAAAGATAATCGGTAATATCAAAAGAAAAATGATTGTAGCCACCAATATGCTCTCCAAGATGAGTGCCGTTTAAGTAAACAGAGCAAATAGAGTCAACTGCGCCAAAATGCAAAATAACGCGTTCATTAATAAATCCGTCGGCTAACGCAAAGATCTTTTTGTAAACCAGTGTATCTTTGTCGGTGGTTATTCTTTCAACTCCTGACAAAACAGACTCAGGAGGGTATGGCACAATAATTTTATAGTTATTTTCGTTAATAGATAATTCCCATTCCCCATTCAAGGAAAAAAACGAGTTACGCACAAGACTTGGCCTTGGATAAACGTCATATTCCTTGCCATTTAAATTTTCGCCTAAGCTCGTTAAAAGATGTTTTATTTTCATATAAGCACCTCGCCCTCTTCCTTTTTATTTTACCATTAATAATACATATTTGCAAGACATCTAATGTGCTTGACAAAAGATATTTATTATTATATAATAAACTCGGAAGAAATATTTAGGAGATTCTTATGGGCACAAATAAAAATCTTAATGAAATGCAAGTGGTTGGCGACGAGATAATCGAAGCACCAATCGGCAACGCAGAAGAAAAAAAACACCATAAAAAGCTCAACCTTAATCTTGAATGGCTAAATGGAATAGAGGAAAAGCCAAAGAAAATCAAAGGCACTCCCGATGTTAACCTAGAGCCTACAACTAAAAAGGGCAAGTTTTTAAAATGGCTATGGTCATATACATTAATTACAATAGGCACAGCGCTTGTGGCTTGTGGCGTTTATTTCTTTAAATTCCCAAACCACTTTACAATGGGGGGAGTCAGCTCCTTTGCTGTGCTGCTTTCCGAGGCTATTGGGCATACAGTTTCAGAATCAATGATAATGTCAATAGCAAATGTAGTGCTCCTTGCTATTGCCTTGATTATTTTCGGTAAAAACTTTGCAGTAAAAACAATATATTCTACCTTGCTTTTAAACGGAATAGTATTAGTTCTTGAAAAGGTTTTACCAATTACCGAGCCACTTACTGAGTCACCGTTCCTTGAAATGCTTTTAACCATAGGTGGAATAGCTGTTGGTAGCGCAATTCTTTTCAGCCAAGGCGCATCCTCGGGTGGAACTGATATAATAGCTATGATTTTAAAGCGCTTTACAAACTTCAATACAGGCACAGCGCTCTTTATTTCTGACGCTGTTATAGTTGCATTGACTCCGTTTGTATTTAATTCATTTGAGTCGAAGCATATGACAACAATTTTCCTCTGCTCAGTAACAGGACTAATCCTAAAATCCTTTATTGTCGATAACGTCATTGACGGCATTAATATGAATAAATGCTTTATAATTGTTACTACCAAGGAAAAAGAGGTATGTGATTTTATAAACAATGAGCTACATAGAGGCGCAACAATCTCGGATTGCCGTGGCTCGTTTTCACACGTTGAGAAAAAGATGATAGTGGCGGTTTTAAACCGTCAACAGGCTACAATGCTAAAGCTGTTTTTAAAGCAAACGGACCCAACTGCGTTTACGGTTATCACTAACTCTAGTGATATTCTAGGTAAGGGCTTCCGTATAGTTTAGAGGGAGTGACAACGGTTAAAAACGAAATCACAAAATGTGCCTAATAGAATTTGTGAAAAGTTGATGATAATATTGCTTAATGAAGATAAACAATAATGTAGAAAACACGCATTTTGATGCGTGTTTTCTTTTTATGTGATTTCTAATCGTTATTAATGTCTCTGCCGTACACTAGTACGGCGACGATCCCATTCCTCGCGCTTTTTTCCTCCCTTCTCAACCCTCTAAAGCATTGTTTAAGTCGATGCTTCTTTTTATAGAAAAAAGCCATCGGGTTTTCCGATGGCTTTTGATTTTATTCTATATTTTCCTTTTTCTTTTTGTTCAAGCCCAAGTGGATGAATGCTGCAATTGTTGCGCCAACTAGTGGACCAATGATGAAAATCCAAACTTGGATGAGTGCATCTACATTACCAGTAAAGGCTTGTAGGAATGCAGGACCAAAGGAACGAGCAGGGTTAACGCTTGTACCGGTTAAGCCAATGCCTAGCAAGTGAACAAGTGTGAGTGAAAGACCGATAACAAGACCAGTTGTGGATGTGTTTTCTGTCTTTGATGTAACGCCGAGAATCGCAAAAACAAATACAAATGTTAAAACAATTTCAACCAATAGTGCGATAAATAGTGAACCAATATCGCCATAAGCGTCAACAAGAACCTCTTGTGCTACGTTTCCACCTAGGTTTTCAAATTGCTTTGTGAAAATACCAAGAATAGCAGCACCGGCGGTAGCGCCTAGGAATTGTGCAAGAACATAGAAAATAAAGTCCTTAAATGAGAGCTTCTTTGTTATTAACATAGCAAGAGAAACTGCAGGGTTGATGTGACAGCCTGAAATGTTACCAACAGAGTATGCCATAGCAACGATAACAAGACCAAATGCAAGTGATGTTGCAACAACTCCGGCAGCATTACCACAGCCAACTACAACAGCAACACCGCAAGCAAGGGCAACTAAAACGAATGTGCCAATAAATTCAGCAATGTACTTTTTCATAAA
Organism: Eubacteriales bacterium; assembly: GCA_045543955.1. Taxonomy (GTDB): domain Bacteria; phylum Bacillota; class Clostridia; order Oscillospirales; family CAG-272; genus RGIG2000. The sequence continues at coordinate 153,150 of JAZPYB010000023.1, forward strand.
ATCCTCCTTCGTAAAACGATTGTTTTACAAAAATAGTTTATCATTTTATTAGCGCAAATGCAACAATTTTTTTAATTTTATTAAAATAAAATTCGAAATCAAACGACTCCTTGACTTTAAATGATTATAAATGTATAATAAAAATAGCAATCATAGGGGGCTAGATAATATGAAAAAGAGAATATTATTTTTAATTTCCTTTATTTTAATTCTTGCATTGATGCTTTCTGCGTGTGGAAATAAACCATCAGAAACAGACACAAATATAGATTCGGCAACTGAAACAATTGTAGAAACCGATTCTTCGACTGAAACCACCACCGAAACGGAAACCGAACCCGAGACTGAAACCGAAACAAATACAGATACAGACGTAGGCACAACCACGGATACGGAAACAGAAACTGAAACCGAGGTTGAATCAGAAACCGAAACAGATACCGAAACAGAAACAGCTACTGAAACAGAAACCGAGACCGAAACCGAGACCGAAACAGAAACCGAAACAGCTACTGAAACAGAAACCGAAACTGAAACTGAAACAGAGTCAGAGGTCGACAAAGCACCGGTTGAGCTACTAATTAATGAAAGCGAGTCCTTTGTTGGCTGTATCACATTTGATATCAGTCTTGAAAGCCTCAATGGAGAATATGCTTTGCGTTTTGCAAACGCAAGTAAAGAGGTACTACCTTATTATTCAAATATAGCCAAAGGCACGCTTGACGAAAACGACACATCTATTGCTATTAAAGATCTTGTGTTGCCAAAAGACTGCAAATATATAAAAATTACAACCGAAAATGACTCATATTTTCTTGAAATTCCAACCGAGTTTACTGTAAGCATGGAAAAATCATATCGCTTTGGCGCACTTTCAGATGTGCATTATAACAGAGGCGACTTTTTCAATCACGCACTGGACTTTCTAGATGATAAAAGCGTAGATTTTGTTGCAGTGTCGGGCGATTTAACAAACGATGGCGAGCTTGAATATCTTCAAAAATTCAACGAGGCAATCAAGGATAGAGAATATAAAGTATATACAACAACTGGAAATCACGACATAGATGCCGTTTCCGACGGTAGCTGGCTGGAAAACATAAATGTTGGGATGAAAACCGATGCAGAGGTTGTAGAAATAGCGGAGAATGGACTTGATTTTGTCTATAAGCCAGATGGTCTCAATGGCGACGTGTTTGTTTTCTTATGTCAGGTAAGATGGGATTATTTAAAAAACCAAGATGCGGACCCGACCAAGTACACACTTGTTGATAAATCTCAGCTTGAATGGCTAGCAGATGTTTTGGAGAAGTATAAGGAAAATTCTGTGTTTTTATTTTTCCACACATTTCTGTCGGGACCTGAAGGAGAGCAAGCAGATGCAGTGGGCAATCTACTAAATCCGGGCGGATATTCATATGATTTGCCGTATAAATACGGAACAGCCGATGAGGTTGAATTTAGAAATCTATTAAAGCAGTACAAAAACGTGGTTTTCTTTAGTGGACACTCTCATTGGATGTTTGAGATGGAAATTTACAACGAGAATCTAAACTTTTCTAACTTTGACGGAGAATATTCATATATGGTTCACGTGCCAAGCGTTTCTGAGCCTAGATGGATAGGCGAAAACGATACAATAAGAACATCTAAAACAGGAGAAGTCTCCGAGGGGTGGATTGTAGATGTTACAAATGAGGCTATAATCTTTATTCCCGTTGATTTTATTAGTGAAACATATTATACAGAGTATATGAAAATCATTCCTCTTAAATAGAAAAAAGCCCTCGCAAGAGGGCTTTTTAAAAGATTTTAAAAATAACTTGCAAAAGCATATTTAATAGTATATAATAAAAATATCTTTTTTCTGGCATAAGGAGGCAAAAATGGAGAAGATTAAAATGACCACACCTCTCGTTGAGATGGATGGCGACGAAATGACAAGAATTATTTGGAAGATGATTAAGGATGAATTACTTCTTCCATTTATAGATTTAAAAACAGAGTATTATGACCTTGGACTCCCCGAAAGAGAAAGAACAAAGGACAAGGTTACCTTTGATTCCGCATACGCTAACCAAAAGTATGGCGTTGCTGTTAAGTGCGCTACAATCACACCTAATAAGCAAAGAGTAGAGGAGTATAGCCTCACAGAAATGTGGAAAAGCCCTAATGGTACAATCCGTGCAATCCTTGACGGTACAGTTTTCCGTGCGCCTATCTTGATTGATTCAATCAAGCCAGCAGTTCGCAACTGGAAAAAGCCAATTACAATAGCTCGTCACGCATATGGCGACGTATATAAGGCGACAGAATATAGACCAACCGAGGAGGGCAAGGCGGAGCTTGTGTTTACCGACAAAGAGGGTAACGAAAAGTTCCGTCAGACTATCTATGATTTTGAGTGCCCAGGCGTTTTGCAAGGACAATATAATAAGGATTCATCAATCCGTTCCTTTGCTCATTCCTGCTTTAACTACGCAATAAATACAAAGCAAGACCTTTGGTTCTCAACCAAGGACACAATCTCAAAGCAATACGACCAAACCTTTAAGCTCATTTTCCAAGAGATTTATGATGAGTGCTATAAGGCTAAGTTCGAGGAGCTTGGAATTACCTATTTCTATACACTTATCGACGATGCAGTAGCAAGAGTTATTCGCTCAGAGGGTGGCTATATTTGGGCTTGTAAGAACTACGATGGCGACGTAATGTCCGATATGATTTCAACCGCGTTTGGTTCACTCGCTATGATGACATCCGTGCTCGTTTCCCCAGACGGAAAATTTGAATATGAGGCAGCACACGGTACAGTTACAAGACACTACTATCGCTATCTAAAGGGAGAGGATACCTCAACTAACCCAATGGCAACAATCTATGCGTGGAGTGGCGCACTCCGTAAAAGAGGCGAGCTCGATGGACTTTCCGACCTCGTTGACTTCGCAAACAAGCTTGAGGAAGCCTGCATAGACACACTAAACGACGGCATAATGACAAAGGACTTAGTCGGCTTAGTTACCGAGGGAACAAAGGCAACAGCCGTAAATACAATTACCTTTATTAAGGAAATAAGACAACGCCTTGAAAAGAAATTAGCATAACAAAAAGCCTTGCAAACGCAAGGCTTTTTCTAATATAAATCAACGACATCAACAAACTTAATGCCTCCTTTGTAAAGGGAGGTTGCACGTCTTTGACGTGACGGAGGGATTTTATATTAAAAAAGAGGCAAAAAGCCTCTTTTTAAATTAACATAATTATCAATTCAGTAGCAAGTGCGCCGAGCGATGCGGCAACGGCAACCAAGGTAAGCCCTCGATTAAAAAACGCAAGGATAGCGCCGATTATTAGTCCAACAAAGCCGGATATTATATTTCCTGTTGAATAAATAACAGCGGGGAAGGTCATTGCGGCTAAAACCGCAAAAGGAATATAGTAAAGGAACGACCTTATAAAGCGGTTTTCAATAGTCTTTTTTACACACGCAAATGGTATGGCTCTTATTAAATATGTAGAGCCGGAAAGAATAAGCAAATAAATCCAAAAATCAAGCATTTTCTACTTCCTCCTTACGTGTGTTGATAGGGAAAAGCAGAGCGCCGAAAACAGATGCTAAAATAGCCGAAATGCTTATTGAAATACCAGATGGAATTTCTCTCAATAGTGGCAAATAGTAAAATGCACAGTGTAAAAGCGCAGCCACTATAATAACGATAAGTATAGGCTTGGATTTTTTAGCAGGTGGAATAATTATCGCCAAAAACATACCATAAATTGCAATACAAAGTGATGCCATAATAATAGGTGGTAAAACATTGCCAATAAGTGCGCCAAGCAGTGTGCCAAGAGTCCAGCCAATCCAAGGCAAGGTGGAAAGGCCTAGGAAAAATATAGGCTCAACAACCTTTTCATTAGATGCTACAGCAAAAATCTCGTCAGTCATAAAAAAGCCGAGTAGCCATCTTTTTATACCAGAAAAACGCTTTGACACCTTTTGAGAAAGCGACACCGACATAAAGGAATAGCGCATATTTATAGTTAGCTGAGAAATCAGCATTGTAAAATATTGCCCCGGGTTAACCATAACCTGAATGGCGGCAAGCTGTCCCGCCGAGGTCAAGGTGAAAGCAGAAATAATAACTGCCTGCCACCAAGAAAAGCCCAGAGAAATAGCCATAATTCCAAAGGTAAACGATACTGAAAGATACCCAAGCCCAATAGGAATTCCAGCCCTTAATCCCTTTAAATATAGTTTCATTTTATTGTCCTTTAAATAATTTATGTTATGTATTATAGCACAAAGAAATTATCAAGTCAATGCACAAATAAAAATTAGGCGAAGCATCTTGCTTCGCCTAATGTTGTGATATGATTTTATGCCAAAATTCATGGTTGGTTTTTGCTGTGCAAATGTTTAAGAATAATTAAAAGTAATCTCATTAAGACAAATATTAATATTCTCAAAGATGTTAAGGCAAATATGTTTAGAAAAACAACCGAGAAAAATCATAGGAGCATTTAGAAAGCACTCAAACAACAATACCAATATAG
>JAZPYB010000024.1:0-22989 GCA_045543955.1 Eubacteriales bacterium
ATAAAATTGAGCAAATGCTACTTTATGATGGGATTAAAATTGAAGAATATGCTCCACAAGATATTTTGCAAAACTCAAAAACAGAAGGAAAAATAGGTATATTAATTAAAGGAAATGCAATTATTCGTTCTGGCGACGATGGCGTGATTATTAGAAAACTATCTCAAAAGGATGTATATGGTGCTGCATGCCTTTTTGACAAGCCTACATATTTAACATATGTAAGTGCAGTATCAAGTTGCTCTGTCATTACATTTAATAAGGATTTTATTGAAAAATGCATTAAATATGATGATGCAGTTGCAAAAAACTACATCACTTTTTTAGCAAAAAGAATTAGCTTTTTAAATTCAAAAATTAATTCATATACTGCAAAAAATGCAGAAAATAAGCTATATTCATATCTAATACAGATTCCTCGTGATGGCAATGTAATTGATTTAAAGGTAAGTTTATCAACATTAGCAAAAATGATAGGCATTGGTCGCGCTAGCCTATATAGATCTCTTGAAAAACTTGAGGGCGATGGCGTTATCATAAGGAAAGATAAAAAAATAATTTTAAATGAGGTATAAACAATGAAAAAACTACTTACACTCGCAATGACAATTTTACTTCTAACCACTTCTCTTTTTGCTTTTTCAGCGTGTGGAAAGAAAGCAGATGGAGAAATCAATGTTTCTGTTCTTAATGGAACAACAGGCTTTGGTATTGCTCAACTTATGGAAAGCAATGCTAACAATGAAGCAAAAAACGACTACAAGTTTTCTGTTGAAACAGATGCAACAACAATTTTAGGTGGCTTAGTTAAAGGAAGTATTGATATAGCAGCACTTCCAACAAATGCAGCAGCAAACGCGTTTAATAAGACTAATGGTAATGTTCAAATCGTTGCTATAAACACACTTGGCGTTTTGAATATAATGCAAAGTGGCGATGGCGAAAGAATTGACGATATTTCAGATCTTGAAGGAAAAACTATTTACTGTCCAAAACAAAACCCAGCAGAAATATTAAATTTTATACTAAAGAAAAACAATGTTAATGCGACAGTTAAAACTCCTTTTGCAACTCCAACAGACTTGGTTTCAGCGTTTTTAACACAAAAAACTAAGGATGATAAAGGTGTTGATATCGCTATAGATATTGATTTTGCAGTAATCCCTCAACCTATGGCAACTAATGTACTCAACAAGAAGGGTGCTGCTGGCTATACTATCGCTCTTGATTTAACTGAAGAGTGGGACAAGGTTTCTGATGAGGCGCTCGTTCAAGGTTGTATTGTAGTTAGAAAAGATTTTGCTGATAAATATCCAGGTAGTGTTGATGCTTTCTTGAAAGAGTACAAGAAATCAATTGAATTCACAAATGAAAACCCACAAAAGGCAGCTGAATATATAGTAAAATATAAAATAGCAAACGATGCAGCTTTAGCTGAACAATCTATTCCTAATTGCAATATTACTTATATCGATGGTAATGATATGGAAGAAAAAATGCAAAACTTCCTTGATGAATTGGGAATTAAATTAAATGAAGGCGAGTTTTACTATAATTAATGGTAATTTTCAAAAAGTATTCATTTAAATTTTTAAAGGTTGCCTTAATAACACTTTTCTGGCTTTTAATTTGGCAAGTCATTTCTTTAATAATTGATATGCCACTGCTTTTACCTGGGCCAATTGCTGTCCTTAAACGATTACTTGAATTAATTATTACTAAAGAATTTATTCTTTCATCTCTTGCTTCTCTTTTTAGAATTTTTATAGGTATTTTTATAGCTTTGGGATTAGGAACTGCTTTAGCTATACTATGTTCAGTATCTAAAGTGATATACAGCATATTCTATCCTGTTTTAACTATTATTAAAGCAACCCCTGTGGTTTCATTTGTTTTATTAATTTGGCTATTTATTGGAGAACAAAAAACACCGATAATTATTACAATTATGATGATGTTACCTATTGTTTGGGCTAATATATATCAAGGAGTAAAGGGTGTTGATAAACAGCTTCTTGAGGTATGTAGAGTTTATAAAATACCATTCAAAAAACAGCTTATTTCATTATATGTTCCTTCAGTAATTCCTTATTTTGTTTCTGCGCTTTTGTCAGGAATAGGGTTATCTTGGAAGGCTGGTGTAGCTGCTGAGGTACTCTGCTCACCGGAGTGGTCAATTGGTGAAGCGATATTTAATGCTAAATATGATTTTGACGGTGTAGAGTTATTTGCATGGACCGTTACAGTTATCATTTTAAGCTTAATCTTTGAGCTTGTTTTAACAAAACTAATTAAATTTATGTTTAAAAAATATATATCAGGCAAAGGAGAAATAAATGGAAATAAAAAATCTATCTAAATCCTTTGGCGATAAAGTAATTTTTGATAATGCATATTTTAATATTCCTGATAATAAAATAACATTTATTATGGGTGAAAGTGGTTGTGGAAAAACCACTCTTTTGCGTATTTTAACTGGATTAGACACCGATTTTATCGGAGAAATTCCTAAATTTGAAAGCTTATCTTGTGTTTTTCAAGAACCTCGTCTTTTTTCGTCATTAACGGTTGAAAAGAACATTTCAATTGTAAAAGATAAAGCTTCGCTCACTGTAAACGATGTACTGAAGATTTTAGAACTTGAAAATGAAATTAATTCTTTTCCTGAAGAGCTTTCTGGTGGAATGAAAATGCGAATTTCGCTAGCACGTGCTCTTTACTACGATGGCGATGTATTTATAATGGATGAGCCATTTTCTGCATTAGATAACGCAACAAAGGAAAGAATTTTACCTAAAATATTTAATCTTTTGAAAAACAAAACTGTGATAATTGTTTCGCACAACTATGATGAAGCAAATAAATATGCTGATGAAATTATTAATTTAAGCTCTCCTTTAAAGAACTAGAAATAGTTCTCTCCTCAAAAAAACGACCTCATCAAAGAGGTCGCTTTTTTAGTTGCCACAGCCGCATCTGTGATCCTTGTTTGGCTTATGGGTTGGTACTGAGCATCCACAAGTATTGATTACTGGTGGTGAAAACTCATTTACAGGGAAAGACATAGCTCTAAACAATGTACACGGGTCATCCTCGTAAGCAGCAACACATTCCTTGTCTGGAATGTTGTATTCAGTAGCTGAAACAACTATTTGCGCTGGTCTTTCTATTTTTACTATTGAGAAAAATCCAAGAGAAACCAGTAAAACCTTTTCATTCTTGTCACATAGACTTCCATTTACTGAATTTAGTACTGTGTCTGGTATGTCCTCCAAGCAGCAAATACACATACAATGACAGTCTCTTGGCTCTGCAACCTTTACACTTAAAACTACTGGGTCTACGGTTTCAAGTACGGCTACCGGTTGCGATACAGAATTGTTTGTGCCACATCCGCATTTGCAAAAACCTGAGTCGGAATATTCGCTTTTAAATACATTTACATTTCCTTCGCTACCAAAAAGAATAACCTTCTTTTCAACAACTGCTAATCCTTCAAATTCTTGTATATTACCAGGGCAAACACAAGCTTCGAATGTAATCTTAACATACATTTTAATGTTTAATTGATAAAAACCTCTGTTGAACGGAACATCGTTAATATCAATGTATGCACAAACGATTTTTGCACATTTGGCTCTTATAACTGATGTACGTTCAATAATTTCCTCGCCAAAATCTGTCAAGAACACCTTTACATTTTCATAGCAATCCTTGTCTCTACAAGAATCTAAAACTCTATAGGTATCTATACAAATATTTTCCTTTTGACAAGAACTAGAGCAATTTCTATTATCCGGCATAGATGGTTAACCTCCTATTATTTTTGAAGAAACGATATATGTCGTCTTCTGTAATATCTTATGCAGAATAATTAAAATTGTCATATTTTGATAAAAAATGGGAACTTGTTTTTGACAAGTTCCCTATTTAAATATTTCTATTTAAATTAATCTATGTAAACTGCACAGAAATTCACTTATGCTTTAGTTGAACGCGTAATTTCAAGAAAAACATCAGCCATTGGTTTGTACCTCATAATTAAATTTTGTGCTTATTATTTACATATTAGTACATTGGTTTGCCCTCACTTACATTTAAATTTCTTTAATATAAAATTTAAACATGTTAAACACCTCTATGTGTTTGGGGATTTTTAAAGCTGTAAATTCGTTAAATATCAATTTGAACGGCCTAAAATCAAATATTGTTATATAAACATTGCCTCTTTTGCAATTTAAGAATTTACATTTTCTGTTTCTGTAATTTCTTCACTGTGCATTGGCTTATCCTCTACTTTCATCAGGTTAGAAGATTTATTGCTTTAGGCTATGCAATTTGGATTAGAGATATTTTTTAATATTCTCTGTTGCATTCTCCTCTGGCATCGAAAGTGTCATAACCAAATTAACATCATTCTTTGCAGCAAGAGCATCTGCCTCAACAATAAATTTATCGAAAGCTTCCAAATCTCTGTTACAAATTCTAAATGTTGCATCTATAAAGAGATCTGTGATATCGTGGTTACTTGCCATGAGTCCCGCAATAAATCCGTAAAGCGCTTGTGCATCGTTAACCATATACTCATCAGAGTTGATTAGTCTGCAATTATAACTCAATGTGAGTCTTAAATTGTCTCCTTTTTCAATGCAAACAACTGAGCCCTTAGATCTTTCAAGTGCGGAATTGATCATTTCAATCAGTGTTTTTGTTTTACCTGTGCCTTTAACACCTATAATAATTTTTGTCATGCTATTGTCCTCCACAATATCTATCTTTCTTTGTACTTTTATTATACACTATGTAAGACCAAAAATCAATAGTTATTTGTAGAAAATAGATAAAAAATTTTAAAAAAATTAAAGTTTTTTGCTTATTTTACCCAAACAAAGAAAAAGGACGCTAAAAGCGCCCCTTTATTAGTTGATTCTTTTATCAAGCTCAGCCTTTAAATCTTCATAGCCTTCTTTTCCAAGCAATGCGAACATATTTTTCTTATAGCTTTCCACTCCAGGTTGGTTAAATGGGTTTATACCTAAGGTGTAACCTGATACAGCACAAGCATATTCAAAGAAATATATCAAATATCCAAATGAATATTCGCTTCTATCCTCAATATCTAAAACTATATTTGGTACATCTCCGTCAGTGTGAGCAATAAGTGTTCCAAGCATAGCCTTATTGTTAACGAATGAAAGGTCTTTACCAGAAAGAAAGTTCAACTTATCTACATTGTGTGGATCAAATGGAATTGTCAATCCGTCATTAGCATTTTTTATATTTAAAACAGTTTCAAATAGTATTCTTTCGCCGTCTTGAATATACTGGCCTAGTGAATGCAAATCAGTAGAAAAAATTACTGAGCTTGGGAAAATACCCTTGCCGTCCTTACCTTCACTCTCGCCAAATAACTGCTTCCACCACTCGCAAAGCATTTGAGACGCTGGCTCATATGATGCTAATATTTCAACACGTTTATTGTTTCTGTATAAAATATTGCGAATAGCAGCATATTTTAAACAATCATTTTTATTAATATCTTGGACAGAATATTTTTCTCTTGCATCTTGAGCGCCATTCATAATCTTGTCAATATCAATACCAGCTACTGCGATAGGTAAAAGACCAACGGCTGTAAGTACAGAAAATCTACCACCTACATCATCAGGTACAACAAAGGTCTCGTAACCATTATCGTCAGAAAACTTTTTGAGTGTTCCCTTCGCTTTATCAGTAGTTGCAAAAATTCGCTCTTTAGCTCCATCAACACCATATTTGTCTTCAAGAAGCTTACGAAAAACTCTAAAAGCAACGGCAGGCTCGGTTGTAGTTCCAGATTTTGAAACAATATTTATGCAGATATCTTTGCCTTCGCAAATTTTTAGTAAATCAGCAAGTGCTGATGGACTAATTGAGTTTCCAGCAAAGTAAATGTCAGGAGTATTTTTGTTTAAACTGTTGTAAAGAGGAGATTTTATGAATTCTATTGCGGCTCTAGCACCAAGGTAAGAACCACCTATTCCAATTACAACGAAAACATCGCAACTTTTTTGAATTTTCTTAGCTGCAATTTTAATTCTTTCAAATTCTTCTTTATCATAATTTACTGGCAAATCAACCCAGCCTAGAAAGTCATTTCCTAGACCACTTTTATTTGCTAGCATTGATTGTGCATTATAAACTTCTGGAGCGATATCGTTAATATCTTGCGTTGAAACAAACTTGTTAACAAATTTGTCATTAAGTGAAAGTGCCATTTATGAATACCTCATACATATTATATTAATATTAATATAATACAACAACTTTCAAAAAAATTCAACACTTTTTTTATGTTTTTTAAGCATTTAAAATAAATTTTTTATTACTTTTAGCAAATAATGAAAAAATGATATTTTATTTACAGTTTCTAGGGCTATTATATCGCTTTCACCAACAATTTCGCCATTAAGCTTATATACGGTTTTTCCTATAACCTCGTTTTTCTTTATAGGTGCAACTAAGTATTCATTAAGTTGCACTTCTCTTTCGATTTTATCACTTTGACCTTTATTAAATAGAGCTTCATAATTGTTATATTTAATATCTATATTTTCTTTTTCACCACCATAAACCTCTATTGTGGATTTAAAACTGTTGTGATTATAAATTGAATAATTAGCAAATCCATAATCAAGTAACTTACTTGCAGCTGCATTACGTGCAGATGAAGATTCCGCGCCCATTATTACAGCGATAAGGTGCAAATCATTTCTTTTTGCACTTGCACTTATGCAATAGCCGGCATTACTGGTGTATCCGGTTTTTAGTCCTGTAATACCATTATAATAACGAATTAACCTGTTTGTATTAGTTAGACCAAACTCTCCGTTTCTTATGGTATCCATCCAAACTGTTGCATATTCACTTATCTTTTCGTGTTTTAACAACTCTCTTGACATTAATGATATATCTTTGGCGCAAGTTAAGTGATTTGTGACATCGTCATCCAATCCCGTAACATTTTCAAAATTTGTAAAATACATTCCAAGCTCTTTTGCTCGTTGGTTCATTTTTTCGACAAAGGCTTCTTCACTACCGCAAACATGTTCCGCAAGTGTTAGCGCCGCATCATTAGCAGAGGCTATTATTACGCTTTTTAATAGATCATCAACGCTCATTTCTTCTCCTGGCTCGAGAAAAACCTGTGAGCCCCCCATTGATGCAGCATTTTCACTGACTCGCAATATGTCATCGTATTTTAATAGTTCATCATCAATTGCTTCAAATACTAGAAGTAAAGTCATGATTTTTGTTACTGATGCTGGGGCTAATCGCTCAATTTCATTCTTCTTATAAAGCACGGTACCTGTGTTAGCATCAATTAATATTGCACTTTTAACATCTAAATCAAAATTTGTTTCTTTAATATTTACTGCAAAAATCGAGCTTGAAAATGTTAATAAACTCAGTAAAACACTAAATATAAAAGCAACTATTCTTTTTTTCATATCATCACCTCAATTAATATATATTCTTATAGGTAGACAAGTATGAAAAAAGCCGTAAAAGAGTTACTTTTACGGCTAGGTTTTATTTTATTATAAATTTATCTAATTCTTTGAGAACGTTTTCACAATCATCGGAATGTATAGTCATATTGATAGGATTAATCAAATCTAAACTGAAAATTCCCATGATTGACTTTGCATCTACAATGTATCTACCGCTTGATAGATCAATTTCCATATCAAATTTTGTAACCGCATCAACGAACTCTCGAACATCCTGAATTGATAAAAGTTTGATAGTACAATTAGTCATAAATATCACTCCTTTTTTTGATTTTCTACATTATACACCTAAAAATTGGAAATGTCAATCGCTTTAATTTACAAAAGCAAAAGCCAAACAAACATAACAATTGTATAATAACCACAAAAAATGTATAGAAATACATATTGTCCATAAGCAGTAAAACTTAAAAGAAGCCATTATTGCTAAAAAGCAAAATAAAATCGCGATTAAAAGCAAAATAAATGTTATAAGAGGCGCTACTGCACCGAAAAACACTGGATAAACGCAATAAGTGAACACTTGCATTATTATAATAAAAAGTGCTATTTTATATGCATTTGCGCGCTTATATTTTTCACATCCAAATATAACTCCGGCAAAAATAAAACCAACAAAAGCAAATGAAATACCCCATAGAATATAAGCATAAATTATGGAAATAGCACATCTTGGGAATATATAAAAAATTGTAGCGTCATCTATTCTTCCACATATAATCCAAGACCCAATACCTAAAATAAAAAAAATTACAGAAAAAATACAACAATTTTTTAAATTTAATAACCTAATATCATGAGAAAGTGCATCAAAATATCTAATTATTCGCTTAAATATGTTCAAAAAAATCACCTCACTTAAATATATGAGGTGATTTATTTATTCTATTCTAATCTTTTTCTAGAATTAACTAAATAATTAGTGTCTGATATCATTATATTATCATAAATTTTTCTTGTATATTCAATTAAATGAATTTTTCTTTTGTTTATTCTCGGTGTTGATATACTCGCCTCTAAGCCATCAGTAACATCAATAACAATTTCCTTGTGAAGTTGACATTCGCTTTTGGGCTCTGTGCCTTTTTTGAAATATCCTATTACTGTACGGTCTCCTCGAACATCGTTTTTACAGGAACTAGTTATAAGCTTTCCTGAGTCAAAGCAAAACTCACCTTCTATTACATCATTTGAATCTAAAAACTTGCTTTTTACAGATAAATCATCGTAAATTTTATTAAATATTTCATTAAATAATATGCACGAAGGATTTTTATTACTATAAATAGGCTTTGGAGTATCAAATCCAGTCCAAACTCCACAAAGATAGTCGGGCGTATATCCAACAAACCATCTATCAAAATTATTGCTAGACGTTCCAGTCTTTCCTGCTACGCTGATATTCTCATTTTTTAATCTAATACTAGAGCCTGTTCCGCTTTTTATTACATTTTCAAGCATTTTTGTCATAATTTGAGCGTTTTCTTTTGAAATAACTTGTTGTTCTTCTGTTTTCTTTTCTAAAATTACATTACCATAATTGTCAGTAACATATAAATAAGTTTTCGGAGTGGAAATTATACCATTATTTGCAAATGCACCATATGCATTAGTGATATTTAATAGACTTTCGCCGTTAGTAAGCTGACCCAAAGCTAGTGAAGAATCGTTTTTGTCCTCATCAACCGTATTAATCATAAATTTTTTTAAATAATCAATTGACTTTTCTCTTCCAAGCTTTTCTAAAGTCTTGACAGAAACAGTATTTACTGAGTGCTCAATTGCATAATATATTGGCATTAATCCTCTGTATCTATTTGGCGAGTTTTTAGGCCAAGGATTACCGTTTTTTAATTCAACCGGCGTATCATCAAATACAGTAGCATATGTGATTAGCTTCTCTTCTAGCGCTGGTCCATATACCGAAAGTGGTTTTAATACAGAACCGGGTGGACGTTTTGCATTTATTGCTCTATTAAAGACCATATTAGAATTCTTTTTTCCAATTCCGCCCACTATTGCAAGTATATCTGAGGTTTTTGGGTCAATTATTACACAAGCTGACTCAGGGTAATGACCATTTTCTGGTAAAATATATTTTGAATAATTTTGATAAACATCTTCAAGCTTACTTTGTAAATTAGGGTCAATAGTAGAAAATATATTTAATCCACCCTTTAAAATCAATTTCTTTGCAGCTTCGTAATTAATCTTATTCTTTTTTGCCAAGTCTGTTGCTACTTCATCTATTAAGGTTTCAGTGTACCAAGAATATACTCCACTCTTATTTAAATTTTCAATTTGTGTATTTATATTTATATTCTCTGCTATAGCACTGTTATATTCTTCAAAAGTAATCATTCCTTGGCTATACATTTCGTTAAGAACTAAATTTCTTCTTTTTGTATTATTCTCTGGATTTTTGTATGGATCATAGCTTGATGGACTTTTTACAATAGCGGCAAGTGTAGCGCACTCAGCTAGGCTAAGCTCTGATATATTTTTACCAAAGTACACCTCGGCTCCTGTACCAACACCATAACAGTTTTGAGATAAATATACGACATTTAAGTATAATTCTAATATTTCATTTTTACTTAGTTTGGTTTCTAGGTTTATTGCACGCAAAACTTCTTCAATTTTCCTTTTAACTGTCGCTTGATTGTCACCCGTTAAATTTTTAATTAATTGTTGTGTGATTGTTGAGCCACCAAAGCTATGCTTATCTTTGCCAAAAATATAGTTAATTATAGCTTTACAGGTTCGTAATACATCTACTCCGCTATGCTCATAAAATCGTTTGTCTTCAATCGCTATAAATGCATTTGACAGGTTATTTGGCATATCATATAAAGAACACCACTCGCTCTTTTGCAAAAAAATTTCTTCATCCTTTAATTCATTGGGATTGCCTATTCTATTTTCTCTGCTCTCGTAATCAAAATAATGTATTTTTGTTACTGAAGATGAGCCAGTTTTTATGAGTG
This sequence comes from Eubacteriales bacterium, assembly GCA_045543955.1. Classification (GTDB taxonomy): domain Bacteria; phylum Bacillota; class Clostridia; order Oscillospirales; family CAG-272; genus RGIG2000. Next base: position 10,541 of record JAZPYB010000024.1, read on the forward strand.
ATAAATCAATTTCTCTGTTTAGACTAAAAAAATAAATCAAAAATCCTGCTATCAGCACAAAAAACAAAAAAATGATTATCAAAATAGAAATAACTATTTTTTTCCTTTTGCTCAAGGTTTTCACCTCTTTTCGAATATATTTTTATTATTTGCTCAATAATATCTTATATTCTATAAAAAGGAGCTTAAAAAATGGAACAAGAAAATAATAATTACAAAAAGGATTTATTAAGACTAATTATTGTTTTTTCAGCAGTTTTAATTATTTCTTTAACATTCTTTTATTTATTGGTTAATAAGAAGCTAGATGAATTACAAAATCGAAACAACAAAAATGATGATTTGCCTGCTTTTGAGGAAACAGCTCAAAATTCAACTAAATATTTATTAAAAGAATACAACGGAAAAATTGGGATTTTTGAAAACGAGGCATTAATATATACACTTGATACTTACATTTTTACTTTGCCGGAAAAAGATCAAAAGCTCCTCTCTGAAGGAATTAGTGTTTCCTCAAAAGAAGAGCTTTATGAAATTTTAGAAGAATATTATTAATTTTTATAAACAACTGAATCGGGACCTAAAATCATCTTTAATGCTGATAAAATATTGTCGTTTATTGATATTTTTACTCCCGATGCTTTTACATACTTCTTTTTTGAAATATCGTAAAATACAATTTCAGTTTCACCTGAATACTCATTGAGTAAAGTAATTATATCATTTACAATGCTAGAATCTATAGATTCAACCTTCAAATATAGCTTTCCTTGAGATGAGATTACGGGATTTTTATAATCGGAATTAGACTTAACATTTTCAATACTATTGACTATTACTTTAGGCATTTGTTCATCGGATATACTAATTTGTCCATTTACGAATATAACATTGTCAATTTGTAATAATTCGCTATATTTAGTATAAACCTTGGGAAATACAACAAGTTCAATTTCTCCTGATGAATCAGAAACTCTAACAAAAGCCATATTTTCGTCATTTTTAGTCTTTTTTATCGTTTTTTGAGTAATAAGACCTGCTAATTTGATATAATCCTTATCTTTTAAAGTTTCGCTACTTAGAATACTAGATATACTAGCAGGGTTTAAATCTTTTAAATGAGCTAAATAAGCATCTAAAATATGACCAGAAAAACACATACCAAGAATATCTCTTTCATATAACAAAAGCTCTTTCATAGGATACTCTATAACATCTGGATACTCAATTTTAGGTATAGTATCAAGCACTTCTTCAGCACTAAAGAATTGCATAATATCAAGTTGTCCACTTTGCGTTGCCTTTGATATTCGTTGAACTGAATCAAGAGCATTTTCATATACCATCATAAGCTGTGAACGATATTTACCCAAAGAATCAAAAGCACCAGCCTTAATTAAAGATTCAAGCTGTCTTTTATTCATATCGGTTCCTTTTAATCTATAAAGGAAATCATCAAAATCCTTATATTTTCCATTTGCTTTTCTCTCATCAACAATAGAGGCAATAAAGTTTCTGCCAACATTTTTGAGAGCTAAAAGTCCAAATCTAATTGATTTGTCCTCGACAGAAAATGTAACATCACTGTAATTTACATCTGGTGGCAAAACCTTGATTCCTAGCTTTTCACATTCTTCAATGTATTCGCTAACCTTATCAGCAGAGGTTAAAACAGAGGTAATTAATGACGCATAATATTCCTTTGGGTATTTACACTTTAAATATGCAGTTCTATATGAAATAACGGCATATGCGGCTGCGTGGGACTTATTAAACGCATATTTAGCAAAGCTTTCCATCTCATCGAACAATTCTATGGCTGTTTTTTTATCAACCCCATTGGATATTGCACCACTAATGAAAATTTCACGCTCTCGCATTAGCTCATCAACCTTTTTCTTTGACATTGCTCTGCGCACAATATCTGCACGGCCATATGAGTATTTTGCTACTTTACTAAATATTTGCATAACTTGCTCTTGATATACAATACATCCGTATGTGGACTTTAATATTTGTTCAACAAGAGGCGTTTTATAGGTTATTTTTGATTTATCGTGTCTTCTTTCAATATAAGTTGGAATTGAATCCATAGGACCAGGACGATAAAGTGCAATTGATGCAATAATATCATCAAGGCTTTCTGGCTGAAGTCGCATAAGCATTTGCTTCATTCCACCAGATTCTAGCTGGAATATTCCCTCTGTTTTACCAGATGAAATATATTTAAAGGTATCTTTATCATCGAGTGGAATTGTATCTATTCTAAAGTTTGTATTGTTCTTTTTAATTAATTTCTCAGTATCAGAAATTATAGTTAAGTATCTTAGTGCTAAAAAGTCAAATTTTAAAAGACCTAAATTAGCAACAGTGTCCATATCGTATTGAGTAACAACTGAACCGCTATTAGTTGACAAAGGCAAATAATCAACAAGAGGCTTGTCGGTAATTACAACACCCGCTGCATGAGTAGATGCGTGCCTAGGCATACCCTCGATTTGCCTTGCTGTATCAATTAGTTGTCTAATTTTTACATTGCCTTGATAAAGCGCTTTTAACTGTTCTGATTCTTGAAGTGCTTCTTCTATTGTAATATTAATCTTTCTTGGAACAAGTTTGGAAACAAGATCAACATCAGCATATGGAATTTCAAGAACTCGACCAACATCTTTAATTGCAGCCTTCGCGGCCATGGTGCCAAATGTTACTATTTGCGCAACGTGATCGTGGCCATATTTATTTTTAACATATTCAATGACCTCATCTCGTCTTTCATAACAAAAATCAGTATCAATATCGGGCATACTGACTCTTTCAATATTGAGAAATCTTTCAAAAAGCAAGTCAAATTTAATAGAATCTACATCTGTAATTTCGAGTAAATAAGCAACAAAACTACCAGCACCTGAGCCTCTGCCAGGACCTACTGGTATGCCTTCTCTTTTTGCAAAATTAATAAAATCCCAAACTATAAGAAAATAATCATTATAGCCCATTGTATCTATAACAGATAACTCGTATTCAATTCTATCAAGATATTCTTGCTTTGGATGTGCGTCAGTAAATACTATCTGATTTGAACTTGTCCTTTTAGAAAATCCATCGTATGCAAGCTTATACAAATATTCTTTTGATGTAACGCCAGTGGGTAATGGGTATTTGGGAAGCTTAATAACACCAAATTCAAAGTCAAAATTGCATTTATCGGCAATTACTTGGGTGTTTTCACAAGCCCCCCTTATTGCACCGAATTCCTTTTTCATTTCCTCTTCACTTTTGAAGTAAAATTCATTAGTTGGGAACATTTTATCGGATTTTGAGTTCAAAGTTACATTCATTTGCACTGACATTAAAACGTTTTGAATGTAAGAATCGCCTTTTCTTAAATAATGAACATCATTTGTACATACAAGAGGAACATCATATTCTTTTGAAAGCTCAATTAAGGTTTCGTTGACAATTTTTTGGTCATTAATTCCGTGATCTTGTAACTCAAGATAAAAATTGTCCTTTCCAAAGATGTTTTGCATAGTCTTTATATGCTCTTTTGCGGAATGAATGTCGCCGGCAATTATTGATGATGGAATATATCCAGCTAAGCAAGCTGAAAGTGCAATTAATCCCTCTGAATGTTGCTTTAGTAGCTCTAGGTCAATTCTAGGCTTTACATAAAAGCCTTCAGTATAACCACTTGAAACCAAAAACGAGAGATTTTTATATCCTATTTCATTTTTAACAAGTAATACTAAATGGTAATATGAAATGTTGCCTACTTTGGCTCTTTCAAGACGTGATGAGGGTGCTAAATATACCTCACAACCAATTATAGGTTTAATTCCTTCGCTTTTGCAGGCTTTGTAAAACTCAACTGCGCCGAACATATTGCCGTGGTCAGTTAGTGCGACAGCAGTTTGACCAAGCTCTTTAGCCATTTTAGGAATGTCTTTAATTCTACATGCGCCATCGAGTAAGCTATATTCACTGTGTAAATGCAAATGAACAAAGTTCGACATAGTTTCCCCTTTCTTAGTTCTCTTTAACGGAGTTATAAAAATCAAGTATTTTCTCTAGTCTGTGATGTACCCCTGATTTAGAAACAGGAGGAGACAATCTTTTTCCTAGCTCTACTAAATTGATATCTGTATTATTAATTCTTGCAAGCGCTATTTCTTTGAGCGGTTTAGAGAGCTCATCAAAATGACCAAGTCTAATAATCTCATTTATAGCGTGAACATATTTCTGAGTTGCTACTAAAGATTTATTAATGTTAGCTGAGTCACAATTAGTTGCGCGATTAGCTATATTTCTTACCTCATTATTGATTTTAAAGTTTATCAAATCAAAAGCTGCATTATTTGCACCCATAAGTGCCAAAAAGTTTTCTATAATTTCAAAACGTTTGATGTATAAAATTGTTTTATTGTTGCGTTTACTTAAATTGAAAAATATATCAAACTCCTGAACATATTCGCACAATGCTTTTGCATTATCTTCATTTGAAAAAACAAGCTCTAACCTATATGTTTTTTCAGGGGAATTCATTGTGCCACAAGCAAAGTATAGACCCTTAAAAAAGTTTTCTCTACAATGTTGACATTTAAAAACATTAGTTGATATTTCGGCAATTGTAAAATATCTTAAAACATCCGATGATACAAGGATTTCTCGAGATTTAGCAAGATAAGCATTTTCTTTTTTAGCAAGAAGTAGTTTTAATTTTTCATGTAAAAACGACGCATTTTCGACAAATGTCGTTTTTATACTAATCTGCTCTTTTTGAGTCGACGAGGCAAATGTCATACCATATAGATAAGAATATAGACAACAATTTTTGATTTTGGGATTTAAGGTTGTAATTTCAGTCTTTATTTTTTTAGAAAATGTCTCCATTTTTATTCCTATTCTATAAAAATAATTTCTTCATTTAATTGAACATTATACTTTTCTTTAACAATATTCTTGACATAAGCGATTAAATCGTTTACATCCTTTGCTGTTCCGTTTCCTGTGTTAACAAAGAAGCCAGCGTGCTTTTTTGATACTTCTATTCCACCGATTCTATACCCTTTAAGTCCAGCCTCATCAATTAATTTTGAGGCAAATGTACTTTTGGGTTTCACGAAAACACTACCAGCACTAGGTAAATTTAAGGGCTGAGTTTGAATACGCTTATTAATATACGCATCCATTTTTTCTTTAATTCTACCTTTTTTACTACATGATAATTTAAAAGTAGTTTTTAAAATTACATAACTGTTTTCTTTAGAAAAAACTGAGGCTTTAATATCAAATTTATGTTGTTCAAAGTTTAATATTTTGACATCTTTACTTTTTTTATCATACACAAGCGATTCGTATGTAACATTTGAAATTGAAGAATCAAATGCTGAAGCATTAATATATGTGGCACCACCGATCGTACCTGGAATGCCGTATGCGAATTCAAGACCAGATAAGGAATTTTCATAAGCCAAAACTGAACATTTTGTAATATCTGCACCACACATAGCGATAAGCTTATTATTAAAAACCTCTATGGCATTAAGCTTTTTAGTGATTATTATAATCCCGTCATAATAATCACAGAAATATACATTTGTGCCGTTTCCAATTATTGTGTATTTGAAATTAAAATCAATTATTAAATCAAGTAATGCACAAAAGCTATTCAAACAATCGGGATATATAATTAAAGCAGCCTCATTGCCTACCCTAAACGAGTTAATTAAGGCGGTTTTAGCATTAATTTTATATTCTAGGTTCAATTTATCACATATATTTATTATCGGCTCAAATTTCATCTCTATCACCTCAATAAATTATATGATAGAGACAAATATATGTTTATTAGTTCTCTTCTAACAACAGTTTTGACTGTTTAATTAAGTCATTTGCAGCATCATATTGCTTTTGAGTCAAGTCAATGCCACCTATTATTCTTGCTATTTCATCAATCTTTTCATTTAAGGAAAGAAGCTTAACATATGTTTGAGCTCTACCATCAATTTCTTTTTTTACAATTAAATAGTGATTGTCAGATAAAGATGCTATTTGTGCAGAATGAGTTACACAAATAGTTTGTGTAGATTTTGCAATTTTTGATAGCTTAATACCGATTTTTTGAGATGTACTACCAGATACACCAGTATCAATTTCATCGAAAATAACAGTTTGTGTGCGATTTTTATTTGAAATAGTGCTTTTTATAGCTAACATAATTCTTGCAAGCTCGCCACCTGAAACGATTTTGTTCATTTGGGTCAAGTTTTCGCCTGCATTTGTTGCTATCATAAATTCAACGTCATCATAGCCCTTTGAAGATAAAACCGGTGATTTATCTCTCTCAACAATGTCAACTTTTATTTCAAATTTTACTTTAGGCATATCTAAAAATAAAAGTGAGTCCTTAACTAATTTTGATAGCTCTTTTGCGCCATATTCTCTTGCGGAATGGATTTCTTTTGCTATTTTACAAGCTTCGGTATGAAGCTCCTTGTATTCCCTTTTGAGTAAATCAAGCTTTATTTCGCCATTTTCCAATTCTTTTAATTTTTGTTCTGCTTCTGCTCTAAATACGATAATGTCTTGAATAGTTGAACCATATTTTTTTTGAAGTCTTTGTATAACAGCTAATCTATCTTCAATTGCATCTAGCTGCTTGTCGGGTTCCTCAAGCCCTTCAAAATTGGAAAGGTCAAATGTTCTTTCAGCTATGTCGATTATTTCTGATTTATAAGATTTTAAACTTGAAATCATTTCTTCAATGGAAGAATCAATTTCTTTAATCTTTGAAAGCGCTTCAATTGACTTATCAATAAGAACAGTTGCACTTATGCCACTTTCATTTTTATAAAGAAGCTTATAAACATTTGAGGAATTTTTAATAATTTTTTCCGCGCCTTTTAACTTTGTGCGCAACTGCATTAACTTTTCTTCTTCATTCTCATCTTTTAGCCTAGCAGAATCAATTTCTTTAATTTGATAATTTAAAACATCAAGCATTGATTCAGTTTGCTTATTTTTTTCGTATAAAGCTGTGATTTCAGATTTTTTTTGATTCAATTTTACATAATACTCACTATATTTCAAAAGCAAATCTTGTATATTACAGTACTCATCTAAAATAAGTATGTGATTTGATTTGTTTATAAAGGTTTGGTTCTCGTTTTGTCCGTGAATATTGATAAGTAAAGCGCCAATTTGACGTAATTGTGACAAAGTAGCTGGTTGAGAATTAATTTTTATAATATTTTTACCATCTAAATTGAAAGAGCGATACAAAACGAAAGAATCATCTCTATCATATCTTAAATCAAATTCATCACATAGCTTGTAAACATCATCGCTAACGCCTGAAAAGAATGCAGAAACAACGGCACGCTCTTCCCCGTGTCGTATAAGCTCTTTATTAACCTTATTACCTAAAATGGCGTTAATCGAGTCTATAATTACAGACTTTCCTGCGCCGGTTTCACCAGTTAAAACATTAAAACCATCATTAAATTCAATTTCAACATTTTTAGCAACAGCAACATTTTCAATATGTAAAATATCGAGCATTTTAGTTCCTCAAATTATTTTTCTGCAATTTTTTTAATTTTTTCGATTATTCTCTTGCTAGCTTCTTCGGATTTGACAACTAAAATAATACAGTCATCACCTGCAACTGAACCGAGAACATCTGCATCATGAAGCGAATCTATCCCCGCAGCTATAGCTTGAGCAAGACCGGGATTTGTTTTAATAACAACATTATTTAATGCATATTGAATATCAACAATTGAAGAAAAAAGCGCTTGGCTATATTTCCCAGAGTTTTCAATTTCGCTGTTTGGAGCAACGTACTTATATACTGTTCCTGATAGTACCTTTACTAGCTTTAATTGTCGAATATCGCGTGAAGCTGTTGCTTGAGTAGTATTAAATCCAGCATTTTTCAGCTCATTTATTAAATCCTCTTGAGTTTCAATATTTTTGCTTGAGATGATTTCGAGTATTTTTTCTTGTCTTTTAGATTTCATAATATCCTCATTTACTATGTATCAAATTTTTAATTTCGCCTTGACTTATTATTCTATCATTTTTTGAAAAAACTGCTAAATATTCAGTGTTTCCATCTCCTCCTTTAATTGGAGATTCAATTAAATAATTACAATTAAACGAATTATTCTTTGCACACTCAATGACACGCATAACAGAAAGAAGTCGCGCGCCTTTATCCTTTACTATGCCACCTTTACCAATATGGCTTCTCCCTGCTTCAAATTGTGGTTTAATTAAGCTAATATAAAAACCATTTTCATTTAGAAGCTGAAGTGCGTTTGGCATAATTAGTGTTTGAGAAATAAAAGAAACATCAATTGTAATAATATCCACTAATTGACCTATTATTTCAATATCTAATTGCCTTGCGTTAAAATTCTCAATAGAAATAACACGAGTATCATTTTTCAAAGTAGCATCTAATTGATTTGTACCAGAATCTATAGCATAAACGAGCCTAGCACCATGTTTCAATAAGCAGTCAGTAAATCCACCACTTGAAGCACCGATATCAATACAAAGCTTATTATCAACAGAAATGCCCGAATGTATTAGAATACTTTCTAGCTTTAATCCTCCACGAGATACATATGGACAATCTGGAGTAATTTCAACATTGTGTTGCATATTCTCATCAATATCAAATGAAGGCTTTTTAATTATTTTACCGTCTAATTTGACATTGCCTGACTCAATCAAATCTTTAGCTTTTTGTCTGCTTTTAATATTTTCAAATTTGTGTAAATATATATCTAATCTCATTTTGTTCGGTTGACCATAAATTTTGCTAGTTCAATAAGAGAGCAAAAATCATCAGCATCGCTATAATACTTTTTGATAATGTTTATTGCAGCATCAGTAAAGCTATTTACTTCATTTTCAGCATCACTTATGTTCATAAAAGTGAGAGATGTAGTTTTCCCGTTCTTCACATCAGACCCTACTGGCTTTCCTAATTCCTCACTTGTAGAAATTCTATCAAGAATATCATCTCTTATTTGAAACGCAATACCTATATTTTCTGCATATTTTTCAAGATCAATAATTATATTTTGATTTGGCTCTTCAACGGCAGATAAATACCCAAGAACGACTGCACATTTAATTAATGCACTAGTTTTTAATGAATGCATAAGCTTTAAATCTTTGTATGATACAATTTTTTCGGCACTATTTAAATCTATCATTTGACCGCCTGCCATTCCAGCAAATCCGGCGTATTTTGCAAGTGCAATTGTTGCTAAGCGAACATTCTTATCACTAACATGTTCATTTGATGCTACGACCTCAAAGGCATAAGTTAATAATGAATCACCAGCCAACAATGCCTTATCTTCACCATAAACCTTATGATTAGTTAGTTTTCCTCTTCTGTAATCGTCATTATCCATACATGGTAAATCATCATGTATCAAAGAATATGCTTGTATCATTTCAAGTGCACATGCATATGGAAGAGCTTTTTTTATAGAAAATTCTTTAGAAAATAATTTACTAGTTTCAATAACAATGAATGGGCGCAATCTTTTTCCACCATTTAAAAGACTATATGCCATAATTTCATTTAGACCATAAGTATCTTCGCGATTTAAATATTTTTCTAACTCGTTTTCTATAATTTCGGTGTTTTCTTTAAGTAAAAGTGAAAATTTATTAGTCATTTGGAAGAAAATCCTCCTCAACCAACTCTCCATCTGAATTAGTTAAAATCTTTATTGATTTTTCAATATTGTTTATCTTAGATGTACAAATATTAACTAGCTTAATGCCCTCTTCATATAGTTTCAGTGATTCCTCAATAGGAAAGTCACCATTTTCTAATGAATTAACTATGTTTTCAAGCTTTTCAATAGCTTCTTCAAAGGTTATTTCTTTCTTAGGCATTTGTTTTCCTTTCTATGGAAAACGGCTTTGCAACCACGTTTCCATCATAAAACTTTATTTTGATGTTGTTTTCTACCTGAATTTCATTAACACTTTTTATATTTATGCCATTCGTGCTATATACCGCTGCATATCCTCGAGATAGTACCGATAATGGATTCAATGCATCTAATTTGGCAACAGCTTCACCAAATTGCGATTTTTTATCCGAAATAAGTCGTAAAAAAGTGTTATTCAGATTTTTTTGATGAGTTTTAAGAACGATTTTTGGTATTTCAAGCATAGATTCAGGATTGGAAAAAACTCGCGAATTTGAGAGTGAATTAAGCTTTTGCTTATAATCCAATACTTTATTTTCTATAATACTTTCAGAACGCTCTTTAAATTGATTAAGCTTTAATAAAAGCTGAGATATATCTGGAGTTGCAAGTTCTGCCGCTGCCGATGGTGTTGCAGCTCTTAAATCTGCTACAAAATCGCAAATAGTAAAATCTATCTCGTGACCAACACCGGAAATTACAGGTATTTTTGAATTATAAATTGCTCTTGCTAAATATTCGTCATTAAATGCCCATAAATCCTCTATAGAACCGCCACCACGTCCAATTATAATTACATCTACCGATTTAGTAATATTAAAGTACTCTATTCCGCTAATAAGCTGAACTGCGGCTTCTTCGCCTTGTACTAGCGACGGAAATAGTAGAAGCGACGCAACTGGGTAACGTCTTGTTGTAACATTGATAATATCACGAATTGCAGCGCCGGTTGGCGATGTAATAATTCCTATTCGTTTTGGATATTTTGGTATGCTTTTTTTGTGTTCTTCATTAAAAAGACCTTCTTTTAAAAGCTTGGCTTTTAGTTGCTCATAGGCGAAATGTAGTTCGCCAACTCCTTCAGGTGTGAGTTTGTCAACATACAATTGATAAGAACCTGCTTGTTGAAACACGCTTACTCTCGCGTGAACAACAACTTTAAGACCGTTTTCTATTGTGAATCTTACTTTTTGCGCATAAGGTCTAAACATAACTGCACGAATCTCGGATTTATCATCTTTTAAAGTAAAATATAAATGACCTGATGAATGCTTTTTATAATTTGATATCTCTCCACATATATAAATGTCTTGTAAAAGCATCTCTTCTTCTATTAAAAGCTTAATATAGTCGTTAAGCCAACTGACTGTCTTTGCCTCTGGGAGAATCTCATTGCCGTACTCATCAAAGCTAAATTGCATTTTTATACCCTCCCCGTGTGTGCCTTCATAGTTAATATTGCGATTCCCGCTGCATTGTCCGAGCTAAATTCAGGCTTTGCAAAATATACATCTTTAAAAGCATTTCTTAAACTATTTTGAATGATAGAATTGCTCATAACTCCTCCAGCAAAAACAATGCTTTTGTTGGGGTACTTTTTGCGCAAATTCGATGTTAGTTTAATTAACGTTCTTGAAATAAACTCAAAGGTATATGCACAGACCAATGGTAAATCATTTGTTTTTTCATATAGCTTTGTAGATAAATTTTCAAGTCCAGAAATATTGCATTTAAATTCATTGACACAAATATTAAATGATGGTATTGGCTTAGCATTTTTTAACGCAAATGTTTCCATTTCTCTTCCACAAGGAAATTTAATACCCATTTTTACACCTATTCTATCAATTGCTTGCCCTGCATGAAGGTCAATACTACCACCAATTTGTTCTATTTTATATGTATGTTCGAATGGTGTAATGTGCAGAATTTCAGTTGTACCACCTGAAACGTGAAAAGCAATAAAATCTTCGCTTAATCTAGCACCAGAAGAATAAATTGCAGCTTCTACGTGACCCATTTGATGTGAAAATTTATAAATGCTCAAATTGTAAAGGGAGCTAATCATTTCAGCTACTGCTTTACCAACAAGAAAGCACGGCATATATGAATTTTCGCAGTCTCTAGGGTATGCAGAGTAACCTACTGCGACTATATCATAATTTGCGTGCTTTTCTTTAATATAATTTGCTATTATTTCAAAGTTTTTAATATGAGCAAATACAGCATCACTTTGCCTTAATCCATTTTCTCCTAATTTAACAGGAAGCAAAGCCTTGTAATTCTCTAGAATGTTACCATTTAAATCACAAATAGAGCAAGACGTAGTATAATTGCTTGTGTCAATTCCAACAAAAACTTTATTTTGCATCTTCATTTATTTTTTTAGCAATGTTATTTAAAACACCATTAATATATGAAGCTGCACCATCCTCAGCAAATAGTTTTGAAAACTCAACTGCCTCGTTAATTGAAATAGGTGCAGGGAGCTTTAGGTACTTCATTTCATATACACTAACTCTTAATATAGTAAGTGTAACCTTTGATAGACGTGAGATTTTCCACTCTTTTAGATTTTCTGAAATTATGGCATCTATTTGCTCAACATTTTCGCAAATCCCAAGAAATTCGTTTTTTACGCTTTCTTCTTCGTCATCTTGGCAAATGAAATTATCATAAGCTCTAAAATAATATTCTTCTGCT
>JAZPYB010000025.1:0-120146 GCA_045543955.1 Eubacteriales bacterium
GATATCGAGTACGGTTTTGCTGAAGCAGCAACAACCTACGGTCGCATCGGCGTAAAGGTTTGGATCTACAAAGGCGAAGTTCTCAGCCAGACACTTCGCACAACTCCCAGAACAATGGACCTCAACCGTCCCGCTAGAGACAAGCGTCAGGGCGAGCGTAGAGGCAGAGATAACCGCGGTCAGGGCGGCTACAACCGTGGCGGTCAGGGCGGCTACAATCGCAACCGCGGCGGTCAGGCTCCCAGAGAAGGAGGCGCACGCTAATGCTTATTCCTAAGAGAGTTAAATACCGCAGAGTACACCGTGGTCGTATGACAGGTAAGGCTATGCGCGGTAACAAAGTTAATTACGGCGAATTTGGCCTTATGGCCCTCGAGCCCTCCTGGATCACATCTAACCAGATCGAGGCTGCTCGTATCGCTATGACACGTTACACAAAGCGTGGCGGTAAGGTCTGGATCAAGATCTTCCCAGACAAGCCCGTAACACAGAAGCCTGCTGAAACTCGAATGGGTTCCGGTAAAGGTTCACCTGAGTACTGGGTAGCAGTAGTTAAGCCCGGCAGAGTCATGTTTGAGATCGCCGGCGTTTCCGAAGAGGTTGCACGCGAAGCTCTTCGTATTGCAAGCCACAAGCTGCCCTGCAAGACAAAGTTTGTAAAGCGCGAGTCCGAGACAGGTGGTGAATAAGATGAAGGCAAACGAGGTACGTAATATGAGCGCCTCTGAACTGGAGGCAAAGCTTGTTGAGCTGAAGAAGGATCTTTTCTTCCTGAGAATGCAGCACGCAACAAACCAGCTTGACAACCCTGTTCAGATATCCATGGTCAAGAAGGATATTGCCCGAGTCAAGACTATCATCCGCGAAAAGCAGCTCGAGCAGTAAGGAGGTAAGTTGAAATGAGTGAAAACAGAACAGCTTCCAGAAAGACAAGGGTTGGCAAGGTAGTCTCTGACAAGATGGACAAGACAATTGTCGTTGCTGTAAGAGATAATGTAAAGCATCCTGTTTATAGCAAGATTATTAAGAGAACAACAAAGATTCACGCTCATGATGAAAACAACGAGTGCTCAATCGGTGACATCGTTGAAGTAATGGAAACAAGACCTCTCTCAAAGACAAAGAGATGGAGACTTGTTCAAATCATAGAAAAAGTTAAATAATCTAATCCTTTATGAGGGTACATTAATAAATTAGAATGTGCCGAAGTTTAGGGAAACCTTATTAGGAGGATAAAGAAAATGATTCAGCAAGAAAGCAGAATGAAGGTTGCCGACAATACAGGCGCTAAAGAGCTTCTTTGCATCAGAGTACTCGGCGGTACAGGCAGAAGATATGCAAATATCGGCGACGTTGTAGTTTGCTCTGTAAAGAAGGCTGCTCCAGGCGGCATTGTTAAAAAGGGCGACGTTGTTAAGGCTGTTATCGTAAGAAGCGCTAAGGGCGTACGTCGTGCAGACGGTTCTTACATTAAGTTCGATGAGAACGCAGCAGTTATTATTAAAGAAGACAAAACACCAAGAGGAACACGTATCTTTGGCCCAGTGGCAAGAGAGCTACGTGAAAAAGAATACACAAAGATTCTTTCTCTTGCACCAGAAGTACTTTAATTGGAGGTAAATGATAATGAAGAAAATGCATGTAAGACGTGATGACACAGTTATCGTTATCTCTGGTGATGATAAGGGTGTTAAGGGTAAGGTAATCGCAGTTAGCCCAGAAGAAGGCAAGGTTATCGTTGAGGGAGCAAACATTGTTTCCAAGCACCAAAAGCCAAGAAGACAAGGCGAAACTGGCGGTATTCTAAAGGTTGAAGGCGCTATGTACGCATCAAAGGTACAATTAGTATGCCAAAACTCAAAATGCGAAAAGTATAACAAGGGCACAAGAGTTAAACACGCCGTTGTTGACGGTAAAAAAGTACGCGTTTGCGCAAAATGCGGTAAAGAGCTTTAATGGAGGTAACTGAAGATGGCTAGATTTAAGGACATATATATAAATGAAGTTGCTCCAGCTCTTATGACTAAGTTCGCATACAAGAGCTCAATGCAAATTCCACGCTTCGACAAGATTGTAATCAACGTTGGTGCTGGAGATGCAAAAGACAACGCAAAGGTAATTGATAAGATTATCGAGGAAATCTCAATGATTTCAGGACAAAAGGCAGTTCCTACTTACGCAAGAAAGTCAGTAGCGAACTTTAAGCTCCGTGAGGGCGTTAAAATCGGTGCGAAGGTAACACTCCGTGGCGAGAGAATGTACGAATTCATGGACAGACTCTTTACATTTGCTCTTCCAAGAGTACGTGACTTTAAGGGTATCAATCCAAACGGCTTTGACGGACGTGGTAACTACTCAATGGGTCTTAAGGAGCAACTCATATTCCCAGAAATCGAATATGATAAGGTTGACAAGATCCGTGGTATGGACATCACATTCGTAACAACAGCTACAACAGACGAAGAAGCAAAAGAGTTGCTCACACTTATGGGCGCTCCATTTGCGAAATAATTAGGAGGGTTTGACAAAGATGGCTAAGAAAGCTATGGTGCTTAAACAGCAAAAAACACAAAAGTATTCAACAAGAGAATACAACCGTTGCAAAATCTGCGGCAGACCTCACGGTTATCTCCGCAAATATGGCGTATGCCGTATCTGCTTCCGTGAACTTGCTTATGCCGGCGAAATCCCAGGCGTAAGAAAAGCAAGCTGGTAATTAAAATAATTAAAATAACGAATACAGAGAGTATTCACTCCAATCTAACCGAAAGGAAACGTAAGTTTAACCATCGGTAAGCGGCCGATGAAACACTCGGCAGCAAAGCTTGGTGCCTTGCAAAATTAGGAGGAAAATAAAATGCAAATTTCAGACGTAATTGCAGATATGCTTACAAGAATTAGAAATGCAAGCAATGCAAAACACGAAACAGTTGATGTTCCTGCTTCAAATATGAAGAAGGCAATCGCTGACATCCTTCTCGAAGAGGGATACATTAAGGCAGTTTCCGTTATTGAAGACGGCAAACAAGGCGTAATCAGAATCACACTTAAGTATGATGGTAAAGCAAAGGTTATTCACGGTATTAAGAGAGTTTCTAAGCCTGGTCTTAGAATTTACTCAAACTGTGAGGATATGCCAAAGGTTATGAACGGCCTCGGCATTGCTATTATCTCTACTTCAAAGGGCATTATGACAGACAAAAAGGCTAGACGTGAAAACGTTGGCGGCGAAGTTCTCGCATTTGTTTGGTAATACGGGAGGTAACGAATATGTCAAGAATAGGAAGAGCTCCAATCAATGTTCCTGCTGGCGTAACTGTTACTGTTGATGCTGCAAACGCAGTAGTAACCGTAAAGGGCCCAAAGGGTACATTAGATTTAAATTACAACGGCAGAATGAACGTTGTTTGCGAAAATAACGTAATTACTGTTACTCGTCCAAGCGACGAAAAGGAAGATCGTGCACTTCACGGTCTTACAAGAACACTTATTAACAATATGGTAGTAGGTGTTACTCAAGGCTATCAAAAGAAGCTTGAGGTTAATGGTGTTGGTTACAGAGTTGCTATGCAAGGCAAGTCACTTAACCTCACACTTGGCTACTCACACCCAGTTATCGTAGAAGCTCCAGAAGGAATCACTTTTGAGACTCCAGATGCTAACACAATTATCATCAAGGGTATCAACAAGCAAGTTGTTGGTGAAACAGCAGCTTTCGTTCGTTCAAGAAGAGCTCCTGAACCATACAAGGGTAAGGGTATTAAATACGAAGGCGAAAAGATTCGTCGTAAATCCGGCAAGACCGGCAAATAATGAAAGGAGAGGAAAAAGATGGTATCTAGAAAAGATAAAAACGCTCAAAGACTTAAGAGACATACAAGAGTTCGTGGTAAGATTTCAGGAACAGCTAGCCGTCCACGTCTATGCGTTTATCGTTCAAACAAGAATATCTCTTGCCAAATCATTGACGATGAGGCAGGTGTAACCCTCGTTTCCGCTTCTACAATGGAGGCCGGATTTGAAGGTATCGGAAGCAACAAAGAGGCTGCAAAGAAGATTGGTCTCATGATTGCTGAAAAAGCACTCGCAAAGGGAATCGACACAGTTGTATTTGACCGTGGCGGTTATGTATATCACGGACGTGTATCAGAGCTTGCAGAAGGCGCAAGAGAAGGCGGCTTGAAGTTCTAATAGAACTTTACCAAGCTTCTGGTTTGTACACTGTTTAAGTTAATTAAACAAATAGAGGAGAAATTAAAATGTCAATTAAAATCGACGCATCCACTCTTGATCTTCAAGAGAAAATGGTTGCACTCAACCGTGTTTCAAAGACAGTAAAGGGTGGTCGTATCGCTCGTTTCACAGCTCTTATGGTTGTTGGCGACGGTAACGGACACGTAGGATACGGTCTTGGTAAAGCAGCTGAGGTTCCTGATGCAATCCGCAAGGGTATCGAAGATGCAAAGAAAAACATGATAGAAGTATCAATTAAGGATACAACAATTCCACACGAGGTTATTGGTAAGTTTGGTGCAGGCACTGTACTTCTAAAGCCAGCTGCCCTCGGTACAGGAATTATCGCAGGCCAAACAGTTCGTGCTGTTCTTGAGCTTGCAGGTATTAAGAATATCAGAGCTAAGAGCCTCCGTTCAAACAATAAGACAAACGTAGTTAAGGCTACATTTGAAGGTTTGAAGCAGCTCCGTAGCGTAGAAGAAGTTGCAAAGACTCGTGGCATCGCCGCTGAGAAAGTGCTAGGTTAAGGAGGACTATAAGATGGAAAACGTAAAAGTAACACTTGTAAAAAGTCTTATAGCTTGCAAGCCTAACCAAATTGCAACTGCAAAATCTCTTGGCCTTACCAAGATTGGTAACAGCATCGTTTGCAAGAACGATCAGGTTTTGGCAGGCAAAATCAAAGTTATTTCCCACCTTGTAAAGGTAGAAAACGTATAACTGAAAGCTGCCAAAGGGCAGAAATTGGTTGGAAAACAATCAATCCTAAAAATCAATTTCAAAAGGAGGAAAAAATATGAAGCTCCACGAACTTTCTCCAGCTGCTGGCTCAGCTAAGGCAGCATGGCGCAAAGGTAGAGGTCCAGGTTCTGGTAACGGTAAAACAGCAGGTAAAGGACACAAAGGTCAAAATGCACGTTCAGGCGGAGGCGTAAGACCAGGCTTTGAAGGCGGTCAACTTCCACTTTACAGAAAACTTCCTAAAAGAGGATTTAATAATAAATTTGCAAAGGTTTATGCAACTATCAATGTTAGCGATCTTAACAAATTTGAAAACGGCGCAACAGTAACTCTTGAGTCACTTGTAAACTGCGGTATCGTTCGCAAGGAAAATGACGGACTTAAAGTGCTTGGTAACGGCGAGCTCACAAAGGCTCTTACCGTTGAGGCTAAGATTTTCACAGCTACAGCTAAAGAGAAAATCGAAGCAGCAGGCGGAAAAGCTGAGGTGAAATAATTATGTTTAAAACCTTAGCTAACGCTTGGAAAGTTGCAGATTTGAGAAAAAAACTCTTATTTACAATTTTAATTATACTACTTTATAGATTGGGAACAGCTATTCCGGTTCCATTCACAAACCCACTCGACTTAGGTAATAGTGGTACAACATTCAATTTGCTTAACACATTGTCAGGTGGTGCATTTGAGCAAGCTTCCTTGTTTGCACTTGGTGTATCTCCTTACATTACAGCATCAATTGTAATTCAACTTTTAACAGTTGCAATTCCTGCTCTTGAAAGACTTGCAAAGCAAGGTGAAGAGGGCAAGAAAAAGATTACAGAAATCACAAGATACATCACAATAGTTATTTCAATAATCTCTGCTATCGGTTATTACTTCTTGCTTAAGTATAGCACAGGTGGTATCGGTTCATTCGTTATCGTTGATTCAAAGGGATGGACAGCATTCTTTGATGTGTTCCAAGCAATAGTAATTGTAGCTTGCTTCTGTGCAGGCTCAGCAGTAGTAATGTGGCTTGCTGAAAGAATTAATGAGCACGGTATTGGAAACGGTATTTCAATTATCTTGTTTGCAAACATCGTATCTCGTGCATACCCACTATTCATTAACTTTATTAATATGTTCAAGACAGAAGTTACAGGCGGTCAAGCTGCGTCAGGTCTTGGACAAGAGCTCACAGGAACAGGTACATTAAGACCATTGCCAGATGCTTCACTTGAAGCAAATGCGTTCCCATGGGGTTCACTCATATTTACAGTAGTTGTACTTGTAGGTCTTCTCGCTATGATGTGGTTTATTATCTTCATCTCTGATAGTGAGCGCAAGATTCCAGTACAATATGCAAAGAGAGTGGTTGGTAGAAAGATGTATGGAGGACAAAACTCCAACATTCCACTTAAGCTTAATATGGCAGGTGTTATGCCTGTTATCTTCGCAAACGCAATTATCACAATTCCATCAATGATAGCTCAATTTGTTCCTTATACAAGAGAGGATGGAACAGTTCGTGTTGTTTGGTATCATATAATCAACTTGTTCTCAAGCACATCTTGGTTCTATTGCATACTAACATTCGTACTAATTCTTGCATTTGCATATTTCTACGTAGCAATTTCTTTCAATCCAACAGAAGTTGCTGGTAACTTACAAAAGCAAGGTGGCGCAATCCCAGGTATTCGCCCTGGTAAGGCAACATCCACCTTCATCCAAAGGGTTCTTTCTAAGATTACCTTTATTGGTGCTCTTGCACTTTCAGTAATCGCTGTAGTACCACTAATTATCAATGTTATTATCGACATTGTAAGACGTATTGAGACTTTACCAGATGCAATTGCTCTTCCACTTTGGTCATTTACCTATGTTGCAGAGCTTGCCACAGTTGGTACATCAATCATTATCGTTGTTGGTGTTGTACTTGAGGTTGTAAGAGAAATGGAAGCGCAAATGACAATGCGTCACTATAAAGGCTTCCTCGGTTAATAATAAGGAGTTATTATGACAAAGAATCTAAAAATGATTTTCCTTGGCGCACCTGGTGCAGGCAAAGGAACACAATCAGACATAGTCGCTGAGAAATATGGTATTCCTACTATTTCTACCGGCGTTATGATAAGAGAAGCAATAAAGAACAATACAGAAATGGGCTTAGCTGCTAAGGCTTACACTGAAAAGGGTGCACTCGTTCCTGACGAGGTTGTTATCGGAATCATCAGTGAAAGATTAGACAAGGATGATTGCAAAAATGGCTTCATTCTTGATGGCTTCCCAAGAACTGTCCCACAAGCTGAGGCCCTTGACAAAATGGGAGTTGGTATCAACTGCGTTGTCAGCCTTGAGGTTGCGGACGAAAAGATTGTTGAGCGTATGAGCGGCAGACGTGTCTGCGCAAAGTGCGGTGCTTCTTACCACATTTTATACAATCCTTCCGAGAATGGCACTAACTGCGATAAATGCGGCGAAGCTCTTTCAATTCGTAAGGATGACGCTCCCGAGGTTGTTCTTGATAGACTTAATGTTTATCACGACCAAACAGAGCCTCTAAAGGATTTCTACGGGAAAAAGGGCGTTCTCGTATTAGTTGAGGGACAAGAAGAGGTTAAAGATACAACTCGTCTTACACTCGAAGCTATTGCGAACGCAATTAAATAATTATGATTCAGTTGAAAACCCCTGAGCAAATAGAGATAATGAAGGTTGCCGGTAGAATTACTGGCGAAGCGTTACTCGTTGCAAAGGAAATGATCAGGGAAGGTGTAACAACCAAGCAAATCGATGATAAAATTCGTACGTATATCAAGAAATGTGGCGCAAAACCAACATTTCTTGGATACGGTGGCTTCCCAGGTAGCGCTTGCATAAGCATCAATGAAGAGGTAATACATGGTATTCCTTCTCACAACAAGGTGCTTAAAAATGGCGACATCGTCAAAATAGACGTTGGTGCTGAATGGAAGGGCTTCACAGGAGATAGCGCTGCAACATTTGCAGTGGGCGAAATATCCGAGAATGCTAAAAAACTAATTGAGGTAACCAAGGAAAGCTTCTTTAAAGGCATTGAAGCTATCGAAAAGGCTGAAAATCCCCGAATAGGAGATCTTGGCTTCGCAATAGCTAACTATGCAAGAAGTAATGGTTTCTCAGTAGTTGAAGAATACACAGGACACGGCGTTGGCGCTGAGCTCCACGAGGATCCAAATGTGCCAAATTATGGAACACAAGGACGCGGAGTTAGAATTTACCCGGGTATGACCTTGGCAATTGAGCCAATGATCAACGAGGGTACTCGCCATGTTAGAGTCTTGGGAGACAAGTGGACTGTTGTAACAGCAGATGGTAAGCTTTCAGCTCACTACGAACATAGCATAGCAGTCACAAACAATGGCATCGTTCTTTTAACTAAGGTTGACTAACCCTCAAAATAAAATCCTTCAACGCGGCTGATTTTTGAAGGATAAAAACGCCGCTTAATCGCTCGTTACTTCGATTAGCGGACTGAACCAAAACACCCTAGAAAAATTGAGAGGAATTTATGGGAAAAGAAAACGTAATGGAGTTTGAAGGTGTAGTTACAGAAGCACTTCCTAACGCAACCTTCAAGGTTAAATTGCCAAATGGGCACATAATTACTGCTCATATATCAGGCAAACTAAGATTAAATTATATAAGAATATTGCCAGGCGATAAGGTTACCGTAGAGGTTTCAGTTTATGACCTCACAAAGGGACGTATCACATGGCGCGCTAAATAAGAAAGGTGGTTTTATAATGAAAGTAAAGCCTTCCGTAAAGAAAATCTGTGATAAGTGCAAGATTATAAAGAGAAAAGGTACCGTAATGGTTATCTGCGAAAATCCTAAGCACAAACAGAGACAGGGCTAATTCTAACCAAACCGAAAAGGAGAAAACAAATGGCTCGTATAGCTGGTGTTGACATTCCGAACGCAAAGCGTGTTGAAGTTGCTTTAACATACATTTACGGTATCGGACTAAAGAGCGCACAGGACATTCTTGCTAAAACAGGAATCAACCCTGACACACGCGCAAAAGATTTGACTGAAGATGAAATCGCGAAGCTTCGTGAAGAAATCGAAACAAATTACAAAGTAGAAGGTGAACTTCGTCGTGAGGTTGCCCTCAACATTAAGCGTCTAGTTGAAATCAACTGCTATCGCGGTACTAGACATAGAAAAGGTCTTCCTGTAAGAGGACAAAGAACAAAGACAAATGCAAGAACTCGTAAGGGTCCTGCAAAGACAATAGCTAACAAGAAGAAATAAGGAGTGTAGCTAAATGGCAGAAAAGAGAGTAACTAAAAAACGTCGTGAGCGCAAAAATATTGAAAAAGGCGCTGCACACATCTGCTCAACCTTCAATAACACAATAGTTACCATTACAGACGTTGCAGGAAACGCAGTTTCTTGGGCTTCTGCTGGTGAACTTGGTTACAAGGGTTCCAGAAAATCTACACCATTTGCTGCACAAATGGCTGCTGAAGCTGCAGCTAAGGCCGCAATGGAACACGGTATGAAAACCGTTGAAGTATACGTAAAAGGCCCAGGTCAGGGTCGTGAATCTGCAATTCGTGCGCTTTCCACAGCAGGACTTCAAGTTACAATGATTAAAGACGTAACACCAATCCCACACAACGGATGCAGACCACCAAAACGCAGACGCGTTTAATCTGATAGGAGGAAACCAAAATGGCAAGATATACAGGACCTTCATGCAAACTCTGTCGTAGAGAAGGAACAAAGCTTTACCTTAAGGGTGAGCGTTGCCTTTCCGACAAGTGTGCAATTAATAGAAGAACTTCTGCTCCTGGACAACATGGCGCTGCAAAGAAGAAGATGACCGAATATGGTATGCAGCTTCGTGAAAAACAGAAGGCAAAAAGATATTACGGTGTTCTTGAGAAGCAATTCAAGAACTACTATGTAAAGGCCGACAATCAAGACGGTATCGCAGGTGAGAACCTTCTCCGTTTACTTGAAAGAAGACTTGACAATGTTGTTTACAGAATGGGACTTGCAAACAGCCACAAGGAAGCACGTCAACTCGTTCTTCACGGTCATTTCACATTGAATGGCCACAAGGCTAACATCCCTTCAATCCTTGTTAAGGTTGGCGATGTTGTTGCTGTTAAGGAAACAGAATCAACAAAAATTAAGGAACTCGTTGAAGCTATGGGCGATAAGATCGCACCAAAGTGGCTTGAAATCGACAAGAACGCAGGCGTTGCAAAGGTAATCGCTATGCCAGAGCGTGACGATATTGACTTCGAATTCAATGAGCAGCTCATCATCGAGCTTTACTCGAAATAATAACTCTTTGTCGACTGTACGCCTCCGTAACAGGAGGTGTAGAGCTCGTATGCTTTGCTTATGGCTCGCTAGTTGACATCAATGTTATGTAAACACAAACCATTCCCAAAAGATGGGTAAAAAGACCAATGCATAATCTATTGAAATATAGGAGGGTTATTAATTATGATGATAGAAATCGAAAAGCCTAATATAACAATCGTTGGCGAAAGCGAAGACGGAAAAAAAGGAAAATTCGTTGTTGAACCTCTTGAAAGAGGCTTCGGCACAACTCTCGGTAACTCACTTCGCAGAGTTCTTTTGAGCTCACTTCCAGGCTATGCAGTATCATCAATCAAGATTGATGGTGTTCTTCATGAAATGCAAAGCCTTGATGGTGTAACTGAAGACATTACTGAAATCGTACTTAATGTTAAAGGCATTGTTGCAAAGATTCACGGTCAAGATACAGTTAAAACTGTTTCAATTGACAAGGTTGGTCCTTGCGAGGTTACTGCTGGTGATATTTCACCTGATGCAGAGCTTGAAATTTTCAATCCAGAACTTCACATCGCTACATTAAGCGAGGGAACTCGTTTTCATATGGAGCTTACATTTGAACGTGGCAGAGGCTATGTTTCACAGGAAAAGAACAAGAACGATCATATAAAGAGCCAAATTCCATTTGCTATTGGAACAATCTTTACTGATTCTATCTACACACCTGTTTATAACGTAAGCTATAACGTTGAAAACACAAGAGTAGGAAGCATTGCCGATTATGATAAATTGACAGTAGAATTAGAGACAAACGGCACAATTAGGGCAACAGATGCAATTTCACTTGCAGCCAAGATACTCAACGATCATTTCACTTTGTTTGTTGACCTCTCAGACGAGGCAAGAAACGCTGAAACAATGGTTGAACGTGAAGAAACCAAGAAAGAAAAATATCTTGAGATGACCATTGAGGAGCTTGACTTATCTGTACGTAGCTTCAACTGCTTGAAGCGTGCAAGTATAGATACCGTTGAGGATCTTATTAATCGTACCGAAGAGGATATGATTAAGTTTAAGAACCTCGGTAAGAAATCCCTCGATGAAGTTAAAAACAAACTTGAATCTCTTGGTCTTTCTTTGAGAAAAGAAGAAGACTAAGTTCTAAGAGCATTATAGGCTCATATAATGCCATTTATATGGCAAGGTAAAATCGGCAAAGGAGGACAAATCAATGCCAGGAACAAGAAAACTCGGCAGACCAACAGCCCACAGAAACGCTATGCTTCGTGGTATGGTTACATTGCTACTTGAAAAGGGTTCAATCGAAACAACACTTTCAAGAGCAAAGGAACTTCGTTGCGTTGCTGATAAAATGATAACACTCGGTAAGAAAAATACACTTGCTGCTCGCAGAGAGGCTCTTGCTTACATCACAAAAGAGGATGTTGTTAAGAAGCTCTTTGACGTAATCGCTCCAAAATATGCTGATCGCGTAGGTGGTTACACTCAAGTATATAAGCTCGGTCCGAGACGTGGAGATGCCGCTGAAATGGCTCTCATTAAGCTTGCTGACTAATAGTAAGATAAAAAGGATGTTGCGATTTGTAACATCCTTTTACTTTATAAAACATATGTACATATGAGCATAATATAATTTAATATTAGAGCTTTCTAAACACCGACTGACCATTAAAACTCGTTGACAAAACGAAATATTGATGTTATACTAGAACTATAAGAATTAATACATTTTACGAAAGGGCTTTGATATGGAGTTAGCAACAAAAATTTTTGTTTTTATAGGCATTATATTTGGTGCTGTTTTGATTGTTCCAATTGTTTTTGGATTCATAGCACTAAGCAAAATCAAAAAAAGCGAATACACCATTCTTTGGGGAATTCTCACATTGATTTTGTGTAGTCCCGTTGCCGGTGTTTTGATGATTATAAGAGCAACAAAAGAAAATGCATAAAATAAAAACTGCAACATTTGTTGCAGTTTTTTTATAAATAAAAGCCCCACAAAAGTGGAGCTTTTTTATTAATATCCTATGTCATTAATTACTTCGTACATTTGAACGAAATAATCGTGTCTTTCCTTGCAGATTTCCTTCATTTGCTTGATTTGCTCAACTGTAAAGCCTTCAAGGTCGTCATCCTTTAACTTGTTTTTGTACATTCTATCAAGAATAAGAGCAAACTTAATTTCCATAGATGTGATTTGGTCGTGTCTTGAAACAACAACAACATCACTAACGCCATCAAGCAAAAGCTCAACAGCCTTGTGTCCGCATTTAGCGGCAAAGTTTCTGTCTGCAAGAGTTGGAATACCACCACGAACGATATGTGCTGGACGAACGAATCTTGTTTCAATACCAGTTTTTTCTTCAATTTCCTTTACAAGACCCTCGCTAAATTCAGCACCAAGACCCTCAGCAACAACAACTATAAAGCTGCGCTTGCCGTTGTCACGTGCTTCGCACATCTTTTTGAAAAGCGCTTCTTTATCAAAAGGCATCTCTTGAACTGCAACACCGATTGCATTAAGTGCAAGACCTGTTTCAACAGCAATATAGCCAGCATTACGTCCCATAACCTCAATAACGTTACAGCGCGCGTGGGATTCACATGTATCGCGTAGAGCATCGCCAAGCTTCATTACGGTGTTCATAGCAGTATCATAACCAACAGTAATGTCAGATGCTGTAATATCATTATCAATTGTACCGGAAACACCAATACATGGCACACCTCTGATGCTCAAGTCAGTAGCGCCTCTAAATGTACCGTCGCCGCCAATGGCGATAATTCCATCGATATTGTGTCTTTTACAAGTAGCGATAGCCTTCTGCATGCCCTCTTCAGTCTTGAATTCGTCGCATCGGTCAGAGTAGAGGAAAGTACCACCGAGAGAAATTATACCAGCAACATCATTCTTTGTGAGTGGGCGAATTCTGTCGTTAATAAGACCGGAATAGCCACCGAGAATGCCAACAACCTCAACACCTTGATTGATTGCAGCACAGGTAACGCTTTTAATAACCGAGTTCATACCAGGGGCATCGCCACCTGATGTTAATATACCGATTTTTCTAAATTTATTACTCATTTTAAAACCCTTTCGTATAAAGAACCTTAAATCTTAAATATTTTATCACAATATATATATAAAATCAATACTTTTGGAAAAATTTACTTTAAAGATACATATTTAATTTCTTCACTGAATAGTATTGTAGGATTTGGCAAATAATAAACCAAATCGGAGGAATAAAAATGAAACTAATAGCAACAATACTTATATCAATGGCAACGTTTTTTGTGCTCAACGCAATTATTCCAACAAGCGAGGATTGCGAAATATATGATTCTTGTGTAAGGCTCCACATTCTTGCAAACTCAAATAGTGAAAGCGATCAGGAGCTGAAATTAAAGGTCAGAGACAGAATGCTTGAAAAAATATCAGAGTACGATGCAAAAAACAAAGAAGAGGCTCTTTTGCAAATTGAAGAAGATAAGAAAGAGTTGATAGAAATGGCAAAGGCTACGATTTTAGAAAATGGGTATTACTATGATGTAGACATAGAAATCGGTGTTGAAAGCTACCCTACACGGCATTATGAGGACTTTTCATTGCCGGCGGGAGAATATACCTCGGTAAAGGTGCTAATAGGTGAGGGAAAGGGCGAAAACTGGTGGTGTGTTCTATACCCTCCGCTTTGCACAAGGGCGGCAATTCGTTATGACGATGATGCATGTGTTGATGTAGGGCTGACTAAAGACCAGTATAGCTTGATTACTCAAACAAACGGAAAATACAAAATCAAATTCAAAATTTTAGAGGTAGCCGCTGCTGCATTTGGCGTCGATTACTGATCAAACGACAGCAAAAAAATGTTAAATTTAGACACAGGGTCGATAAAAAACGATTTTACATTGACTCTGTGTCTATTATTTTTTGAAAATATGCCAATATGCTTGAAAAAGAAGGATAAAAGTAGTAAAATATAATATATTATAAAAAGGAGGAAGAAAAATGTTTGGTTACGTAAAGCCCAATATTACAGAGCTGAAGGTTCGCGATCATGAGTTATATAAGGCGACCTACTGTGGCCTTTGCAAGACGATGGGCAAAAACACAGGCTGTGTGTCTAAATTCACACTTAACTACGACTTTGTTTTTCTTGCTCTTTTAAGGATGGCTATGACCGGAGAAAAGGCGGAGATCAAAATGCGCCGATGCGCCGTTCATCCATTAAAGAAAAGACCTATGCTTGAACCGAATGAAGCGTTGAAATTCAGTGCAAAAACTAGTGTTATTCTGACAAGATCAAAGCTGAAGGATAATATCAATGATTCGAAAGGATTATCGCGTGCAAAAGCAAAAATAGTGGGACTAGTGTCTATTTTTCTTAAAAAAACGGACAAAAATTTGTTGCCCTTGCAAGAAAAAATATCATCTTGCATAGACGAATTGACTAATCTTGAAAAAACAAATTCTGACTCGCTTGATTTAACAGCAAACACATTTGGAGATTTGCTTGGGGCGGTGTCCTCCTTTGGTATAGAGGGTGCAAATGCTAGAATAGTTTACGATATTGCGTTCCATCTAGGCAAGCTTATTTATATACTTGATGCTTGTGATGATTTCGAAAAGGACAAAAAGACTGGCTCGTTTAATGTTATTAAAAATGCATTTGGCGATGAAATCAATGACGAAACGAAGGAGCTTTTGCGCCTTTCTATGATGCTTGAACTTGAAAAAATGTCAAGGAGTGTCGAGCTTTTGGATTTTTCCGAATATAATGATGTCGAGAGAATAATCAAAAACATTACATATATTGGAATGCCGGATCAAATAAAAAAGGTTCTCAAAATTTGACGGATATTTGTTTGATACCTGAATTTTTTGAGAACTTTTATTTTTTACTTTACTTTAATATTTTTTTGTGTTACAATTATACAGTAAAATCTCTTTTGGAGGTGCTTAAATGAAAAATCCTTATGAAGTGCTTGGCGTTTCTCCTAATGCGACTAACGAAGAGGTAAGAGACGCATATAGAGCCCTTGCAAGAAAATATCATCCTGACAACTATGCTGACAGCCCCTTAGCTGATATGGCAGAAGAAAAGATGAAGGAAATAAATGCCGCTTATGATGAAATTCTTCGCATAAGAGCAGAGGAAAAGAATAATGGAGGCGCAAAGAACGATTCTCGTCAAAGAAGTGGTTCATATCGTGCGGAGTATTCGAGAATTAGACAAGCAATTAATGCTAATGATTTCAAAACCGCTGAGCAGCTTTTGAACGAAATTGAGCAGCATAAAAGAGATGCGGAATGGTTCTTCTTAAAGGGCTGTGTTCTTTTACACAGTGGTTATCATTTTGATGCAATAAGATATATCAATCGCGCTTGTGAGCTTGACCCCGACAATGACGAATATACAACCCTAAGAGATAACCTACGCGCTCAAGCAAACACATATGGCAATCCAACGTCAAGAGAAGGAATGGGCTGCTCACTTTGTGATATTTGTTCATTCTTAATCTGCCTTGACTGTATGTGCAGATAACCATGAAAAAGTCTAGAGAGGTTGCCTTTTTAGGTATAATTTGCGCACTCAGTGTCGTTTTTTTACTATTTGGCTCTATTATAGGAGTCCTCGATATCACAATGGCAATAGTTGCTTCACTCCTTTTGTTTATCGCAAATGAGGAGCTGGGGGCAAAATCATTAATGGTCTATTTTGCCACTGTTATTATTTCGCTATTTTTCGTGACCCTTGGCAGTGCGCTGCCATCTATTGAATACGCTATTTTCGCTATTTATCCGATTTTAAAGCCGCAAATTGAAAAAGCACCAAAAGCAATTTCGTATTTGATAAAATCTGCTTATGCAGTTTTAGCTAGCTGCGGCACAGTGCTTTTAATGTATTTCTTTATGCCTCCACTTGGGGAAAAATATATGTTCCTTGTATATCTAGCAATGTTCATTGTGGTAATTGTCTTGTTTGATTTGCTACTTTTACGCTTTAAGCGATATTATCAGTTCAAGCTAAGATATATTTTGAAAATCGACAAATTCTTTAAATAATATCATAGTCAAATTGCACAAAAATCACGGTTTGAAAACCGTGATTTTGTTTATTTATACGATAATATAGCAAAAAAGTTGACAAATATTCTACATATAATGTACAATTAATATGTATAGTTATTTATATATTTAAGTTATAATTAAGGACGGGCAAATATGTTTAGAAGTATGACTGCCTTTGGCAGAGCAAGAGAAACAGTAAATGGCAAGGATATTGTTGCTGAAATTAAGTCAGTAAACAACAGATACTATGACTGCACTGTTAAAATTACAAAGCTATATAGCTTTTTAGAGGATAAAATCAAGCAATATCTTCAATCAAAGGGCATTTCACGTGGAAAGGTTGAGGTTTATGTTTCAATTGACCTTTTGGAGCAGGACGGAGTTGAAATAAATCTTGATACCGCCTATGCAAAATCATATATTGATGCTCTTTGCAAGCTTCGTGATACATTTGATTTAAAGGATGATATCACAGTTTCTCGTGTGGCTGCAAACAAGGACATTTTCACAGTTAAAAAGCCAGATGACGACATTGAAAAGGACTGGGCAGACATCAAGGTTGTTTTAGATAAGGCACTTGATACATTCCTTGAAAGACGTGAAAGTGAGGGTGAAAACCTGCACAAAAACATCGTTGAAAAAATTGACAATATTAAGGATTATCTAAAGGTTATCGAAAAGAATTCCGAAAGCGATATTAATGGCTACGCCTCAAAGCTTGAAGAAAGAATTTTGAAATTCCTAAACGATAATTCCGTACAAATAGACGAGCAAAGAATTCTTACAGAGGTTGCAATTTTTGCGGATAAGGTTGCAATTGATGAGGAGCTTGTTAGACTAAATAGCCATTTTGATGCATTCAATGAAATTGTTGCTTCAAATGAGCCTGCTGGCAGAAAGCTTGATTTCTTATTACAAGAAATGAATCGTGAAACAAATACAATTGGCTCAAAGGCTTCGAATACAAGCACTGCTCATTTAGTTGTTAATATTAAAAATGAGCTCGAAAAAATCAGAGAGCAAATCCAAAATATAGAGTAATGCTATGAGATTTGTAAACCTTGGATTTAACAATATGATCCTTGACCAAAGGATTGTGGCAATAGTTTCTCCAGATTCTGCTCCTGCAAAAAGGATAGTGGCAGAGGCAAAGGAGAATATGCGTATAATTGACTGTACGGGTGGTAGACGCACAAAATGTGTCATCATTACCGACTCGGATCACGTTGTTTTGTGCGCACTATCAGCTGAAGCCTTGGCAAGTAGATTAAATGACAGTAAAAACGACAATGTGGGAGACGAGAAATGAGAAAAGGACTATTATTTATAATTTCCGGTCCGGCAGGAAGTGGCAAGGGCACAGTTGTGAACGAGCTTTTAAGTGCACATCCGGAATTAAAGCTCTCCATATCCGCAACAACAAGGCAGCCTCGCCCGGGTGAAATAAATGGAATTCATTATTATTTCATTACAAAAGAGGAATTTGAACAAAGAATATCGGGCGGTAAAATGCTTGAATATACAACGTATGGTGCAAATTATTATGGCACTCCACTAAAAGAGGTTAGGGAGGCTATGGATAATGGTGTTGACGTTATTCTTGAAATAGAGGTTGACGGCGCTATGCAAATTAAAAAGAAGGTTGAGGGGGCTGTTGCTATTATGCTCACTCCGCCAAACTCAACTGTTCTAGAAAACAGACTTCGTGGAAGAGGCACAGAAACTGAGGACGTTATAAAATGGCGTCTTGAAAGGGCAAAGGAAGAAATAAAGCTAATGCCTGAATATGATTATGCCGTTGTCAATGAGGACGGAGGGGCTGACAGATGTGCTGAGCAAATATATGGCATCATTTGTTCCGAGCACCAAAAAACCATTTACACAAGCTCAATTATTGAAAAATTTATATAAGTTAAGGAGAAAAACAATGCTTTATCCATCAATTCAAGAATTATTGAAAGCTACCGAAAAAGAAGGTAAAGAAAGATTTAACAAATATTCTATCACTATGGCAACAGCAAAGTGTGCTCGTGTAATTACAAACGAGTACGCAGAGCAAAGCTACTATGCAAACAAAAAGGGTAAGGATGCCGAAAACACAGTAAAGAAGGAATACAAGGACGAAAAGAGCGTAAAGAACGCACTTCGCGAAATGAAGGATGGCGAATTCGAGCTTTATCTTCCTGGTGAAGAGGGCTATGAGGACTCTTTGGTAGAGGTTAAGAATTACGTTGAGCCAAAGGAAGAGCCTGTTTACTTCAAGCCTGCCACAAAGGTTGCGGTTGAAGATGACGACGAGGATGACGATGTTTCAACAGAGGAATTAATGGGTGCTACATCTGTATTTGAAGAGGATGCAGGCTTCTCAGTAGAGGACGCAGAATAAGATGAATTTTAAGGAGGCGTGATTATGTGTGGCGAATATATAAATGTCCATATTCTTGATGTCCCATATCTCGCCGACTGCGAATATACCTATTTTGTACCATTTGATTTTAGGGCTGATATCGAAATCGGAAGTATGGTTGTTGTTCCTTTTGGAAAGGCAGATAGGCAAAAGACCGCTATTGTTACAAATCAAGATTTAACTGAAGCGCCAAAAAGCTCTTCGGTTAAACCGATTAAGTCGGTTCTTTCGTCTTATCTCAAGC
This sequence comes from Eubacteriales bacterium, assembly GCA_045543955.1. GTDB lineage: Bacteria > Bacillota > Clostridia > Oscillospirales > CAG-272 > RGIG2000. Next base: position 19,028 of record JAZPYB010000025.1, read on the forward strand.
TCGATAAGTCGATGCTTGAGTTATGCTTTTTTCTCAAAAATCGCACCCTGTGTACGATTGGAGAGGCTGTTAGATGCATAGTTCCGTCTGCTATTATGACAAAAACCGAGGAGCGCTATTTTACTACACAGCTTGATAAAAGGGTAGAGCCTTATCTCAAGGAGCTATATGACTTTATCTTAGAAAACAATGGTGTCAGCTACAAAAAAATAAACGAACGCTTTGGCGATTCACATCAGCTTTTAGCCAGACTTATAAAGTTAGGGGTCTTGAAAAAGGAGACCTTTGTCGAGGAAAAGGACAAAAATAAATACGAAACAAGAGTTAGTCTTTCGATAACAAAGGAAGAGGCTCTTTCAATAGCTGATGGCCATGCGCAAATTAAATTAAGAAGTCAAAAGCACAGTGAGATTTTACGCTTACTTTGTGAATATGATGAGCTTTCTGACAAACAAATTTATGAAGCGTGCGATGTGCAAAAATCACAATTAGATGCCCTTATAAAAAAAGGCTTGATTAGCACATATAAGCAAGAGCTTTTCCGTGACCCTTACGCATTTTTAAAGGAAGACACAAGGGAAGCGCCAATAGAATTAAATGAGGTTCAATCCGAGGCATATAGCACCTTGAAGGAGCTATATCATTCAGGTGAACCAAGGGCGGCGCTTTTGTTTGGCGTTACTGGCAGCGGAAAAACCAGTGTTATTAAAAAGATGATTGACGAGGTTGTAAAGGATGGTAAGGGCGTTATAATCCTTGTGCCCGAAATTTCTCTTACTCCTCAAACCGTGTCGATTTTTTGCTCGTACTACAAGGACAAGGTCGCAGTGATTCACTCATCACTTTCAGCTGGCGAGCGCTTTGACACATATAAAAAAATTTTAGAGGGAGAAGCCAATATTATTATTGGCACACGCTCCGCCATTTTTGCTCCCATTAAAAACCTCGGTATGATTGTTATCGACGAGGAGCAGGAGCATACCTATAAATCAGATACAAACCCAAAATACAGCACACACGATGTTGCAAGATTTAGGTGTGCAAAATCAAATGCTTTAATGCTTTTAGCATCGGCAACCCCCTCACTTGAGTCCTTTTATAAGGCAAAGGAGGGAACATACACTCTTGTAAAAATGATGTCAAGATATGGTGCAGCCACCTTGCCTGATGTTTTAGTAACAGATATGCGCAAGGAGAGGGCAAGAGGCAACGCAAGTCCATATAGCATAAAGCTTGCCGAGTACCTATTAAGAACAAAAGAGGACGAAAAGCAATCAATTTTGTTCTTGAATAGACGGGGCTATCATTCCTCAATTTCCTGCCAAGGATGTGGCGAGGTTTTGGAGTGTCCCAATTGCTCGGTTGCGTTGACGTACCATTCTTACAAAAAAATTGACGAGGAATTAACTCCGGAAAACGCACATTCAATTATTGAAAAAAGCGGCGTTTTGCGTTGCCATTATTGTGGTTACAGAACCAAGGTTCCAGACAAATGTAAGTGTGGCGAGAATAGCTTTAACTATGTCGGATTTGGTACGCAAAAGGCAGGGGATGAATTAACAAGATTAATTCCCGATGCCAAGATTTTAAGGCTTGATGCCGACACCACCACTTCAAAATCCTCGTATGAAAAAATTTTAGGCGATTTTAGAGAAAAAAAGGCAGATACTCTAATTGGTACACAGATGGTAACAAAGGGACACGATTTTCCATCCGTTACTCTAGTTGGTGTTATCTCTGCTGACACTATGCTTTATACAAGTGATTTTCGTGCGGCTGAACGCACATTCTCTATGCTCACGCAGGTTGTGGGAAGGGCTGGTAGATCAAAGAATAAGGGAGTTGCCATTATTCAGACAAGCTCTCCGAATGAGCAGACTATTCAGCTTGCCGCAAGACAGGATTATGAATCCTTTTATGAAAACGAAATCCAAATAAGGAAAGCATATCAATTCCCACCATTTTGTGATATAGTTTTGATTACTATGACATCGCCCAATGAGAAAATATTAGATGCCTTCTCAAAGGACACAATAAAAACACTTGAGAATGAAATGAAAACGCTTAAAGTACCCGCTATTGCGTATGGCCCATTTGAAGCGCCTATATATAAAACGCAAGGTAAATACAGAAAGCGCATTATAATAAAATGCAAGCTCAACAATTCACTTCGTGAGTTGTTTTCAAAGATATATATTAATAGCTCGAGGACACCGGAGAAAAGTTATCTCTCCATAGATTTTAATCCCTCTAGCTTATAAGGAGAAAAAATGGCAGTTTTAAAAATTGTAACAGAAAACGAAAATGAGGAATTTCTAAGAAAAAAGAGCCGTGAGGTTACAGAGATTACCCCTAGAATACTTACATTGCTTGACGATATGGTTGAAACTATGCGTGCAGCAAATGGCTGTGGTCTTGCCGCTGTTCAGGTTGGTGTTTTGCGCCGTGTTGTTGTTATTGAAACAGAGGAAGGGCTATTTGAGTTTATAAATCCAGTTATTGTTAGAAAAACAGGCACACAAGAGGGCGCAGAGGGCTGTCTATCTCTCCCTGGTAAATGGGGAATTACTAAACGTCCAAAATGCGTAACAGTAAGAGCCCTTGACAGAAATGGCAATGAATTTGAGGTTACTGGCTATGACCTTCTTGCCAAGGCTATGTGCCACGAAATTGACCACCTAGACGGAATAATATACACCGATAAGGTTATTAGAATGTTAGGAGCCGATGAGGTAGAATGAGAATAATGTTTATGGGTACGCCGGATTTTGCTATGTGCAACTTGAGGGCGATACACGAAAATACAGATAACGAAATAGTTGGCGTTGTTACAACCGAGGACAAGCCCAAGGGTAGAGGAATGGTTTTAACACCAAGCCCAGTTAAAAGCTACGCACTTGAAAATGGCTTAAAGGTTTATCAGCCATCAACACTCAAGGACGGCGCATTTTTAGATACTCTAAACGAATTACAGCCCGAGCTTATAATAGTTGTTGCATATGGCAAAATTCTCCCATCATACGTGCTTGATTTTCCAAAATATGCGTGTATAAACGCGCACGCATCTATTCTTCCAAAATATAGAGGCGCTGCACCTATTCAACGTGCAATTATGGATGGCGAGTCAAAGACCGGCGTTAGCATTATGAAAATGGATGTTGGACTTGATACAGGAGATGTCATTTTGGTTGAAGAGGTTGCAATTGAGGAAAATGACAACTTCGAGGTGGTACACGATAAGCTTGTTGAGGCTGGTAGTCAAGGACTTTTAAAAGCTATTGAGCTTTTTAAGAACGGAAAAGTAACCTTTACTCCACAGGGTGAGGAGTTTACTTACGCTGAAAAGATTACAAAGGCCGATTGTTTAATCAACTTTGACGATACAGTTAAAAATGTTCATAACAAGGTAAGAGGGCTTTCTCCAATTCCGGTAGCGTTTACAAAAACACCCGATGGGAAAATCCTAAAGGTTACAAAATCGCACACGTCCCCCGATGTTTTTGATGGTAAATGTGGTGAGGTTGTTGCTTTAGACAACGGAATTTATATAAAATGTCAAGATGGCACAATTGTTCTAGACGAGGTAGTGCCAGAGGGCAAGGGCAAAATGCAAGCCAGCGCATTTATAAACGGCAGAAAAATAAAAATTGGCGATATACTAGGCTAATTAAGTAAAGGAGAGAAATATGTTTAATCCAAGAGAAGCGGCATTAAATTCACTTGTTAAATGGGAAAGCAGTGCATCCTTTTCGAACATTGAATTAAATACTGTTATCTCTCGCGCAAACGCTGAAAAAAATGATATTTCTCTGTATACGCTTCTGTTTTTAGGCGTGATTGAAAAGAAAATGCTTCTCGATTCTATAATTGACCAGTATTCTAAAATTCCACCTTCAAAAATAGAGCTTCCGACTAAAAATATATTAAGACTTGGACTTTATCAGCTCATATTCACCGATAAGATTCCTGAATATAGCGCAGTTTCAGAAAGCGTAAATTTGGCAGACAAGCGCTCAAAGGGCTATGTCAATGCAATCTTACGTAGCTTTATTCGAGCAAATAAAAAATATTCCTTGCCCGAAAATAAATGGGAAAGAATATCACTTGAAAACTCAATTCCTATGGAATTAATTGAGATTTTTAAGTCTTCTTATGGAGACGAGGTCGCAGAAAAATTATCGTCCTTCCCCCCACAAAAATCTTACATTTCACTACGCATCAACACACTAAAAGCGACACAGGATGAGCTTTTTGCAAAAATTTCAGAAAAAGGCTATAAGGCTGAAGCGTCTAGAATAGCAAATGATATAATTAAAACAGATGCGCCAATTTCAGCGCTTAATGAAATACTAGAGGGTGGCTTTGCCTTTGTTCAGGATGAGTCATCGAAAATTGCATCAGAGATTGTAGGCGCACAAGCGGGCGAGATAATTGCTGATGTATGCGCGTGTCCGGGAGGAAAAACCTTTAGTATAGCTCTTGATATGCAAAATAAAGGTGAGCTTTATTCGTTCGATTTGCATCAAAACAAGCTTTCCCTAATTGACAAGGGCGCAAAAAGGCTTGGCATTGAAATAATCAAAACCAAGGCTCAAAATGCAAAGGAATTTGTCCCAGAATACGAGGAAAAATTTGATAGAGTACTTTGTGATGTGCCTTGCTCAGGGCTTGGTGTGATTTTCAAAAAGCCTGACATTAAGTATAAACCTATCGAAAACATAAACGCACTTCCATGCGTTCAGTACGATATTTTGCAAAATGCTGCGAAATATGTCAAAAAGGGCGGAGTTTTGGTTTATTCTACCTGTACCTTAAACAGCGAGGAAAACGAGAAAAACGTCCTAAGGTTTTTAGCTAACAATCCTTCATATGAGGCGGAGGATTTTCAAATTGGCGAGATAAAATCTAGTAAAGGAGGCTATACATTTTTTCCACATATAAATGGTACAGATGGTTTTTATGTTGCGAAAATGAGAAGAAAGAATGACTAACTCCTTTGAAAAAATTGATGTTTTATCACTTTTTTATGACCAGCTTGAAAAAGAGATTATAAATATAGGTGAGCCAAAGTTTAGGGCAAAGCAAATTTACTCTTGGATTATGAAGGGCAAATGGGGAAATGAAATGACAAATATTCCTCAAGCCTTGCGCCAAAAGCTAGACGAGCATTTTGTGTTTACTCTTCCTAAAATCGAGAAAAAGCTAGTTTCTCAAATTGACGGAACAATAAAATACTTGTTCGAGCTTTATGATGGCGAATTTATTGAGTCTGTTTTTATGAGATATGAGCACGGAAACACCCTCTGTATCTCTTCTCAGGTAGGGTGCAGAATGGGATGCAAATTCTGTGCGTCAACCTTGCTTGGCAGAGTCAGAAATTTATTGCCATCTGAAATGCTGGGGCAAATAATAGCCGCCGAAAAGGACACAGGCGAGCGAGTATCTAATGTCGTTATGATGGGCATAGGCGAGCCGCTTGATAACTATGATAACACAATAAGATTTTTGCGTCTTGTCAGTGATGAAAACAATTTGAATATAGGCTTAAGGCATATTTCAATTTCCACCTGTGGCTTGGTTGATAGAATAAATGATTTATCAAATGAAGCCTTGCCTGTAACATTATCAATTTCGCTTCACGCCTATGATAATGATACAAGAGGAAAGATTATGCCGATAAATAACAAGTATCCAATAGAAGAGCTTTTGGGTGCTTGTCAAAGGTATTTTGAAAAAACCTCGCGTAGGATTTCGTTTGAATATACATTGATTGCAAACCAAAACGATACTGAGGACGGCGCTGTTAAATTAGCAAAAATCCTAAAAAAATACATACATTCACCATGTCATGTTAACCTAATTCCATTAAATGAGGTTAAGGAAACAGGGCTTGGAACATCCAAAAACGTAAATAACTTCAAAAATAAACTATTGTCTTTAGGGATAAATGCAACAGTCAGACGTCGCCTGGGCTCTGATATAAACGCGTCCTGTGGACAACTGAGAAGACAAGCAAAGGAGGCAAGAGAATGATTTGTTCTGCTAGTACAAATACGGGCATGAGACGTAGCAACAATCAAGATAATTTTATGCTCCGTAAATATACTGAGAAAACAACTCTTTGTGTAGTTTGCGACGGTATGGGAGGCGCAAAGGGCGGCGAGGAAGCATCGAAAATTGCTGCGGAATCCTTTGTACACACCGTTGATCAATTTATAATCCCTTATCTAAAGAACAGAGACAAGCAGGCTAGCACAAGTGATATTAAAAGAGCACTTGCAAAGGGTGTAGCTGTTGCTAATGAAAACGTATATATAGCTGCAAAGCAAAGCAAGGACCATAAGGGTATGGGAACAACACTTGTTGGCGCTCTTATAATTGATAAAAATGTTTTTGCTATCAATGTAGGAGATAGTCGTCTTTATACGCTTAAACCTAACATGATTAAGCAAATTACAAAGGACCATTCCTATGTTCAATATTTGATTGATATGGGCGCAATGACACCGGAGGAGGCAGAAAACTCTTCTCAAAAGAATATCATTACTCGTGCTGTTGGAACGGACACATATGTTGAGGGTGATATATATACTGCTAAGCTAGAGGAGGGAAGCTTCCTTCTTTTCTGCTCAGACGGACTTACCAATATGGTAGATGATTCTACGATTTGCGACATCGTTGCAAACGATAGAGACCCTTCTAAGCTCGACCAGGTTGAGCTTGATTTGAAGGTTAGAAAGTTAATAGACACAGCAAACCAAAACGGCGGATATGACAATATTACTGCTGTTTTAATCCGAATATAAGGAGGAAATGATGATGTCAGTACAAAGCGAAAAGAACGAAAAATACAGAGCATATGAAAATAAAATACTTGAAGACCGATACATCATTGAAAAGCTTATCGGTGTTGGTGGTATGTCGGTTGTATTTAGGGCGAGAGATAGATATTTAAACAATATGATGGTTGCTATTAAAATCTTGAAGGATGACGTTGCAAATGACGAAACGGTTGTTAAAAGATTTAGTAACGAAGCAAAAATAGCAAGAGAGTTAAAGCACAACAACATTGTTTCTGTTCAAGATGTTAAAACACAAGGTAGAGTTAAGTATATGGTAATGGAATACCTATATGGCTTGACACTAAAGGATTATTTGAACGCAAAAAACAGACCTCTTAGCTTCGAAGAGGTTGTTGGCTATACTGCTCAAATTTTACGTGCTCTTGGAGAAGCACATAGAAATCACATAATTCATAGAGATATTAAGCCTCAAAACATTATGCTTTTGAAGGATGGAAAAATCAAGGTGATGGACTTCGGCGTTGCGAAGCGTCCGGACGTTACAACCTTAACAGCTACCGATAAGGCGGTTGGTACTGTATACTATATGAGCCCAGAGCAAGCAGCAGGAAAGAAAAACATAGATACAAGAAGTGACCTGTATTCCCTCGGTGCTATGATGTATGAATTGGCAACTGGTCAAACTCCATTTAAGGGCGAGACTCCAATTGCAATACTTGTAAAGCATATGCAAGATGATCCAGTGCCACCAAGACAGCTAAATTCATCAATTCCTATCGGTCTTGAGCAAATCATTCTTTGTGCAATGAGCAAGGACCCAGCAAACAGATTCCAAACAGCAGAGGAAATGCTTGGTTATGTAAAACAGCTTCAAGCAAATAAGAAGATTAAATTTGACGAATTACCATCGAATTCATTTATGAAAAATTTCGTGGGTAGACTAAAAAGAATATTCAAGAAAAAAGAGAAGTAAAATAAATGATTTTAGGAACGGTTATAAAAGGAGTTGGCGGACTTTATACGGTAGCGCTTGACTCGGAATATAATGGTCAAAAAACAATAAACGTCAGGGGGCGTGGCTCGTTTAGATATGAAAAGACTGTCCTTTTAGTGGGAGACAGAGTAGAAATTGAGTGCGTAGGAGAGGGCGAGTTTTTCTGCAAGAAAATTCTTGAAAGAAAAAATTCATTAATAAGACCCCCGCTCTCAAACCTTGATTACATCTTTGTGGTTATCTCCTCTAAAAAGCCCGCTCCTTCACTTTTTATTGTGGATAAAATGATATCAATTGCTGAATACAATAAAATTGAACCTGTCATCGTAATATCAAAATCTGATCTTGATAGCGCATACGCAGAGGAAATTTATTCAATCTATAAAAAGAGTGGCTTTCACACGTTTTTGACCTCATCCTATGAAAATGAGGGAGTCAAGGATGTTTTAGGATTTCTTTGCAAAATTGCCAAGGACGGCGCTCCAATTTGCGCATTTGCTGGTGCATCGGGTGCTGGCAAGAGTACATTAATGAACGCGCTTTTTCCAGAGCTTTCTCTGAAAACTGGAGATTTGAGTGAAAAAATAGAGCGTGGCAAAAACACCACTCGCCACACGGAGTTATTTCCACTTTCCTCTCTTTTAGGAGAAGAATATAAAGGCTATTTAGCCGATACACCGGGCTTTTCACTTCTTGATTTTGAGAGGTTTGATTTCTTCGCCTTAGAGGACCTTTTTGATACATTTAGGGACTTTAAGGACTCGGTTGGTAAATGCAAATACACAAAATGCTCACATACAAAAGAGGACGGGTGCGAGATCGTAAGGCTCGTTCAAAACGGAGTAATAGAAAAAACAAGACACGATAGCTACAAAGAGCTATACACAACACTGAAAAACAAACCAAAATGGAAATAAATCGCACCCTGTGTGCGATTTACCATGTCAAATAGCGCGCGATTAGGAGAAAATTATGTTCAAGACAGAGCTTCATTGCCATTCAAAAAGCATTAGTGAATGTGCAAGAGTTTCAAACGAAGAAATTATTGCCAAATATACAGATGCAGGTTACAATGCATTGGTTTTATCAAACCATTTTAATTTAGGAACTCAAAGATTCCATAAATGTGAAAATTATCAGGATTTTGTAACCGTTTATTTAAAGGGCTATGAGGATTTAAAAAATGATGCAAAGGGAAAATTAACTGTGCTCTTGGGCATGGAATTAAGATTTTGTGAGAACGTGAATGACTATCTGGTTTTTGGCATTACTGAGGAGTTTCTAAGAAGTAATGGCGCGCTATATGAGATGAATCCTGATAGCTTTAGTAAGCTGGCAAGGGAAAACGGACTTTTGTTTATTCAAGCGCATCCATTTAGAAATTCTATGACCATAGTGCGCCCAGACCTTCTAGATGGCGTTGAGGTGTTTAACGGTCATATGGGACACGATTCAAGAAACGAAATAGCAAATATGTGGGCAGAAAAATACAATCTGATTAAAACCTCAGGCACAGATTTTCACTACAACCACGTTCCTGCGAATGCAGGCATTTTGACCGACTTTGAAATTAAAGATATGGCTACACTAGTAGAAACACTAAAAAGTGGCAAATATGAGCTAATAAGAGGCTGATTTTAGAGAGATTGAGGAAAAAATATGTCTATTGTCTTTGAAACAAAAACAGAGAATAAATTAAGGTATGAAGAAATTAAATGCATAAAGGACGGAGAAGTAAAGGAATATATGATAAGCCTTGGCTTTTCTGAACTTGCATCTCCTTCCGAATATACAATAGCTTGGCAAATGGACCAAATAGATACAATTGGCTTTTGGTCACCAAGACATCATTTTAATTCAAATATAACTCCAGATTGGGAAAAGAGAAGCTCTGTCAGCAAGCTGACACAGGGCGCGCCTGTTGTTGCGCTTTATAGCAAATCTGGTGAAAACCGCCTCACAATCTCCCTGTCTGACCCTAAAACTCCGATCAATATAATGGCAGGAGTCGTTGAGGAGAATGGTAAAATTGTTTATGAAATAAAGCTGTTTTGCGAAAAGGTGTCATTGATGAAAGAATATCAGGTGTTGTTGCGCCTTGACACTCGCAAGCTTCCGTTCTATAAAACAGTAAAGGATGTAAGAAACTGGTGGAGCGAGCTTGGCTTTAAAAAAGCATACGAGCCAGAGCATGCAAGCGCACCACTTTATTCTGCTTGGTATAGCTTCCATCAAAGAACAATACCAGAAGAAATAATTCAAGAATGCAAAATCGCTAAGGAATATGGAATGGACACCGTGATAGTTGACGACGGCTGGCAAACAGATGATAACTCTCGTGGCTATGGCTATTGTGGTGACTGGGAGGTTTGTGAAAAGAAAATCCCGGATATGAAAAAGTTCGTTGACGAAATTCACAAGCTTGATATGAAGTTTATGCTTTGGTTTTCTGTTCCTTATGTTGGCTTTTACAGCAAAAACTTCGAGCGCTTTGAGGGCATGTATCTAAGAACAAGAAATCATATAAATGCTAAGGTTTTAGACCCACGCTTCAAAGTGGTAAGAGAGTTTTTGGTTGAGATTTATGAGAGATTTGTTCTTGATTACGGAATAGATGGTTTGAAGCTTGATTTTATAGATAGCTTTGTTTTAGAGGATGAAAGCTCGAAGGAATACGATAAAATGGATACCATTTCCGTAGAAGATGCAATAGAAATGCTGCTTTCGGAAATTTCAGCAAGGGTGAAGAAAATCAATCCTGATTTCTTGATAGAGTTTAGACAGTCCTATATAGGACCGGTTATTAGCCAATACGGAAATATGTTTAGGGTTGCCGACTGCCCAAATGACCCTCTTATGAATCGCGTTCATTCACTTTCTATGAGAATGACTCAAGAGGGCTGTGTACACAGCGATATGATAATGTGGAGCAAAAATGAAAAGCCGGAAGCACTTATGTGTCAGCTCCTTTCGACAATGTTTTCAGTTCCTCAAATCTCAATTAAATTTGACAATATAGCAAGTGAGCATAGAAAAATCCTTAAATGGTATCTTTCATTTTGGCGCTTGCATAAGGACACAATTTTAAGGGGCGAGATGGAATATTTCGATGCCGATGCTAACTTCACAAAAGCGAGAAGCATAAGCAGGGACGAGGTTGTTTCCGTTTTATATCAGGGCGTTGTTGAAAAGCCAATTGCTTCCAAAACCAATTACATATTTAATTCAACAGGCGAGGGCTATATTTACCTTGAACTAGATAGCGAGGCTGAGTATCAAATTTTTGATATGTATGGCGAAATTAAGGAAAGTGGCAAGCTTCCTAAGGGAATAACAAAAGCACCTGTTTCTGTAGGTTCAATGATAAAAATAAAATAAAAAGAGGGGATTTCCCCTCTTTTTTGTTGCTATTTTGAGATTTTAAAAATTTTTAATAATAGCGGAACGAAAAGCCTAGGTGATTTAAAAACAACGATTTTCATTTGTTAATCCTCCGTTTACTACATAATATGAAGGCAAAAGAAAATTGTTATCTTATAATTTTATAAATAAGTGGGCTTCTTATAGGCTTGTTGTCATTATATGAAATAGCCTCTAAAAATTTTTCTTTTGCAGCTTCGAAAAGCGATTCGCTAGAAGCGTACATAGTAGCTAAGGACTCGCCCCTTCTTACGTAATCCCCGTAGCTTTTGTTTAAAATTATCCCTGCCAAATGGTCGATCTTGTCTTCCTTTTTTTCTCTGCCAGCACCTAGCATCATAGAGGCAGTTCCGATTTTTTGAGCATCAAAGCTTGATATATAGCCGTCATTTTCTGCTAAGATTTCTCTTTTGAAATTTGCACTTAAAAGCAGAGAAGAGTCCTTAATCACGGTCAAATCCCCACCCTGAGCCAAAATCCATTCGCAAAGCTTTTCTAGTGCTTTGCCACTGGAAATTGCATCATTCACCATGCACTTTGCATCCTCAAGGCTTACATTTTTGGCAGATGATACCATACAAGCGCTAACATTAAGACAAAGCTCCTTTAAGTTGGATTCGCCTCTGTTGCTTAGCACCTCAATAGCCTCCCAAATTTCAACACTGTTTCCAACGCATCTTCCGAGGGGCACGTTCATGTCCGTAATAAGGGCAGTAACGTTCTTCTCGAATTTTTTGCCAATTTTTATCATAGCGTTTGCAAGTGATTCGGCACTTTCTGGAGTCTTCATAAATGCGCCAGAGCCAACCTTAACGTCCAAAACTATTGATTTTGCGCCTGATGCTATCTTCTTTGACATTATGCTGGATGCAATTAAAGGGATTGAGTCAATGGTAGCCGTAACGTCGCGCAATGCATAAAGGCGTTTGTCAGCAGGGGCTAAATTGGCACTTTGACCAATAACAGCGATTTTTATTTTGTTGCTTTGATTCAAAAACTCACTCGGCGAAAGCTCGGTTTTAAATCCTGTAATTGACTCTAATTTATCAATAGTTCCACCGGTAAAGCCTAAGCCTCTGCCCGACATTTTTGCAACGGTGCAACCAAGACTAGCGACAATGGGGGCAACAATTAAAGTTGTTTTATCGCCTATTCCACCTGTGCTATGCTTGTCGACTGTATATTCGCCTAGCGCACTGAGGTCCAAAACCTGACCTGAGAGAACCATAGCCTCGGTTAAGGCGTTGATTTCCTCCTCGTCCATAGAATTTATGCAAATTGCCATTAAAAGAGCAGAAATTTGATAGTCCTTGATTTCGTCCTTCATATAAGAGGAAATGACAAAATGGATTTCCTCGCTTGTTAACTTTTGCGCATGCCGTTTTTTGTCAATTATATCGTAAATTCTCATAAAAACACCACCCAGTGTCTGTTTTTGCTATTTAATGTTGTCTTTGCCAAACCCACAGGGGAGAAGCTTTGATAAGGAAACGGTCTTCATTTCCTTTCCATTGTATAAAACAATTTTGAAATTATCGTCGCAAAACTCGTTCATTACTTGTCGACAAGCACCACAAGGGTAAGCAAACTCTTTAATTTCATCCTTGCCGCCGACAATGGCGATAGCCTTGAAATCACGATTTCCACCCTTGCTTATGGCGTTGAAAAATGCTACTCGTTCAGCGCAAATGGTTTCTGAATATGCACTGTTTTCGATATTCGCACCCTTATATACACTGCCGTCAGCACAGAGCAGAGCTGCACCGACCTTATATTTCGAGTAAGGCGCATACGCATTCACTCTTGCAAAGGTTGCTTTTTTGATTAATTCTTGATAGTCTTGCTTGGTCATAAGTCCCCCCTATGTATTACACGCTAGAGGGCGGAAAAGCCCTCTGAGGTGTAGTCTATTTGAAAATAATCTTTGATAATTTTTGAAATATAGCTATATGTCGGTAATGTACCTAAATTCTTTGACCCGTAGTCGTTTTTTACAATAATAAGAGGCACATATTCTCGTGTATGGTCAGTGCTGACGTCTCCTGGGTCACATCCGTGATCGGCTGTGATAATTAAAATATCATCGTCCTTTAGCTTGGCAGTAATGCTTGGTAAAAGCTCATCAAATTCGGAAAGCGCCTTGGCATAACCATCAATATCGTTTCTGTGCCCATAAACCATATCAAAATCAACCAAATTTGTGAAGCAAAGACCACAAAAATCCTTATCCATCAAGCTTAATGTGGTTTTAATTCCTTCAAGATTTGAGTGGGTTTTGTATTTTTCCGTTATGCCTCTGCCAGCAAAAATATCGCTGATTTTACCAACAGAAATAACGTCGTAGCCTTGCTCCTTTAAAGCATCAAGCACGGTTTTGCCACTAGGCTCAAGAGAATAGTCGCGTCTGTTTGAGGTTCTTTTAAAGTTAGGGTATTCGCCTACAAAGGGTCTTGCTATAACTCTTCCGACTCCCCATTTGCCCACGAGCATTTTTCTTGCAATTTCGCAATATCTATATAGCTCGTCAAGAGAAATGTGGTCCTCGTGTGCTGCAATTTGGAAAACACTGTCGGCAGATGTGTAAACTATCAAAGCTCCGGTTTCAATGTGCTCTTTGCCATAGTCCTTAATTACCTCAGTACCAGAATAAGGCAGATTGCAAATAACACGTCTTCCGCTTAGACATTCAAACTCATCTATTATCTCTTTGTCAAAGCCCTCTGGGAAGGTTGGCAAAGGATTTTTGGAGATAACACCCGCAATTTCCCAGTGCCCAACAGTTGTGTCCTTGCCCATAGATAATTCAGCGCATTTTCCATAAATTGCCGTGGGAGTGTCTGATTTTTCGATGCAGCTTACGCCGTCAATGTTGCCAAGACCGCATTTAATGAGGTTGGGAATTTTCAAAAGAGAGGAGCCTGAAACACTCTTTAGAGTATTAGCCCCCTCGTCATTGAATAAGTGAGCATCAGGCAGAGCACCAATGCCAAAGCTGTCAAGCACAATTAAAAATATTCTTTTCATATATTGATAGATACCTCAAGGGCAAGCTTCATCATATCAGTGAAGGTTTTTTGTCTTTCCTCACTGCTTGTAGCTTCGCCGGTCAATAAATGGTCAGAAACCGTGCAAATAGCCAAAGCGTTTTTGCCAAGCCTAGAAGCTGTCATATAGAGTGCCGCCGCTTCCATTTCTACAGCCATAACGCCCATCTTTTTCCAAGGTGAGTCGCCCTTTCTTGACATATCTAAGTCGCTATAAAATGTATCACTGGAAAGCAAGTTGCCAACGTGGTAATTTAGTCCTAAGCATTTTGCTTTATCGACACAGGTCGCAAGTAATTTGTAACTTGCTATAGGAGCAAAGGTGCCATCAAGTGCATATTGAGATGCAAAATTTGAGTTGGTGCAAGCACCCATACCAATAACAATATCACGCACCTTGATTGACTCCTGCATACCACCCGCTGAGCCGACTCTGATTATATTTTCTACACCGTAAAACGAATATAATTCGTATGAATATATACCGATTGATGGCATACCCATTCCGCTAGCCATAACACTAACCGGAACGCCCTTATAGGTTCCTGTATAGCCTTGGATTCCTCTTACGTTGTTAACAAGATGCGCATTTTCCAAGAAATTCTCAGCAATGAATTTTGCGCGCAAGGGGTCGCCGGGCATCAAAACTGTTTTTGCAAATGCGCCGATTTCTGCATTAATATGAGGAGTTGCCATTGTCAGTACCACCTTTTTCTACAATTTTAACAATTCTGCTTGTGCCAAGACGTGAAGCGCCTAAATTAATAAAATCCACAGCATCCTCAAATGAGGATATTCCGCCTGCTGCCTTTATTTTAACGTGAGGTGCTACATATTTTGAAAAAAGAATAATATCCTCTCGAGTTGCGCCGCCAGTACTAAATCCAGTTGAGGTTTTAATAAAATCAGCACCAGAAAGGCTCACTAGCTCACACATCTTTTGCTTTTCATAATCGGTTAATAGACAAGCTTCAATAATAACCTTTAAAACCTTGCCCTCGCAAGCCGACTTTATGTCCTTCAAATCAGAAAGAACCTTATCATAATTTGCACTTTTTAAATCGCCTATATTGATAACAGTGTCTATTTCGTCAGCACCGTTCAAAACAGCCTCTTGCGACTCAAAGCACTTGGTTCTGTTTGTTGAATATCCGTTTGGAAAGCCAGTAACTGTGCATATTTTAAGCTCTGTGCCAACATATTCCCTTGCTCTTTTTACAAAAGATGGAGGGATACATACGGATGCGGTTGAATATTTAATTCCCTCATCACATGTCTTTTTGATATCATTCCAAGTGGCATCCTGCTTTAAATATGTGTGGTCAACATAGGAAAGTATCTTTTTTATATCCATAATTCACCTCATAAAACTATCTTATATAATTATATTACCATAATACAAAAACAAATTCAATAAAAACAAAAAAATAGAGAGGTAAAAGAAGAGGGTGGACTAAAATAGCCCACCCAGTGTATGATTTATTCAGGAATTATAAGACCGTAGCCCCCTCTTTTACGTCTGTATACAACGCAGGTTTCAAGTGTTTCTGCATCTTTGAAAACGAAGAAGTCATGTCCTAGCATATTCATTTGCAAAATTGCTTCCTCAATTCCCATTGGCTTGAATGGGAAAGTCTTTGTTCTTACGTTTTGAACATATTCTTCCTCATCTAGACCGTCTTTTAAATCATCATCTATAATATCAAAGGCATCAGCCTTTAGTCTCTTTTGTAGGCGCGTTTTGTTCTTTCTGATTTGTCTTTCGAGTGCTTCTGTTGCAGAGTCGATTGCTGTTGCAAATGTGTCTGCCGCCTCTTCAGCACGGAAAACTATACCTTGTGAGCGAATAGTGATTTCAACCATCTCCTGGTCATTAGGCATTGAGAAGGTGATGTCCATTTCAGCTCCGTCATCGAAGAACTTATCGAATTTAGCGAGCTTCTTTTCAGCAACCTCCTTAACTGAGTCAAAAACTCTCATTTGTCGTGCGGTAAAATTCATCTTCATATGAACACCTCGTTTGCTAATGGATTTCAGAACGTATCTGTTCTGTTAAACTTATTATATCACATTATATCGTGAAAATAAATAGAAAAAAACAAAAAAATTAATATTTTTTGTGAAAAACAAACAAAAATTTTGTGAAAATACTAAAATTCGAATAAAAAACTAGTCAATCTTTGAAAATTTGAAAAATGAGCAAAAATATTCGACAAAAGGGCTCGTTTTTGTTTGACTTTTATATGTAATTATGATATACTATTAAATGTTAGTAAACTTTTAGGAGGCGTATTATGCTTGAAGGAAATGCAATAGTTGGGCAATCAGGCGGACCAACATCGGCTATTAATGCCACTCTATCTGGCGTTATTAAGGGTGCTTACGCTTCTAAAAATATTAAAAAGCTTTTTGGTATGAAAAACGGAATAGAGGGCTTTTTAGACGAGCAAATAATAGATTTAACATATCTTTTCGGAAACGAGGAACAACTGGAAATTCTAGAAACCACACCTGCAAGTGCTCTTGGCTCGTGCAGAAAAAAATTGCCAAATTTAGACACCCCTGACACTATTTACGATAAAGTTTTCGAGATTTTCAAGAAATATGATATTAGGTTTTTCTTCTATATTGGTGGAAATGACTCTATGGATACCGTATATAAGCTGTCTGAGTATGCAAAAACAATTGACTATGAGATTAGAATAGTTGGCGTTCCCAAAACAATTGATAACGATTTGCCAGTTACAGACCATACTCCAGGCTTCGGCTCTGCTGCGAAATTCATTGCTACTGCAATTTCAGAAATAGCAACAGACTGCTCAGTTTACACAATGAAGGCTGTTACTATTGTCGAAATGATGGGAAGGGATGCCGGTTGGCTCACTTGTGCTGCGGCTCTTGCAAAGGAACACAACGGAGCAGGCGCAGACCTTATATATTTGCCCGAGGCTCCGTTTTATGACAATGAATTTATAAGCTCTATTGAAAAATGCTTTGAGGATCATCCAAATGTTGTCGTTGCTGTGAGTGAGGGAATAAGATATGAAAACGGAAACTATGTAGGCGCAAGTAACCAAAGTGGAATGGTGGATGTTTTTGGTCACAAGTATCTTGCTGGTACTGCAAAAAATCTAGAAGCGCTGGTTAAAAGAGAAATTGGCTGTAAGGTTCGTTCGGTTGAACTTAATCTTTTACAAAGATGCTCAGCTCATATTTTGTCATCAACTGATATAAATGAAAGCATTGAGATCGGTAGACAAGCTGTTTCGTTCGCTTGTGATGGTCAAACAGGGGTTATGCTTGCGTTTGTCCGTAAGAATTCCCCAAATTATGAGGTCGAAATTATCAGCGTGCCTGTGGAAGAGGTTGCAAATAAAGTAAAATTTGTTCCAAACAACTTTATAAATGACGAGAAAAACAACGTTACAAAGGAATGTATTGATTATATTTCTCCACTCATACTTGGAGAAAAAGAAATAAAATATAAGAATGGTGTGCCAGTGCACATTCGCTTGAAATAAGAAGGACGAGTTATGTATAGAATAGGTTTTGACAATGATAAATATTTGAAGCTGCAATCTGAAAAAATCAAGGAGAGAATTTCACAGTTCGGTGGTAAGCTCTATCTTGAATTCGGCGGTAAGCTCTTTGATGACTATCACGCATCAAGAGTTTTGCCTGGCTTTGAGCCTGATAGCAAAATCAGAATGTTAGCAGAACTGAAGGACCAAGCTGAAATTATAATTGCGGTTAACTCTGCTGATATAGAAAAAAACAAGGTTCGTGGTGACCTTGGTATTACATATGACCTCGACGTTCTTCGTTTGATTGATGCATTCCGTGGCTTTGGTTTATATGTAGGAAGCGTTGTTCTTACAAGATACGATTCAACCGCTAGCGTTGAAAAGTTTAAAAACAAGCTTGAATCCTTGGGAATAAAGGTTTATAAGCATTATGCAATCAACAACTACCCATACGACATTGATTACATTGTTAGCGATGAGGGCTACGGCAAAAACGAGTACATAGAAACAGAACGCTCCTTGGTTGTTGTTACGGCTCCCGGTCCTGGTAGTGGAAAAATGGCTACATGCCTTTCCCAAATTTATCACGATTATAAAAAGGGAATTAACGCAGGTTATGCAAAATTTGAAACCTTCCCGATTTGGAATATCCCACTCTCCCATCCGGTAAATGTTGCATATGAGGCGGCAACAGCTGATTTAAATGATATAAATATGATTGATCCATTCCATTTAGATGCATATGGCACAACCGCTGTTAACTACAATAGAGACGTTGAAATTTTCCCAGTGCTTCGCGCTATGTATGAGGGAATTATGGGCGTTTGTCCATATAAATCCCCAACTGATATGGGCGTTAATATGGCAGGCAACTGTATTTTTGATGACGAAGCTGTAAGAGAGAGCGCAAATAATGAAATTATAAGAAGATATTATCACGCACTTTGCCAGCAAAGAAAAGGAAACGCTTGCGATGATGAGATAAACAAAATCAAGCTTCTTATGAATCAAAGCTCAATAAACGCAAAGCAGAGAAGATGCATTCAAGCTGCACAGGATAGAGCTGAGGAAACGGGAGCTCCGGCTGCTGCTATCGAGCTTTGCGACGGAAGAATTGTTACTGGAAAAACCTCGTCGCTTCTAGGCGCTTCAAGTGCAGTTTTAGTTAACGCAATTAAAGCAATTGCAGGAATTGATAAGGAAATAGATATTATTTCTCACGATGTTTTGGAGCCGGTTCAAAGATTAAAAATAGAGAATCTTGGTAACCATAACCCAAGGCTTCACACGGATGAGGTACTCATAGCTCTTGCTATTACCGCAGCAACAGACGAGACAGCAAAGCGCGCAATGAACGCATTAAAGGAGCTGAAGAATGCGGAGCTTCATTCATCTGTTATTCTATCTCCTGTTGATGTTGCTACCTTTAGAAAGCTTGGCATACACTTAACATGTGAGCCGGTTTATCAAACAAAGAAGTTATTTCATGGTTAATAAAAAAACAAAAACGGTCATTTGACCGTTTTTGTTATTTACTAAGATGCTTTTTAATTGCGTTTTTTATATCATATAAAAGAGCTAAGTCTTTTTCAGATAAAGTATTGAAGTAATCAAGTGAAAGTAAAAAGTCTGCACTAATGTTTAGTATTTGGCAAATTCTGCGTAGTTGAGTAAGATTTGGTTCTTGTACGCCACGTTCTATTTTTGAGTAACCAGATTGGCTCATAGGGATTTGGCGAGCAATGTCTTCTTGAGACAAATCAAGATCTTCTCTTGCTGCACGTATTTTTTCTCCAATGTTCATAAGTACCACCTCGCATAGAAAATATAATGCTTATATTATACAAAAAAATGACAAAAAAGTCGCGATATAGTTTCATTTAATATTAAAAAGTACATTCAATACTATATATTTTATATTATTATATAAAGTAATAAAAATTAACGGGGAGAGTATTAACTCGCCCCTCTTAATTTATAGTATTTGATTTCGTTTTACATACGCTTTCAACCATAGTATTTAACAAGAAATTTTCGGGTGCGCAAAGACTTGGGTCTGCATCTAAAATCTTCTTGGCACTTTCAAAGGCTGAATGAACTAAAAGTGTGTCAGTGCAGGATTTAGCAATTCCTAAATCCATCTGACCGGATTGACGTACACTGCTACTGGAAGAGAAAAAGTCACCAGGGCCACGCATCTGCAAATCTCTTTCAGCGATAGTATAGCCGTCATATGTTGTTTTCATAATGTCTAAGCGCTCTTTTGCGGTTTCGCCCTTGGAATCAGAGATTAGAACACAATATGATTTGCGAGAGCCACGTCCAACACGTCCTCGCAATTGATGAAGCTGAGAAAGACCAAAGCGCTCAGCATTTTCGACTATCATGAGTGAAGCGTTTGGAACATTTACACCAACCTCAATAACGGTGGTAGATACTAAAATATCTATATTTCCAGAGGAAAACTCTGCCATAATAGTGTCCTTTTCCTTGCCCTTTAGCTTGCCGTGAATAAATGCAATTTTTAAATCAGGGAAAATTTCTTCTGATAGCTCTTTGGCAAAATCAACAGCCGATTTTAGTGGTGGCTGATGTTCATCATATAAAAATGAGAACGGGTCAAAGTCAGAGGTATTGTCAATATCATCCTTCTTTTCTTCGACGCTGGGACAAACAATATATACTTGTCCACCATCATCAACCTGTTTTCTAATGAATGCATAAAGGCGTTGCCTATAAGTCTCGTCAACAACATAAGTGGAAACTCTTTCACGTCCTGGAGGCATTTCGTCAATCAAAGAAATATCGAGGTCTCCATACATCATAAATGATAGTGTTCTTGGTATAGGGGTTGCACTCATAACTAATGTATGAGCTGAATATCCCTTATCGGTAAGTGCTGAGCGTTGATTTGCTCCAAAACGATGCTGCTCGTCAGTGATTGCAAGAGCTAAATTGTTAAATTCAACATTTCCTTGAATTAGTGCATGCGTGCCAATTACAAACTGACACTCTCCGGATTTTAAGCGACTCAGTATCGCTCTTTTATCTTTTGTCGAAGTGCTACCTGTAAGCAATTCACAAGTAATACCTAACGAATTGAATATTGGGAGAAGAGAATCAAAGTGTTGAGTTGCTAGTATTTCAGTAGGTGCCATTAAAGCACATTGATATCCATTTTTACACGCAATATATGCGGCGGCAGTTGCGCAAAGCGTTTTACCACTGCCGACATCTCCAACAACAATTCTGTTCATTGGCTTTATCAAAAATTTGTCATTTTTCGGACACGTGTCGAGAGAAATTTCGGAAATTGCTTTCATTTGTGCATCGGTCGGCTTGTATGGCAATAGTGCTAAAAGAGGACTAATGTCGGTATCATCAAATCTTGGCGCAACTTGCTCCTTTTGTACTGATTTTATTTTTGACAATGCTAGTGCAAATAAAAACAGCTCATCAAAGGTTAATCGCTTGATAGCCTTTTCAAGACTTTCTTCACTTTTGGGAAAATGTATGTTCTCCAATGCGAATGTAAGTGTTGGCAGATTATTTTCCTCTCTTACGCTTGGCGGTAAAAAGTCATTGACAAATGAGGGTAGGCTAGAGACAATTTCGCGCATTAGCTTTGAAAGAAACTTTTGGTTTATTCCCGAAAACAATGGATAAACAGGAATCAATGCATCAAGCTCTTTGTTTGGCAAAATTGGTTCATAAGCCGGAGAAGTCATACACAGGGTGCGTTTTTCTTTTGTTGCTTTGCCCCAAAATCTGAATGTTGCTCCTTGATGAAAAACATCTTTTAGGTAATTTTGATTAAAATATGTGATGTTAACTGAGCCACTCTCGTCGAAGGCTCTGAACTTCAACAAATTCATACCCCGTCTAATCATAGCAGCCTTTGGCTCGTTGGCAATTGTCAAGATATATGAGTGGTATTCCCCATAGGCGCTTTCGTCGGATAAGAGCCTTGTGCTGGCTCTATTTTGATACGCTCTTGGAAAATGGTATAGAAGGTCCTTTACAGTGAAAAATCCACCACTGTGTAGACTTTTTTCTATTTTTTCGCCAACTCCATACAGCTTTTTAACAGGAGTTTGATAATCCATTTTTCGCTCCTTTATAGATTAAATAATACCCGCAGAGCTTTTTCTCTGCGGGTGTAGTTTTATAGTCCGAGAACTGCAGCGCCAACAATGCCCGCATCGTTGCCAAGCTCGGCAATTTTAATTTCGGTTTGTTTATCGCCTCTTGTGTATGTTTGCTCAAATACAACTTTTTTAAGTGGAACTAGCAAGTTGTCCTTTTCATTGCAAACGCCACCGCCAATTGAAAGAATGTTTGGTTGGAAAATGTTGATTATGTTTGCAATACCACAAGCGAGGTATGAAATATATTCATCAACTATTTCCTTGCCAACCTCGTCGCCTTGCTTCATTGCTGTAAATGCAACTCTTGCATTGCAGTTATCAATATTTCCGTTGATTAACTCTTCAATTAGAGTTTTACGTCCTTCAGCTCTTGCTTTTAAAACATGCTCCTTAGTCATATTTGTAAGACCAGTAGCAGAGCTATATGTTTCCCAACAGCCACGTCTGCCACAGGTGCATTGCTTTCCGTCCTTTTCAATTACGGTGTGTCCAAGCTCAGCACCGGCAAAGTTGAAGCCGGAATAAACCTGACCATCAAGAACAATTCCGCCACCAAGACCTGTGCCGAGTGTAATCATAACAGAGAACTTAGCTCCCTTGGCAACTCCGGCGATAGCCTCAGCTTTTGCAGCTGCGTTTGCGTCGTTTTCAATATAAACCTTTGAAAGTCCTGTGTATTCCTTTAATAAATCTGCAATAGGGAAGTTTACAAAGGGGAGGTTGTTTGCGTATTCGACAACACCTGTTTCGGAGTTTGCAGTTCCAGGGGTTGCAATACCTGCATATTCAATATCGTTAATTGAAAGACCGCAATCCTCAATTAAGGAAAGACAAAGCTTAGCCATGTCCTTGATTATTTCCTTGCCATCTCTGTTTGCTTGAGTTGGAACGCTCTTTTTCTTAACTATTTTATAATCTTTATCAACTATGCCTGCAGCGATGTTTGTTCCACCGAGGTCAATTCCTAAATAGTACATAAAATTACCATCCTTTCTGTGTGTATATTCATTATAATATTATTTTTACCCAATGTCAAGTTTTTTACAATATTTTGGAAAAATAAAAAAGTAAATTTCTACGAATTCGATATGTGCCAAAAAAATAGCTTGTTTTTTGTGCAAATTGCACAACGTGTAGAAATTTTATTAATAATATATTAAAATGCCAAGACTCCCCTTGGTTGCTGGATTTTCAATGGATTTTTTTGTAAAAAATGGTCTGAAAAAGAAAAAAATTATTTTGTTTTTAGTTGAAAATAATTAATAAATTTTTTATTTAAAGCCTCGGCTTGTGCAAATTGTTAAAAATGGCAACTTGACTTTAAATTATTTGTGTGCTAAAATTATACATACTAATATATACGCACACGTATATCTTGCATTTGTTTGGTAAGCGCTAACCCAAGCAAATGATTAGAACGCAAATATGGAGGATTTCTTATGAGAAAGAAAGCGAAAAAGCTACTTGCATTTTTACTTTGTCTTATCATGCTAGTGCCGACTATGGGCTTGTCAGCATTTGCATCAAGCATAACAAGTAGCTCAAGTGGAAGCTCGTCTTCCCAATCGTCAATTTCTGACATCAGTGCTATTCTTAATGCTTTGTCTTATGACGAGTATCGAGAGAATGTTTTGAGTAAGCACAACACCGTTGGAAACTTGACATTATACTCTCAACTCGGCGAGGAGCTTGGTACGGCTACTGTCGTAGATGGGGTGGCTTCCGTTTTAGTTTATAACGGAGTCGAATATAACCTTAAAAAGCAAGGAAAGAGTACTTATGTTACACTCAGTGGTACATATGTTGGCTCAGCTAAGCTTAAATCAGAAGGCGCGGTGTCAGAGTATGAGATAACTGTTACCTTTGATGCTGACAAGAGAACGGCTAAAATTGTTGAATCTGTTGAGGTAACCAAAAAGGGAAAAACAACAGCCAAGGAAACAACAGTTAATGCTGTCTACAATTTAGTCGATACAATCGAGCTTGTTATGGACCCTAAATTCAGCAATCAATTTGATTTGCTAGAGGGTGTATACGTAGTTGATGGTAAAGAAATTATTTTGGCTAACGATACAGACAGAATAAAGGAAAACGTTTGCTTTGGGGATAAAACAGGTGACGACAATGGCGTTTATCTTGGCTCAACTGGTGTAGTTACATGGAGCTTTGATGTTCCGGAAAATATGAGTGGTAACTATGTAATTGAGATAAAATATACTCAAGCAATGGCAGACGATGTTCTCGATGGAGATAGCAAGCCTACAAGTAACTCTATTGAGAGAATATTCTACCTAAATGGTGAAATTCCATTTTCTGAGGCACGCTCACTTGTGCTTTCAAAGGTATGGCAATACGAATATCAATATGATGAAAACCACAAACCTACCTTTAAAAATGAAGATGAGAACGGAAAAGGCGATGATATTCGTCCTTCAGTTATTGAGGACCAAAGCTGGGTAACATATTCTATTAGCGATTCAAACGGTTATGAAATGTATCCATTTGAATTCTATATTAAGCCTGGTGTAAACACAATCTCCTTAGAGGGACAAAGAGAGGGTATCATTATCCAATCTATTACCTTACGCCCACAAGACAACCTTAAATCTTATAGCCAATATAAGAAAGAAATGGAAGCTCTTTATGGCAAGATGGAGGACCACAGAGTAAGTGTTGATTTGGATGTTATTGAGGCTGAGGGCCCGGAAAACGTTTCAGCAGTTACAATGTATCCTGTATATGATAGAACATCCTCAATCACAAGTGGATTGACAGGTCCACAAAGTGAATCAGCAGTTAAGTATAATACTGCTGGTAAGGAGCAATGGCAAAACGTTGGCGAGTGGATGAGCTATAATATTACTGTTCCAGAATCAGGCTACTACTCAATTGCAGTAAGATATAAACAAGCACTTCTTAGTGGTATGTATGTTTCAAGAAAGCTTTATATAAATGGAGAGATTCCATTCGAAGAGGCAACAAACTGTCGTTTCCCATATACAAGCTCTTGGCAAACCTGTTTCCTAGGCGACGGCAATACTGAGTTTGAATTTTACTTTGAAAAGGGTAAGGTTTATGAAATTAAGCTTGAGGCAACCCTCGGCGAAATGGGTGAGCAAATCAAGCAAGTAAGCAAATCACTTACTGAAATAAACAAGGCATACCTCGAAATTCTAAAGCTCACAGGTACAGACCCAGATCCTAACCGTTCATACGGCTTTACACGTGTTATGCCACACGTTCTTGAGAGTATGCTTATCGAAGCTCAAAATCTTGAGGGCGTATATAATTATATGATAGCAGAGAACAAGGCGCAGGATGGTGGTACTGGTGAAGGTGAAAAGACTGCAACCATTAAGCAAGTTTACCAGCTTCTTGAAAAAATGGCGACAAATGAGTCCGAAATTCCTGCAAATCTAGCAACATTGAAATCACAAATCG
Organism: Eubacteriales bacterium; assembly: GCA_045543955.1. GTDB lineage: Bacteria > Bacillota > Clostridia > Oscillospirales > CAG-272 > RGIG2000. The sequence goes on from JAZPYB010000025.1 coordinate 44,402, forward strand.
GTTCTTTAGGTACATGGATTAATAGCGCAAAAACCCAACCTCTACAAGTTGACTACTATAAGCTTCAATCAAGAGAGGATGAGTTACCTAAGGCTGATGCAAACTTCTTCCAAGCTCTTTGGTTTGAAATCAAGCTATTCTTCGCTTCATTCGCGGGCGACTATAATGCTATGGATAGTGAAACAGCAGGCGGCAATGCTGAAGAAGTAATTGAAGTCTGGGTTGTTACCGGACGTGACCAAGCACAAATTATAAGAAACCTCATTGAAAATAAATTCACACCAGAACAAAAAATCGGCGTTAACATTAAGCTCATATCAGGAGGAACTCTATTGCCTTCAATTATTGCTGGCGTAGGTCCTGAGGTTTCGCTTATGGAGGCAAGCGCAACAATTATCGACTATGCTCTCCGTAATGCAATTAAGCCTCTAAACGATTACGTTAACGAGGATATTAAAAATGGTACAAATATATTAGATGAATTCCCAGAGGCAGCAATTGAGCCACTTACACTTTATAACTTTGGTTATGATGATACTAAGGGCGTTTTAGAGGATTCAAATACATATAATTGGAAGGAAGAGGATCTCTATCTGTGGAGAGACGATGCTACAAGCATTGTTAACGGAAAAGAGGTTAATTACCTTGTTGATAAGAATAATGTAAATGACCCATTTGATGATGCAAAGTATGGCTACAACTGGAAGAATGATGATGGACACACAGGTATTGAGCTTTATGCATTGCCTGATACACTTTCATTCTCAATGATGTTCTATCGTGAGGATATATTTGCAAACCTAGAGCTTGATGTTCCAAAGACATGGGACGATATGCTCGCAATTCTTCCTATTCTTCAATATAATAATATGGAGCTAGGTATCCAAAACGATGCATACACATTTATGTATCAAAATGGAAATGAAGCATACTCAAACAACGGTATGACTATCAACTTCGATTCAAAGGGCGTTCTTAACTCCTTTGAAACAATGTGTAACTACTATACACAATATTCACTTCCATACACATATGATTTCGCAAACCGTTTCCGTACAGGTGAAATGCCAATCGGTATTGCTCCATATACAACATGTAACCAGCTATCAGTCTTTGCGTCTGAGCTTTCAGGTCTTTGGACATTCGTTAAGCTCCCTGGCGAGGTTGTAGTTGATGAAAACGGCAAGGAAATCCTTGATGGAAATGGAAATATTCAAATTAACAGAAACGCAATAGCAACTGTTACAGGCTGTGTTATGATTGATAATGGCAACAGCACTGAACAACAGAAGAGAGATAATGCTGCATGGAAATTTATGAAGTGGTACACAGGAAATGAATTCCAAGCAGATTATTCAAATGGCGTAGTTTCTATTATGGGTATCGCGGCAAGACCTGCAACCGCAAATAGAATCGCCCTTGAGGAATTACCTTGGACAGCAAAGGAAAAGGCTAATATCCTTGACCAATTCAACAACCTTGTGGCAGTTCCAAACCATCCAGGTAGCTACTATTTAGCTCGTTATGTCAACTTCGCATTCCTAGCTGCATACAACGAAGGAGAGGATGCATCTGATGCACTTCTTGGCTACGTTACAACTATCAATGCAGAAATTGAGAGAAGACGTGAAGAGTTTGGTATGCTCAAATTCAAGGATTATCAAAAAATTAATAGCGACGGAAAGCTAGATTAATTCTAAAATACTAGAGAAGGAGAATATGTAAATGGCAAAACGTAAAGAAAATTTGCAAAATAAGGCTGAAAACGTTGAACAAGCCGAAGCTGTACATAATGATAGTGTTTTAGAAGAATCCAAGGGCGGCAAGAAAAAGGCCGTTGCAAGAAAAGATATGACTATGTTCCAATGGACAATCCATGAAATGAAGAGACATAAAATCGCGTATTTTATGATTGCTCCTTTTATGCTTGTGTTTATTCTTTTCACTGTTTTCCCCGTTGTACTATCACTCGTACTAAGCTTTACAAACTTTAATATGCTCGAGTTCAAATGGGACATGTTTATAGGTATTAAAAACTATACAAGACTATTCTTTGAGGATGATATATTCCTCCTCGCTTGCAAAAATACATTAGTTTTTGCGGCAATTACCGGTCCTGTTTCCTATATTCTTTCGTTCCTTGTTGCATGGTTCATCAATGAGCTATCACCAAGAATTAGAGCAATTGTAACACTTATCTTCTATGCACCATCAATCTCAGGCTCTGTATATCTCATTTGGGGTACACTTTTCTCAAATGACGGACAGGGATGGGTTAACGGTACACTTATGAAGCTAAATATCATAGATGCGCCGATTCTTTGGTTCTATGATGAAAGATATGCAATGACACTTTGTATCGTAGTTGCACTTTGGATGTCGCTCGGTACAGCATTCCTCTCGTTCATCGCCGGTCTTCAAACAGTTGACAAGAGCTTGTTTGAGGCAGCCGCGGTTGACGGTATCAAAAACAGATGGCAAGAGCTATGGTTTATTACCTTGCCAATGATGCGACCACAGCTTATGTTCGGTGCCGTAATGTCAATTACAGGTGCGTTCGGCTTTGGTGGCGTTGTAACCGCACTTTGTGGCTTCCCATCAGTAAACTATTCGTGTCATACGATTATGCACTGCTTGGAGGACTACGGAAACCAACGTTGGGAAGTAGGATATGCTTCCGCTATTGCGTTCGTTTTATTCATTGTAATGATGGGTGCAAACGTTCTGGTTAATAAAATGCTTTCGAAGGTGGGACAATGATATGCAAAAAATGAGAGTTAGAAATCATCAAGTTGTCCTCAACCGTTCGAAGGGTGGAGACGCAGGAATATTTATCTTCCTTGCAATAATGGGAGTATTTATGTTCTTGCCAATGGTATATGTTGTAATGCAGTCGTTAAAGCCTCTTGACGAATTATGGATGTTCCCACCAAGATTTTATGTTGTAAATCCAACATTTAAAAACTTTTCCGATTTGTTTACACTTTTAAGCGATTCTTGGGTACCTTTCTCAAGATACATATTTAACACAGTGTTTATTACAGCCGCAGGTACATTTGGAAACTTGCTTTTCAGCTCACTTGCTGCTTATGCAATTTCCAAAATCCCATTCCCGGGAAGACGTGGTGTGTTCTGGATTATTCAGCGTTCACTTATGTTTACTTCGACAGTAACAGCAATTGCTAACTTCCTAACACTATCAACACTCGGACTTATGGATAACCCATTTGCACTTATCATTCCTGCATGGGGCTCATCTATGGGACTTTACCTTATGAAGCAGTTTATGGACTCCTCAATCTCAGACTCCGTGCTTGAAAGCGCGCGTCTTGATGGATGTAGTGAGTTTAGAACCTTCTGGGTAATCGCTATGCCAATGGTTAAGCCTGCATGGCTAACACTTATTATTTATTCATTCCAAGGACTTTGGAATACAGGTGCTTCAGCTTACATTTATAGTGAACAGCTAAAGACACTTAACTACGCTATTGGACAAATCACAGCCGGTGGTATTGCTCGTGCTGGTGCGTCCGCTGCTGGTACAGTTATTATGATGCTTGTGCCAATTTTAGTATTCGTTATTTCACAAAGTAACATTATTGAAACAATGGCATCAAGTGGTATGAAGGATTAAGGAGGTATTATGAAAAGATTTGCTAAAATAGTAGCATTTATGTTTGCTTTCATTTTGCTTCTTGCTCCTTGTGCTATGGCAGCTACCCCTTATGAAACATATACATACTCAATCAATGGCGAGGTTCTTGAATCTCCCGATGCGTATGTTCCTGATGGAGTTGCTCCAATCAACTCAGCAACCATTGGACTAGAAAATCTAGGTGGTGTTGAGTTTAACGACTTAACAGACATAGAAGCTGATGATTTCGGTAATATTTATATTTCTGATTCTAAAAACAACAGAATTGTTGTTGTTGATAAAAACTACAAATTTAAAGCAATTATCAAGGACTTCGTAAACAGCGACGGTGTTGAGGATACATTTAGTAATCCTGTAAGCACCTTTACAGTTAGTGAGGGAAACTATAAAGGGCTTTATGTTTGTGATAAAGATAACAAGAGAATTGTTAAGTTTTCAATAAATGAAAATAATGAAGGAACTGTATATGAGTTTGATAGAGCTTTTAAAGAGCCACATATCAATTTCTCAGGAGAGAATAGCTCATATCAGCCTATCAGCTGTGTTGTTGATAAGCACGGTAGAATGTATGTTGTTTCAGCCGGAACAACAGAAGGTATCGTGGTTCTTACAAGTGAAGGCGAGTTTATCAACTTTATCGGTGCGCCAAAGGTAAGCGTTTCTGCTTTACAAGCGGTAATTCAAACAATCAATCCTTGGTCAACACTCGAGTTTGTAAACGTACCAACAACCTACTCAAACCTTGAGCTTGATAGAACATACGGCGACTTTGTTTATGGTACTATCATCTATAACTCAGAGGATGAGAACTCACAGCTAACACAAATAACAAGTAAAGTAACCGATTATTCTCCAGTTAAGCTTTTGAATGCCGGTGGTACTGATATTATGCAACGTACAGGCTTCTTTGCTCCGGCGGGCGAGGTTGCAGTTGAATTGAATACCAAAATCACAGCGGCAAACAAGGGTGCACCAACAGGTGTGTCACACGTAATTGATATAACAAGTGGCCCTGATGGAGTATGGTCAATTCTTGACAACAAGCGTGGTAAGATTTATACATACGACCGTTCTGGCAACTTGCTTTACATTTTCGGCGACATTGGAGAGCAATTTGGACAGCTTACTCAATCTGATAAGGGTGCAGGTCATGCAATTACATATCAAATATATGATGTGGATCAAACAACAGTTGATGAAGCTGGAAACACTGTTATTAAGCCAACTAAAGTTACAAAGCTAGTAGTACTTGACCGTTCAAACGCTTCATTAGTTGTATATAGACAGACAGAATATGCTGAAGTTCTTGCAAACGCAATCAAGCTCCAAAACGATGGTGAATTTGATAAGGCGGCAGGTGCTTGGAAAGAAGTATTAGCAAGAAACAACAACTTCGATACCGCTTATGTTGAAATGGGTAAAGCATTATACCGTAACGCAGGCGATAATGATGCAGAACTAAAACAAGCACTTGAATATTTCCAAAATGCATATGATACAGAAAACTATGCAACAGTATTTAAAGCAATACGTGCAAACATAATGGAAAGATACTTTATATTCCTTGTAATCGGAATAATAGTTCTTCTATTTGTTGTTATCAAGGTGTTTGGTTATGCTGGCAAGGTTAACAAGGCAGCAGCAACTAAGGGCGGCAAACGCTCACTCAAGGAAGAGTTAACATACGGATTCCATATCATATTCCATCCATTTGATGGCTATTGGGATTTGAAAAAGGAAAAGAGAGGCTCAATGAGAGCATCAATTATCTTCCTTATTATTACAGTATTAGCAATTTATTATCAAGGCATTGGTCAAGGCTATTATTATAAGCCACAAGGCTCAACAGCTACGATAATTTCACAAGCTGCAACCGTTCTTATCCCATTCTTCCTATGGGTGGTTTCCAACTGGTGCTTCACAACACTTTTCGATGGAGAAGGAAGCTTTAAGGACATTTTCATTGCTTCAGCATACGCACTATTCCCAGTTCCTATCTTTGTAATTGTATCTACAATTTTAACACAAGTATTAGTAGGAACAGAATCACAAATTCCAGCACTTATCGTGTCAGTAGCATACATCTGGATGGCATTCCTTATTATTATCGGTATGCAGGTTACACACGATTACTCAATGGGTAAAAACATAGTTACAGTAATAGCTACACTAGCTGGTATGGTTATCATAATGTTTATTATTGTACTATTCATCACACTTATTTCTAAGATGTCATCATTTGTAACAACAATTACAAGTGAAATAAGCTACAGGTAGGAGGGCCAATTATGAAAAAGAGAATAATAGCGGCCGTTCTTGCCGTATTAATGATTTCAACATTGCTTTTACCATTATCGGTTGGAGCAGCATCTGTAAATCATATGAGCGCAACCTTCGGAAACGAAAGGGCAAAGCTCGCAACGATGACTTATGTTATGACAAGCGATGACCCGGAAAAGGCTGGCAAGGGAGACGGAATCTTGGAGCTTTATGCTGACTATGATTCTGGCGAAATTGCAGTTAAAAATACAGTAACTGGCGAAATCACTTTGTCAAACCCATATAATATCACAAGTATTTTCCAATCAACTAACACAACTGATAAGGGAAAATTCTTATCACAAGCATATATTAAGTATTTCAAGCTTAGCGAAGGTAGCAACGCTATGAAAACTTGGTATAGCTATAATGAATGCTTCGCATATAAGCAGGGTAGTGTTGTTCCAACAGAAAATGGACTAACGGTTAACTATTCTATTGGAGAAGAAGAGCGCGATTATGCAGTTCCTTTGAAAATAAGTCTAGAGGACTTTTATAATGCTTTACGCACTGCAGGAAAAGACGACAGGTCAATTGAATTGCTTGTAAAAGAGTATTTTTCTTCATATGACCCTGATCAAAAGTATATCAAAGACCCACTGTTGAGCGACCCAACAAGTACTAAGCGCGAAACAATGATTAAGGAACAACCTCTTTGTGCAACAACACCATTTATGTTCCTTTTGCCAAATGTTTACCAAAATACTAACACAATGAAGAATTTGGAACAAAAGCTAGTGGCAGCTGCGCCTGAGTACTTTGTGTTATCCAAAGAGGGTGAGGAAAAGACTCAATTTGAGCTTGACAGAGATAAGTATTGGAATGAAGAAGCTGATAGAGGTATGTATCCTGAAAAGGAATATCCAAACTTCAAGTTTACTGTAGATTATAAGCTTACAAACGATGGATTGGTTGTTGAGCTTGATACGAAAACAATCGAATATAATAAAGATCTCTATTGTCTTGCAGAGATTACACTTCTTCCATACTTTGGTGCAGCTTCATTGAATCCAGAGTTGGATGAAAAGGGCAATACTCAATACGATAATGGATATATCTTTATTCCTGACGGAAGTGGCGCAATTGTAAGATTTGAGGATCTTATTGCTAAAAACCAAACAGGTAAGATTTCTTCCATACTATATGGCTCTGATTATGCTAAGTATCAAATAACCGGAAAGAATACAGAGCAATACACAATGCCTGTATTCGGCTTGATTAACTCTAGCGAGGATAATGGAACAGGATATTTTGCAATAATCGAAGAGGGCGATGCGATGGGCTCCATCGTTGCCGATGCGGAAAGATACTATATTTCTGCATACGCATCATTTAAATATGCAGATTATGACGTGTATGACCTAGCAGATGCTTTCTCGAGTGGTACATCTTCATCTACTGAAATTACTGTAGTTTCTGACAATTGCTATGAAGGTAAGTATAGAGTGAACTATAAGTTTTTGACAGCAGAGGAGACAGCAAAGCAGTATGATTTAAAAAATACCTACGATACATCATATGTAGGAATGGCAAAGCTTTATAGAGATTACTTAACTGCAAATGGAACAATAAAGAAAATCACAGAAACTGAAGAGAACACAAAGCTTTTCCTTGAGGTCTTTGGTTCTGTTAAGGTTAAAGAGCAGGTATTCTCATTCCCTGTTACTGTTAATAAAGAACTCACAACCTTCAGCGATATAATAAATATGCAGAAGGAGCTTGCAGATGCAGGCATTGATAACAGCTCATATATCTTGAAGGGCTTCTACAATGGTGGTCTTGCATCAACATATCCTACAAAGATCAAATGGCAAAAGGTTCTCGGTGGTGAAAAGGGTCTCAATGCGCTTCTTGCCGACTCCGAAATGAATAACTATGATGTTTCTTTGGATGTAGATTTTTCGTATTCTCATGGTTCAAAATGGTTTAGCGGTTACTCTAGTAGTAAGCATGCAACAAAAACCATTGACGATAGATATACAACAAGACGTACATATTATGCCGCTACACAAACCTTTGAGCGTACAAGTGGCGTTGCTGTTTCAAGCGCATCGTTTATTTCACTATTCGAAAAATTTACAAAATCAATATCTGATGTAAGCCTTAAGTCATTAGCAATAAGAGCTCTTGGCAAAGATTTGAACTCGGATTTTGACAAGGATGACTTCTATTCAAGAGAGGATTCTAAAAACAATACAGTTAAGTTTATGGAATCAATTACAAGGCTCAACGAACGCAAGTTTGGTTTAATAATTGATGCAGGAAATGTGTATGCGATGAAGTATGCTTCAGGTGTTCTTTCAGCTCCTCTTGATAGTAGTAAATATATAAGAGCAAGTGAAAGTGTTCCTTTCTATGGTATGGTATATCACGGTTCAGTTGAGTTTGCAGGAAATGCACTCAATATGGAGGGTGACCAAGACTATATGTTCTTGAAGGCAATCGAGAACGGAGCAGTGCTTTACTACACATTAGCAAAGCAAAATGTTGAAACACTTAAATCCGATCCTGAATATAGCAAATATTATTCAATAAGCTATGATTTCTTAAAGGGTTCAATAGCTGAAAACTATACAACATATAACAATGCAATGAAGGATAAGCAAAACAAATTCATCGTTGATCATAAATTCCTCAATGATGGAGAAGAAAATTGCTCCGTTACATTGCTTGATGGCACAGCAGTTGATAACTCCTTGGTAGTTCTCGTTGTATACGAGGGTGGAGAGGGATTCATTCTCAACTACAATAGCCAAGATGTAATTGTTGAATTCGAGGGTAAAGAATATATAGTTCCAGGCCTTGATTTCAAACCATACAAATCATAAAAGGGGGGCTGATGCGAAATGAAAAATGTATATGAAAATCAAAACAGCGTATCGCTTAAGCCCACAGAAGTAGTTTCTGAAGAGCATAAGATATATATGCTAAATCCTATTGCTAAGCCAAGGGTAGAAGAACCGGTGGTTGAGCAAGAGGAAACACCGGTAGTAGAGGAAGTAGTTGTAGAGGAGTCCGTTTCAGCGGATGCCTCTGCTGCAACTGCAACCGTTCAAACTGCTACTTATCGAAAAAAGAAAAAAGGTTTATCACTAAAGAGCAAAAAAGCGCTTTCCGGTTGGCTCTTCTGCCTACCATTTGTGCTCGGAATTATCGGTATTTATTTACCTATGGTAATTAAATCAATTGAAGTTTCATTCCGTGGCTCCAAGGGCAACAATGACTTCTTTAGCTTTGATGCCTACGTTGCAGTATTTAACGACCCTAACGGTTTTACTAAAACAGTGCTAGACGCTATGGGCGACTTGGTATTGCAAATACCAGCAATTGTAATATTTGCACTCTTTATGGCTATAATTCTTAACCAAAAGATGACAGGCCGTACATTCTTCCGTGCAGTATTCTTCTTGCCAGTTATTCTTTCAACTGGTATCATCGACGCAATTGACACACAAATAAGCGCAGGCGAAATGAACGAAAGCGGCGCAGTTGACGATAACACAGGCTCAGAGGGTGATGGATTTATTTCAGCACTTGATGTAGAAGCACTGCTGTCGAGCGTCAATATAACGATAGGTAAGTTTAATATGGCTGAAATGGTAACAAGCCTTATTAACAAAATATTTATGATTGTTAGCCGTTCAGGCGTACAAATGCTTATATTCCTATCAGGCCTACAATCTATTTCACCATCCATTTACGAGTCTTGTCAGATGGAAGGCGCATCCGCTTGGGAAACCTTCTGGAAGATTACATTGCCAATGATAAGCCCAATGATTCTTGTAAACGCAATTTATACAGTTGTTGACCTATTTACAGCGGCTGACAACCGTGTAATGCAAGGTCTAGCTGGATACGGTGGTATGTTTGGCTCGAACAACCCTGGTAACTTCAGTGCTGGTATTTGGATTTACATCCTACTCGTACTTGTTGTAGTTATTGTGGTTGCATTGTTGATGAAAACGGTAGTGTTCTACCAAAGAAGAGACTAAGGAGGTGCTAAAATGGATACAGTAAAAGTAAAAAGAGAATCCAAAAACAAAATCAAAGTTGATTTTGAAAGAGCGCCTCTAAAAGAGAGATTGAAGCAAAAGTTCTTGTCCTTTAATTTCTTTAAAAAGGTAGTATTTGTAATTTTTAGAACTGTACTTTTGATAGGTATTACATTTATAATACTTTATCCGTACATCACAAAGATTCTATCATCTGTAATGTCAATAAGTGACGTTAAGGATGCTATGGTTATTCTTATTTCTAAAAATCCAACGTTCGATCAGTATTGGTATATACTTACACAAAATGATTATTTAAGAGCAGTTATAACTACATTTGTTGTTTCATTTTCCGTTGCATTAATCCAGACACTTGTGTGTGCTTTAGTTGCTTACGGATTAGCAAAATTCAAGTTTAAAGGCAATTCAATAGTGTTTGCGCTTGTTATAGTAACCTTGATGGTACCACAAGAGGCACTAAAGAACTCTATGGATGCATTCTTTAGACAAATTACATTGTTTGAAACAACAATGAACCCAATAAGCTTTATATTACAGCCACTTCAAAATATGTTTGGCATGTTTGAGAACGGCTACGGATTTTCCGATAGCTTAATCCCTCTTTATGTCTTATCAATATTAGGCTTGGGCTTTAAGAATGGACTGTTTATATTTATGCTAAGACAATTTTTCAAGGGTGTACCTGACGAGCTTGAGGAGTCAGCCTTCGTTGATGGCTCAAGCACATTCCGTACCTTCTTTAGCATAATTATTCCAATTTCTATTCCTATGCTAATAACAGTATTTATCTTTGCATTCTCATGGCAATGGACAGATGATTTCTATACAACTATGTTCTTAGCAAAGGAAAATTCAGCATTCGTATTTATGAAGCATATTGCGAGAACTCCAGAATATATAGGAGAGCTTCTTAAAACAGAAACCCAAAACATTTCAAATGCATATAGTGCTATTGTATTGGGAACAGCTTCTATTCTTATCGCATTGCCACTTCTTATTGCATATGTATTCTTGCAAAGAAGAATTGTTGAGGGCGTAGAAAGAAGCGGTATCGTTGGATAATTATTAAAAATTATCTAACAAAATAGGCTAAAATCATTAGTTTAATTTCTACTTGAAAATTTTTTATTAAAATATAAAAAAACTTTCATTTTAGTATTGACAAATGCGAAATCATTTGTTATAATTAATACAACTTATGGTTATAAATTTACTTAGAACAAGGAGAATTGATGATGAAATACGTTTCCCCAATCTGCGAGATGGATAAAATTGAAACAGAAGACATCATGGATACAAGTATGGCTGGTATCGTTCCAGGTGCTATGTTCTCTGGTAATACTGATGCAGTAATCACAGATAGTGATGTTACAAAGGTTACAGAAAATGTAGATGGAACAAAAGACGTTTCAGTTGGTATCGACTTTAGTAAACTCGGCACAACACAAGGTTAATCATAGCAAAATAAAAAAGCCACGCAAATTTGCGTGGCTTTTTTATTTCTTTATAACTAGAATTAAAAGCATTATTTAAAAGAGCAGTACTTAAAAATACTGCTCATTTTTATTATTTAATTAAAGCTTCGGCAATTTGGATTGCATTTGTAGCAGCGCCTTTTCTAACTTGGTCGCCACAGCACCACAATGTGATTGCGTTATCAAATACTAAGTCTTTTCTGATTCTACCAACGTAAACAAGGTCTTGGTCAGATGTTACGAGTGGCATAGGATAATGCTTGTTATCCATATCATCATAAAGCTTGCATCCGTCGCACTCGGCAACAGCAGCCTTAACTTGGTCAACTGTAAGACTGTCCTCTGTAAGAACAGTAACGGAAATAGAGTGTGAACGAACAACAGGAACTCTTACACAAGTGCAAGTAACCTTGAGCTCAGGCAAATGAAGAATCTTTCTGCCTTCGTTTTGCATCTTCATTTCCTCGCTTGTATAGCCGTCGTCATTGAAGCCACCGATTTGAGGAATAACGTTTTCTGCAATTTGATATTGGAACACCTCACTCTTAACCTCACCACCTTCAAGAAGAGCCTTGGTTTGTGCGCGAAGCTCAACGGGACCACCAGCACCAGCACCGCTTGTAGCTTGGTAAGTTGATGCAACCATACCCTTAATCTTTGAAAGCTTATTGATTGCGTTTACAGCGACTAAAGTGATAATAGTGGAGCAGTTAGGGTTAGCAATAATACCCTTGTTTTTCTTAACGTCCTCTGCGTTGATTTCTGGAACAACAAGTGGAACATCGTCACACATACGGAATGCGCTAGAGTTGTCTACAAATACAGCGCCAGCCTTTACAATATCAGGAGCTAGCTCCTTTGCAATTGCATTGGAAGCAGCGCCAAGAACAATATCAAGTCCCTCAAATGCGCCACCCTCAGCAAGCTTAACCTCAATTTCTTGACCCTTGAATGAAAGCTTTTTACCAACGCTACGAGCACTAGCTAAAAGTCTAAGCTCGCCAATTGGAAAGTTTCTTTCCTCAAGAATTTTCATCATTTCACGTCCTACAGCACCAGTTGCACCTAGGATACCTACATTATATGTTTTCATTATTCTTCTACCTCACTTAAATTGTATAGAACTTTAATAGTTTTCTTAAAGTTTCTGTCGTTTACACCGATTATGATGTTGATTTCATCAGCACCTTGCTCAATCATTTTAATGTTGATATCATTTTCGCCAAGTGCTGTGAATATTTTTCCTGCAATACCTATATTTGATTGAAGCTTTCTACCAACAATGGCAATCAAGCTGATTTCATTATCAATCTTGATTGAGTCAGGAGTTAAAGCGCTGTTAAGAGCAGCAATAAGCTCGTGCATACAATTTTCGATGTAAGATGATGCAATAACAACAGAGAAGCTGTCAATACTGCTAGGAATGTGTTCAATCGGGATTTCAAAACGCTCAAATACCTCAAGCGCGCGTCTTACATAGCCAATTTCATCATTCATTCTGCTTTTTGCAATTGTAATGATAGAGAAGTTTTTCTTACCTGAAATACCAGTAATAAAGTGCGAGTTTTTGTCGTCCTCATCCTCTGGGAAGCTTTCCATAATAAGAGTACCACGCGCATTCATATCGTTGGTGTTTTTAATGTAAAGAGGAATGCTCTTTTGTCTAACTGGGAAAACTGTCTCCTCATGAAGAACATCAGCACCCATATATGAAAGCTCGCGTAGCTCGGCAAATGTAACGTTTTCAATAGGTCTTGGATTATCAACAATACGTGGGTCAGCGGTCATAATTCCAGACACGTCTGTCCAGTTTTCATACATATCGGCATTAATAGCCGCTGCTGCAATGGCACCGGTAATATCAGAGCCACCACGAGAGAATGTTTTGATGTTTCCGTCAGGAGTAGCACCATAGAAGCCTGGAACAACAATTCTTGGGTTGTTTTCAACAATCTCAGAGAGATTTTTGTATGAGCGCTCAAAGTCAACCTTTCCGTTGAAGTTGAACACTAGCCAGCTGGCACTGTCAACAAATGTATAGCCAAGATACTCAGCCATAAGTCTTGCGTTTAGATATTCGCCTCTTGAAACGATGTAGTCAACGCTAGATTTTTTGTTAAGACCGGATGCAATTTTATCAAATTCATATTCAAGGTCTTGCTTTAAGCCACAGCCCTTGTATATTTCACGATATCTTTCTTTGATTTTTTCAAACATATCATCAACACCGATGCTATATTTGATGTGTGCGTGGCAAACATAGAGTAAATCAGTAACCTTGATGTCCTCCTTAAATCTCTTACCAGGAGCAGAAACAACTACAACAGTACGGGATTTGTCAGCCTCAATAATCTTTTTAACTTTAGCAAAAGCCTCGGCAGAAGCAAGAGAAGAACCACCGAATTTAACTACCTTCAACATAAATTATTCCTCAATACCCGCGAAAAATGCAAGCGGGTCGCTTTCTAAGATTGAATTTGCAAGTGAGTGCATAGCACTAACCTTCATTTTATTTGTAATAATATAATAGCTATCGCCAATTTTTTCATAGCCCTTTACATTTTCGGGCAAGAAATTAGCTCTAATATAATATTTTCTTTCATATTGTGAGTTGTCAACCTCTAAGGATTTACCGAAATCGCGTGTATAGCGACAACCATTAACAACATCAATAACATCAGACGCAAGAGCGTGTCCGGTTGGGTATTTACCAGCACCCTGTCCATAGAAGGAAAGGCGACCAACACTCTTACCAAACAAGGAAATTATATTAAAATTCTTGTTTACGTTAGCTTCAAGTGAAGTGCTTGGAAGTAAAACAGGCTCAACAAAAGATGAAATTGTTTCGTCCTCGTTTTTAATGCCAAATCCCATATATCTTACGGTTTTGTTTAGCTTTGTCTTAATATATTCTATGTCGTTTTTAGTGATGTTGCGAAGGGAGAAGAGAGAAACCTCGCTTTCCTTTACAGTTGTTTTGAAAGCAATTGATGACGAGATAGCTGTTTTTCTTGCAACATCAAGACCGTCAATGTCAGCTGAAGGATTTGCTTCAGCATAACCAAGCGACTGCGCTTCCTTCAAAACCTCATCAAAATCGCGCGAGTCAGTAATCATAGCATCTAAAATAAAGTTGGTAGTTCCATTCATAATACCCATTATTTTAGTGATTTCATCGCCATTTGTGGTGCGCTTTAGGTTGTAAAGCCAAGGAATACCACCACCAACTGCGGATGTGAAGTTTATAGTAACATTGTTCTCCTTAGCAAGCGTGTGAAGCTCGTCGTAATATTCGCAAATTAAATGCTTGTTTGAGCTAACAACGTGCTTTCCGGCCTTGAGCGCTTTAACAACAAAGGTATGAGCAGGCTCAAGTCCACCGATAGCCTCGGCAACAACGCCAATTTCATTGTCATTTAAAATATCATCGTAGTTTGCGGTTAAAACATTGCCAAGCTCATCGTGTGGTCGAATATCAAGAACCTTCTTGATATCAAAGCCACTTTTATTAAGAATTTCGTAAGCTCCGGAGCCGACAACGCCGTAACCGAGAATTGCGATTTTCATATAAATTTTGTCCTTCCCAAGAAAAAATTTTCAAAAAAATGTGTTTTTATTTCGAAAACACTTGTATTTGCATGTGAAATAGTGTATCATATATAAAGAAAAAAATCAAGAGGTATTTTAAAAAATGTTATACTTATCTACAAGAAATAGTAAAATTTCTAAAAAACCATCAGAGGCAGTGCTTGAAGGCATAGCAAAAGACGGTGGACTTTATATGCCAAAGTCATTTGACGGCTGTGCTTTCCCTATGGAAAAGCTAGAGAAAATGTCAAATAAGGACATTTCCGCAACTGTAATTTCTCTCCTTTTTGCAAAGGACAAAATGCTAGAGAACAAGGATGGCGAATTTGCAGGCGCTTATGAGCTTGTTAGCCGTGCATACGATGGTAAATTTGACAATGAGGATTTTGCCCCACTTTCTAAGGTGAATGATGCTTATGTTATGGAGCTTTATCACGGACCAACATGTGCATTTAAGGATGTTGCACTTCAGCTCCTTCCACAGCTCGTTTCTGCTGCAAAAAAAGCAACAGATATGAAGGATGAAATCGTTATTTTAACTGCAACCAGTGGAGATACTGGAAGTGCCGCACTATCAGGCTTTTCAGATGTTGACGGCGTTAAAATCATAGTTTTCTACCCGAGAAAGGGTATTAGTGCTGTTCAAGAGCGCCAAATGGTATCGGTTGACGGTAAAAACACTTGCGTTTGCTCAGTTGGCGGTAACTTTGACGATGCACAAAGTGGTGTTAAAAATATTTTTGCGAATCTCAAATTGCCAGAGGGTGTAAAGCTTTCAAGTGCTAATTCTATAAATATAGGTAGACTTGCACCTCAGGTTGCATATTACTTCAAGGCTTATCGTGACCTCCTTTTAAATGGTGAAATCAAAAAGGGAGACAAGGTTAACTTTGTTGTTCCAACTGGTAACTTTGGAGATATACTTGCTGGTTATTTTGCAAAGAAAATGGGACTTCTGGTTGGAAAGCTTGTATGCGCGTCAAACACAAATAAGGTTTTGACAGAATTCTTTGAAAATGGTGTATATAATAAAAATAGAAGCTTTTATATCACAAACTCCCCTTCAATGGACATTCTTATTTCCTCTAACCTTGAAAGACTTTTGTATCTAACTTGTGGAGATGAAAAGTGTGCAAATTATATGGCACAGCTCAAGGAAAATGGAGAATATAAGCTTTCAAAGGAAGAGCTTGATAAGATTAAATCCGAATTTGATGCAGGCTTCTGTGACAACGAGGAAACCATAAAAACAATCAAGGACGTGTACGAAAAACACGGATATTTGATGGACACACATACAGCAGTTGCATGGAATGTGTATGAAAAATGGGTAAAGGAAAGCGGCAACAAGGACAAGACAGTTGTTCTTTCAACCGCATCCCCATATAAGTTTTCAAATAGCGTTATGAATGCGTTAGGCAAGGAATACGACAATGAGTTTGATGCACTTAACAAGCTAAATGCGTACACAG
Source organism: Eubacteriales bacterium (assembly GCA_045543955.1). Classification (GTDB taxonomy): domain Bacteria; phylum Bacillota; class Clostridia; order Oscillospirales; family CAG-272; genus RGIG2000. The sequence goes on from JAZPYB010000025.1 coordinate 60,924, forward strand.
GTGCTAAAATTCCAGGCTCTTTGATCAATATTGAAAACAAGCCTGTATTCCATAATGTAACCGTTGAAAAGGACGATATGCTTAATTTCGTTGATAAAATGGTAAACACAAAGGTTTGGAACGACTAATCCAAACGGAGGTATAAAATGAGAAGTAAATATTTGCTCGTAGATAGAGAAATGCTACCTGAGTGCTATTTGAAGGTGATGGATGCAAAGGAGTTAATTCTCAATGGTAAGGCAAAGGACGTTAGCGAAGCATCTAAAATGGTAGGCATTGCAAGAAGTACATATTATAAATATAAAGACTATGTTTTTGCGCCAAATACAGACACAGAGTGCCGCAAAGCTGTAATTTCATTTTCACTTTATCATAAATCGGGGCTGTTGTCAGAGGCTTTAAATGTAATTTCGGGAACAGGCGCAAATATTCTTACAATAACTCAAAATCTTCCCGTTAACCAAAGGGCAAACGTGGTTATTTCAATGGATGTTTCTCACGTAAAGGGAGATATATCAACACTTCTTGACCTTTTAGGAGCGATAGATGGTGTTAATTCAACTAAGCTATTAGCGATAGAATAAAAGAGCCACAAGGCTCTTTTTTCTTTTATATAAGTAAGTCTTACTTTATATTGACAATTTACATAAAAAATGATAAAATAAAAGAGAAGAAAAATTTGGAGGATCATAAAATGAAAAACAAGCTTTTAGTTTTGTTGTCTTTAATTTTATGCTTGTCAATGATTTTCGTTCTTGCTTCTTGTGGAGGCGGAAGAAGAGATACTGACACTGACACAGAGACACAAACAGAGACAGAATCCCAAACCGAAACCGAAACTGAAACAGAGACAGAAACTGAAACAGAAACAGAAACCGAAACTGAAACTGAGGACCCAGTATGCGACCACAGTGAATGGGAGATTGAAACTATTCAAGAGCTAACCTGCGATCAAAATGGCATTACTGTAAAGAAATGCTCATCTTGTGGAGAGGAGCTTGAGGACAGAGAAGAGATTATAACTGAAGGGCACAAGTGGAGTGATTGGAAGGAAACACAAGAGCTTACTTGCACTCAAGATGGTATAGAGGAAAGAAAGTGTACAGCTGCAAATTGTGGAAAGACTGAAACTAAACAAACAGAAGCAGCAGGTCATAACGCTGGAGACTGGGTAACAGAAAGTGAGCTTACCTGCGAAACCGACGGCGTTGAGGTTCAGAGCTGTACTGCCTGTGGAGAAGAATTAGACAAAAAAACAATCAAGACAGAAGGTCACCAATGGACCGAATGGGGCATTGGTTGGGATGATGCACCATTTGCTAAGGAAGCAACATGCCTAGAGGCTGGCTATCTAGGTAGAGTATGCTATGGCTACTGCGGTGGTGAGGAAGTGCAAATTGTGCCAATAGCCGACCATCAAATGGGCGATTGGGTAATTCCTGAAGGCGTTACCTGTACAACAGGTGGAACTATAACAAGAACATGTACAGTTTGTGAAGAGTACACCGAAACAAATACTGTTGAGCCTGGTGGACACGTTAACGTCTATTACGATGGTGCTATTGAAGCTACCAAGGAGCAAGATGGTTCAACTGGCGTAAAAAAGTGTAAAGCTTGTGGCGCAACAATAGAAAGCGCAAAGGTAATTCGAATTGTTAATGTAGTATCTAATGCGACAGTAACAAGTAATGCCTCACACTGGCAGGTTGTTGGAAACAACTGGGCTCCAAATACACTTAACTATATAAATGATGGAAACAAAGAAACTGGTATGCCATCGTGTGCAAATCTTAGAGGCACTCAGTGGGTAAAGCTTTCCTTTGAGGAAGCTATAGATTTAACCGAGCTAGTTGTTGTTTGCAATGGTAAGGGCAATATTGGAGGATTAGAAAGCGTAAAAGAGCTTACCAACCTTGGCGTAGACCTTGCTATAACATTTATAGATTCTGAAGGAACTATTGTTTCAACAGAAACAAAGAATTCACTTGATGTGTTAGAGCTTTCATTTAAAAACACAAGCGATACACCAATAAAGGAAATTACAATTTCATATCAAACAGAATATAATGCAAGAACAATTTATTTGTGGGAAGCGGAAGCATATGAAAAGCAGTACCTAAACCCATGTGAGGCAAACGGACACGCATGGAGTGATTGGGATGTAACCCCTGCTACTTGTAGCCCTGAGGAGCTTGTAAATGGTTCTAGGACAAGAGAATGTACAGCTTGTGGCGAAACCGAAACAGAAACAATAGTTGCTGCTCACTCTTGGTCAGAATGGGAAACAGGCAATATAACCTGCGCAACAGGTGGAACAAAAACAAGAGAATGTACAGCTTGTGGTAAGGAAGAAAGTGAAACAGTTGAGCCATCCGGACACTTAGATGTTCAGCTCGAAAATGCAAAAGAAGCAACATTTGAGGAAGATGGCTATACAGGCGACCGTGTATGTAAAGCTTGTGGCGAAACAGTTGAAGAGGGAACAACAATTCCTAAGATTGTAAACCATGCATCTTCTGCTACTGCAACAACAACTGCTTGGGTTGTAACAGCAAGCTATATAAACGATGGTAAAATGGACACAGGCGCAACTGGTTATGGTAATGCACAAAGAGACGTAACTCATACTTTAACATGGGCAAGCGCAGTTGGATTTAACACCTTTAAGCTTTATTTCAATGGTGACACAACAAATAAAAAATTAGGTTCAAACATTGATGATAATTTTGCTGATCAATATAACAATACAAACACTAACACAACCTTAACAGTAAAATTCTACGGTGCAGATGGCACTACTGTTGTAAAAGAAGTAGTGATTAACACGGTGGATCAAACTGAATATACAATTTCATTAGGAGAAGTAACTCAAATTTCAAAGGTTGAAATTGTAAACTATCAGGGTTGGGATATGAGCAAGGCTGTTAACATTTGGGAAGTTCAAGCTTACACAGAATAATATCATAATTAAAAAACGGACACTCCTGTGTCCGTTTTTTAATGCCTCCTTTGTAAAGGCACCCTTTAGAACGTACCTTGCGTTGAGGTGCCGTTTTGATGCAAAACGACAGAGGGATTATATCAAAAAGAGGTCGCAAATGCAACCTCTTTTTAATTTATTATTCAGATCTTAATGCAATAACAGGGTCCTTCTTTGCCGCAACTCTTGATGGGATAAGTCCAGCAATTAGAGTCAAGCACATACTAATAGCTATTAGTATTACAGCAGGCCAGAAGCCAAGGGACGCTTGTAGTCCTACAATGCCGGTAAGAGCAAATAGGATTATATTAATTATAACAACAAGCACGAGTGTTACTAAAATACCAATAAGTCCTGAAATTAGACCTACAATCATAGTTTCTGCATTGAATACGCGAGAGATATCGCGCTTTGATGCACCCATAGCACGGAGAACACCAATTTCCTTTGTTCTTTCTTGAACAGAAATAAGAGTGATTACACCAATCATAATTGAGGAAACGATAAGTGATGTTGCAACAAACGCAACTAATACATAAGTAATTGCATTGATAATTGTAGTGATCGCAGACATCATTTCGCCCATAATGTCAGAGTATTCAATTTGCTTACCACTGTCAGCACCAACATCCTTGTTGTATTGAGCGATAAGTGCCTTGAAATCATCCTTTTGCTCAAAGGTTGACATATAAACATTGATTGATGAAGGAACACCCATATCAATTCTGCCGAATTTTACAAGGTTTTCCTCGTAGGTTGAATCAGAGAAACGCATAAAGTTGTCATAGTAAGTGCCAAATTGTTCAAGTGTATATGTGTTTAAAGAAGCTAAAAGCATTTGGGAATATGCAACATTTGGGGTTTCCTTTAATGCGTCAGGAATTTGTTCTGCCAGTTTTTTATTTACGTCTGCTTGAATTTGAGCCATAGCACCAGCCTCAGCCATAGGAGTGATGATGCTGTCAATTAAGGTTTTATATGAGCAGTTGCTCAATCTATATTGAGTTGCAATATAATTTTTGTATTCTGCTTGCTTTTGAGGCTCGGATAGTGAATCAAAATTACCACCTTGAAGCTCATAGTTTGTCTTTACAGCGGAAATGATTTTGTCCATTTCCTCTTGGTTTTGAGAAATCATAGTCAAAAGAGAAGTGGTTGCAAAATCAAGAGCAGCCTCCTTGTATAGTGCTTCCTTTTCCTCGTCGGAAAGGGAGTCAAAAGGCTTTGCCGGATTTGACATTTGATACTTCATCTCAGCACCCTTTGTGATTTGAGAAACAATCGTTTCAGTAGCATATTCAAGCGCGGTAATCTTCTTTGTCTCTACAACACCAGGAGTGCTTGGGTCGTCGTTTGGAACTTCAATAAGAGCGTTATAGCCATTGAAATAAGCAATTTGTAGGAAAAGCTCAGCTTGCTCTTTGGCTGAAAGGCTGTTCACATATTTAGTGAAGTCTTCCTTCTTTTCAGCGTCGGTCAAATCAGTAGTTGTTGATTTGAAAGGAAGCTTTGTAATAATATCAATTTCCTTGTTGTTAGCTTGCGCATCTGCAACAGCAGAGAGGGAAGCCTCTTTAATGATATGAGATGTTAGCTTGCTTGTGTAACCAATAGCTCCATTCATATAGCCTGAATCAACGCTGTCCTTTAGGCGAATGATACCGGAAACCTTTAATTCAAGCGCATCGTCGTAAATACTCTCAAGATAAATTTGGTTGTCTGTGTAATTGGTAACTGTGCCAGTCTTTCCGTCATATGAGTAGAAGTCAGATGGCAAAATTACCTTGTAGCTCTTGTTACAAATTTCCTCAAATGACCAAGAAGGAACCTCGCCCTCTGGCAGTGGTTCAGCTTTAGCTGCATATTCAATGATTTTATCGATATCAGCCTTGCTCAAAAGACCTAAAGCATAAAGAGTAAGGTCGTCAAGCTCATTGTCCTCGTCAACAACAAGAACAACTTGGTTATGCGCAGTTGGCCATTCACCATAAATTACATCATATTGACTGGTTACAATATCACTAACTGTTTTTCCGTTTTTAGAGTCAGCAAGAAGCTCTTGCCACATATTGATTGAGCCCATGCTCATCATAGATGATGAGGATGACGATGAGCCAAACATAGAGTTTGATTCAGTTTCGCTCATAACACCGGACTGAATGAAGTAGTCAATAAGCATTTCTTGTAGAAGGGCATTGGTATCTGATTTAATAATATCTCCCTCATCGTTTTTGGTGTAAACATTGAGGTTGAGGCTATATTTATACTGAACCTCGCTGACAGCCTTATATATGTCGGAGTTTTCGTCGGCAAGACCTTCATCTAAATACTTCTTAAATGATTCAAGGTCGTTTTGAGTTACCTCAATTTTACTAATTTCATCAACAAGCTCAGCGATTAATGGGTCCTTATATACAGCATTCTCGTCGCGATTTTCTTTTTCTTCCTCTGTACCCTCTTCGCCACCTGTCAAAAGAGTAAGCATCAAGGAGCTTAAATCAACTGATTGGCTTTGAATAGTCAAAGGATATGAAGAAAGAGTGGTTTCTTGAACGTGTCTGATATAACCATTAAGACCGTTTGAAACTGCGAAAATAAGCGCAATTCCTATAATACCAATGCTACCTGCAAATGAGGTAAGAATAGTTCTTCCTTTTTTAGTGAGAAGGTTATTAAGGGAAAGCAAAAACGCAGTAAAGAAGGACATAGAGGTTTTCTTCTTTTTGCCCTTGTTAGTAGTCTTTTTTGTGGCAGGAGTGTCTAAGTTTTGCTCATTTTCTCCGTTTTCGTTTGCCACTGTGCTTTCAGCATCAATAATAGCCAAATTTTCGACACTTCCCTCGACTTTTTCTTCTTTTTCTAGGGAAGAATCATAAGGATTTGAGTCGCTTACAACTATACCATCTAAAAGATTGATTATTCTAGTTGAGTACTGTTCTGCTAGCTCTGGGTTATGTGTAACCATAATAACAAGTCTATCATGTGAGATTTCCTTGATTAGTTCCATGATTTGAACACTGGTTTCAGAGTCGAGCGCACCAGTTGGCTCGTCGGCAAGCAAAATCTCAGGGTCATTAACAAGCGCACGAGCAATTGCAACTCTTTGCATTTGTCCACCCGACATTTGGTTTGGCTTTTTGTATATTTGGTCGCCTAAGCCTACCTTTTCAAGCGCAGAGATTGCACGTTCCTTTCTCTCCTTGGCGGAAACGCCTGCAAGAGTAAGTGCGAGCTCAACGTTTTTAAGCACCGTTTGGTGCGGAATTAAATTGTAGCTTTGGAAAATGAAGCCAATAGAGTGGTTTCTGTATGTGTCCCAATCGCGATCAGTAAATTGCTTAGTGCTTTTTGCGTTAATTTCAAGGTCGCCGTCAGAATATTTGTCAAGTCCGCCTATGATGTTTAAAAGAGTGGTTTTACCACATCCGCTTTGTCCTAAAATAGAAACAAACTCACTTGCTCTAAATTCAAGTGAAACACCCTTTAAGGCATGGACTGTAGAATCACCGGTAATGTAGTCTTTTTTAATGTTGGTTAACTTTAACATTTTTTCCTTTCCGTTAGAAATACGCCTGTTGGTATAACTAACATAATATATATTATAAAAAAGATATTTCTATTCTATAACTTTATTATTATTATGTCAATATGCAAAAAGCAAATTTCACATAAATTTCACACAAAAAATATATCTTGATAATGTTGGTATTTTATGATAAGATATAATTAGTAAATTTTGATATAAGAGGTAAAAAATGAAGAAAATACTTTCACTTTTATTACTAATATTTTTAATGATTGGAATTGCCGGCTGTGCTAAACCAAACACCGACACTGACCAGTCAACATCTGACACAGAGACAGAAGCTATTATAATAGCTGTTAAGCTTGAGCTAGATGGCGGAAAGGTTTCTTACAGCAAGAATTTTGAATGGGATGCAGGGGATGAAATCGAGCTTCCCAATGCTACCAAAGATGGCTATAAATTCCTTGGCTGGTACATAGGGGAAGAAAAAATTGACTTCCCATACACATCGGAAGAGGATGTCACATTTGTTGCAAAATGGGAAAAATTAACCGAGACAGACACTGAGGACGGCGATAACACAGCTACAGAAAGTGATGGCAATGAGGACGAAGCAACTTCAGACACCGACGAGTCAGCATCTGACACGGAAACCGATACAAAGATTAATATTACATTTGACCCTAATGGTGGCGAAATTATAACAGGGGAAGCCACACGTCAAGCAACTCCAGGTAAAAACTTTGCGCTTGTTCCAGAAGTGGAAAAGGACGGATATGAGTTTGTTGGCTGGACAACCGAAGATGGCGAGGCTGTAGACGTTCCTTTTGTTGTTCCAGATGTTGATACAACATATTATGCAAAGTGGTCTAAGATAACAAATGATGATACAGAAACCAATACTGACGATGATGTAGATACGGAAACTGAATCTGAAACCGAAACCGAAACTGAGACCGAAACTGAGACCGAAACCGAATCAGAAACGGATACAAGTACAGAAAGTGAATATGTTCCGCCATTACTTGATCACGACACCATAAATTATACACCAAGATATTCAACCGATAAAAAGAAGCTATATTATGGCTCATATTCTGTCAAGGTTCCTTTGATAACAGAATATTATAACAACATGTCAGCTGCTCTTTCTATGAGCTTTGATGATGGTGCCGATGTTGATGCAGCATTCCTTGCATCAGAAATTATGTCGGAGTACGGCTTCAAGGGTACTCTTATGGTAAATATAGGCAATATTCAAGGCAACCTTTCAAGATGGCAGGAGCTTGTTGCTCTTGGCACACTTGATATTGGCTCGCATGGATGGGCACACAAGGACCCTAGCACAATTACAACTGATGAATTAGAGCACGAAGTTAAAGATTCTTATGATTTTTTGCAAGAAAACTTTGGTGCGTATAACCCGGTTACATATGCAACTCCTTTGTCCCATTTAACTGATGAATATAAGGAATATTTAAAGTATTGTGGTTTCATTTCAAACCGCTTGGAAACCTTTGGAACAATGATTTCTCCAAGCAAGGAGGAAGCTGATATGTACACCTTATATTCAAAGAGAATTGATACTGGCAACAATGTAGAAACAAATGTAAGGATAAATATTGGCGATGCTTTGGCTGCCGGAAAATGGTTTATAGAGCTTTACCACAATGTGAGAGATAATAGAGATGGCACTGACGTGCCTGTTGAAGATTTTAGAAATCATTGTAAGTGGCTCTATGATAACTATAATGGCAAGGTTTGGTTTGGCTCATACGACGATGTTTCAAAGTATATTGCTCAAAGACAAACAGCAACCATTGAATATACAGCAGCTGATAGTGAGTCTATGACATTCCTTGCCAAGGTTGATAAAAACTATGGACAAGAAATGACTCTTAAATTCTATATGCCATTCTTTATTGATTCTGCATACGCAATAATTGATGGCGAAACACAATATCTAAAGGTTGAAAAGGAGCCTAATACAAGAGTTGTATACATTAACACCGAAATTAGCGAGCAAGGTACAGAGATAAAAATCGTTATGGGTGGAAATGACAAGTATTTTAACAACTGTACTCACACATATGTAGAAAACAATGTTGTTGCTCCAACAGAAGATAGCTTCGGCTATACTGAAATGATTTGTACAAACTGCGAGCATACATACAAAAAAGCATATACAGAGTATGTTGACCCGTCAGAAGCTACAACGGTCAGCTTCAATGGGGAAACTCTTTCAGCACCAACACTTACAAATTATTATCACAATTATAGCTCCGCTGTTTCATTTACAATAGATGATGGATATGATGGTAACACCGCTACAAATGTTGCAGATGTTATGGAAAAGTATGATATGCGTTGTACTGCTATGTTAAATCCTTGCTTTGTAGATGAGGAAGCAACGATAAAAAAATGGCAAGATGCTTTGGCGAGAGGCTGTCTTTGACATAGGCTGCCACGGCTATTCTCATATAAGCGCAGATGAACTAGCCTCTAGTGATTACGAGCACGAGGTAAAAGAGGCTATTGAATATTTAAGAGAGACGTTTCCTGGTCAAGAGGTTTTGACCTTTGCCGCTGCATTTAATACGGTAACTCTTAATTATTTAGCATACCTTGACGATTATGCAATTTCTTGCAGAATTGGTGGAAATGGTCAACAAGCATATTTAGGTAGTGATTTTGACAAATATATCATTAAAGCATTTGGATTTAATGAAAACACCAATTTCACTACATTGCAAGCTCAAACAGACGAGCTTGTAAAAAACGGCGCTTGGGTTGTGTACTTTTTCCACACAGTAACGGATGCAGAGCCTTATGAAGATGTTGGTACTAGCAAGGCGGTGCTTGATGCTCATTGCAAAGCTTTATATGATAAATATAATGGTGATGTTTGGTTTGGCTCGTTCCAGGACGTTTCAATTTATTCATATCAGCTTGAAAATGTAAAAATCACACCAACTAACCTAGAAGGCGAAACAATGGTGTTCAATGTGAATACAACACTAGACACCGATATTTACAACATTCCAATGTCAATAAAAATAAATATTCCATCAAGCTCTGATAGCGCGTATGCCTTAGTAAATGGCACAAGGCAAAATGTTGAAATAGTAACAGAGCAAGACGGAAACAAATATATATGTGTATTAGACGTTCCAATTAATAACTCAACAGTTGAAATATGCTTTGATTAAGCGTGATACAAACAAATGAACATTTGTGCATATAATAATGCGAAAAGAAGGAATAATAAAAGCTCCGATTTCTCGGAGCTTTTTAATTTAACTTTTATCTTATTTTGAAAGTCTTTCTTCAAGAGCCTTGAGCTCGTCATACATAGTAGCTGGAACTCTATCTCCAACTTGAGCGTAGAATGCTTTAATGTTTTCAACATCCTCAAGCCAAGAAGCCTTGTCAACGGAGAGAAGACCCTCAATTGTGTCAACGTCGATATCAAGACCGTCAATGTTGATGTCCTTAGCGTAAGGAACATAACCGATAGCAGTCTCTCTTGCGTCAACCTTATCCTCACATCTTTGGAGAATCCAATCAAGAACTCTCATATTATCGCCAAATCCAGGCCAAATGAAGTGTCCCTCATCATCAGTTCTGAACCAGTTAACGTGGAAAATCTTTGGAGCATTAGGAATCTTTTTGCCCATATCAAGCCAGTGTTGGAAGTAATCGCCCATATTGTAGCCAACGAATGGTCTCATTGCCATTGGGTCACGACGAACTACGCCAACTGCACCAGCAGCAGCTGCTGTTGTCTCGGAAGCCATGATTGAACCAACAAATGAGCCGTGTTGCCAACCGAATGATTGATATACAAGTGGAGCTGTCTTTGCGCGACGGCCACCAAATACGATAGCTGAAATTGGAACGCCTGCAGGATTATCAAATTCCTTTGAAATGCATGGGCAGTTCTTAGCAAGAGCAGTAAATCTTGAGTTAGGATGAGCAGCAGAGGTGTTAACCTTATCCTTCTTGTCATACTTAGCCTTATCCCACTTTTCGCCCTTCCAGTTGATGCAGTTGTCAGGAGCATTGTCGTTAAGACCCTCCCACCATACTGTGTTATTATCGAGCACGTGACCAACGTTTGTAAAGATTGTATCTCTCATAGTAGTAGCCAAAGCATTTGGATTTGACTTATCGTTAGTACCAGGAGCAACACCGAAGAAACCGTTTTCTGGGTTGATTGCCCAAAGTCTACCATCCTTACCAACACGGAGCCAAGCGATATCGTCGCCTACGCACCATACCTTATAGCCCTTGTCTGTGTATGTCTTAGGTGGAATAAGCATTGCAAGGTTTGTCTTACCACAAGCGGATGGGAATGCAGCAGAGATATATTTTGTTTCGCCATTTGGATATTCAACACCCAAAATAAGCATATGCTCAGCCATCCAGCCCTCTTTGCGACCGAGGTAGGAAGCAATTCTAAGTGCAAAGCACTTCTTACCAAGAAGAACGTTTCCACCGTAACCGGAGTTAACTGACCAGATTGTGTTGTCCTCTGGGAAGTGACAGATATAACGATTGTCCTCGTCAATATCCTTTCTTGCGTGTAGGCCCTTAATAAAGCCCTCGCCGTCGCCCATAGCCTCAGCAACGTGCTTGCCAGCTCTTGTCATAATAAGCATATTAAGTACAACATAAATGGAGTCTGTAAGCTCGATACCATACTTAGCAAAGCTTGAGCCAACTTGACCCATAGCATAAGGAATAACATACATTGTACGACCCTTGTAGGAGTTTTTGTAAAGCTTAGAAAGCTTTTCATAGCATTCCTTTGGATCCATCCAGTTGTTTATATTACCAGCATCCTCTTTTGTTCTTGTACAGATAAATGTTCTACCCTCAACACGAGCAACGTCGTTGATAGCAGTTCTGTGAAGATAGCAGTTAGGAAGAATTTCTTCGTTTAGCTTTTCAAGCTCTCCGGTTGAGCACGCCTCATCCTTTAAAGCCTGTGTTTGCTCCTCGGAGCCGTCAATCCAAACAATTTTGTCTGGGTTAACCATTTCAGCCATTTCCTCAATCCAGTCAAGGATAAGCTTAGAATCGGTTAAAGCTTTGTTTTCAAATTTAAGCATTCTGTATATACCTCTTTCATAAAAATAACAAAATTTAAGTTAAACCCAAATTTAACCACTATAATTATAGCACATTAAATATTATGTTTGCAATATAAAAATGTAATATTTTAAAGAAAAAACACGTATTTTTTTACTTATTTTAAGATGTTGACAATTCTTTGACTCAAAACATCCTTTTCCTTTGGATGTATGTCGATATTATCGCACACATCACGGCAAATTACTGTATCAACAAATGGGATTTCATTTTGTGCGCGTAACTGCTCAGCTTGGATTTTTGACCAGGCATATCCGGCACGGTCTAAGTGGTCTGCTAACTGAATTATAATAAAGCGCATATTGTCGTTTTTAAATTCACGTCGCCAAGAACCAATAAGCGCACGTAAAAACTCAAGATAGATATTTGATTCGTCAACGCTTGCGTTGCTCTCGCCTTGATACCAAAGCACCGTATTAAATGCAAATGGTATAATCTTTTCCATCATATGCTCCCAAAGAACTCCGTCATCGTTCCAAATAGGGAACCACTCGTGGTCTGCAAAGCGGTTTTCTATTTTAAATTCAGGAACTAAAGCATCCACTCTTGGCATCCAGCTTTGAATAACGGACGCACCCTGGTAGCATGCGATAAGACCTATTTTGCGCTCAGCCTTTGCCAGTCCCTGTGCTACGTAATATCCGATTGCACTGAAATTAGGCGCATTTTCCACTGTAAGAGGAATCCATCCGTCACGGCTTGAAAATAATTCACCCGATTCCATGCGGTCAACGGTAAATAAGCGCACGTTGTCGTTTGCTTTATAGTTTTCTTTTTCTTCGCTTGATTCTCTTAATTTAAACTGCATATTTGACTGACCACTGAGCAAAATCACATCACCAAAATATACATTTTTAAGGGTGGAGAATATTCCATCAAGCTCGACTACAATATCGTATGGTCCACCGTAATCAAATGGGTCAAATTCGATTAGCCACTCGCCACTTGATACAGCTTCCTTTCTTGTCCCATCAAGCGTGATTGCCGCCTTGCCACAGCCTGTGCCAAAAAAGCGAACTGTCTCTTTTGCTTGAAGAATCATATTACTTGCAAAAATAGGGTTAATTTGTACCATAAGTGCCTCCCTGAAAAAATCTACTACTATTTTACCATAAACCATTTAAAAATCAAGCAAAAAATGGTAAAATATTCTTATAAATATAATTTGGAGAAAATATGGAAATAGAGAGAAAGTTTTTGATTGGCGCTTTGCCCGATTTGAAAGAACATCGCCATAGCGAAATAATTCAAGGCTACATCAGCTTTTCGCCAGAAATCAGGGTGAGGCGGTTAGATGATAAATATTATCGCACCGAAAAGGGCGAGGGTATGATTATGCGCGAGGAATACGAGTGGGAAATTGATAAAGAAACAGCCGAAAAAATGTTCAACGAGGTAAAAACCAACCTAATAGAGAAGACAAGATACTATATTCCTTATGGAAAGCACATAATAGAGCTTGACATTTACAAGGGGATTTTTAAAGGACTTGTCGTTGCAGAGGTCGAGTTTGAAAGCTTAGAAGAGGCGCACAAATTTACCCCACCCGAGTGGTTTTTAGAGGACATAAGCGAGAAAAGAGAATATAGGAACAAAATTTTAGCATTAAAAAATCGTTAACTATTGACAAAAACAATGTATTTTGTTAAAATTATCAATATATTATAGGATTTATACTTTGCGCGTTGCTTTAGCGCGTCATTCCAAGCGTAGCCGAGGAATCTAAAGTATGCCAAAATCTCAAAGGACAATGAGGTATAAAATGAAGATTTATGACGAATTAGTTGCCCGCGGACTTATAGCACAGGTAACAAACGAAGAAGAAATTAGAGAAATGATTGACAACGGTAAAGCCGTTTTCTATATAGGCTTTGACCCAACAGCAGATAGCTTACACGTTGGGCACTTTATGGCGCTTTGCCTAATGAAAAGGCTTCAAATGGCAGGCAACCGTCCAATCGCACTTATCGGTGGTGGAACTGCATATATAGGCGACCCATCTGGCAGAACAGATATGCGTTCAATGATGACAAAGGAGTCAATTGAGCATAACTGTGAATGCTTTAAAAAGCAAATGTCTCGCTTTATCGAGTTTGGAGAGGGCAAGGCGATGATGGTAAATAATGCTGATTGGCTTCTTGACCTTAACTATATCGAGTTTATTCGTGATATTGGCGCTTGCTTCTCGGTTAATAATATGCTAAGAGCAAAGTGCTATGAGCAAAGACTTGAAAAGGGTCTTTCATTCCTTGAATTTAACTATATGCTTATGCAATCCTACGACTTTTTGGAGCTATATAACCGTTATGGCTGTAATATGCAGTTCGGTGGAGATGACCAATGGTCAAATATGCTCGGCGGCACTGAGCTTATAAGAAAGAAGCTCGGCAAGGATGCACACGCAATGACAATTACTCTCTTGCTCAATTCTGAAGGCAAGAAAATGGGTAAAACTCAATCAGGCGCTGTATGGCTTGACCCAAATAAAACTGCACCATATGATTTCTATCAATATTGGAGAAACGTTGCTGATGCAGATGTATTAAAATGCATTAGAATGCTCACATTCTTGCCACTTGAAGAAATTGACAAGATGGACACTTGGGAGGGCAGTCAGCTAAATACTGCAAAGGAAATTCTTGCATATGAGCTTACAAAGCTCGTTCACGGCGAGGAAGAAGCAGAGAAGGCACAAGCAGCTGCTAAATCAATTTTCGGTGCAGGCGGTAGCGATAATATGCCAACAGAAGCACTCTCAAATGACGACTTTATTGATGGCAAAATTGATATTCTTTCAATTCTTGTTAAGGCTGGTCTTACCCCATCTAGAAGTGAGGCAAGACGCGCAGTTGAGCAAGGCGGCGTTACAGTTGACGGTGACAAGGTAACGGACATAAGAAAGGCATATACAACCGACGAGGTAGCAAACGGCTTGGTTGTCCGCCGCGGTAAGAAGGCATTTAAAAAGGTAATAGTAGAGGCTTGATGACGGGTAAAACCAAAATCACACTAAAAGTACAAAATCAATAGTAAAGGGGAGGGGCTTGCTCCTCCCGAAATATTAATAACGCATTTCAATGTAGAAAAGCACACAAACTTGTGTGCTTTTCTTAATGTCATTTTTATTTTATGGTTGATTTTTATAATATAAAATGATAAACTATAAATAGTAAATTTTTACCTCGTAAGGAGAAGCATATGAAATACGAAAACAACTACTACAAGGATTACGACCTTGGCAATTTACCAAAGGATTCTATAAAGGAGCTTGAGGACTTATCGCTCGAAAGCGCTAAAGAGGGCATTGTAATGCTTGAGAACAAAAACGATGTTCTCCCACTCAAAAAAGGCGACCACGTGTCCATATTTGGCAGAATACAGCGTGAATATTACAAGAGCGGAACAGGCTCAGGTGGTCTTGTTAACGTAAAATACGTAACAAATATAGTTGATGAGCTTAAAAAGTATGATGATATCAAAATCAATGAGGAGCTTTTGTCTGTTTACGAGGAATGGAAAAAGGAAAATCCATTTGATAAAGGTCAGGGCTGGGGTGGAGAGCCTTGGTGCCAAAAGGAAATGGATATTGATATTGACCTTGTTAAAAAGGCAAGAAAATTTGGCGACAAGGCAATTGTTGTTATCGGACGTACAGCAGGCGAGGACAGAGATAACTCAGCAGCTGAGGGCAGCTACTTGCTTTCCAAAGGGGAAGAAGAGCTTCTTTCCAAGGTTTCAAGTGTATTTGATAAGGTGATAGTTATCTTAAACGTTGGCGCAATTATAGATATGAAATGGGTGAAGAAATATAACATTTCTTCTGTTTTATACGTATGGCAAGGCGGTATGTGTGGCGGTCGCGCTTGTGCTGAGGTCTTAATGGGCTATTCTCCATGTGGTAAGCTTGCAGATACTATCGCATATGATATTTCTGATTACTCATCAAGTGCAAACTTCGGTGGCGAGGATAAAAACCTTTATAAAGAGGACATATATGTAGGCTATCGTTATTTTGAAACCTTCGCACCAGAAAAAGCGATTTATCCATTTGGCTATGGACTTTCCTATACATACTTTGAAATGGACAGCACGGCATGCTTGAAGGATGGAAAAATTTGTGTTGAAGCAACTGTTGAAAACAGAGGTAATTATGACGGCAAGGAGGTAGTTCAAGTCTACTTCGGCGCACCTAATGGAAATCTTGGCAAGGCAAGATGCGAGCTTGTTGCTTATGCAAAAACAAAAATGCTCAAAAAGGGCGAAAAAGAGACACTCTCCCTTGAGTTTTCCATAAATGATATGGCGTGCTACGACGATTCCGGTGCTACTGGTAACAAGAATTGCTACGTGCTTGAGGCTGGTCAATATATAATTTATGTAGGAAACTCATCACGCAATCTTTTACCTATTTTCGCGTATGTGCAAGACGAAACAGAGGTAGTAAGAAAATGCACACAAGCACTCGCACCTAAAATTCCATTTGAAAGAATGAAAAATGTTGACGGTAAGATTGAATATGAAGCTGTTCCAACTTTTGAATATGACCTTCTTGAAAGAATAAATAACAACCTACCAGCTGAAATTCCATTTACAGGAGATAAGGGCATCAAGCTAGAGGATGTAAGATTGGGCAAAAATACCATTGATGAGTTTATTGCTCAACTAAATACCGACGAGCTTTGTTGCTTGGTTCGTGGAGAAGGAATGAACTCTCCAAAGGTTACCCCAGGTACAGGATGTGCATTCGGTGGCGTAACCGAGGAGCTAAACGGCTATGGTGTTCCAATCATTTGTGGAACTGACGGACCTTCCGGTATAAGAATGGATAGTGGCTCACCTGCGACAAGTATGCCAAACGGTACTTGCCTTGCTTGTACATTTAATGACGAGCTAGTATCTGATCTATATTCACTTGAGGGAGTTGAGATGACCGCCTATGAAATAGACGTAATTCTAGGCCCTGGTATCAATATTCACAGAAGTCCACTCAATGGTAGAAACTTTGAGTATTTCTCAGAGGACCCATACTTAACAGGTAAAATGGCAGTTGCTATTTCCAAGGGTCTTAATAAGGTTGGAGTTTATGCAACAATTAAGCATTTTATGGCTAATAGCCAGGAGTGGAAGCGTCATACAGGAGACTCAGTTATTTCTGAAAGAGCACTTCGCGAGATTTACGCACGCCCATTTGAAATTGCTGTAAAAGAGGGCGGTGTTAAGTCAATTATGACTGCATATAACGCAGTTAACGGCTATCACGCAGCATCTAACTATGACTTAACAAAGACAATTTTGCGCGATGACTGGGGATATGACGGCTTTGTAATGACCGACTGGTGGGCACACATAACTAACCTCGTAGATGCAACAACCTCAACAAATGACTTTGCTTCTATGGTTAAATGCCAAAACGACATTTATATGGTTATGGAAAATGCTAAAAATAATAATGATAACCTAAAGGCAAGCTTAGAAAGTGGATATCTAACAGTTGGCGAGCTTCAGGTTTGCGCAAAGCGTATTTGCGAGTTTGCAATGCAAACCCACGCATATGAAAGATTTAAGGCAAACGGATTTAAATATGATGCGTCAAGTCTTGAAACTGATAATATGAGCCTCGAAGTAACACTCGAAAACGTTGAGCTCAACACAGTATTGCCGATGCACTTTAAAAAGCCGGGTAGATATGTGATAGAGCTTGAGTTTACAACTCCACAAAGTGAGCTTGCACAAATAAAAATTCCTATGAAAATAAACAATATGGAAGCTTGCACATTCGTCGCAAAGGGAACTAATGGTGGCACTGGAAAGGTTAAGGTAAGCGCCTCAATAATGCAATGGGAACAAAAGCTCGTTTTCAGCTCTGATAACGAGGTAAGTATCAAAAAGGTTAGATTTTATATTTGAGGATAAAAAATGCAAGATATTTTAATTGTAGTTGATATGCAAAATGACTTTATAGATGGTGCACTTGGCACGACCGAGGCTGTGTCAATTGTGCCAACTGTAAAGGATGTGATTTTATCTCATAATGGTAGAGTGATTTTTACAAAAGACACACACTCCCCCGACTATTTGTCAACTCAAGAGGGTAAAAATCTACCGGTTGAGCACTGTATAAAGGGCGCAAAAGGGTGGGAAATTTGTCCAGTCTTGGCCGAGTATGCGAGCGAGGTAATAGAAAAGCCGACCTTTGGCTCAGTTGCACTTGCCGAAAGATTAAAAAAGGATAACGAAACAAATCCAATAGAGAAAATCACTCTTGTGGGACTTTGCACCGATATTTGTGTTATTTCAAATGCGCTTTTACTAAAAGCGACCTTTCCCGAAATTGAAATTTCAGTAATATCAAAGGCTTGTGCGGGCGTAACTCCCAAGAGCCACGAAAATGCATTAAATGCAATGAAAATGTGCCAAATTATAGTTAAATAAGGAGAAAAAATATGGCTAACGAGATTTTAGATAACAATGAATACGAAGAAGAGGATATAATTACCTTAACAAGCCCAGACGGAGAAGAAATTGATTTTATAGAGATCGCAGGAATAGAGCATAATGGTGGATTTTACTTGATTTTACAACCTGTAGAGCTTTTAGAGGGTATGGAAGAGGATGAGGCTCTTGTTTTCAAGGTAACGGAGATGGAAAACGGAGAGGAAAAACTCGACATTGAGCTTGATGAAGAAATCATTACTGCGGTTTTTAAAGAATATGATCGTCTTTATGATGAGGCTCAAAAAAGCGCTGAATAATAGAAAAAACGCACACCCTGTGTGCGTTTTTTTATTTTAACCTCTTGAATATAGCTTGTTCCAAGCTTTTAATTTTTCTCGGTCAATAGTCTCAAATTGCTCTTTTGTAATTCTAAATGCCCAGTTGTCATCACAGCTGCCAGGAGTATTTAAACGTGTGTCCTTGCCATATTTTAATAGGTCTTGAATTGGGAAGATTACAAGTCCTGCGTGGCTGGCAAGCATTGAGCGAATGACTGTATCATAGCAGTTGTCCCAGTTTGCCCCCTCGTAACCAAAATAGTCAAGGAATTTTTGTCTTTTTTCTTTATCTAAATCCCAAACGTAGCCGAGTAAGGTGTTGTTGTCGTGAGTACCTGTGTAGGCAACACAGTTGTTTATATAGTTATGTGGGAGGTGCATTGAGTTGTCCTCGCCCAAAAGACCAAATTGTAAAACTCTCATACCGGGGTAGGTTGAGTCTTTAACTAGCTTTTCAACCGCAGGGGTAATTTCTCCTAAGTCCTCGGCAATTATTAATTTGTCCTTGCAAATGTCGGAAAACGCGTTTATTAAATTCATTCCAGGTCCCTTTACCCATTTTCCGTTTCGTGCAGTTGTCTCATTTGCTGGAATTGAAAAATACGACTCTAAGCCTCTAAAGTGGTCAATTCTTACGCCATCAAAAAGCTCACACATAAAGGACATACGCTTTTTCCACCAGGTGTAGCCGTTTTCCTTCATTTTTTCCCAGTTGTAAAGTGGATTTCCCCAAAGCTGACCATCTTCACTGAAATAATCAGGTGGAACTCCTGCTACATTTGTTGGCTGATAGCGCTCGTCTAACAAAAATTCCTCTGGATTTGCCCAAACATCACTAGAGTCGTGAGCCACATAAATTGGCACATCGCCTATGATTTTTACACCCTTTTTGTTGGCATATTCCTTGATTTCTAGCCATTCAGTTATTGCCATATACTGAATAAATCTCCAGGCGTGCAAGGTGTCCTTTGTAGGCTTGTTTTTTGTCCATTTTGTCCACTCTGTGTCGCCATTTACACTTTTTAGTGCCATAAACTCACAGAATTTTTCAGTTTCCTTATGGTCCTTATAAAAGTCGTCCAAGACCTTAGTTTCTAAAAATCTAGAGGCTGCCTTTTTTAGTAGCTTCATTCTTTCACGGTTTAGCTTGGTAAACTCACAAGCATAAGGGCTCTTTTGTTTTGCTTCCTCAAGCTCGGCACGTGTTATAAGCTCACGTCTATATAATTTTTCTACATCAATAAAATTAGGGTTTATACTAAATGCCGAATATGATTTATAAGGAGAGTTATATTCATCAGGCAAACAAAAGGGAAGAACCTGCCAATAGCCAAAGCCACATTCGGAAAGAAAATCTATAAACTCCTTTGCACTTTTTGAAAACGCACCCTCAGAGTAGTCGCCCCAAAGGGTAGAAACATGCATTAAAACGCCACTTGATCTTTTCATAAAATCTCCTAAAATATTTATATTTTTATTCTATCATATGAAAGAGCATATTTCAATAATAAAAATTTTGAATTTAGAATAAATAATATTGTAAAAACATTGAAAATCCTTTTAAAAAGTATTATACTGAAATAGTAATATTTAGTAAGGAGATTTATATGTCAGACACATCATTATTTGGCACAAGGCACATAGTTTTTATTGTTATTTCCCTTTTGCTAATCGTCGGACTTTATATCTTGTCAAGAAGGTTTAGCATAAAGCTTCTTTCCAAGGTGTTACTCGGCGTAGGGCTAGTTTCGGAAATTGTAAAAGTATTTGCCTACATAATTATGAACGAGGATAAGGAATTTTTGCCAGGAATTACCTTTGATGGGGTTTTGCCTAAGACAGATTTGCCTTTCCAGCTTTGTTCAATTCAAATTCTTTTTATATTAGTAGTTAACATTTCTAAGAGCGAAAAGGTAAAAAGGTTTATTTATAGCTTTATGATGCCAAGCTGTATGGTTGGTGGTATCGCTGCTATATTAATTGCCACAAGCTCGTCAAGGAGCAACTGGGTAATCGCTTGTCAATACTTCCTTTATCACGTAGCAATCGTTGTTTTTGGTCTTCGTTTGCTAACTGCAAAGGAAATGAAGTGGAGAATAAAGGATTACAGAAATGCACTTATTATGTTAACCGGTATTATCTTTTTCTCAATTTACATCAACAGTATGCTTTTTGATGGAGTAAGCGATATAAACTTTATGTATGTTGTTCACCCACCACAAAAGAACCTGCCTTACCTACACGACAACGACGGCTGGCTTGGCTATATACTGAGATATTTACTACTTGTTGTTTTTGTTGTAACTGCTACCTTCTCAAAGGCAATAGTTGTATCAATTATCGAGAAAATCAAAGCGAAAAAAGAGCTTAAAGAAAAGCTGAATAAAAATATACAAGGAGAATAAAAATGAAAAGAAAAGGTTTATTAGCCATGCTTTTAATCACGGTGCTTGTTTCATTGGTGGCTGTTTTGGCTTCCTGTGGAGGAAATGCAAGTGATAAATGCATTCATGTGTGGAAAGATGTTCATTCAAGTGAGCCAACCTGCGAAGAGTCAGGCTTTGTTGAGCAAAAATGCTACGAGTGTGGCGCAACATCAACTAAAACACTTGCACCTTTAGACCATGAGCCAGTAGAAGTTCTTGGTCGCGCACCAACCTGTACAGAGCCCGGTATGAGCAATGGTTCTAATTGCAAATATTGCGACAAGGTAATTGTACCACAAGACGAGCTTAAGCCAACTGGTCACATAATAGTAACAGTTGAAGGAAAAGAAGCAACCTGTACTGAGAAAGGTCTTTCCGATGGAGAAAGCTGCTCAGTATGTAAAGCCGTTTTTAAAGAGCAAGAGGAAATTGATTTAATAGACCACCAATGGATTGTAGAGGATGGTTATGACGCAACATGCGAGGAGGAAGGACTTTCCAACCGTTCATATTGCTCTATGTGTGAAGAGATTCGAGAGGAACATGTAGTAATCCCTGCCAAGGGACACAACTTTGTTTCCAACTATGATGGATATCCTTCAACCTGTACAGAGGTTGGATATTCCGATAGCACATATTGCGCGAACTGTGGTCTTGAAGGAGAAGAAAGAAAAGAACTACCACTAGCTGACCACGTGCTTGTCTATAATGGCGATGGTCGCCCAGCAACATGCACTGAAAACGGTCTTACTGAAAGTACTTATTGCGAAAGCTGTGGTGAGGTAATTGACGAGCAAACCATTATAGAATATACAGGACACAATGTGGTTTCTATAGGTGGAAAGAAAGCAACATGTAGAAGCACAGGCTCAACAGAAAGTAAGCAATGTGCTACTTGCAAAATGGTAATAGCTGAGTCAGTTATAATACCAAAAACTGGTCATAGCTTCGAAAATGGCACATGCTCCGAATGTAAGCTTTCCATTTCAAATGGACTTACATATGTAAAGAACGGCGCTGGCAACGGCTATATTGTAGTTGATAAGGGCTCCTTTGAGGGCACTCTAGTAGTTGTTCCTGATACATATGAAGGACTTCCAGTTGTTGCAATTGGAGAGGGCGCATTCAAGGGGGAAGCAATAACCAGTGTTACTCTTATAGGCGAAACAACAACTATTGAAAAGAACGCATTTGAGGGATGCACCTCACTTACAGAGGTTAATTTGCCAAAGAGTGTAGTAAGTGTTGGCGAAAATGCCTTCAATGGCTGTACTTCACTTGATTATATAAGCTGTGAAGACTTTTCACAAAGCTACGAATGGGCACAGGGCTGGAATGGCGAAGCTAATATCGTTATAAAGGCTGAGCAAAAGGAAGGCTTTAGCGCATTCGAAATTTATCTTCTTGCTATACAAACAATGCAAAATAAGATTGATCGCTACAAAATGAGCACAACTCAAAACATGTCAGTTTATATGAATGGCATGGAAATGATGAACATAACAAACAAAGAGCATTATGAATATGCCGTAGATGATCTTTACACTTATATTTACGACGGAGATAGTCAGTCTGAAATGTACGTTTGGTATATAGACGAGGTTTTGTACGTTATTCAAGATGGCATTTACGCAAAAATGACTGCAAGCCCGGAGTATTTCCGTGATTCTTCAAATCAAATGTATGAAACACTCAATGTTTTCGAGGAAAAATATTTCGATAATGCAGAATTTTATCGTAATACTGATGGCACATATTCTCTAGTTCTCGTTATGAGCAATGAGCACATGGCGGACCTTGTTGAAAGAGTTTTAGGTATGGATTCTGCAACGGTTACTATGACCTCTTGCATTTATTCATATGATTTTGATGCAAACGGTTATCTTTCTGCAATGTACGCTGATGCTGTTTTCACAATTGGCGACGGTATTCAATCAGCAACAGGCATACTTGACCAAGATACAATTCTTGCAGAGGTTGGTACATTAGCTTCAGTTAAGCAACCAGTAGGCAACTTTATTGATGTAACAAATAAAAACTGCACCCACCCAACAAATAGTATAATAATTGTTCCTGGCTTTGAAGCAAGCTGCACAGTAGATGGACTAACAGATGGTGCATATTGCGCAAATTGCTATGCAACAATAAAAGCGTCTTCTCAAATCAAGGCAACGGGACACAAGTATAAGAATGAAAAATGTACAGTCTGTGGAAAGCTTGAAAACCAAAGTGAGGGCTTGTACTATGAGATTTCAGATGACGGAAAAACAGTTTACCTAGCAGGCATGGGAACATATAATGGCACAGATGTTGTCGTTCCTGAGAAAATGTTTGGCGTTCCTGTTGTTGGAATTAAAGCAGGCGCGTTTGATGGCGCAAACATCACTAGCCTCTCCTTGCCAAACACTATTAGAGATATAGAAAAAGGCACATTCGATGGATGTGATACCTTGAAAAAGGTAGCATGCCCACTTTGGATTGTTTCATCACTTCCTCAAAGCGTTGAGGACTTAACTATTACTGACGGCACATCAATTTCTCAAAGTGATTTTTCTAACCTTACCGAGCTTAGAATCCTCGAATTGCCTGAAACCATTACCGAAATTGCAGATGGCGCATTCGAAAACTCTCCAAAGCTCACATATATTTATAACTTCTCATCCCTCGAAATCGTAGCAGGCGAGGCATCATATGGTGGAATTGCAAAAAATGCAATACAAATATATACAGACCCATACCAAGAAAAATATATTCAATGTGTTGGCGACTTCTTCTTTAGTGGTATTGAAGAATTTTCTTTAGTACACTATATCGGAAATAGCGAGCATCTTGTTCTTCCAGATGGCATAAATGGCGAAATGTATACTATATCAGCCAATGTGTTTGAAAACCACAATGAAATAGTTAGCATTACAATTCCAGAGAATATTCGAAAGATGGATGTAGATGCGTTCAAGGGATGCACAAATGTTAAGAATGTCACCACTTATAAAACCACATTTTTCACAACAAAATCACTTCCATTTTCTATAACTGAGGTTGCAATTTTAGGCAATGAAATTTTCCAAGAATCATTTAAGTCCTATGGCAATATTACAACAGTAACAATTTCTGCCGATGTAACTACAATAGGCTGGAATGCATTTTTAAGCTGTGACTCTCTTACAACTGTAAATTATTTAGGAACAATAGAGGATTGGTCAAATATAACCTTCGC
Organism: Eubacteriales bacterium; assembly: GCA_045543955.1. Lineage (GTDB taxonomy): Bacteria > Bacillota > Clostridia > Oscillospirales > CAG-272 > RGIG2000. Next base: position 85,000 of record JAZPYB010000025.1, read on the forward strand.
TAGCAGTTATTCAAATCCTGTATATTTCACAAAGAAGCTAGTTATAGAAGGAGAAGAGGTAACTAACCTTATAATACCTGATACAGTAACTGAAATTAAGCCTTATGCATTCAATAATTGTGAAAGCCTAACAAGCATTACAATAGGCAATGGAGTAACCAGCATTGGTACTTATGCATTTGATGGCTGTATTAACGTAACAAGTCTTACAATAGGCGAAGGCGTAAAGGACATTGCTGATTATGCATTCTATAACCTTAAAGGCTTGAATGAATTGAATTTCAATGCTAAAGAGATGAATAATTTAAGCTCAGGCATGTACGGAAGTACAGTTAACTATGCCTTTTACAATGCGGGAAAAAATGGAGATGGCATAAAGGTAACAATAGGCAATACTGCAAAAAGAGTTCCTGCGCATTTGCTTTGCCCAAGCACATATACTGATGCTTCTTCAGGATTACCAAAGGTGGCAAGCATTGAATTTGAGGAGAATAGCGTTTGTGAGGAAATAGGCTCACGCGCATTCTATGGTTGCTCAGAAATAACAAGCATTGAAATCCCAGCAACTGTAAAACAAATTGGCGCTGCTGCATTCCACAAATCCAATTCACTAACAAAAGTAACCTTTAAAAATACCGAAGGCTGGTATTGCATAGAGGAAGACACCACAGAACCAGAGATAGCTATTACAATAGCAGATGAAGCTACCGCTGCAACTTATTTAAGCTCAAAATATTGCTTCTATAATTGGTATCGCGAATAATAAAAACAAAAAACACGCACCACGGTGCGTGTTTTTTTACTTTAATTATCAAATTTGGAAATGCTGGCAATTTGAGATTTCCTGTTATTTCGGTTTTACCCGTCTTAAAATTCTCAACAATTATGCCTTGTTTACAGAACCGAATAGCTCCATCTTTTCCTTAACAGTAGCCTTGATAGCCTCAAAGCCAGGAGCGAGAAGCTTTCTTGGGTCGAAGCCCTTACCGGAAAGGTCCTTACCCTCTTCAACATACTTTCTTGTAGCTGCTGCGAATGAGAGCTGACATTCTGTGTTAACGTTGATTTTTGAAACGCCAAGTGAGATAGCCTTCTTAATCATATCCTCAGGGATACCTGTGCCACCGTGAAGAACGAGAGGCATATCGCCTGTCTTTTCGCTGATTGCAGCAAGAACGTCAAAGTTAAGACCTGCCCAGTTAGCTGGGTACTTACCGTGAATGTTACCGATACCAGCAGCAAGCATTGTAACACCAAGGTCAGCAACCATCTTGCACTCGTCTGGGTCTGCACATTCGCCTGCGCCTACAACGCCGTCCTCTTCGCCACCGATTGAGCCAACCTCAGCCTCAAGTGAGATGCCAAGAACATTACAAGCGTTAACAAGCTCAGTTGTCTTTTTAACGTTTTCTTCGATTGGGTAGTGTGAACCATCAAACATAACAGAGGAGAAGCCTGCGTTGATACAAGCCTTAGCGCCCTCGTATGAGCCGTGGTCGAGGTGAAGAGCAACAGGAACAGTGATGTTTAAGCACTTAATCATGCCCTTAACCATGCCAACAATGGTCTCATAGCCACACATGTATTTACCAGCACCCTCGGAAACACCGAGAATAACAGGTGAGTTGCACTCTTGAGCTGTCAAAAGGATAGCCTTTGTCCACTCAAGGTTATTGATGTTGAATTGACCTACGGCATATTTGCCTGCTTTTGCTTTTTCAAGCATTTCTTTTGCTGAAACTAACATAATTTAATCTCCTTAATTTTAGCTTTAAATTTTTTCCTTGTATATTTTACTACAAATTACGTGTAAAATCAATATATTTTTAAAATTACTTAAAAATACTTATAATATAATTATTTTTTTCAAAGGTTTCTATTTCTTCCTTTGTGGTGTCTATTTTTTTTAGATATGAGAAGTTTAAGCCCAATTTCTTGATAACTGCCTCTTTACCTGTCCATATTTTAAAAAACGTAACTACATCATTACCGTTTTTATTTAATAATTCTATCTCATTATCTACAAAAAATCTTTTGGAAAATGCTATAGCTCTGTCCTTGTAAGAATAATCGATTTTTTCACAATCTATGCCAACGGGTGAGTCACTTATACAAACTGCACAAAAGCCATTAGTGTGAGATATACTAAAATAAATTGGAATGTCCTTTAAAAAAGGCTTTCCATTCTCATTTTTTATAATTTCGTATTCAAAAAAACCTTCGCTTTTAAGTAGGTCATCGAGCAGAGAATAGGCGATATTATGCTCAAGCTCGTGCTTACTTTTTGCATCGTTATTTGAATACTCAAATTCTAAAAATTTAGTTTTTAACATAATACCTCCCTACTTAGTAAAAAACAGAGGCAAGCGCCTCTGTTTATTTTTTTAATTATTTTGCATTCTCTTCGAGATACTCAACAACATCACCAACAGTGATGAACTTATGTATATCTTCTTCGTTGAATTCAACTCCAAACTCGTCCTCACAAACGAGAACAAGGTCAGCAAGCTCTAGTGAGTTAACTCCTAGGTCATTTGCAAGCTCAGATTCCATAGTAACATCATCTGGGTTTAATGATAATTCCTCAACTAAAATATTCTTTAATCTTTCAAACATAATTTCCTCCAAAAGGTTTTACCCTCATTATTATTTTTTGTGCGAGTAACCTCAATAATTATATAGTTTTTGCACCAATAAGTCAATAGTGAAAATGCACAAAATTTTCGTGCCAAAATCGGGATTTTATAACAAAATTGCCAAAAATTATTGACAAAATTATACATTTTACGATTTTTTATGACTCTTAATGTTTGCCAAAGGATTATTGTCAATAGCGTCTTGCATACCTTGATTTGATACGTGTGTATATATTTGAGTGGTGTTTAATTGCTCGTGTCCTAAAATCTCTTTTAATACTCTTACATCCACCTTTCCTGTTTGGTACATAAGCGTCGCAGCTGTGTGACGGAGCTTGTGGGTAGAGTAGTGCTTGTAGTCGAGTCCTGCTAAGGAAAGATACTTGTAAACAAGCCATTGCACGGTTTTGTTGCTTATTCTTTTGTATTGCTTGCTGATAAATAAAGCATTAGTATTTATAGCCCTGTATTTTTCCCCACGCCTAATCTCTAAATATTTTGTTAGAGCATCGCGACAAGCCTCGTTTAAATAAACAATTCTTTCCTTGTTACCCTTACCGAGAACACGAAGTGAGCGAAGGTCTCTGTCGATATCGTTCAGATTAATTCCAACAAGCTCGGAAAGACGCATGCCACAGTTTAAAAACAATGTGATAATTGCATAATCGCGCTCCTTGGTTTTTGAGTCCTTGTCACTTTCCACAGCCTCAAGTAAAGAAACACTTTCGTCCATTGAAAGATGCTTGGGCAAGGATTGTTTCTTTTTAGGAGTTTCTATATCAATTGCAGGATTTTTTTCCATAAGCCTGCACTTTTGACAAACATATTTATAAAACGATTTAATTGCAGATAATTTTCTCGCTCTTGCTGAAACCTTGTTGCCACGCTCGTTAGAAGCGTAAATGAAAAAATCATAAATCTCCTCAGTTGAAATTGAGGTCAAAAAATCGTTAGACAAATTAGCGATATTGATATTTGCAAACTCGTCAGAGGAGGTATTTATATTGTTTCTTTTTGAGTAAACAAATTTGAAAAACAGCCTTAAGTCGGATAAATATTCGTCAATGGCCTTTTGAGAACAGCCTTGAATTGTGAGCTTGTATGATGCAAAGTCGCGCGCAAGCTGAGGCATAGTCTCAACGGGAAACTTGTTTGGCATATAAACCTCCTTATCATAAAATATTCTATTCTAATTCTATCATAAAATATATAAAAATTGTATCAAAAAAATAAATTTTTTAAAACATTATTGAAATAAGAATGTTTTTCCTATATAATTATACCTAAGAAATAATAAAAACCACTAAGGGAGGGCAATATGGAAGAAGAAAACAAGGGCTTTGGCGCATTTTTTAGTAAAAACTTTGATATAATCTCTAAGCTTTTTGTGTATCATATAGCAATGTGTGTGTTTGGGCTTGTTGTTACAATCGCTGTTGAAATGATTGCTATGCAGTTCGGTGGAGATAGTGATATTACCAGCCTTAGTGTGTTTACTTATATAGCAGGAGCATTTGCTGTTATTGTCTACCTTGGGCTTATTTATGTTTGTATGTGGGAAAAGGGCGCATCCGATAGAATAAAAATCGTCGGTGGAAGGATGAAGGAAAATAAATTTAAAGGGCTTCTTTTCTGGCTTGTCGCAAACTCAATAGACATTTTTATTATTGTTAATGTTATGATTTTGTCATTTATTCCACAGGCTGGCAATATGCATGGTATTTTGTCAATTGTCACAATATTTTATAATGCTATGTACCTGCCGGAATTAGTTGCTATGAGCAATATGACTTGGCTTTATTTTGTTATTTTGATTCCTGGCGCTGTTATGGCAATGGTATCATATATTTTAGGTATAAAGGGCTTCAAGTGTATTTTCCCCGAGCCTAAGGCAGAAAGAAACCGTAAAATGAGATAAGAGCAATCGATAATGAACCAAAACAATAAATGCAGAAAACAGGCGGAAGCCTGTTTTCTTTATATGCTTTTTTAGAGTACACACTAACACTCAAAAACAGCCTCCTTTGTAAAGGGAGGTGGCGAGGAACGAGGCGGAGGGTTTTTCGTTAGTAGAAAGCGTACAGGAGGACTATGTAGGGGAGGGCATCCTCTTCCGAAAATAAGAAAAACAATCAAACAAAAATGGAGGATAATATCCTCATCAAAAATAGAAAAACGGACACCCCTGTGTCCGTTTTTCTATTTTTGTGCTAACTTTTTTGCTCGTTTTTCTTCAATTTTGCTTTCTAGTTTTCTAAAGTGCTTAAAGGATGCAGGGTAGATAGCAACGGCAAAGATTACAACCAAGCAATATCTTATTGCTCTGCCAATCGTGTCGCTGTCAAAAACCATATTTATTGGCAATTTTAATCCCTCAAGTAAGCCAAGAACTAACAGAAGTCCGACAACTGATTTTAATACCTGCGTGTACCACTTGCCACTAACATCAAATTTTACAAAATTTCTTTCTATGAAAAATGAAATGAACACCCCAACCAATGCACCAAAAATCAAATATGCGTTTTTTAGTGCAGAGGTGTAGTTATGCATTTGACCACTAGGCAATGAATAAGGGTCGAAAATAAACTCCATATAGATTAAAAATGCAAGAGCAATAGCCCCCATACTACCTATGAAATAATACATTCCGTATTCTGAGTCATATGCTTTATATAAGATAGGCTTAACTGCGATAATTACCAAAATAGCAAAGAAAAATGAGAAAAATACATCAAGTGGTGTGTGAACGCCTAAATACATACGCGAAAAAGGAACTACAAGGCAAATCACGAGCGAAATAGCTTTAACCCAAGAATTTTTAGATATTGTTGAAATTGCACCAAAAGTGCCAACAGCATTTTGCGTATGCCCACTAGGGAATGAAAAGCCACTGGCATCAGGTATAGCCTCGGGCACAGCCTCAAAGCTAGGATTAATATCCCAAGGGCGCAAAATTTGAAAAGAAATTTTTAAAAATTGGTTTATAATAGTGCCAAAAAATCCAATAGAGAGTAGTAAAAAGCCGTCTTTTTTAGAAAAGCACCAAAACATAATAACAGCAACAGCAATAAAAACCATCTCGCCACCAAGGTTGGTAAGCAAAAGGAAAAATTTGTCAAGCAGTGGTGTTCTAAAATTAGATAAAAATTCAAGAAACTGCATAGTAGCCTCCAACTATTTTCTGCTCTATTAGTATATCACATATAAAAATTAATTGCAATAAAATCATAATTAGTATAAATTTGACTTTATAAATCTCATTTACTATATGATAAATATTTTGCTTTATTTGATTGAACGCGGAGTGTAAAATCGTTTAATTAACAAAAAATTAACAAATTAATTCGATTTGTGCAAGTTATACAAATTTTACCAATTCCAAAAATATTTAGAAATGCTTAAAACTATTACTGCTATTGACTTTTGTTAAAAACCGCAAAAAATAAAAAACTTAAAATAATTTTAAATTGTATTATTTTTGTATATTATTCACATTCGGCGTTGCAATCAACAAAGAAGCATTAGACGTATATGAAAAAATGACAGAAACAACTCTTGCATATGGTTTTGTAGTAAGCGCAACAGCTACCACAACACCAATTACAGGCGTTACTTCTGAGGGCGAATTAGAGTTGGCTACAAACACACTTTCTGTTATTATGACAGGCACTCGCTATACAACATTTACAGCAAAGCTTTTAAATGTTGGCGAAACAAGCACACTCAACTGTGCAGGATATGTAGTTGACGGTGGCAAGGTAACATACCTCAACCACAAAACAGCTGACGATGAGGCTGAAATCTTATCCTATGAAGCGATTTTGGAAAAAACAAAATCAGAAGCAGACGAATAAAAATATAAAAAAGAAACCGCAATTTTGCGGTTTCTTTTTTATGCTTTTTTCTTTCCTTTTAAATATAAAACTAGTGAAATTACAGCAATTGTTACAGGGAATATAAGTGCAAGTAAGAATCCTGTCTTTAAATTGCCTCCAAATATTCCTGCCGTGGTTGGACCTACAAGACATCCAAAATCTCCTGCTAAAGCTAGCATACCAAACATAAAAACGCCACCCATTGGCTCCTTTTTAGATGCAATACTGAAAGTGCCTGGCCACATAAGTCCACAGCCGATACCACAAAGAGCACAACCAATAAGTGAAAGCATTTCAAAACCTTCAGGCGCAAAAATTGCAAGCAAATACGACAAAACACAAATTATAGATGAAATGAAAATTCCTTTTTCAAGGTTGATTTTTTCTGATGCCTTAGCAAAGAATACACGGGAAAGACCCATACATACAGCAAATAGGCAAGGTCCAATTAAATCTCCAAGCCATTTTTCAACCCCTAAGGTCGTTTCGGCAAAGGTCGATGCCCATTGGCTCATTGCAAGCTCAGAAGCACCCGCACACATCATCATAACAACAAGTAGCCAAAATGACTTGCTTTTAAATAGTTCCTTTGGCTTTTTCTCCTCTGCACCCTCTGGGGTAAGAGAATAAATAGGTGCAAAAACAAATAAAATCAAATCAACAAAAGGAATAATTGCCCAAATAAGTGCCATCATACCCCAGTTTTCAATGCCAAACGCAAGGAAAAACATAGTTGAAAGGAACACAACCCCAACCTGACCCCAACAATAGAATGAGTGGAGTAGGCTCATCATACCACTTTTGTTTTTAGTCGGACACGCCTCAACTATTGGGCTAATAAGCACCTCCATAAGTCCGCCGCCCATACCGCACATCATCATAGCAAGCATAAGACCAATGAAAGGGCTGCCCGTTATAATATTGGGCAAAACATAAAGCATACTGATTCCTAAAATGGCGGAAATATCAGCTATAATAACAAGCTTGCGATAGCCGATTTTTGATGCAAATCTTGAAATCACAAAATCAATTATTAATTCTGTTACAAAATTTGATGCGATTAAAATAGTTGTTTCGGTTGGTGTTATTCCAAAATGCTCACCGAAAAATACGAACAAAAGTGGTGGGAAGTTTATCATTATCGCTTGCGTTATATAACCCATAAAGCAAGCAGTTATTGTCCCCTTGTAGCTTCTAAAAAACATAATGCCTCACTGCTAAAAATGTATTGATGCCAAGCATCAAAAGCATTGTAGCACAAAGGAGGTAAAATGTCAATCAATAATATTAATATTATTGTTTTCCAGCCAAAAGTCGAATTGCACAAGCCACGCAAGCAATTGTGGCGCGCCCATAAGCTGACCAAACCAGGTCTTGTTTGTGCCTATTACCTCGTTTACTCTTTTTAGGTCAAGGGTTTCCTTTAAATATTTAGATTTATTATACCTTTCCTTAAAAAGCTCACTAACTAGGCGCATATATTCCTTATTGTGAGTTTTTGGGTAAGGGCTTTTCTTTCGCCATAGTATTTTGTCGGGTAAATGGCTTTTCATTGAATTTCTTAAAAGCGCTTTTTCAACGCCATTCTCAAATTTTATCTCCCAAGGTACATTATAAACAAACTCATATATACGGTGGTCGGCAAACGGTACACGAATTTCTAAGCCACTTGCCATGCTCATTCTGTCCTTTCTCTGTAAAAGTGAGGTCATAAAATAGTTGACAGAGAGGTGCGATGCGATTCTTGAAACCCTCATAGACTCACTGTCAGATGGCAAAATCGAACACTCCTCTAAGGTTTTTTTGTAAATTGACCTTATATATTCATACCCCTCGTCGCTATTTGAAATATCGTCTTTAAATAGAGAAGGGCGCATACGTGGTGCGTGAATCCAAGGGAAAAAGTCGGAAAATAGCATCTCGGGACGGTAAAACCAAGGGTAACCACCAAAAATTTCGTCGGAGCATTCGCCACTCAAAGCAACTGTGTGGTTTTTCTTTATCTCCTTGCAAAAATATAAAAGCGAGGAATCAATGTCTGCCTGACCCGGCAAATCTCTAAAAATAGTTGAGGGGATTAATGAGTCAACCAGCTCCTTGGTTTTGCATGTCAAAACAGTATGCCTTGTTCCTAGGTAATCGGCTAAGTATGTTGCAAAATCGTCGTCGCACTCTGGTTGAAAAAGGCTACCCTCAAAGCTCTCCTTGTTGCCCTCGTATTCAAATGAATAGGTTGATAAAACCTCTCCTTGCTTTTTATATTCCTCACTTGCTATTGCGCTAACAACGCTTGAGTCTAAGCCTCCCGAAAGAAGTACAGAAAGTGGCACATCGCTAACTAATTGTCTTTTTATCGCATCGCTGACTAGATACTCGGTTTTTTCTATCGCGTATTTTCTATCTTTATAATATGGCTTTGCCTTTACCTGCCAATATTTCCACTTTTTAAGCTCCTTTTTATCGAAAGTCATACACTCCGCAGGCTCTAATTCCAATATATCTTTAAAAGGACTTCTGCCACCGACAAAATTCGGGCTCAAATACAAAATTTCCCAAAGCGCTTCTTTTGTAATATTTTTAGATATTTTATCGCATTTTAAGAGTGATTTTATCTCTGATGCAAAGTATAATGAATCGCCAATTTTCGAGTAATAAAATGGCTTTACACCAAATCTATCGCGCGCAAAAAATGCTTTTTCGCCATCGTAAACGCAAAAAGCAAAAATTCCGTTTAACATAGTTGGACAATCCTCGCCATAGAGAATATATGAATATAAAACAACCTCTGTGTCGCAATTTGTCCTTAAATTTATTCCTTGCTTTTCTATTTCCTTGCGTAATTCCTCACAGTTATATATCTCGCCGTTATAAACAATAGTGTATTTTTTATTGCCATAAATAACGCTCATTGGCTGTGCACCGTTTTCTATGTCCATAACGCATAGACGATTATGCCCAAAGGAAGCCGCACCCTCAAAAAAATACCCACTTGAGTCAGGACCACGGTGCTTCATTATTTCATTCATTTCCTTTAGTAGTATATTATTAGCCCTTGGCTCATTAAAATTAACCTCTCCACAAATAGAGCACATAAACACCTCCAAATATCAATGCTTTTATTAGTATATGCACGATTTTGGAAATTATGGACAAAACAAGAAAAAAGCTCTGCGAAAAGCAGAGCAATTTTGTTATTTAGTTTTAAAAAGCGACAAAGCATCGTAAACCGATTCGATAGGAATTATAGACACTCCCTTAGGTGCTTTTAGTTTTTCGTTGATTGATTTTTCAGGTACAGCAACGGTGTCAAATCCCAAACGATAAGACTCATTTATGCGCTTTTGCAAGTCGGTTATTGTACGGCACTCACCGGCTAAGCCGATTTCGCCCATAGCGAGCACATTTTGTGGAATCGGTATATCATTAATGCTGGAAATTAATGCAAGTGCAACTGCCAAGTCAACACTAGGCTCGTCAAAGCGTAAGCCACTAACAACATTTAAATAAATATCGCATTGAGAGAATTTAAGCCCAAGCCTTTTTTCTAAAACTGCAAGAAGCAAGCAAAGACGGTTATAGTCGATGCCGTTTGAGGTTCTTCTAGGTGCAGGGAAGCTAGTAGGAGTAACAAGCGCTTGTATTTCTGCAATAATTGGACGTGTGCCCTCCATTACACAGACAGCACAGCTACCAGAAACACCCTCGGGTCTGCCGGAAAGCAGCATTTCAGAAGGGTTGGGAACCTCGACAAGTCCCTTGTCGGTCATTTCAAAGACGCCGATTTCATTTGTAGAGCCATAACGGTTTTTTATAGCTCTTATAATTCTATATGATTGTATTCTTTCACCCTCAAAATAGAGCACTGCATCAACCATGTGCTCAAGCACCTTAGGGCCGGCAATTGTGCCTTCCTTGTTCACATGTCCTACCAAAATTATTGAAATGCCCTTGCTCTTTGCCTTGGCAATAAATTTTATTGCGCATTCCTTAACTTGGTTTATGCTACCTGGAATAGAGGTACAGTTTGGGTCAAACATTGTTTGAATAGAGTCAATAATTATAATATCTGGAGAGAGCCTATCAACATATGAAAGAATTGAGTCAACATTAGTTTCGGTAAGAAAATAAACATCGTCGCCCTTGATTCCTAATCGCTCTCCACGTAGCTTTAATTGCCCCTTAGACTCCTCACCCGAAACGTAAAGAACTCGCTCATTTAAATTAGAGCAAATTTGCATAAGCAATGTAGATTTACCAATACCGGGCTCGCCCGCCATTAAAACAACGCTTCCGTCGACAATGCCACCACCAAGCACACGGTCAAGTTCACTAGTGCCGGTTAGTGTACGCATATATTTTGGCATTTCCATATCGTTAAACAAAACAGGCTCACTAGAGTCTGAAATAATAGCTGTACGAGTGTTTTTTACAACAGGTACAGGCTGATATGTCTCTTCAACAAAGGTATTCCATTTTTTACAAGATGGGCATTGCCCCATCCACTTAGGACTTTGGTAATCACAAGATTCGCAAACATAAACCTTTTTTTCTTTCATTTCTCTCTCCAAATGACTAATTTAATATAAATATTTTATCATATATTAATATTATTGTCAACGAACAAAATAAAATCTGTCGCTTATAATGGACAGCTTTTAGGTATTATAGTTACATATTGAAGAAAAAATCACAAGGGCGAGAGAGGCACGGTATTCCTCGCTTTTTAAATTTTCAAGCTCCTCCTCGTTTGATAAAAAGCCACACTCTACAAGTATTGCAGGATTTTTTATATTGTTTAAAATATAAATAGAGGAGTCAGCCTTCTTGATTTGGCGATTGTTTGTAGGCTGCAGATAAGTCTTTATGCTATTAGATAAATCACTAGCCACCAGCTGACTTGTTTCGTTGTTTTTTGAATAATAAATTTGTGTACCCTTATATTTTGCTTGGGAAAACTTATTCATATGTATTCCAACATAAAGGGCCTCGGGGTGCTCCTCGGCAATTTTTAAACGATTTTTAAGGTCATAAATCTTTTTTTGACCCTTGTAATTTTCTAAATCATTATAATAGTCATAGAGAAGCATATCGTTTTCACGTGTCATTTTTACATTGATTCCGTTTAAAATGCACAGCCCCTTGACAAGATTTGAAATTTCTAGATTTAAGTCCTTTTCTAAAGTCCCGTCAGGCGCAATTGCCCCCGCATCCTCGCCCCCGTGCCCTGCATCTAAAACAACAGTTATAGAATCATTATTAAATGTTGGCAAAGCTTCGTCTTTTATTCTTTTTTCTATTATTTTTTCAAAAGCAACACCAATTCCGAAAATTATAATAGCTGACAAAAGAGAAAACAATAAAAATTTTAAAGTATAAATTATTGGCTTTTCTTCCTTCATAAAAAATCACCTCATAAATAGTTTATGCGGTGATTTTCTTATTATGATTTGTATTAAAACCCAAAATTATTTTAAATTAAATAATTTTTTTGCGTTTGCCATTGTGATTTTTGCAATATGCTCGGTGGTTGTTTCTCTTTGCTTTGCAATTTCCTCACACGTAAAGAAAACATATGACGGCATATTTAATTCTCCTCTGTGTGGGGTAGGGCAAAGATATGGGGAGTCGGTTTCTATGAGTAGCCTGTCCTCCGGCACAACCTTGCAGGCTTCCTTTGGCACTCGCGCATTTTTAAATGTAACAGTGCCGGAAAATGAAATATACCAGCCAAGCTTAACAAGCTCGGTGGCCATTTCGGGGCTTCCGCTAAAGCTGTGGAAAACGCCCTTAACTTGGGGGAATTTCTTTATAACATCTAGGCAATCTCCATGTGCCTCACGGTCGTGAATTATAACCGGGAGATTTAACTTCTCGGCAAGCTCCATTTGCTTTTCGAAATATAAAATTTGAATGTCCTTAGGTACATCCTGCCAATGGTAGTCAAGGCCTATTTCGCCAATTGCAATTGCTTTTTCGTCAGCCAAAAGCTTTTCAAGCTCACAAATTATCGAGTCAACCTCGTAAACGCTCTTGGCTTCGCAAGGATGGATACCACAGGAAGCATAAACGCCCTCAAATTTATGGGCAAGCTCAATAGAAACCTTTGAGTTTTCAAGGCAAGTGCCAATGTTTATTATGTTTGTAACCCCACTGTCAATGCAATCCTTGATCAGCTTCTCAGTTCCACCCTCATATTCGGAGGCATAGCGCGCATCATCGCAGTGAGCATGTGAATCAAATAAAGTCATTTTTACCTCGTTTTTGCTAAATTTCGCACACAGAGTGCATAATTTTAAAAGCTAAGGGGCGAAAAACGCCCCTTTTTGTTATCTTACTCTTTGTCCGTTTGGAGTATCCTTGTCAAGGAAAACAACGCGAACTTCTTCCTCGCCTGATGCTAAAATCATACCGTTGGATTCAATTCCACAAAGCTTAGCAGGGGAGAGGTTGGCAACAACAATTACCTTTTTGCCTACCAAATCCTCAGGCTTGTAGAACTTAGCAATACCAGATACAACCTGGCGCTTTTCATAGCCTAGGTCAAGCTGTAATTTAAGTAGCTTTTTAGCCTTAGGAACAGCCTCGCATTCAAGCACCTCAGCAGTACGGAGCTCAACCTCCATAACCTTGTCAATGCCTATAATAGCGCATCCCTCAGGCTTTTCTTGTGCTTTTATTGTTTCCATCTTCTTAGCAATTTCTTCTTCAATTTCTGCAAGCATCTTAGCTTCGTCAATTCTTTGGAAAAGAACCTTTTGCTCTCCTACATCCTTGCCACTCTCAAGAGCGCCAAAGCTATTTAATGTTTCATAGCCTGTAAGTTCAGTATTAAGTTCTTTAAATATTTCTTCGCTTGTTGAAGGAATGAATGGGTAGAGAAGCACTGCGCCAAATCGTAGAGTTTCAAGTAGGTTGTAAAGTACAGTTCCAAGACGCTCCTTTTGGCTTTCGTCCTTTGCCAAGATCCAAGGTGTTGTCTCGTCAATATACTTGTTTGCACGGCTTAGCATATCAAATACAGTTTCAGCTGCCTCGGAAAGTCTAAAGTCTTCCATCAAAGCAGTAAATTTAGACACAGTATCGAGCGTTTTTGCTTTCAAGTCGTTATCAAATTCGTTGTCAAATACTACGTTTTGAGGGATTGTGCCACCAAAATACTTCTTAGTCATAGCAATTGTACGGCTAAGCAGATTTCCTAGGTTGTTTGCAAGGTCAGTATTATATCTATTTATGATATTTTCATAAGTGATAGAGCCGTCGTTTGCGTAAGGCATTTCGCTAATTGCGTAATATCTTACACCATCAACTCCAAATCTTTCAGCTAACTTGTCTGCATAAACAACATTACCCTTTGATTTTGACATTTTATCAAAGCCAAAATTAAACCAAGGGTGAGCAAATACCTTCTTAGGCAATTCAACACCAAGTGCCATTAGCATAATAGGCCAGTAAATGGTGTGGAATCTTACAATGTCCTTACCGATAATATGAACATCAGCTGGCCAATATTTCTTAAAGAGCTCTGGTTGCTCCTCGTTATCAGGGTCGTAGCCAAGACCAGTAATGTAGTTAGATAGCGCATCAATCCAAACATAAATTACGTGCTTAGGGTCAAATGTAACACTAACGCCCCAGTTAAATGATGTACGGGAAACGCAAAGGTCCTGAAGACCTGGCTTTAGGAAGTTGTTTATCATTTCCTTTTTTCTTGACTCAGGCTGGATAAAGTCAGGGTTTTCTTCAATATGCTTCATTAGTCTGTCAGCATATTTGCTCATCTTAAAGAAGTAAGCCTCTTCCTTAGTTTTTGTTACCTCACGGCCACAGTCTGGGCACTTGCCGTCAACAAGCTGAGTTTCTGTAAAGAAAGATTCACAAGGAGTACAGTAAAGACCCTCGTAATAGCCCTTATAAATATCGCCTTGGTCGTAAAGCTTTTTGAAAATATGCTCAACAGCAGTTTTATGATATGAATCGGTAGTTCTGATAAAGTAATCCTCTGAGACATTCATAAGCTTCCAAAGCTCTTTTATTTGTCCAGAAACGTTATCAACATATGCTTGAGGTGTGATACCTGCCTTTTCAGCGAGATTTTGCACCTTTTGTCCATGCTCGTCCGTGCCGGTCATAAAGCGCACATCATAGCCTCTTTGTCTTTTATATCTTGCAATAGCATCAGTTGCAATTGCCTCATAGGTGTTGCCAAAATGTGGCTTTCCCGAAGCATAAGCAATAGCAGTAGTTATATAATATTTTTCCTTATTCATTTTTTATACCTCTAATTTCTTAGCACCGATATATACGCTTTCTAATTCTGGTGCTGTTTTGTCATTTACTATAATAAAGTCGGCACGGTAGCCCGCCTCAATTTTGCCGACATCCTTGGCATTAACCATTTTTGCGGGGTTGATTGTTGCATATTTAATAGCCTTTTCAAGTGGAATGTTAGCAAACTTCATTAGGTTGCAAACAGCCTTGAACATTGTTAAGGTGCTTCCGGCTATTGTTCCACTTGGCAGAATAATTGCACGCCCGTTTAAAACAGTAACAGGGGAGCCGGCAATTGAGTATTCGCCGTCAGGCTCGCCGGTTGCAGCCATTGAGTCAGTTATCAAAACCATTTTATCGCTTGGCTTTGCTTTATAAATCAAATTTACGATGGCAGGGTGTAAGTGCTCGCCGTCTGAGATAACTTCAGCATAAGCCGAATCGTTAGTCATAGCACATACTGTTGCTCCCGGCATTCGATGGTGTACGCTTGTCATTGCATTAAATGTATGCGTAAAGGATGTCGCACCCCAAGAAATAGCATCCATAGACTCTTCATATGTCGCATTTGTGTGTGCAATACCAACTGTTCCGCCTAGCTTTTTGATTTGCTTAATAAATGCTTCGGCACCCTCAAGCTCAGGTGCTAAAGAGAAGTGCATAGGTGTTGGCAGCATAACCTTGGTTAGTCTATCAAGCTCACAAAGAAGTGGCTTTTCGAGTAGCTTTTCGCTATGCGCGCCCTTTTTCGCTGGGTTTAGATATCTTCCCTCAATGTGAATACCAATAATATTTGCATATCCATCATCTTTGTTCCTGTTTTCATTTGTCTGGCAAATATATTTAACCAAGTTATCAGGAGTTTGCGAAGCAAATGTAGCCATAACTGATGTTGTGCCTGCTTTTGCATAGCACATTCGCATTTTTTCGACCTGCTCCTTGGTAGCATCATTGAAATCATAGCCGCCGATTCCATGCGTGTGTACATCAACAAGACCGGGGATCAAAAGCTTACCGCCCAAATCTACTATCTCTGAGCCAATTGGAATATCATTACCAACGGATACAATATAGCCATTTTCACAAGCTACATTTGTATTCTCGAAGCATTCCTTGTCACTGTTGAAGATATATCCATTAGTAAAAGTAACAAATGCCATAAAGCCCTCCCAAATAATTCTTCAAATATATATTTTAACAGAAAAAACCAAATATATCAATATTATTTATAAATATTTTATACTATAATGTGAAAAAGTAGGGGAGGGGTTTACCCTCCCACTTAATTAATCATTGCTTACCAGCTTGTAAATTTCGCTTTTGGCAACTCCTCGGTCCTTTGCAACAGCCTTTATTGCGTCCATTTTCTTTAGACCGCTTGAAAGATAATATTCTAAGTGCTCGTCAATTGACATATCCTTCCAAAATGCATCCTCATTTATTTGAGAGGCAGATGCACCCTCGATAACCAAAACATACTCACCTCTTGGTGCATTCTCCTTGTAATATTCAATAGCACCAGAAAGAGTTGTACGCAAAATTTCCTCATTAAGCTTTGTTAGCTCTCGACAAAGAGCGATTTTTCTCTCTCCAAAAACCTCGAAAATGTCATCAAGTGTCTTTGTCAATTTATGTGGCGCTTCGTAAAAAATAGTCGTACGAGTGTCGCTTTTTATCTCGTTTAAGCGTGAAAAACGTTCGTTTTTGTTGGTGCTTAGAAATCCTTCAAAGCAAAATCTGCCAGTTGGCAAAGCGGACAGCGCAAGTGCGTTAACAACTGCTGAGCAACCGGGTATAGAGGTTACTGGCACACCATTTTCTGCACACAAAACAACCAGGTCCTCACCTGGATCGGATATTGCAGGAGTGCCGGCATCGGTAATGAGCGCACAAGATTCCCCAGCTAAAAGACGAGCTAAAATAACCTCGCCACGCTCTCTTTTGTTGTGCTCAAAATAGCTAACCATAGGCTTGGAAATCCCAAAGTAAGCAAGTAGCTTGCCGGAGTTTCTTGTGTCCTCGGCAGCGATAAAATCAACCTCAGACAAAACCTTTAAGGCTCTTTCTGTAATATCAGAAAGATTGCCGATTGGAGTAGCAACTAAGTATAGAGTTCCGCCAACTATTTTGTTTTTGTCCTCGTGAAAGGCATTTCTTGGCTCTTTATTTCTCATTTTGCTTTCCATCCTTTAATTTGACATTCCTCATATATTTTTGAAAATTCATCTGTGTATTCTGTTGTGCCATCCTTGTAGATATATATAGGTGCATCAATTACCATTCCGCTTTTTCCACCCTTTTTTGCAGAAACTAGCAAAAGAGAAGGGGGAGTGTGCGAATTTGCGTGAATAAATAGTATTCGTTTTGGTTCTAAGCTATTGCATTTTAAAGCGTAAATCAAGTCAGCCAAGCGATCGGGACGATAGACAACATAAAAATCTCCGCCGTGCTTCAAAATTTTCTTTGCACAAGCACAAAAATCCCCAATATTGCCAAAAATCTCGTGGCGCGAAACGTTTTTATGCTCATTTTGATTTAATTTGCCCGAATCAGCCTTCATATATGGGGGATTTGAGAAAACAAAATCAACCTCACCGTCTGTATCACTTGTATTAAGCTCGCGCAAGTCATTTGATATAACAGTGAATTTTTCGGAAAATCCATTCATCAGAGCATTTCTTTTTGCTATATCTGCAATCGCCTCTTGAACCTCAATTCCGTACACGTGTCGAGCTTTTTTGCGTGATAAAGCTAATAGTGAAATAACACCTGAGCCACAACCAAGCTCAACTCCAACCCTTGAAATGCGAGAAGGCAAAAAAGCAGAGAGCAGGTAGGCATCAGTGCCAAATGTTAATGACTCCTTGTTTTCTATCAGCTTTAAATTTTCATTTATTTCGTTTATTCTTTCAGTCTCATTTAAAATCATAGTATTTTAGTATCGTGTTTAAAAGAAAGGACCTTTGCAAATGAGTGCAAAGGCCCAAACTAATCGTACTCTTTAAAGGTTATACATAGTAAAGCTATGTTATACTCATTATCTTTCCATTTATAATAAGTAACCTGTCTTTATGTACAGAAAATTATTCCTCAACAGGAGCATTAACAGGACAGTTACCTGCGCAAGCACCACAAGAAATACATTCATCAGCGTTGATAACGTAAATGCCGTCACCCTCTGTGATACAACTGCAAGGACAAGCGTCAGCACAAGCGCCACAAGCGATGCAATCATCTGTAATCTTATAAGCCACGATAAACACCTCCATAAAATTTTTACACTTTTATTGTAGCACAAAAAAATCATTTGTCAATAAGGTTCGACAAATTTTTATTGAGCTACACATCTTATTTTCTCAAAGTAACCCAATATATGCCAAAATAAAGGGCGTGCATTTAAAATATATGCACAGCCCATTAATTTATTCGTCAGCTTCGCTTTCTTCCTTTGCGTTTTGCTTAGGTGGATTGATCACCTTTACATCATCTCTTTTGTATGTACGAATTGCATCTCCAAATTTAACCTTTACAGTTCCGGCAATGGGAGAAGCTTCAACAATATCGCCATTTCCGTCTGGTGTTTTTACAAAGGCGCCAACAGGTGGAGTCATTTTGATTTCTTGAACATATGTATCATGCTCAAAACGCAAGCAACACATAAGTCTGCCACAAGCACCTGAAATTTTGGAGGAATTAAGCGATAGGCTTTGCTCCTTTGCCATTTTTATTGAAACCTGACAAAAGTCTGGTAAAAATGTGCTACAGCAGAATGGACGACCGCAAATTCCTAAGCCACCCATAAACTTTGTTTCGTCGCGTATGCCTATTTGACGAAGCTCAATTCTGGTTTTAAAGGTAGATGCAAGATCCTTTACAAGGTCACGGAAGTCAATCCTTCCATCAGCTGTGAAATAGAATGTAAGTTTTGAAGCATCAAAGGTATATTCAGCTTCAACAAGCTTCATTTCAAGCTCGTGAGATGCAATTTTTGCTTGGCAAACCTTGAAAGCTTCTTCGGCCTTTTTCTTGTTTTGCTCGTTTGTCTTTAAATCCTTTTCGCTTGCAATTCTCACAACTGGACGGAGAGGTGGAACGAGCTCGCTCTCTGGCACTAGTTTGTTTTCCGCTGCAACCTTGCCAAATTCAAGTCCACGTGATGTTTCAACAACTGCATAGTCATTTATTTTAGCAATATTTCCATTTGGCTCGAAGTAATAGGTTTTACCACTTTCCTTAAAGCGAATACCAATAACCTCAACCATTTTTTCGTTTTTTATTTCCTCAGCCATTTTTATCTGCCTTTCTTTTTGGTTTGTGCAATTATGGAGCATAAAGCCCCTGGAACGGATGCATTTATTAATAAGCTATCAATGGCTACTTCAATAGCATCCTTTAAATTTAATAGCTTTTTCAAGCTATGTGGGGAAGAAAATTCCTTAGCTTCTTTGTGTGAAGTGAAAAATATCAAAGAAAAATCATTAGCTTTTTTAATAAGCATCAAGTCTCTTATAACTGAAAGACAAAGCAAAAGAATTTCCTTGAGCTTGTCTCTTTGCCAGGAAAACATAGAGTTAGCAATACTTGCTGCTTCGGCATCTGAATTTAAAAGTGCAAGAACAAAGCTCTTAGCTTGCGTACGGGCTTTAATAAGCTCCTCTGATTTGTCTTGGTCGAGCATATCAAGTGCATATCCGAGCGAGCCTGACGATGCAATAATTATTTCCTTTAGCTCCTCGTCGGAAATTGTATAGCTTATATTCTTTTTTATGTAATTATAAATTTCGTCCTCACTAAGAGGCTTTGTCCTCAAAATTTGAGCGCGTGAGCGAATAGTTTCAAGCAAAGCTCCTGCATCCTGACACAAAAGGAAAAATATAACATTTTTAGGAGGCTCTTCGAGAGAAATAAGCAAGGCGTTTTGTGTCTTTGGATTCATCTTGTCAGCGTCATTAAATACAATAACCTTGTATTCGCATTCGGTAGTGCTTTCGTAAATTGTGCTAATAACCGCACGTACCTCGTCAACCTTAGAAACCGTATAAAATCGCACATCAACACAGTTGTCGTGCAAAATTTTTTGACAGCTTATGCATTTTTCACAAGGAAATCCGTCCTTGCACATAATAGCAGCAGAGGCAAGCCTTGCCACAGTATGCTTACCAGACCCCTTCTGTCCTTCGATAATGTATGCGTGCGAAAAGGTAGAGCTTTTTATGGCAGCACCTAGGGTGTTTTTAATGTCTTCATTTCCAATAAGGCTCTTAAATATCACCACAAAATCCTCCATTTGCATATCATTACAGAATACATTATAACAAAAAATATTCTATATGTCAAATGAAAATATAGTCTTATAAGAATTTTGTTTGCAAGTTTTGGATAAAATGACCAAAAAAGAGTTTTTAAAAAGATAAAAAACGAAAAAATTGACAAAATTGCAAAAAACACTTGTATATTTTATAAAAATGGTATAAAATATGTAGATGGTAGGGAAAATATTCCATACACATTTAAAAAAATTCGGAGGAATTTCACAATGTCAGTTAAAGTTGCTATTAATGGCTTCGGCCGTATCGGACGTCTTGCTTTTAGACAAATGTTCGGTGCAGAAGGTTACGAAATCGTAGCCATCAACGATCTTACCAGCCCAAAGATGCTTGCTCATCTTCTAAAGTATGACACAGCACAAGGTAAGTACGCTTACGCAGATACTGTTACAAACACAGAGGACAGCATCACAGTAAACGGCAAAACAATCAAAATCTATGCAGAAAAAGACGCTGCAAACTGCCCATGGGGTGAGCTCGGTGTTGACGTAGTTCTTGAGTGCACAGGTTTCTACTGCTCAAAGGACAAGTCAATGGCTCATATCAACGCAGGCGCTAAGAAGGTAGTTATCTCAGCTCCAGCTGGTAACGACCTTAAGACAATCGTTTATGGCGTTAACGAAAATACACTTGACAAGGACGACGTTATCATTTCCGCTGCTTCTTGTACAACAAACTGCCTAGCTCCAATGGCTAAGGCTCTTAACGACACATACCCAATTCAAAGTGGTATCATGACAACAGTTCACGCTTACACAGGCGACCAAATGATTCTTGACGGTCCTCACAGAAAGGGTGACCTAAGAAGAGCTAGAGCTGGTGCTCAAAACATCGTTCCTAACTCAACAGGCGCAGCTAAAGCTATCGGTCTTGTTATTCCTGAGCTCAACGGCAAGCTTATCGGTTCTGCACAAAGAGTTCCTACTTGCACAGGTTCAACAACAATCCTCGTTGCAGTAGTTAAGGGAACAGACGTTACAAAGGATTCCATCAATGCAGCTATGAAGGCAGCAGCTTCTGCTTCCTACGGCTACAATACTGATGAAATCGTTTCAAGCGACGTTATCGGTATGAGCTATGGTTCACTTTTCGACGCTACACAAACAATGGTAGCTAAGATTGATGACGACACATACCAAGTACAAGTTGTTTCATGGTATGACAACGAAAACTCATACACAAGCCAAATGGTTCGTACAATTAAGTACTTCGCAGAAATCTAATTTAGCTTAGTAAAAGAAAAATGCTGTCCCTCGGGACAGCATTTTTTTTATGCTTTTGAAGTGATTTTAAAAACATCACTCGCTTGACCAATAATAACTATATGGTCATCACGATTAAACACATAGTCAGGACTTGGCACAGGATTTAGAGTATTGCCAGATTTAATTGCAACAATGCTTATGTTGTAGTTTTTACGAACATTTACTTCAATAATGGTCTTACCAACCCATTCGCGCAAAACGGGCACCTCATAAATTGAGAATTCACTTGTTAGAGGAATAAAGTCAAAAATATTGTCAGAGTTGTAGCGAATAGCAACCTTTTCAGCAATTTCCTTTTCTGGATAAATAACCTCGTCTGCGCCGATTTTGCGAAGCAAATCAGCTTGAATTGTTTGATTAGCCTTAGCAACAACGCATTTTGCCCCAAGTGATTTTAGAAGAGAGGTAATGACAAGAGAGGATTGAAAATTCTCTCCTATAGTGACAAAGCATATATCAAATGCATTAACACCCAATGCCTTTAGAACGTTTTCATTTGTACAATCTCCTATATTAGCATCTGGGCATTTTGATGACATCATATCAATAATTGAAGAATCCTTGTCAATAATCATAACATCATTGCCCAGATCTATCATACGAAGTGCAAGGTGTCTTCCAAAACGACCCATTCCAATAATTAAAACTGATTTAGCTTTCATAAAAACTCCTTATTATTTTATCCAATTAATACCTTATCATAAGGTCTTTCTATCTT
Organism: Eubacteriales bacterium; assembly: GCA_045543955.1. Lineage (GTDB taxonomy): Bacteria > Bacillota > Clostridia > Oscillospirales > CAG-272 > RGIG2000. Next base: position 107,089 of record JAZPYB010000025.1, read on the forward strand.
AACAAAATTGTGTCGCTCGGCAATAGCCAGTAATAGCGTGAGACCTCCCATACGTCCAAAGAACATAGCCAAGCACAAAATCACCTTTGAAGTAATACATAAGGAGGAGGTAATGCCCTTGGTAAGGCCAACGGTACCAATTGCTGAAACCACCTCAAATATAACATCATTAAGCGAAAAAGGCTCTAAAATTGCAATGATTACAGTTGTAAAACAGATTGCGGCAAGGTAAATAGTGATTATAGCACACGCGTGCTTAACTATTGAATCGTGAATACGCTTTTTAAATATAGTGATGCTCTCTTTGTTACGAGCGAAGCTTATTGCATTCAAAATAACAACTGCAAATGTAACTGTTTTAATACCACCTGCGGTCGAACCTGGAGAGCCTCCAATAAGCATAAGAATGTATGAAACAAACGAGCCACCATCAGAAAGAGCCGCTTGATCAAAAGAAGCAAATCCGGCAGTGCGTAATGTGACTGATTCAAAAAATGCATTCAACCATCTTTCGCCTTCGTTAAAGTGAGCGAGGGCGTGATTTCGCTCGGTAAAGTAAAATATCAAAGTTCCGCCAACAAGTAAAAGCGCTGTTGTTGTGATAACTATTTTACTATGGAATTGGTATTTTTTTAATTTAAGACCATGGGCTGTGAAATCTCCCCAAACCAAGAACCCAATACCACCTATTATAATTAGTAAGGCTATAGTGATTAATATAACAGGTTCACTGTTGTAATCAATCAACGAGCTGTCTCCCAAAATATCAAAGCCTGCGTTACAAAAAGCAGAAATCGAATGGAATACACCATACCAAAGTCCCTTCAAAAGGGAAAAGCCCTTAACCCAAAAGCTGATTGATAAAATTAGAGCACCCACACCCTCAATCAAAAAAGTACCAACCAAAACTCGACGAATTAGCTTTATTACTCCGTTTAATTCTATAGAACCGGCGGATTGCATAAGAAGCTTTCTTTTTGATAAGCTAGCGCTTTTTTTAACAATAGTGGTCAATGACATAAATGTCATAAATCCAATACCACCAATTTGTATCATGCAAATTATAACAATTTTACCAAATAATGTCCATTGTGTCGCCGTTGTTACAGTTGAAAGACCGGTAACACATGTTGCGCTTGTTGCAGTAAATAAAGCATCAACAAAATGAACGCTGTCTCCGGTGCTGGCGAAGGGCAGACAAAGCAACAGTGTGCCAAGAAGAATTAATAATAAAAACCCAAACACGGTGATTTGTGCAGGAGAAATTTTAAATTTACCCTTCATATAAATGCTCCTATAAAAGTATTTTAATTAATTATACCATTAGTTGATAAAAAAGTAAAGGGGCTTTTTTGAAAGCCCCTTTTTAGTTATATTTTTTTCCATGTGCGTGGGCTAAACAAGATAAATACAGGAAGTATTTCAAGTCTGCCTATAAGCATTGTCAAAGTTAAAATTAGAGTAGAGAACCAGTTATAGCCTGAGAAGCTTGCATAAGGTCCTACCGCTTCAAAGCCGGGACCTATATTTGACATACAAGAGGCGACGGCTGAAAAGTTTGAGAAGAACCCATGCGTAACCTCACGCCCGGCACCAGCATCGGAATTGATAATCACAGTAGTGCCATTGACTGGGTCAAAAGATATAATGAGCATTGCAAGAACGAATACGCCCGCATACATTGTAATAAATGCAAATACATCATTTATAGTCTTTTCCTCAAGCAACTTGCCTTCAAACTTTGCCTTAGGAACGTACCTTGGATTTATAAGCTTTCTTATGTTTATGTATGAGCCTTTAACAGCCATAACAATACGGGATGTTTTGATGCCGCCTGCGGTTGAACCAGCCATAGCACCCATTAGCATACAAATTACAAGAACCATTTTGCCAAGCATGGGCCAAACGTCAAAATCAGTTGAGGAAAATCCCGCGGTGGTAAGGATGGAAGCCACCTGGAAAAGCGAATGCCTAAATGCCTCCTCTGTTGTGTAATCCTGTGGTATCGCAAATGAGTCTATTAAGCCACTTAGCTTTAACGAAATAAAAATGAGTCCAACAGCCGCAATAATTATAGAAAAATATGTTTTAATTTCTTCACTGCGGAAAACATCCTTGATTTTGCCTATCAAAATCAAGTAGTACATAGTAAAGTTTATACCGAATAAGAGCAGTGCAATAGAAACAGTGTATTGTGCAAATGGCGTAAAATATTGTAAGCTGTTAGGGATGGAGCCAAAGCCACCCGTACCCGCACAGCCAAAGGCGGTAAGCAAAGCGTGGAATATTTTGTCCCCACTGTAATCAATGCCAGTAGCCTGTAGGGCAGCACTAGTGTCAATCAGTGGACCCATCATAAGAATGGAAGCCAAGATAACAGTCATACCTAGATAAATAAGGTACAAAATTCTTGCAGTAGCTCTCATTTTTGAAACAATCTTACCAACCTGAGGTCCTGGTGATTCAGCACGGAGAAGGTGCATGGCAGAGCCGTCTTTGCTTTCTGGAATGAAAATAAGAACGAATACAAGAATACCCATACCACCAATCCAGTGTGAAAAGCTACGCCAAAACAGGGTGGAGTGCGACATAAGAGTAATATTATCAATTACGCTTGCGCCTGTCGTAGTAAAGCCGGACATAATTTCAAAGCAAGCATCAATATAATTTGGAATGTTGCCGTTGATAATAAATGGAAGCGCGCCGAAAAGTGTCATTACAATCCAAACCATAGCAACAAGGGCAAAGCCCTCTTTTTGATAAAGAGATTTCCTTTCGGGCTTAGGGAACTGTAATAAAATTCCTAATGTCAGCAAAACGACGATTGGAATGGCAAAGGCAAGAATATATTTAATTCCACCATAATTTTGAACAAGCGAGCCATCAACAACAGCACTTCCTATGAAGGTGTTTTTGCTGTATTCCTTATAAATGATACTAACTGCTAATGGCGCCATCATCAAAATGCTTTCCAAAATCATAATTTTGCCAAGTATTTTGCCTAGTAGTTTATAATTCATAAATAGCCACCTTATTCAAAAACATCATTTAAGTCGTCAAAGTTCTTGTGAGTTGTTACAACAATTACGTTGTCTCCAAGTGTGATTGTTGAGTTACCATCGGGGATGATAACCTCGTCCTTGCGTATGATACAAGCGATAAGACAATTTTCTTTGATTCTAAGGGTTTTAAGTGGCGTATCGTAGAACTTTTCCCATTTTCTTGCGGTGAATTCAAGCGCTTCAACCTGATTGTTAACGAGACGATAAAGAGTTAAAATGTTGCTTCCTCTTTTGTTTGCATAAGCACGAATATAGCTTATAATCTTGTTAGCAACGATGTTCTTAGGAGAAACATTGTTTTCAATACCAAGCTCGCTAAGCATATCGTAAAGGTCATCGCTTTTTATTTGAGTGATAGTTCTTTTAACGTTCATTTTGTTTGCGAACATTGAAACTATCATATTTTCCTCGTCAATATCTGTAAGAGCAACGAAAGCATCCATTGCCTCAATTCCTTCTTCAACTAGAAGGTCGTGCTGAGTTCCATTTCCAAAAACAACGGTGGTATGAGGAAGCGCCTCGGCAAATTCCTCGGCTGTTGTCTTATCTGAAGCTACCAGCTTTAGGTTGAATTTCTTTTCGGAAAGCTTCTCGGCAAGATAGAAAGGAATCTTTCCCTCGCCAACTATCATAACATTTTTAAAAGGAGATTTTTCAAGGTTAACTTCAGCCAAGAAGTCACGTAAGGAGTTAGCATCTGATGTAAAGTGAATTCTGTCGCCCTCGGTAAATCTAAAGTTACCAGAAGGAATTAAAACCTCATTACCTCTTTGCACCGCACAAACAAGCACCCTTGTGTTTAGCTTTCTACCGAGCGAGAAAAGAGTTTCGCCAACTAGCTTACAGTTTTTTTCTGCTACTACCTCAACAAGCAAGGCTCTGCCATTTGCAAAGTGCTCAACATTAGCAACAGAAGGCAAGTTTATTAAGTTGAAGATTTCATTAGCAGTTTCCTTTTCGGGGTTAACGATCATAGAAATACCAAGCTGGTCCTTCATTTCCATAATTTGCTTTGAGTAGTCAGGATTTCTTACACGAGCAATGGTGTTTTGGACACCTAAATTTTTAGCAACAAGACAAGCAAATACGTTTAATTCGTCACTATGTGCAAGAGCAATAGCTAAATCTGCATCCTGCATATTAGCTTCTTTTTGAATATCTCTACATGCACCATTTCCAACAATGCCAAAAACGTCATATCTTTCAATAAGGCTTTCAACCTTGTCCTTGTCCTCGTCAATTATAGTGATTGTGTGGCCCTTGCCGGATAGACTCTTTAGCACAGTTCTTCCAACAGTACCAAGTCCGATGATGACAATTCTCATAAATTATTCTCCTTCATTCATAGCAAGAATTGAAACTATATGTATATTATAGCACCAATAATACAGAAAAGGAATACCCAAACCCAAAAATAATTGTATAAAATATATAAACTGTGTCCGAAGGGCGAAAAATGTCATATTATGTAATGAACGGCTATATCACTATTTGGTTTTATGCCGTTCAGAACGGAGTACAATATGAGATTGAATTCAAATAGGAATAACCAAAGAAATGATTTTGAGGACTTCACACGTTTTCTTGGCTTAAACGGACAAAGAGGCCAAAATAGCGGCTCTTGTATGCAAAATTCTTCAAGAAGTGTCGAAAAATACACCTCACATAGCCAAAATGCTTATCAAAATGGTGCAAGATGTGATGTGAATTCACAAAATAGTGCGGGAAGTGTCCAAAATAGTCGTAGCTTAGCAATGGTTTATGCGCCAAAGCAAGAGTTTGAAAGTATATTCGATCCCGAAATCGCATTGATCAATGGAACAATTTTTGAACAGCTTCACAAGCCCTTTACTAGAGGCTCATGCAGAGGTAAAAATGATACAGGAGAGGGGTGCTTTTAATGCTTATTGATAACAACAGAAATAAAGAACGCCTATTAAGACAGCTTCAAACCTATTCCTTTATGGTTTATGACACATTGTTATATTTAGATGCCTATCCTGATTCAAAGGATGCACTTGCTAACTACAATAAGTATAAAAGCCTTGAGGCTAAGACAAAGGCGGAATATGAATCTAAATTTGGACCAATAACAGCACCAATGACAGCAGGCTCTTGGGAATGGACAAATGGACCTTGGCCTTGGCAGCTAAATAAGGAGGGCAAATAATATGTGGCAGTACGAAAAAAAGCTACAGTATCCTGTAAAAATCAAAAATCCTAATCCCAAGTATGCAAATATCATAGTCAGTCAGCTTGGCGGACCCGATGGTGAGATCGGGGCTTCTCTCAGATACCTAACACAAAGAATTGCCATGCCATACGATAAGGTCGTTGGTATTTTAACCGATGTTGGAACTGAGGAGCTTGCTCATTTCGAAATGATATCAGCTATACTTTATCAGCTCACAAGAAACCTAAGCTATGATGAAATAAAGAAGAGCGGATTTGATACCTACTTTGTTGACCACACAACCGGTATTTATCCGGTGGCTGCAAGTGGCTATCCTTACACAGCTGCGCAATTCCAATCCAAGGGAGATGTGCTAGCAGACCTAAACGAAGACTTGGCGGCTGAGCAAAAGGCAAGAGTAACCTACGATAACATTTTAAGACTTGTTGACGATCCGGATGTTTGCGACGCTATTAAATTCTTGCGCGCTCGCGAGGTCGTTCACTATCAGCGCTTCGCCGATGCCTTGCGCATAGCTCAAGACCATATGGATTCTAAAAATTTCTATGGCTATAACCCGTCATTTGATAAAAAATAATTTTTTAAGGGGCGTAGAACACATTTTTGTGTTCACGCTCATTTTATTTTATTTTATAAATTTTAGTTGATAAATTTAAAAAATATGGTATAATGAAATAAAAAACCGAAAGGGGGACGGTTATGAGAAAAATAACTAAATTTGGTATAGCAATATCCTTAGTGATTATGTTCACATTCATTTCGATCGGATTTGCCGCAGTTTCAAATGTTATGGTTATTAATGGAACAGCCGAAACAACCCCCCCGCCATTTGAAGGTGTTTATATTTGTGGAGCCTCACTTGTTTCAACAAGCTTTGCAAGAAGCAATCTTTATACATATATTCAACCCACCAACTTCAAAACAGATGTAGATTCTTACAGTGGGGGAGATGCAAGCATAACGTATGAAATTATATTGCATAACAATACGGATATAACATATTGGTATTTGGGAACAGATTTTCTTACAGAGATTGGAGACAATGATAAAATAGGGCAGACAAACGGAATTTTCATTGTGACAAAGGACCATTTGAACGATACAACAAATACGTTTAATGAATACGACTGGATTCCTCCGCAAACAATGAGAACCGTATATGTTACTTATCGTTTTGGCTCGGGTGCAAAAGGCTACGGATTAGAAAATTTGGTTAATTTTCAATTCGGCTTGCATATGGATGCTGTTCAGGATGAGTTTTTAAAAATACTTAATGATAAAACATCCGAAAACGGATATAATTATTTGTCTAGTGTGTTCGATAGTAAATACAAAAGCGATGGCACTACCGAAATTGGTAATATAGGAAATGATGAAGCGATATTTGACCGTCTTTTTGGCAAGGACATTATGATTGATGTAGATGGTACGCCGACTCCTGTTACTATTATGGTTAGCAGACGAGATGTTGACGGAAATGAAAACACTGGTGACAGCTATAGCTCGGGTGCGCCATCGGGCTGTGAATACACGGTATATATTACAACAGATCCATTAGACGGTGGAGAAGCAACGGTGTTTGCAGTATCGTATACCTGCAAAAATGGGGTTTGGTATCAAATCGGTGAGCTTTATGAGGGTACTTGCACAACCAATAAATATGATTCTGAAAACAATGGCTTTAGCGTTACAAGCTGGGATGCAACCGCAAAACAGTATGAAGTAACAGATGGTATTTCATATAAGGTTGGATATGAGCAGGGAACAAACTTTGACCAGCTTGACTCAATAGAAGAGCTTCTTTCTACCAATGACCAGGAGTTTTATAACGCAGTAAACAACAATAGCAGTAAGCTTCTAAAGCCGGTGTGTAACATTCTTTATAGCTATGTGCATAATAATGGTAGATGGATTGAGTCCGATAATTCTGCAAACAAGTTTAATCCCGGATATGATGACTTAAAATATGCATTTGACCAAATTAAACCATATTGCTATATAGGAAATGGTGCACAGGAGGTTAAAATTCAAAACGCAAACAGCTTAACGCGTGCGGAGCTTATCCAGCTTCTTGAAGCTGTTCAGCACGCATACGACTATTATCTGTCGGTAAACTAAATTAAAAAACGGGCACCCCTGTGTCCGTTTTTTGTGTTAAAAACATTGTTTGTCGACAAAAAATAAAATTTGATTGACAAAAATATTATTGCGTGGTATAATATTCACACTATAATATTAAATTAGTGGGAGGCAGGCAACGTGAAGAAGGCGATAATCATACCTAACTATCTAAAGGAAGAAAGTATGCAGTTTTCAAAAATTGCAATTGAGCTTTTAGAGAAAAATGGTTACTCAGTTTCTGTATTAAAAGAGAATGAGACGCCTACAGAAAAGGTGGACTTTGCACTTGTTCTCGGTGGCGATGGCACACTTTTGCGTGCTTGCAAAAAGTTATATAAATTCGACATTCCTATGCTTGGAATTAATTTTGGTCATCTCGGCTATCTAACTGAATGTAACCCAGATACAGCTATAGAAGCTATTGATAAAATCGTGTCAGGTAAATATGCGCTTGAAAACCGTATGATGCTTTCAGGCGAGGTTATAAGAGAGGGCAAAAGCGTATATTCCTTTGTCGCATTAAATGAGGCTTCATTTTATCGATCAACGCTTTTAAAGGCATTTACTGCAGAGCTTTTTATCAATGGTATGCTCACTCAAACGGTAGTTGGCGACGGACTCATAGTTGCAACCCCAACAGGCTCAACCTCGTATAACTTGTCAGCTGGTGGTCCTGTGCTGACACCTAATTCGTCTAATATTGTTTTGACACCGATTTCGCCTAAGTATTTCCCACGCTCGTCCTTGGTTGCGAATGGAGATGACAAAATAGAAATCAAAGTGATTGTTGATAGCATCGTAAAGACAGGCAATCCTGCACTTCAAATAGATGGCGATGATGCATTCACATTAAATGATGGTGACATTATAAGAATTGGGCGTAATATCGAATACGCAAAAATAATCAAGGTTACAAATCAAAGCTTTTATCAGGTTTTACGCAAAAAGCTTTCAAAGGCAACCTACGATAATACATAAAAGCGCACCCTGTGTCGCAAAATTTAATTAACAAGGAAAGAAAAATGTATAAGATTTTAACCAAAAAGGTATTAAACCCAACAGTTGTGTTAATGGAAATAGATGCTCCTCTTGTTGCAAAAAAAGCAGAGCCGGGACAATTTATTATTCTTCGCACAGATGAAAACGGAGAAAGAATACCTCTAACAATAGCAGATTTTGATAGAAAAAAGGGAAGTGTTACTATAATATTCCAGATTGTAGGTGGCACAACCTATAAGCTTTCCACAATGGAAAAGGGAGAGTATCTTAATGATTTTGTAGGGCCACTCGGCAAGGCAACCCACACAGATGGACTTAAAAAGGTTGCAGTTGTTGGTGGTGGCGTTGGCTGTGCTATCGCATATCCAGTTGCCAAAAAGCTTCATTCACTCGGTTGTGAGGTTCACGCAATTTGTGGCTTCAGAAACAAGGATTTAGTAATTCTGGAAAAAGAGTTTAAAAAAGCATCCTCTAAATTTGTCCTAATGAGTGATGATGGCTCAGCGGGAGAAAAGGGACTTGTTACTGACGCTTTAAAAAAGCTAATAGAGAGTGGCGAAAAATATGACGAGGTTATCACAATAGGCCCTTTGCCTATGATGAAGTTCGTTTGCCTTTTAACAAAGGAATACGGAATTAAGACAGTGGCGTCAATGAACCCAATTATGATTGATGGAACCGGTATGTGTGGTGGATGTCGTTTAAGCGTTGGTGGCAAAATGGTGTTTGCTTGCGTTGATGGTCCCGAATTTGACGGACACTTAATAGATTTTGACGAGGCTATGTCTCGCTCGAATCTCTATGGAGATTTTGAAAAGCATAAATATGAGGAAGCTTGCAACCTCTTTAAAAAAGCAAAATCAAGCGAGGAGGTAAAGTAATATGCCAAATATGTCGCTTGTTAAAAATCCAATGCCTACTCAATCTCCAGAGGAGAGAATTAAAAACTTCAGCGAGGTTGCTCTTGGCTATACAGAGGAGCAGGCAATTGATGAGGCAAAAAGATGCCTTAACTGTAAAAACAAAATGTGTATGAATGGGTGTCCTGTTAAAATTATGATCCCTGACTTTATCGCAAAGGTAGCAGAGGGTAAATTTGAAGAGGCATACGAAATCATTCTAAAATCATCATCTCTCCCTGCTGTTTGTGGTCGCGTTTGCCCACAGGAAAATCAATGTGAGGGACGTTGCGTAAGAGGAATTAAGGGTGAACCGGTTGCAATAGGCAGACTTGAACGCTTTGTTGCTGACTATCACAATAAAAATGCTAAAAAAACAACGCAAAAACCACTTAAAAACGGACACAGGGTCGCAATTATCGGCTCAGGACCTGCGGGACTTAGCTGTGCATCCGACCTTGCAAAAAGAGGCTATGATGTTACTATTTTTGAGGCTTTACATACAGCGGGTGGCGTTTTGGTTTATGGTATTCCCGAATTCCGTCTCCCAAAGGACGTTGTTAAAAAAGAAATTGACGGATTAAAGGATCTCGGTGTAAAAATCAACACAAATATCGTTGTTGGCAAAACCCTTTCAATTGAAGAACTGATGCGCGAATACGGTTACGAGGCAGTGTTTATCGGCTCTGGCGCAGGTCTTCCTAAATTTATGGGTATTCCAGGAGAAAACCTAAAGGGCGTTTTCTCAGCAAATGAGTATCTTACAAGAATTAATTTAATGAAAGCATATAAAACTGAAAGCGATACTCCTATTATGTCTTATACAAGGGTTGCTGTTGTAGGCGGCGGAAATGTTGCTATGGATGCGGCAAGATGCGCAAGACGTATGGGCGCAGAGGTCTATATCGTTTATCGTCGTGGTATGGAAGAGCTTCCTGCTCGAAAGGAAGAGGTTGAACACGCAATTGAAGAGGGCATTATCTTTAAAACTCTAACTAACCCAACAGAAATTTTACCTTTTATTGATAAGGAAAATCCAAGAAGCCCTGGAAATATGAGCGTTGGCGGTATGAAATGCGTTGAAATGGAGCTTGGTGCACCTGACGAAAGTGGTCGTCGTCGCCCAGTTGTAAAAGAGGGAAGCGAGCACGTTCTTGATGTTGACTGTGTAATTATGTCCCTTGGTACATCTCCAAACCCACTCATTAAGTCAACAACTGAAGGACTTGCAACTGAATATTGGGGTGGAATCATAGTTGACGAAAATGGCCTTACCTCGAAGGAAGGCATTTATGCAGGTGGCGATGCTGTAACAGGTGCTGCAACTGTAATTTTGGCAATGGGAGCAGGCAAAACCGCTGCTAATGCAATTGATGACTATATTCAAAGCAAAAAACGCGCATTTGACTGATGAAAGCCTAAAAAGTCGCACCCAAAAGGCTCCTTTGTAAAGGCACCAATAGGGCGTGCGTTAGAAGAGCTGTCACGATAGTGACTGAGGGATTATTTCTAAAGCGAAAACTTTGTAAAATATAAAAAGTCGCACCACGTGTGCGACTTTTTTGATTGTTACGCATCATATTTTTACCTTCGTGATGACTTTGTCCCCAGTAGGGGAAGGCGTCACGACGTCCCGAAAAACAAAGTCTCCTGTATGGACTTTTCCGCTTGCGAAGTAACACACCAAAGAATTACATTGTGCAACTTGCACAATTTACTTTGCCAAAATTTGTAATAGTTGGCACTTGAATTGTTTATGTTCGTATGATATAATATAGATGTAAATTTATATTCTTAAGGAGAATGCACATGAAAAAGAAAATTCTACTTGTTCTTTCAATAGTAGCAGTGCTTGCATGCTTGTTTGCAATTACGGTAAGTGCAGAAACTGCATTGAAACCACAAGACACAAACGCTTATGGTGAGCTTTCATTCTTTGACGAAAGCATTACCGTTGGTAGAACCGATAATCAAAACGGCTTCTCACCATACATTGATGAAGCAGGAGAAACCTATGCAAGGGTAGTAATCGGTGATGGTACAACCTTCTACACCTTCCCAACTGCATATGTTTATTCAAGCACAAGAATTTATGGCTCTGGTGGAAAGACATTGTGGTCATACGACCTATCCAGCCTTAACAGTGCTATGGAAGCAGCAACCCAAACTAACCCTAACTGGACTGTTAGCAATATATACCGTATTGAGTTGCCATACAATACAGTATTTTTGAATAGCGATGGTACACAAAAATTCTATGGATTTTCAAATGTAATTGAAATTTATTTACAACCAAATTCAACTTCAATTGATACGGGCTCAAATGTAAATTGCTTTTTCCATTCATGCGAAAAGCTTACAACAATCTATAATATTGATTCATTCGTGTTCAAAAATAACAACAACTTGAGCGGTACATTCCAAAACTGTAAAGCTCTAACCTCATTAACTCTCGGTATTTCACCTGCTATTACAAAGATTAATAACAACGCGTTTAATTCTTGCACAAGTCTTGAAAGCGTAAATATCGTAGAGGCATTCCCGAACTGTAAAGAGGTAGGTAATAGCGCGTTTATAAATTGTAATGCACTAAAAACTATTTCTTCTGCAAGAAATGATGGAGTAATTGAGTTAAGTTATACTTATTTCGAAAATAGCGCATTCCAAAACTGTGATTCAATAAAAGCGATTAAGTTTACTGCATCCTCTACAAAGCTATTACAATCAGTATTTCATTCAATGGACAGCCTTGAGTTCGTTTCATTCCCAAGAGATTCAAAGCTTGAATTGCCAAGCTGTGAGGTATTCTCAAACAATGAAAAGCTAAAGGCGGTTGCTTTCCCTGATAATTGCACTATGATTCCTGACCGTGGATTTAAAAACTGTAAGGGACTATATGCAGTATATCTTCCAGCAAATCTTTACGAACTCAAAACAAATGGTGGTGGACAAGGCGCATTCGCTTACAATGATGATATGTATTTTGTACAAGATTGGTTTGACGTTCTTGACGAAAATGGCGAATTCTTGTTTGATAATTTCAAAATGCCAGAAAGACCAGATGTATATTACTTCCCATCAACATTGACACTCCTCTATAAGAAGGATGGTGGAACAGGCTTTGATGGTAACTACAACCTAAACCCAGTAATGGTTCTTCCAGAAACAGTTACAGAGCTTTGGGTTTGGGACGGTTGCTTCTACAACTGTGGTACAACTGACAACCAAAAAACAGTTGTTATGCTTGGTAATATGGAAACCGTAAAGTTTAACATGAGAGAAAACAGAACAGTTGGTATTAACTATGTTTTTGCTAATCCACTTGATCAAGATTTAACATCAGTTAATATTATAGATACAACAGACAGAACCTGCTACAACGTTACAAATGAAACAATCTATTTCTGTAGCACGGGAAAAACATATGCACTTTCTCAGTGGGAAGCACATCCAGACCCTGCAACATTCGAGTTTACAACCGAGAACAAGCATCTCCACGATCTAAAAAAGGATGCATACGCAGATGCAACCTGCACATCTCCAGCAGGCAACTTCACATACTGCTTCTGTGGCAAGGAGATCTCATTTGTAGCAGAAGAAGGCTCAGTAGCGCTAGGACACAACTATGACAACCTAACAGGCAAGTACTACCCAGAGGTAAACGGAGTAGCAAACTATTTTGCAGATGCAATTCACCAATATTTCTGCGCACAATGTAACACAGACGTAGAAAAAGCAGAAGAGGGAACAAGCCTCTTTACAGAATACGGCTATTCAGTAGCA